>NZ_JALCYY010000099.1 GCF_022690685.1 Anaeromyxobacter terrae | reverse complement strand
TGGGCCCGCGGCGCCGGCGCTGCTATCCTCGGATCCGGTGACCCCGCTCGTCCTCATCGTCGACGACGAGAAGCCCAACCTCGAGTCGCTCGCCCGGATCTTCCAGCGCGAGGGCTGGCGTGTCGCGCTCGCCGAGAGCGGGACCGCCGCGCTCGAGGTGCTGCGGCGCGAGCGCGTCTCCGCGGTCGTGACCGATCTCATGATGCCCGGCATGAGCGGCGAGGAGCTGCTCCGGGCGGTGAAGACGCTCTCGCCCGAGACCGAGGTCGTGCTCATGACCGCCTACGGGACGGTCGAGACCGCGGTCGCCGCGATGAAGGAAGGCGCCTACGACTTCATCACGAAGCCCGTGAAGCGGCACGCGATCGTGAAGTCGGTCCGGCAGGCGATCGAGCGCGCCTCGCTCGTCGCGGAGAACCGCGCGCTGCGCGCGCAGCTCGCCGAGCTCTCCTCCGGCGCCGTGGGCGGGCTCCTCGGCGACGCGCCCGCGTTCCGGGCCGTGCTCGATACGCTGCGCCAGGCGGCGCCGACCTCCGCGACCGTGCTCCTCACCGGCGAGAGCGGCACGGGCAAGGAGCTCGCAGCGCGGCTCGTGCACGACCTCTCCACGCGCGCCGCGGGCCCGTTCGTCCCCATCAACTGTGCGGCGATCCCGGAGAGCCTGCTCGAGTCCGAGCTCTTCGGGCACGAGAAGGGCGCGTTCACCGGCGCCGCCGCGCGCAAGGAGGGGCGCTTCGAGCGCGCCCACGGCGGCACCCTGTTCCTCGACGAGGTCGGCGAGATGTCGCCGTCGGTGCAGGTGAAGCTCCTCCGCTTCCTGCAGGACGGGGTGCTGGAGCGCGTCGGCGGCACCGAGCCCATCCGCGTGGACGTGCGCGTGGTCGCCGCGACGAACAAGGACCTCGCCGCGGAGGTGAAGGCGGGGCGCTTCCGCGAGGACCTCTTCTACCGGCTGGACGTGGTCTCGGTGCGCCTGCCGCCGCTCCGCGAGCGGCGCGAGGACGTGATCCTGCTCGCGGGCGCGTTCCTGCGTCGCTTCGCCGAGGCGAACGCGAAGGCCGTGAGCGGGTTCTCGCCCGCGGCGATCGCGGCGATCGAGCGCTACGCCTGGCCGGGCAACGTGCGCGAGCTCATGCACGCCGTCGAGCGCGGGGTGATCCTGACGCGCGGTGAGACCGTGGAGGTCGGCGATCTCCCGGAGGCGGTGCGGGCGGCGGCGGGCGCGGCCGGCGCGCCGGCGGGCGGTTCGGCCACGCTCGCCGTACCGCTCGGGACGACCCTCGAAGAGATCGAGCGGCTGGTGATCCGCCGGACGCTCGATCACACCCGCGGCGACAAGAACCTCGCCGCGCAGCTCCTCGGCATCGCCGCGCGGACGATCTACCGCAAGCTCGATCGAGACGAGGAGGGACGCCTCGTCGAGCCCTCCCCGGGTGACGACGAGCCGGACGGCGAGCGCTGACAATCTGGCAGCGCGCCGAGCTTCCGAGGCCCTCCGTTGCCAAATTGGCATGCCGCGCCGCCGCCCCGCCGGAGCGGTGGGCGAGCAGGCGGGATTTCCCTGTCGCATCGAAGGGTTGAGCAAGGTAGCCGGAACGCGGGCGTGGCATGGCCGTTGCTCCCTTCCCGCGCGGCGCTCCCATGCTCGACCTCTTCTTCCGCAAGTACGCCTGGACGGCGAACCTCGCGCTGCTGTTCGTGGCGGCGTGGCTCACCGCGAAGACGGTGAACACGCTCGCGGGCGCCGCCATCCGTCCGGAGCCCCGGGCCGACGTCGCCGCGGTCCCCGCGGCGCCCCCGCGCCCGACGCTCCCCGCCACGCTCGACGTCGACCGGCTCTACAAGCTCATCGGCCAGGAGCCGCCGCGCGAGGCCGAGGCCGACGTCGCGCAGGCGCCGGTGTCGCCGCAGAACTGCGACGATCCCAGCGCCGCCCCGGCGAAGAGCGACCTCCGCCTGCAGCTCGTGGTCGGCGTGATCGCCGAGCGGGCGCGCCAGTCGCTCGCGACGATCGTGGATCTCAACACGCGCGAGGCGCAGGTCGTCGGCGTGGGCGACGAGGTCGGGGGAGCGAGGCTCCTCGGGCTCGAGCGCGTGCGCGCCGACACGGACGCCACCGGGAACGGCTTCCGCCTCGTCGCGATCGTCTGCAACAAGGGGACGAAGGAGTACCTCGACTTCGAGGGCGGCTCCGCCGTCGCCGCGTCCGGCGTCGAGTCCACCGGGAACCTCGGCCTCGCCCCGGTGCCGCCGCCGGCGCGCGGGGCCCCCGGCGGCCGCGGGATGGAGGGCGTGCGCGAGCTCGGCCAGAACAAGTACGAGATCGAGCGCGGCGTCATCGACTCGACGCTCGGGAACCTCAACACCATCGCGACCCAGGCCCGCATCGTGCCGTCCTTCAAGAACGGCGCGGCGAACGGGTTCAAGCTCTTCTCCATCCAGCCCAACTCGCTCTACGCCTCGATCGGCATCGAGAACGGCGACGTCATCCAGCGGGTGAACGGGTACGAGATCAACTCCCCCGACAAGGCGCTCGAGCTCTACCAGAAGCTGCGCGAGTCACAGCGCGTGACGATCGAGCTGGAGCGCGGGGGACAGGTCATCCGCAAGGAATACACCATCAGCGGCCCGTGACGCAGGGTCGAAAGCCTCCCATGCGCAATCGCCTCGCCACGCTCCTCATCCTCGTCCCGGCCCTCGCGTCCGCGCAGGTGCCGATCCGTCCGCCCCAGAGCGGGGACACCGCCGGCCCGCGCCCGGCGCCCGCGCCCCGTCCGCCCGCGACGGCCACGCCCGGGGCGCCGCGCCCGGTCACGCCGCCCGCGGCCCAGGGCCAGAACGGGCGGCCGGCGCGCCCCGCGGCTGCGCCGCAGCAGCCCCAGCAGCCGCAGACGTTCCGCCCCGCGGAGCGCTGCGTCCCGATGCAGGGGCGGTTCATGCTGCAGTTCAACAAGGCCGACATCGCCGACGTGCTCGAGCAGGCGAGCCGCTGGACCTGCCGGAACTTCATGTTCACGGAGGACGTGGCGCGCGGGAAGATCACGCTCCTCTCGAAGACGCCGGTCACCGCGGAGGAGGCGTACGCGGCGTTCATCGCGGCGCTCAACTCGAACAACATCAGCGTCTACCCGACGGGCAAGTACTACAAGCTCGTCCGGACCGCCGACGCGAAGAAGAACCCCATCCCCACGTACACGGGCGATCAGACGACGCCCTACAGCGAGCAGCCGATCACGAAGGTGATCCGCCTCTCGTTCGCCGACGCGGACCAGCTGCGCGGGGTCATGGGGAACTTCATCTCGCCCCAGGGCGCGGACATCCAGGCGATCCCGCCCAACATGCTCATCGTCACGGACATCGCCCTCAACATCCGGCGGATCGAGCGGCTCATCGAGGCGATCGACCGCGCCGGCGCGGGCGAGCTCGTGCGCATCGTGCAGATCCGCTTCGCGTCCGCGAAGGACATCGCCGACAAGGTGAACCAGATCTTCCAGGCGCAGCAGGGCGGCGCGCGCGGCGGGGGCCGGAGCCGCACCGTGCTCTCGGCGCCGACGCCGCCGCGCCCCGGCGCCGCGCAGGTCGCGCCCGCGCCCGCGGGCGCGGGCGGCTCCGTGGAGGTCTCGGTCTCGAAGGTCCTCCCCGACGAGCGCACGAACAAGCTCATCGTCATCGCGGACGAGAAGAGCTTTCAGCGGCTCATGGAGCTCATCGAGCAGCTCGACGTGCCGACGAGCGCGGAGGGCGGCATCCACGTCGTGTTCCTCAAGAACGCGAACGCGGAGGAGCTCGCGCAGACGCTCTCGAACCTCGCCCAGGGCACGGCCGCCGGGCGGCGCACCGGCGCCGCCGCACCCGGCGCGCCGGGCGGGCTCTCGCCGACGCCCGTCCCGGGCCCCATGGGCACGCCGCCCGGGACTCCGCCGCCCGCGCGCCCGGCCGGCGCGGCGGACGTGACCGCGTCGCTCTTCAGCGGCGACGTGAAGGTCACCGCCGACAAGGCGCAGAACGCCCTCCTCGTTCAGGCGAGCGGCGCGGACTTCCAGGCCATCCAGCGGCTCGTGGAGAAGCTCGACCGGCCGCGCCGGCAGGTGTTCGTCGAGGCCGTGATCATGGAGGTGAACCTCAACGACTCGACCCAGTTCGGCGTGGGCGCGCACGGCGTGGTCCCGGTGGACTATCGCGGCGAGAAGGGCTTCATCCCGCTCGCGTCCGAGCCGGGCCGCGTCTCCTCCTTCAACCTCAACAACGTCATCTCGCTCGGCGGCTTCCTCACCGGCTTCAACGGCCCCTCCTCAGGGGTCGTCGAGGATCTCCTCGGCGTGAAGCTCCCGTCGCTCGGGATCCTCGTCCAGGCGCTCCAGTCGAGCTCGGACGTGAACGTGCTGTCGACGCCTCACATCCTCGCCTCGGACAACGAGGAGTCGGAGATCACGGTCGGCCAGAACGTGCCGTTCCAGGCGGGCTTCGCGCCGCAGGGCCTCTCCAACCTCCTCTCCGGCACGACCGGCGGGACGTCGGCGCTCGGCTCGACGCTCGGCATCGGCGGCCTCTCCTCGCTCTACGCGCCGATCCAGCGGCAGAACGTGGAGCTCCGGCTCAAGATCAAGCCGCAGATCAACGAGGGCGGGAACGTCCGGCTCGCCATCGAGGAGCAGACGGAGGAGATCGTCGACCGCGACACCCAGCTCGGCCCCACCACCGCCAAGCGCAGCGCGAAGACGCTGATCGTCGCGAAGGACCAGAGCACCATCGTCATCGGCGGCCTCATCCAGGAGCGGAACGTCCGCAGCGTCAAGAAGATCCCGGTCCTCGGGAGCCTGCCGATCTTCGGCTGGCTCTTCCGCGACACGACCACGACGAAGCAGAAGACGAACCTGCTCCTCTTCCTCACGCCCTACATCATCCGGGACGAGTCCGACTACCGGCGCATCTACGAGCGCAAGCGCAAGGAGCAGCAGGACTTCATCGAGCAGTTCTACGGGCGCCAGCCGAGCTACCAGGTGGCGGTGGACTTCACGCGCAAGGCCGGACCGTACTCGAAGATCCGGGCGGGCGTGACGGAGGAGTCGCTCAAGCTCGAGAACGGCGGCACGGGCGCCCCGGGCGAGCGGCTCATCGCGCCGCCGAGCGGCGCGCCTCGGACCGAGCAGCCGCCGAGGGCGCCCGGCGAGCAGCAGGGTGCGCCGGCCGCGCCCGAGCCGGGCGTCGCGCCCGGCGAGGCGGAGCCCGGCGCCGAGGAGCGGCTGGAGGTCCAGCCCGAGGCGCCTGCGCCGGGCGAGGCGGCGCCCGCCACCCCGCCCTACGGCAGGCCGCCGCCCGCCGGCGAGCCGCAGCCGCAGCCGCAGCCGCAGCCGCAGGGCCAGCCGGAGGAATGATCGGACGCGGCGCGCCCGTTGCACGAGATCAACCCATGTCCGACGAAGCCCGAATCGACGCCGTCCGCCTCCCCGTCCCGCCGCCGCTCCCGGGCGCCGCGCCCGCGCAGCTCTGCGGGCGGCCGCTCGGCGAGATCCTCGTCGCCACCGGCGTGCTCGCGCCGGAGCGCCTCGAGGAGGCGCTCCTCGCGCAGCGCGGCGAGCACGCCGGGATGCGCCTCGGCGAGATCCTCGTCCGCTCGCACGCGGTGAGCGAGGAGGCGGTGCTCCGCGCGCTCGCGGCGCAGCTCGACCTGCCGTTCCTGGAGCGGATCGACCCGGAGCGGATCCCGCCCGAGCTCCTGAAGAAGGTCCCCATCAACTTCGCGAAGCAGGCGCGGGTGCTGCCGGTGGGGCTGGACGGCGACGCGGTGCGCGTCGCGGTGGCGGACCCGCTCGACACGGCCGCGCAGGACTCGCTCGCGATGCTGCTCGGCGCCGCGATCGCGCCGGAGGTCGTCCCGGGCCTCGTGGTCGTCGACGCCATCAACGCGGTCTACGACCGCGCCTCCGACGAGCACGAGCGGCTCATGGAGGACCTCGAGACCGAGGACCTCGAGTCCGTCGCGCACGAGCTCGAGGAGCCGACGGACCTCCTCGACGCGGACGACGAGGCGCCCATCATCCGCCTCGTGAACTCGCTCCTCTTCCGCGCGGTGAAGGAGCGCGCGAGCGACATCCACATCAACCCGGAGGAGAAGGACATCTCGGTGCGCTACCGCATCGACGGCGTGCTGCGCGAGGTGATCCGCCCCCCGAAGCGCTTCCAGGCGTCGATCTCGAGCCGCATCAAGATCATGGGTGGCCTCAACATCGCCGAGAAGCGGCTCCCGCAGGACGGCCGCATCCGCATCAAGATCGCCGGCAAGGACGTCGACATCCGCCTCTCGACCGTGCCCACCGCGAACGGCGAGCGGATCGTGATGCGCCTCCTCGACAAGTCGAACGTGGTGCTCGATCTCGGCCAGCTCGGGTTCGAGGACTGGCAGCGCAAGATCATGGACGCGCTCGTCACCCGTTCGCACGGCATCGTGCTCGTGACGGGGCCCACTGGCAGCGGCAAGACCACGACCCTCTACGCCGCGCTCGCCCAGATCAACTCGCCGGACCTGAACATCCTGACCATCGAGGATCCCGTCGAGATCCCGCTCAAGGGCGTCGGCCAGGTGCAGGTGAACCCGAAGATCGAGCTCACCTTCGCGGGCGGGCTCCGGTCGTTCCTCCGCCAGGATCCCGACGTGATCATGGTCGGCGAGATCCGCGACCTCGAGACCGCGGAGATCGCGATCCAGGCGTCGCTCACCGGCCACCTCGTCCTCTCGACCGTCCACACGAACGACGCGGCCGGCGCCATCACCCGCCTCGTCGACATGGGCGTGCAGCCGTTCCTCGTCGCGTCGTCGCTCGTCGGCGTCCTCGCGCAGCGGCTCGTGCGCGTGCTGTGCCCGGAGTGCCGCGCGCCGTACGTCCCGACGCAGGAGGAGCGCGATCAGGTGGGCCTCACCGACGCCATCTGGCGCAAGGCGGGGAGCCCGCGGGTCATCTACAAGGCGCGCGGCTGCCCGGCCTGCCAGAACACCGGCTACCAGGGCCGCACGGGCATCTACGAGCTCATGCTCGTCGACGACGACGTCCGCCAGCTCGTCCTCAAGAACGTCGACTCCTCCACCATCAAGAAGGCGGCCGTCAATCACGGCATGCTCTCCCTGCTCGAGCACGGCGCCTACAAGGTGGCGCGCGGCATCACCACCGCGGCCGAGGTGCTCTCCGTGACCGCCGAGGACCTCCACTAGACCATGCCGGTCTTCCAGTACAAGGCGCTCAACGCCGCCGGCAAGGCGGTGCAGGGGCTCAAGGAGGCGGACTCGCCGAAGACGCTCCGGGCGAACCTCCGCCGCGAGGGCGTGTTCCTCACCGAGGTCATCGGCGAGGCGCAGGCCAAGGAGCAGGCGAAGCGCGAGGTCAACGTCCGCCGCTGGGTGCTCGGGCGCGTCGGCCCGCGCGACCTCGCCGTCGCGACCCGCCAGCTCGCGGTGCTCGCCCACGCCGGCATCCCGCTCGTCGAGGCCCTCACCGCGCTCGTCGACCAGGTCGAGCACGAGCGGCTGAAGCGCGTGCTCGGCGACGTGAAGCAGCGGGTCAACGAGGGCAGCTCGCTGGCCGACGCGCTCGCCGTCCACCCGCGCGTCTTCTCGACGCTCTACGTGAACATGATCCGCGCCGGGGAGAGCTCGGGCGCGCTCGAGATCGTCCTCGTGCGGCTCGCCGAGTTCACCGAGAGCCAGGCGCGGCTCCGCTCCAAGATCGCCGGCACGATGGCGTACCCGATCGCGATGATGGTCATCGGGACCGGGATCATGGGCGTCCTGTTCACCGTCGTGATCCCCAAGATCACCTCGATCTTCGAGAACACCAGCGCGACGCTGCCCTGGTACACGCAGGTGACCATCGGCATCTCCTCGTTCGCGGCGCGCTTCTGGTGGGCGATCCTCCTCGCCGGCGCGGCGGCGATCTACGGCCTCGTCCGCTGGCGGGCGACGCCGTCCGGGCGCGCCGCCTGGGATCGCGCGACGCTCCGGGCGCCCATCTTCGGCCCGATCGTCCGGCAGGTCGCGATCGGCCGGTTCGCCCGGACGCTCTCGACGTTGCTCAAGAGCGGCGTCCCGCTCCTCACCGCGATGGACATCGTGAAGAACATCCTCGGGAACACGCGCCTCGCGGAGGTGATCGAGCAGGCCCGCGACGCCATCCGCGAGGGCGAGTCCATCGCCGCGCCGCTCAAGCGCTCCGGCGAGTTCCCGCCGCTCGTGCACCACATGGTCGCGATCGGCGAGCGCTCCGGCGCGCTCGAGGAGATGCTCTCCAACGTCGCCGACGCCTACGAGGACCAGGTCGAGACGACCATCGCCGCGCTCACCTCGCTGCTCGAGCCGGTGATGATCGTCGCCATGGGCGGCGTCGTCGCGTTCATCGTCTTCTCCGTCCTCATGCCGATCCTCCAGATCAACAACCTCGTAGGAGGCTGACCGTGAAGTCCGCGAAGCTCGCCCGCGCCGCCGCGCGAGGCATGACCCTCATCGAGATCATGGTGGTCCTCGTGATCATCGGCCTCATCGCCTCCGCCGTCGCCGTCAACGTCATCGGCCGGCAGAAGGAGGCCGAGATCAAGAAGGCGACGACCGACGTGCAGAACATCGCCAACCAGGGCGTCGACGCGTTCCGCGTGATGCGCGGCCGCTACCCCACCACCGAGGAGGGGCTGCACATCCTCATCCAGGAGGGGTTCCTCAAGGCCAACCAGCCGGACGGCACCATCAAGGATCCGTGGAAGCACGACTACGTCTACCTCTACCCGGGCCAGAAGAACGCCGACGGGTTCGACGTGAAGTCGAACGGTCCGGACGGCCAGCCCGGCACCGAGGACGACATCGTCAACTACTAGGAGATCCTTGCGCCGCGCTCCTCCATCGCCCGGGGGCTTCACCCTCGTCGAGCTGCTCATCGTCCTCGGGGTGATCGCGCTCGCGACCACCTTCGTCGTCCCGGCGCTCCAGTCCATCTCCGGCGCCAACGCGCGGAAGGCCGCGGGCGAGCTCGCCGGATCGATGCGCGCGCTCTTCGACACGGCCGCGCTGCGGCACACCCGGTGCTCCCTGACGCTCGACCTCGACGGCCACGCGTGGTGGGCGGACTGCGGGGCAGGGCGGTCCGGGGGGGCGCGCGCCGCCGAGGGCGGCGAGGGTGGCGAGCCGCTCGAGGAGCGCTTCCCGGACGAGCACGACGAGGAGATGCGGCGCCTCCTCGCGAAGACCGAGTTCGGCGGGCTCAAGGACCGCGTCGTGAAGAAGCGCGAGCTGCCCGGGAGCGCCCGGTTCGGCCCGGTGAGGGTGGAGGGACGGCGCGGCGCGATCGAGGAGGGGAAGGCCTACGTCCAGTTCTTCGCGGGCGGTCAGGCGCAGCGCGCGTACGTGCCGATCGTCGACGGCTCGAACCGCTACACGATCGTCGTCGAGCCGTTCACCGGCCGCACGCGCGTCGTCCCGGGGGACGTGGAGGTGAAGGAGTGACCCGCCGGGCCGCGCGGGGCGGCTTCACGCTGCTCGAGGTGATGATCGCCCTCGCGATCCTCGCCGGAGCGCTGCTCACCGTCTCCGAGATCGTCGGCGGCTCGCTGCGCAACCACGTGCGCGCGCGCCAGCTCGAGGTCGCGACGCTGCTCGCCCGCGGCAAGATGGTGGAGCTCGAGTCCGAGTACGAGCGGAAGGGCTTCCGCGACTTCGACGAGAGCGCCGAGGGGACGTTCGAGGAGGACGGCCACCCGGAGGTGCGCTGGGCGACCGAGGTGGTGAAGCCGGGGGTGGACCTCTCGGCCGAGCGGATCCTGCAGATGCTCACCGGCGGCGAGGGCGCGCTCGAGGACCTCCTCGCCGCCGCTTCGCCGCAGGCCGGCAAGGGCGGCCCGCAGACCACCGCCCCGGGCGCGGCCGCGCTGGCGCAGGGGCTTCAGGCGCAGATCACCCAGCTCGGCGAGCAGATCAAGAAGGGCGTGCGGGAGGTGCGGCTCACGGTCACCTGGAAGGACGGCAAGCGCGACGAGTCCTTCACGGTCGTGACGCACATGGTGGTCTTCGCGCCGCGGGAGCCGGGGGCGTGAGGGTCACGGGCCGCGGCTTCACGCTCGTCGAGGTGATGATCGCCATCGCGATCACCGCCATCATCGGCGCCATGACGGTGGGCAGCTTCCGCCAGGTCGACCGCGCCTCGGAGATCGTGCGCGGCCAGGCCGAGCGCTACGCCGCCGTGCGGGTCGCGCTCACGCGGCTCTCGCGCGAGCTCACCATGGCGTACCTGTCCGATCACTACGACCGGAACGAGTACCGCGAGCGGCCCACCCTGTTCCGCGGCCGCGAGGACGAGGTGCTGTTCGCGACGATGGCGCACGAGCGGGTGTCCCCCGACGTGAAGGAGTCGGACGAGGCGGTGGTCGAGTACGCGATGGAGGCGGATCCCGACCACGCCGGCGAGGAGGCGCTGTTCCGGCGCGCGAAGCCGCGCATCGACGCGGACCCCGAGCGCGGCGGCCGCAAGGATCTCGTCGCGGATCGCATCACCGCCTTCCGGCTCGGGTACTGGGATCCGAAGCGCAAGGAGTGGGTGCGCGAGTGGTCCACGCGCGCGACGGAGCACGAGAGCGAGCTGCCCGAGCGGGTGCGGATCGAGCTCGAGACGAAGCTGCCCGACGGGCGGACCGAGAAGCTCTCGACGGAGGCGCGGATCGCGATCACGCGGCCGCTCGACTTCTGATGCGCGCGCGCACGACAGCGGTCCGCGGCGGGCGCGGAGGGGAGCGGGGGGCGGCGCTCCTCGTCGTGATCGTGTCGGTCGCGATCCTGACCGCGCTCGCGGCGAACCTCGCCTACGAGAGCCGGGTGTCGCTCGAGATCGCCGCGAACGCGCGCGACGAGCTGCGCGCGACCTACCTCGCGAAGAGCGGCGTCGCGCTCTCGCGGATGGTGCTCGGGTTCCAGCAGCAGATCGACGACGCGGCCGGCGCCGCGTGCGGGCTCCTCGGGCAGGGGCTCCCCGGCGCACGGAACCCGCCGGGCGCGCCGCAGCGGCCCGGAGGGCAGCCCGGCGGCGCGGCCCAGCCGGCCGCGGCCTGCCCGCGACCCCAGATCTGGAACGCGGTGCCGGTGAGCTCGGTGCTCGTGCAGTCGCTGTTCGGCGGAGGCGAAGCCGCCGCGGCGCCTGCTGGAGCGGCGCGAGCCGCGGCGACGCCGGCGGGGGCGGCGGCGGGCGGCGAGCGCACGCGCGCCGCGTTCGGCGAGTTCGACGGAGCCTTCGAGGCCAAGATCGAGGACGAGGGGCGCAAGGTGAACGCCCAGCTCGACGCCCGCGCGGTCAGCGGCCCGGCGCGGATGCAGGTGCTGGGGCTCTACCAGCTCATCTGCGACCCGCGCTGGGACCGGATCTTCGAGCGCGAGGACGCGAACCGGGTCCGCACGAGCCGCCAGGATCTCATCGTCCACCTGCGCGACTGGATCGACGACGACAAGGTCTCGTCGTCGCTCGTCGCGAGCTTCCCCGGCGCCGCTTGCCTCATGGAGCCCGGAGACCCGCCGTTCGAGCCGGGCTTCGGCGACGAGAACTTCCCCTACGACAAGGGCGAGGACCGCTACCGGGCGAAGAACGCGCGCCTCGACTCGATCGAGGAGCTGTACCTCGTCGCGGGCGTGTCCGACGTGTTCATGGCCGCGTTCGGCGACCGCCTCACGGTGTACCTGCCGGTCGAGGCTCCGCGGAACGTCAACACCTCCGACCGGCGCGATCTGGTAGAGCTGGCGCGCCTCCTCGCCGATCCGCCCGCGCAGCCGGTGCTGCTCGACCCCGAGTTCGGCGCGAAGCTCCAGCAGGCCATCGCCGACCAGACGACGAACGGGCTCATGACCATCACGCCGCTCCAGTTCGCCGCGACGGTGGAGGCGCTCGGGGTGCGCGTCAACACCGCCGCCCTGTCTCCCACGAGCGGCAAGCAGTTCCTCACCGACCGCTCGTACGTGTTCCGCATCCGCTCGACCGGCACGGCCGGCGCCGTGACGAAGAGCGTCGACGCGGTCGTGACCTTCGACCCGAACCAGAACCGCGACACGCAGGGGCAGCCGCAGCTCCAGGTCCCGGGGCAGAACCCCGCCCAGGCCCAGGCGCTGGCGCAGCTGCAGACCCAGGCGCAGCAGCTCCAGTCGGCCGCCACCGGCGTGAAGCCGAACCGGCTGCTGCGCTGGCGCGAGGAGTGACGGATGGCGCAGAGGATCCTCGGCCTCGATCTCGGGGCCCACGCGGTGAAGGGGGTGCTGCTCGACAGCACCTACCGCGGCTACGCCGTGGTCGACACGGCGCGCGTGCCGGTGCAGGCCGCGACCGAGGGCGGCCCGTCCCTCGTCGCGCGGCAGGCGCAGGCCGTGAGGGAGCTGCTCGCGGAGCGCGGCTGGCGGCCGGACGCGGTGATCGCCGCCTTCCCCGGCGCGGCCGCCTCGTCGCACGTGATCACCCTCCCCTTCACGGATCCGCGCCGGATCGAGCAGACCGTGGGGTTCGAGGTCGAGGGGCAGATCCCCTTCGACCTCGACGAGGTCGCGTGGGACTGGCAGCCGCTCCACGCGCACGACGGCAAGACCGATCTGCACGTCGCCGTCGTCCGCAAGGAGGAGCTCGCCGCGCTCGTGGCCGCGCTCGCCGAGGCGGGCGTCGACCCGCGCGCCGTCGTCCCGGCGGGCCCGGCCTACGCCGCGCTCTTCGCGACCGGCGCGGTCGCCGGCGAGGCGGCGCCGCCCGCCGAGCCGGGAGCGCCGGCCCCGGC
The DNA here is from genome assembly GCF_022690685.1 of Anaeromyxobacter terrae. GTDB lineage: Bacteria > Myxococcota > Myxococcia > Myxococcales > Anaeromyxobacteraceae > Anaeromyxobacter > Anaeromyxobacter terrae. The sequence continues at coordinate 161 of NZ_JALCYY010000099.1, read as the reverse complement.
GGACGTGGTCCTCGACGTCGGGCACGAGCGGACGAGCGTGTGCGTCGTCGCGGGCGGCACCGCCGAGGCGGCCCGCACGTTCCCGTTCGGCGCGGCGCAGCTCGCGCGCGCCGCGAGCCGCGAGCTCGGGCTCCCGGAGGCCGACGCGCTCGCCGCGATCG
>NZ_JALCYY010000098.1 GCF_022690685.1 Anaeromyxobacter terrae | reverse complement strand
GGGGTTCGCCGGCAGGGCCGGCGACCACGACGGATGCATCGCGCACTTCGCGTCGTAGCAGTGGTGCAGATCCCAGAGGTGCCCGATGGCGTGAATCGCCTCGCGGGCGAGCCGGCGGCGCCACACCTCGATGGACGCCTCGGTGACGCCGCGCTCGGGCAGCTTGGAGGTGGTGATGACCGCGCGCTCGCCTCCGTACTGGGAGAACCCCCAGCAGGGCGGCTCGCCGAGCGGGCCCGGCGGGAGCGCGAGGGGCGCGGCCGTGATGTACAGCACCTTGTCGTCCGCGAACGTCCGCACCGGCGCGACGTCCTGCAGGAACTTCACCGCGTCGAGCCGGCCGTCGTCCATCTCGGCGTCGCGCGGCACCGGGCGATCCCCGGCGTGCTCCGTGCCGAGGCCGAAGGCCCGGTACAGCGTGGCCGTGAGGAACGCCATGTCGGCGGGATCGATCTTCTCGAGCGTGACGACGCGGATCACTTCTTCTTCCCTCCGCGCTTCGCCGCGGGCTTCGGGGCCACCTTCTTCGCCGCCGGCTTCTCGGCCTTCTTCGCAGGCGCGGCGACCTTCCGGGCGGCGGGCTTCTTCGCGGGCTTCTCGGGCTTCTCGGCCTTCGCCGGCTTCTCGACCTTCCTGCGCGGCTCCTTCGCCACGGCGTGCTTCGCCTCGCGCTTCTCCGCCTTCGGCGCGGGCATCTTCGGCGCGGCCGCCTTGCGCGCCTTCCTCGGCGCGGGCTCTTCCTCTTCCTCGGCCTCGGGCGCGACCTCGGCGCCTTCCTCGGCGGCGCCCTCTGCCGGCGCCTCGCCTTCGGCGCCCTCGCCCTCCGCCCCCTCGGCGCCCTCCGCGCCCTCGCCCTCGGCCGCCTCGCCTTCGGGGACGGCCGCGAGGGCCTCGCCGAGATCGAGGTCCCCGAGCCCGAGATCGGCGAGCCCGAGATCCCCGATACCCTCCTCCTCCTCGGCCGCCGCGGGGCGGCGGCGCTTGGGGCGCGACGGCAGGAGGACCGGGGTCGGCGGCGGCTTCAGGTCGAACTTCACGCCCGCCGGGGGCATGAGCGCGTAGTCGATGTAGTCCTCGGCGAGCGCGGGCGGGACGCCGAGCGAGACGGCGACCTCGTGCACGAGCAGGTGGCGCGCGTTGTCGTACTGCTCGCGCTCCTTGGCCGGCAGCGGCCGGATGCGCGAGAGCGAGTGGAGCCCCTTCACGACCTCGGCGACGCCGAGCACGCCTCCGGCGATGAGCCGGTCGGCGTTGTCGCGATGGCGGACCTTCCAGTCGAGCTCGGGATCCTCGAACTGCGCGGCGAGGAAGTGGAACACGCCCTCGATCTGCTCGCCGGTGGCGACGCGGCGGAGCCCGATGGAAGGTACCTTGTTCTTGGGGACGAGGACCGCGGCGCCGTCCTCCTCGCGCCGCATCCGCACGAGCTGGAGCTTCTGCCCGGCGATGTCCTTCTCCTCGACGCCCACGACCTCGCAGACGCCCTGGTTCGGGTAGACGACTCGGTTGCCGGGCTGGAGCTCGGCGGCGTCGGCGATCACGCCCTCGACGGCGGGGAGCTGCTCGCGCTGCTCGTCGGGGTGGCGGGGGGGCGGGCCTCTCACGGCTTCCCCTCCTACCATGCGACCCGGAGAGCGGCAATCGCCGCGCTTCGGGCATCCAACGTCGTGAATTCAGGGGTCGTGAGCATCGAACCTGCGTAGACGCGCCTCGAGCGGCGTCGCCTCGTGCAGTCCGATCTTAACGACGGCGCCCGGTGACGGCCGTCGGCCGAGCGCGCCGGGGTGGGGCTACCGCGCCGCCTTCTTGCGGCGTGCGCTCTCGAGGCCGAAGACGTCCGCGAGCCGGAAGGGCGGCTGCGCGGGGGTGGGATCCTGCACGCGGAGCGCGTGGTAGATGGACCAGGTCCGGCGGATGGCGGTGAGCGTGGTGAGGACCGCGAGCACCGCGAGGGCGACCGAGACGGCCGTCCGGCCGGCCCCGACGCCGAAGGCGAGGTCGAAGATCGGCGTCAGCGCGCACGGGATGCCGGTGAGCACGATCCGCTCCGGCCGCTGCATCCCGCCCACCTTGACGGTGGCGCCGGCGTTCACCGCCTCGCCGCGCGCCCGCGCGTACGAGACGACGGTCGAGGCCCCCGCGGCGACGAGCGCGGCGAAGAGCACCCACGAGTCGCGGTACGCGACCGCGAGGCCCCCGAAGAAGAACAGCTCTCCGACCCGATCGAGGGTCGAGTCGAGGAACGCGCCGGCGCGGCTCACCCGACCCGTCGCCCGCGCGACGCGCCCATCGATGAAGTCGAAGCTCGAGCCGAAGAGGAAGACCCAGCCGCCCAGCGAGAAGTGACCGAAGGCGATGAGCACCGCCGAGACCGCCACGACGAACGTCGCCGCGGTGGTGATGGCGTCTGGCGAGATCCGCAGCCGCAGGCAGAAGCGCTCGATCGGCGTCCAGAGCCAGATCCACCACTCCTGGAAGAGCTTCGCGAGGATCGTCCGCTCGCGGTTCTCGATGTACGCCTCGCGCTTGCGACCGAAGATCGCCGCCTTGATCGAGTAGTAGACGAGCGTCGAGAACAGGAACGCGACGAGCCCCAGCAGTGGAGCGAGGGCCTCTGCCGCAGAAGGTGTCACGGGCGACAATTTATCCACTGGAGGCAAACCTGCGTCGAGACCGCGAGGGGCGCGCAGTCTACCTCATTCCGGGTCGAGCTGGGCAGCGCGCATGCGCCGGGCCGCAAGGTCGATGTACGCCGGGTCGCGCTCGAGGCCGAGAAAGCGGCAACCCGCCTGGACCGCGGCGACACCGGTGGTGCCGGAGCCGGAGAACGGATCGAGGACGAGATCGCCGGAGGCCGCGCTCGACGCGAGCACGCGCTCGAGCAGCGCGAGCGGCTTCTGGGTGGGGTGGCGGCCGTGGACCTTCTCGCGCGGGCCGGGCGTCGGGACGCTCCAGACGACCTGCTCGCCCTCGGGCTGCGGGATCTGCCAGAGGTCGCGCATCTGCTTGCCGCCGTTCTCCGCCTTCATCGCCTTGTAGTTGAAGCGGTGGCCGAGCGGGCGCGTCTTCATCGGGCTCGCCCAGAGGAGGATCTCGGTCGAGTGGGTGAAGAAGCGGCAGGCGAGGTTCGGCGAGGCGTTCGGCTTGTACCAGGTGATGGTGTTGAGCAGGTGGTAGCCGATCTCCTGCATCGCGAAGCCGATCGAGAAGATCACGTGCTGCGTGCCCGACACCCAGAGCGTGCCGCTGGGCTTCAGGACGCGGCGCACGGCGGTGAGCCAGCGCGTCTGGAAGGCGTGGTCCTCGACGATGCCGCGCGAGGCGTCCCAGCCTCCCTTGTTCACGCTCGTCCGCCGCCCGCTCTGGCAGGTCGTCCCGCCATTCGAGAGCATGTAGGGCGGATCCGCGAACACGACGTCCACCGAGTGCGGCGGAAGCGCCTCGAGCGCCTCGATGCAGTCCCCCTGCACGAGCGCCCACCCCTTCCCCTGCTCTGCCGTGTTCGGCAGACCGTCCCACGCGTGAAGCGCCAGCCGTCGAGCCATATCGATGAATCGTAGGGCCGCCGATCGATATCGCCAGTTTTCGGCCACACCCAGGGTTGATCCGTCGCGGAGCGCGCGTCTCCGGGACCCTCACCGCTCCCCGCGGTACGTGATCCGCCAGATCGTCCCGTTCCCGTCCTCGCTGACGAGGAGCGCCCCGTCCCGCGCGACCGCCACGCCGACGGGCCGACCCCACACGCGCGCGTCGTCCACCACGAACCCGGTGAGGAAGTCCTCGTACTCGCCGGTCGGCACGCCGTCGCGGAGGGGCACCCGCACGACCTTGTAGCCGGTGCGCTCGCTCCGGTTCCAGGAGCCGTGGAGCGCGACGAAGGCGTCGCCCGTCCACGCCTCCGGAAAGCGCGCCGCCGCGCCCGGCCGGGCGTCGTAGAACGCGAGCCCGAGCGCCGCTGAGTGCGCCTGGAGCAGCACGTCCGGGATCGTCACCTTCTCGGCGAGGTCGGGGCGCGCGCCGCGATGGCGCGGGTCCTCGTGCGCGCCGAGGTAGAGCCACGGCCAGCCGTAGAACGCGCCCTCGCGGACGCGCGTCACGTAGTCGGGCACGAGGTCGTCGCCGAGCCCGTCGCGCTCGTTCACCGTGCACCAGAGGTCGCCGGTGCGCGGGTGGACCGCGAGGCCGACGCAGTTGCGCAGGCCGTTCGCGAACGGCCGCCGGCTCGTTCCGGCCTCGTCGAACGCGAGCACGTCCGCACGCCACGCCTCGTCGCCCCACGCGGCGCCGAGGCCGTGCTCCGCCTCCCACGCGCGGATCGCGTCCGGCGCCTTGCGCGGCAGGTCCTCCGCGACGTTCGACTCCGACCCCACGGAGACGAACATGCGCTTCCCGTCCGGCGAGAACGCGACGTCGCGCGTGGTGTGCCCGCCGGTCGTGTCGGCGAGGCGCGGCACGACCGTCTCCGGCTCGCCGCGCGCCTCGAGGTCGCCGCTCCGGTACGGGAACCGCACGACCGCGTTCTCGGTCGCGACGTAGAGCCAGCGCGGCTCGGGGCCGGGAGGGTGGAACGCCATGCCGAACGGGCCGTCGAGGCCCGTCGCGTAGACCTCGACGCGCTCCGGGCGCGCCGCGCCTTCCCGCGCGCGGAGCGCCCGCAGGCGCCCCGCGCCGGTCTCCGCGACGAAGACGTCGCCGTTCGGCGCGACGCGCAGGAGGCGCGGGTTCTCGAGCCCCTCCGCGAAGCGCTCCACGACGAAGCCGGGCGGCACCCGGAGGCGTGCGTCACGGGGCGCCCGGACGACCCGCGGCGACCGGCTCGCCGACGGCGTCGCGTTCGGCCGCGGCAGCCCGTCCACCGTGACGCGATGCCGGACGCCGGGTGCGTCGTCGCGCCAGCTGCCCCCCGCGGCCGCCGCCCGCGCCGGACGATCTGCGCGCTCCTCCGCCGGAGGGGTCCGCCCCGCGAGCGTCGCGAGATAGGCGACGAGATCGCGCCGGTCGCGCGGGTCGGGCGTCGCGAGCGACATCGTCGTCCCCGCGACGAGCTTGCCCGGCGCGGCGAGGTATCGGTCCAGGGCGCGCGCGCTCCAGGCGAGTCCGCGCGCCCCTTCGTCTCGGAGGGCGCGCGAGAAGCCGAAGCCGGGGTAGGAACCCGCGCGGCGCCCCACGACGCCCGCGAGGTCGGGCCCCCGGCCCCCGCCCTCGCCGTGGCAGAGCGCACAGCGCTCGCGGAAGATCCTCGCGCCGCGCTCCGCGTCTCCGGACGGGCGCGCGCCACGCGCCGTGAGCGGTGCGGCGAGGAGGACGGCGAGGAGCGGGACCGCGAGGCCTGGGCGCACGGGGCTCATGACGAGCGTACTAACGGGCGGGGCAGGGGCGGCCAGCTTCGGGCGGGCCGCGGCGCTCGGTCGGCGAACCCCAAGGGCGGCCCGCACGCCTGTCGAATCCGCGTCGCAGACGGATTAAGAAGGACCCCGCGTGAGTCCGCCCCTCGACGCCGCCTCCGTGAAGGACGCCGCCCGCCGCTGCGGCTTCGTCGCCTGCGGGATCGCGCGCGCCGAGCGGCTCGATCCCGGGCCGCTCGATCGTTTGCTCGCCATGGGCGGCGAGGCCGACATGGTCTGGCTCCGGACGCAGCGCGAGGAGCGGCTCGATCCGGCGCGGCTCCTGCCCGGCGCGCGCAGCGTCGTCGCGCTCGCGCTCGGCTACGACGGCGCGGGCGCGGAGCCGCCGGAGGGCGCGGGGGAGGTGGCCCGCTACGCGCGCGGCCGCGACTACCACGCCGTCATGAAGAAGAAGCTCAAGGCCCTCGTGGCGGAGCTGCGCGCGCGGGATCCCGAGGTACGCGCGTTCGCGGCGAGCGACCTCGCGCCGGTGATGGAGAAGGCCTGGGCGGAGCGGGCCGGGATCGGCTGGGTCGGCAAGAACGGCTGCCTCATCACCGAGAAGCACGGGAGCTGGGTGCTGCTCGCGACGGTGATCCTCGATCGCGAGCTCGCGCCGGACCCGCCGCACGCGGAGCGCTGCGGGAGCTGCGAGGCGTGCCTCCCGGCCTGCCCGACGGGCGCGATCCCCGAGCCCGCCCTCGTGGACGCGCGCCGCTGCATCTCCTTCTGGACCATCGAGCGGCGCGGCGCGATCCCCGACGATCTGGCCGGCCGGTTCGGGCGGTGGGTGTTCGGCTGCGACGCTTGCCAGACGGTCTGCCCGTGGAACCGCCACCCGCACCCGGCGGTGGACCCGGAGCTCGCGCCGCGGCCCGAGCAGGCCGCGCTCGCGATCGACGACCTCCTCGCGCTCACCGAGGACGACTACCGGCGTCGCTTCTACGGCACCTCGCTCGCCCGCGCCCGCTACGACGGCCTCGTGCGGAACGCGCTCCTCGCCGCTGGCCGGGCGGGCGACCCCCGCCGCCTCGACGCGGTCCGCGCCCGCCTCGCGAGCCCGCACGACGGCGTCCGCGCGGCGGCGCGGTGGGCGCTCGAGCAGCTCGCCGGGTGAGCGGGCGTGCGCCCGCGGCGGGGGTCGATTAAGGTCCGCCCCCGCTCGCTCCGACCCGGGGACGCCCTCTTGGTTCACCTCGTCATGTTCCTCCACTCGGCCATCTCGGCCGGGACCTACCTCGCCGCGAAGCGCGCGCTCGACGAGCTGCCGCCCTGGGAGGTCGCGCTCGCGCGCTTCACGTTCGCGGGCCTGCTCTTCGGCGCGATCCTCCTGCACCGCCGCGTCCGCATCGCGCGCAAGGACCTCCTCGGCCTCGCCGCGCTCGGCTTCGTCGCGGTCCCGATGAACCAGGGCTTCTTCCTCGCGGGGCTCGCGCTCTCGACGCCCGGGCACGCCGCGCTCCTGTACGCGCTCACGCCGATCTTCGTGTTCCTCATCGCGCGCCTGCGGCTCGGCGAGCGCGCGACCGCGCTCAAGCTCGCGGGCATCGCCGTCGCGTTCGCGGGAGTGCTGGTCGTGCTCGGCGCGCGCGGCTCGGTGGCGCTCGGCGGCTCCTCGCGGATGCTCCTGGGCGATCTCCTCATCCTGCTCGCCGTCGTCGCCTGGGCGATCGTCGCGGTGGGAGGCAAGGTCTACGCGGAGCGCTACGGCGCGACGGCGTCCACCTCCGCGGCCATCGTGATGGGGTCGCTCTTCTACCTGCCGGTCGGGCTCGCGCTGTCGGACGTCCACCGCTTCGCGCGGCTCACGCCCATCGGCTGGGCGAGCCTCGCGTATCTCGTCGTGATGACGAGCGTCGTCGCCTACCTGCTCTACTACTGGGCGCTCTCGCGGGCGCAGGCGAGCCGGGTCGCCGTCTGGTCGAACCTGCAGCCGGTGCTCACGGCGCTCCTCGCGTGGCTGGCGTACGGCGAGCGGCTCACCGGTCCGTTCCTCGCCGGCGGCGCGATGGTGCTCGCGGGCGTGCTCCTCGCCGAGCGCGGCTGACGCCCTCGCCCGGCACCAGGAGGGAACCCGAGACGCCCGCGTCACGTCGCGCGCGGGATGGGGTCCGATCCTGCAGGAGGAGGACGATCCATGACGCTCTCACCGTGGAGGCTCTCGGTCGCTGCGGTCCTGCTCGCCTCGGGGTTGGCGGCCGCGGCGCCGCCGCAGATCTCGCTGTCCCGCCCCGTGGAGCAGCGCCCGGGCTGTCTCGCGGACGAGATGCGCATCCCGCGGGAGATGGTGGGTTACCTTCCGGACCAGGCCACGCTCGAGTTCACCGTGTCGCACGACGGCAAGATCCTGGGCGTCACCTCGGACGTGAGCGTCGCCCGCGAGCCGCTCGAGACGCAGTTCCGCGGGGCGCTGTCGCGCTGCGCCTGGACCCCGGCCACGGACCTCGCCGGCGTGCCGGTCGCGCGCCGCGTGAGCGTGCCGATCCGGTTCGAGAGCCCCCCGGGAGGCGCGCTCGTCGCGAGCGTCGGGGCCTTCACGCCGGTGGCCGTCGCGTCGCGCTGAGGCCGACGCCGGTCGGATCGTGGTGAGCCCGTCGAGCCACGGGCGGGATCGGACTCGGGCTTGAGCGCCGTCTGCCGGAACGCTATTCGTTCCGGCGTGACGACGCTCTCCGAGAAGCTCCGCGCCGCCCGCGAGGCGTGCGCGGTCGGGCCGGTCGAGACGCGCGCGCTGCTGCGCGCGACCGGCAAGGACGCGAAGGACTACCTGCACCGGATGTCCACGCAGGACCTCAACCGGCTCCGGCCGGGCGAGTCCGCGTACGCGACGTTCCTCAACGCGAAGGGCCACCTCCTCGCGGAGGGACACGTGCTCGCCCAGGAGGACGGGCTCCTGCTCGACCTGGCACCGCAGGCCCTTCCGGACGCGCTCACGCACCTCGAGCGGCTCGTCATCATGGACGAGGTCGTGTTCGAGGACCTCTCGGCGGCGCTGCGCGTCGTGCCGGTGCTCGGGCCGGAGGCGGCGCGCCGGCTCGAGGGGCGCGCGCCCGGAGCGCCGCGGCTCGCGCACGCGCGGCGCGGCGCTCCGGGCGTGGACGTGATCCTCCCGCCGCAGGAGGCCGAGGCGCTGCGCGCCGAGCTCGTCGCGGAGGGCGCGGCGACGCTCGACGACGCCGACCTCGAGGCGCTCCGGATCCTCGGCGGCGTCCCGCGGTTCGGCGCGGACGTCGACGCCTCACGGCTGCCCATGGAGGCCGGCCTCACGCGCGCCGCGATCTCGTTCACGAAGGGCTGCTACATCGGCCAGGAGGTCGTGCTGCGCGCGACCGCCCGCGGCCACCTCCAGCGCGGCCTCGTGCAGCTCACGCTCCCCGCCGCCGCTGGCCCCGGAACGAAGCTCACCGCCGAGGGTCAGGAGGTCGGCGTCGTGACGAGCGCAGCCGAGACGCCCGAGGGCCGCCTGGGGCTCGGCTACCTGCGCCGGGCCCACTGGAGGTGCGGGGCGACCGTGGACGCCGGCGGAGAGCCGGCGACCGTCCGGAGGGTGCTCGTGGAGGAGCCGGAGCTGTAGCCCCGCTCACGCCTCCGCGACCGGGATCTCCGGTCCGGCGGGGCGGTCCTGGCGCGAGGGCAGGGAGTCGATGTCCTTGCGGACGGCCTCGATCTCCTGCTTCAGCTCCGCGCGGACGGAGCGGATCTCCGCGCGCACGTCCTCGAACGTGTAGCGGATCTCCTCCGGCGAGATGCCGAGGATGCGGCGGCGTAGGCCGCCGACGAGCGCGTCGAGGAGCTTCATCACGTCCCCTTCCGGAGCGGACACGCCGCGATCGCCGCGGTCGGGTCGACGGCGTCGCCGCCCTCCACGATCTCCTTCACCGTGCCGTCCTGCCCGATGACGAAGTTGGCGCGGTTCGCGACGCCGACGATCGCCATCGTGCCGGCGTACTGCTTCGCCACCTTGCCGCCCGCGTCCGAGAGGAGCGGGTAGGGGAGCTTCATCTCCGCCTTGAACCTTCGCTGCGTCTCGACGTCGTCCGTCGAGATGCCGACGACCTGGGCGCCCTTCGCGGCGACGTCCGCGTACCGGTCGCGGAAGTTCGCGTTCTGCTTCGTGCAACCGGGAGTGAAGGCCTTCGGGTAGAAGGCCAGGATCACCGGTCCCTTCTGGAGCAGCTTCGAGAGGGTGACCGGCACGCCGTCGGTGTCGGGCAGCGTGAAGTCGGGGGCTCTGTCGCCGACCTTCAGGGCGGCGGAGCCGAGGAGCATGGCGAGGAGGGGGATCTTCATTCGGGGCTCTCCGACGGCTTTCCTAGCGGTCCTCGGGCGGGCGGGCAATGCGCGCGCGGGGGCAGGCGCACCGGCGCGACGTTATGACCGCCGGGCGCCGAAGCTCCCTGGAGGGGACCCCATGCCCGGCAAGCTGATCCTGAGCGACGAGGAGTGGAAGAGGCGGCTCTCGCCCGAGCAGTACCAGGTGCTCCGGCACCACGGCACGGAGCGCCCGTTCACCGGCTGCTTCCTGGGCACGAAGGACCCCGGGACCTACGTCTGCGCCGCCTGCGGGAACCCGCTCTTCCGCTCGGGCGAGAAGTTCGAGTCCGGCACGGGCTGGCCGTCCTTCACGAGGCCGGTGTCGGAGGAGGCGCTCACCGAGATCGAGGATCGCTCGTACGGAATGGCGCGCACCGAGGTCCGCTGCGCGCGCTGCGAAGGGCACCTCGGCCACGTCTTCCCCGACGGCCCGCCGCCGACGGGCCTCCGCTACTGCATGAACTCCGCGGCGATGACGCACGTGCCGGAGGGCGAGGCGATCCGCCTCGTCGAGCGCTGACGCGACGGGGAAGTCGAGGCTTCACGAGCAGTCAGCGCGCCTGGCGGATGATCACAGCCCGGCGGACTTCCGGCTCGTCACCGCGGTGAACGTGGAGAGCCGCTTCTCGACGTCGGCCTTGCTGTGGCACTCCGGGCACTCGGCGACGCCCGCGTCGTGCTCCGACACGTGCATCACCTCGGTGAAGGGCTTCTGGCACTTGCGGCAGAAGAACTCGTAGACGGGCATCGCGCAGGACCTCCTCGCGCGATGATCCGCTCCCTGTCCGGGCGCGCCATGCCCTTCGCAGGGTGACGCGCGGGCGAGCCGGCGCGCGTCAGGCGCGCAGCTTCTCGTAGCGCGCCACCAGGACCGCGATGTCGTCGCGGTGCCAGAAGCCGACCTGGTCGGGCAGCTCGGGCAGCGTGCGCGCGGCGAATCCAGAGACGGAGGGGCCGAGCGCGGGCTCGCCGCCCGTCACCGCGCCCGCCACGACGAGCGCGAGGTGGCGCGCGTCGCCCACGGGCGCGGCGCGCGTGCCGACCACGACGGCGCCCTCGAGCTCGAGGCCGAGGTGCGCCTTGACGATGCGGCGCGCGGCGTCGCCGGGTTGCTCGTCCTCGCCCAGCAGGCCGGAGGGGAGCCACCAGCGGCCGAGCTGCGCCTGACCGTGATAGCCGCCGACGATCTCGGCGACGATCACGCGGCGCATCTCCAGGACGATCGGGACGACGTCGATGCGAACGATCACGCACCCAATGTAGCGCGGGGTGTGGGAGAAGGGGCGAGATCCCCGCGGGGACTCGACGCCGCTCGCCTGCCCCCACGGGCGCGTGGCACACGTGCGGGGACCGTGTAATCGTGTCGGCATGACCCCCAGGCGGCTCCTTGCCCTCGCGCTGCTCCTCGTCGTCGCGGCGTGCGGCTCGAGCCACGAGGAGCGCGCGTTCGATCGAGTCGCCACGGAGTGCAGGGGATTCGTCGCGTCCGGCGCGACCCTCCGCGACGCCGGTCAGTCGTTCGCCGTGGGAAGCTCCAACGGCCCCATCGTCCTGGGCCCCGTCTGCATCACGACGCTCGCGCCCATGGGCGGCAACGACACCTGCGCCGCCTCGAGCGCCGAGAACCCGCAGTGCCAGGTGTTCTACTACTGGTACCCCAATGACCCCGGCCTGTGCGGGCCACAGGGGTGCTGGCTCGTGTGCGAGGCGCGGGTGATGCGGCAGGACCCGGCCTGGGGCACCAACACGAGCGCGCTCGACGCCAAGATCTGCGCGAGCCGCTTCCTGCGCGGGCAGCCCACCCCCCCCTGAACCCACTGGAGGACGACATGAAGGCGATCGCGATCCGCGAGCACGGCGGTCCGGAGGTCGTGAACCTCATCGAGCTGCCCGACCCGACCCCCGGACCCGGCCAGGTGGTGGTGGCGGTGAAGGCGGCGGCGCTGAACCACCTCGACATCTGGGTTCGACAGGGCTGGCCGGGCCTCAAGCTCGCCTTCCCGCACGTGCTCGGGTCGGACGTGGCGGGCGTCGTGGAGGCCGTCGGGCCCGGCGTCGAGGGCGTGAAGGCCGGCGACGCGGTGGTGGTGAACCCCAGCCTCGGCTGCGGTCGCTGCGAGCGGTGCCTCTCCGGGAACGAGAACCTCTGCCGGCGCTTCTCGATCCTGGGCGAGCACGTGTCGGGCGGCATGGCCGAGAAGTTCGTCCTGCCCGCGCGGAACGTCCTCCCGAAGCCCGAGAACCTCTCGTTCGTCGAGGCCGCCGCGGTGCCGCTCACCTTCATGACCGCCTGGCACGCCCTCGTCGCGCGGGCGCAGGTGAAGCTCGGGGAGACGGTCCTCGTGCACGCCGCCGGCTCGGGCGTGGGCGTCGCGGCGGTGCAGATCGCGAAGCTCCACGGCGCGCGGGTCATCGCGACGGCCGGCTCCGACGAGAAGCTCCGGCGGGCGAAGGAGCTCGGCGCCGACGAGGTCGTGAATTACGAGACCCAGGACTTCGTCCAGGAGGTGAGGCGGCTCACCGACAAGCGCGGGGTCGAGGTGGTGTTCGAGCACGTGGGCAAGAAGACGTGGGAAAAGTCGATCCTCTCCGCCGGGATCGGGGGCAGGATCGTGACCGTGGGGGCGACGACCGGGTACGACCCGCTCACCGACCTCCGCCACGTGTTCTTCCGGCAGCTCTCCATCCTCGGCTCCACGATGGGGACCGCCGCCGAGCTCGTGCAGGTGCTGCGCCTCGTGGGAGAAGGGAAGCTCCGGCCCGTGGTGGACCGGACCCTGAAGCTCGCGGACGCGGTGAAGGGACAGGCGCTCCTCTCCGAGCGGGCGCAGTTCGGCAAGATCGTGCTCGAGCCGTGACGGGCCGGGCCAGGAGGGAACGGGACATGAGGCTTCGCCGCATCATCGCCATCGGCGCCTGCGCCGCCGCCGTCGGGCTCTCCGCCTGCGGCGAGAAGTGCCCGACGGAGACGCCGCGGGTCGACGCGTTGGCAGGCTGCACGGCCGCGCCCGGCTCGACCGTGACGGTGCCGCTCCGGCTCTGCCCGACCTGCAACCAGACCGCCGCGAGCTGCGACGTGGACATGTCGCAGGCGACGACGAGCGGCGTCATCCAGCTCGATCCGGTGGTCGAGGCCTGCGAGAGCGCGAACTCCTGCCCGCCGGGCTGCGACCTCAACGCGATCAACTGCACGTTCGCCGCGCCCTCGCAGCCCGGGACGTACCAGCTCCTCGTCTACAACCCGGCGACGAACACCACGATCCCGAACACGCTCGTCGTCGCGAGCGGCCCCACGAGCTGCGCCTTCTAACGGGGGGCTGCGCCCCCCGCCCCGTCGACGGCTGGCCGCCGTCGCCGGGGCCCCACCCCCGCTCGCCGGGTCCCGTGCGCCCCCGCGCGCGGCTTCGCCGCGAGCGCGGTGGCGCCCCGGCGGACTCGCTTCGCTCG
>NZ_JALCYY010000097.1 GCF_022690685.1 Anaeromyxobacter terrae | reverse complement strand
TCGTGGCCCGCCGAGGACGTGAGGTCCCGTCCAGGCGGCGCGCCACAGTGACCTCAGCCGCGGTGGTGTCGGCCAGCCCGACCCCGACCCCGACCTCGACCTCGACCCCGCTCGAAACGCGCTCGGCGCCCATCCCTCTCCGCGGTTACTCTCCCGCGCATGCCAGCCACCCGACGCGATCGCGCTCGCCAGCGCGCCCGGCTCGCCGCGGAGGTGCGCCGGTTCCTCGGCAGCCTCGGCTACGAGGAGGTGGAGACGCCCACCCTCGTGCCGGCGCCCGGGATGGAGCCGCACCTCTCGCCCTTCGAGGCGCGCTTCGTGCCGGAGGGCGGGGGGGAGGCGCAGCCGCTCTGGCTCATCACCAGCCCCGAGTACGCGATGAAGCGCCTGCTCGCGGAGGGCTTCCCGCGGATCTTCCAGCTCTCGCGCGTGTTCCGGAACGGCGAGGTCTCGCGCACGCACAACCCCGAGTTCACGATGCTCGAGCTCTACCGGGCGGGCACCGACTACGAGGGCGTGATGCAGGACCTCGAGCGGCTGGTGGAGGCGTGCGCGCGCGCCGTCGCGGGGGGCACCCGCGTCGCCCGTGGCGGGCGCACGATCGACCTCGCCGCGCCCTTCCCGCGCACCACCGTCGCGGACGCGTTCCTTCGCCACGCCGGCGTGGACCTCGCCTCCTGCGCGGGCGACGCGGCCCGGCTCGCCGCGGCGGCTCGCGCCGCGGGCCACGACCCCGGACCGCCCGGGGAGCCGTTCGACGACGTGTTCTTCCGCGTGATGCTCGACGCGGTCGAGCCGCGGCTCGGGGTGGAGCGGCCGGAGTACCTCGTCGACTGGCCCGCCTCGATGGCCGCGCTCTCCCGGGTGAAGCCGGACGATCCGCGCTGGGCGGAGCGCTTCGAGCTCTACGCCGGGGGGCTCGAGCTCGCGAACGGCTACACCGAGCTCACCGACGCGGCGGAGCAGCGCGCGCGGCTCGTGGAGGAGCAGGCGCTGCGGCGCGTCCTGGGGCGCCCGGTCTTCCCGCTCGACGAGCCCTTCCTCGAGGCGGTGGGCCGCATGCCCGACGCGGGCGGCGTCGCGGTCGGGTTCGACCGCGTGCTCATGCTCGTCGCCGGCGCGGAGACGATCGAGGATGTGCTGCTCTTCCCCGCGCGGGATTTTCTGGCGTGAAGAAGCAGGAGCGAACACGCGCCGCCCCCAGGGAGGGGCCCCGTCGCGAAGCGACGGGGAGGGACGCAGTCCCTCCCGGCGGGGAATGGTCGCGAACCCGCGAAAGCGGGCGCGACCGTTCACGGGCCCCGCCGAGCAGCGGCGAACGCAGGCGCCGCCGGAAGAGGCGGCGCCGGGTGAGCGGGGGACCGGGGGACGCGCCGTGGGCGTCCCCCGGCAGGAAACCGGGGCCCCGACGACGGCGGCCAGCCGTCGGCGGGGCGGGGGCGCAGCCCCCGTTTTTCAGTGCGCGGCCGCGGGCTCCCGCGGGCCGTGGCCGGTGCGGACGCAGAGCGGCCGGAGCGGGAGCTCGACCTGGAACGTGGAGCCCTTCCCGGGTGAGCTCTCGACGCGGATCGTCCCGCCGTGCGCCTCGACGATCCGCCGCACGATGTAGAGGCCGAGCCCGAGCCCGCCATAGTTGCGGGACGAGACCGCCCGCTCGAAGCGCTCGAAGATCTGCGGCTGGTCCGCCGCGGCGATCCCGATGCCCTGATCGCGGACGACGAGCAACGCGCCCGTGGCCGAGGGGCCGTAGCTCACCTCGACGGGCTTTCCGGCCCCGTACTTCACGGCGTTCGAGAGCAGGTTCGTCACGACCTGCGAGAGCCGCAGCCGGTCCCAGGCGCCGCGCACCGCCGTGCCCGAGGCGGAGAGCGTCGAGCCGGTCTGCGAGGCCTCGTCCTCGAGCTGGGCGAGCGCGTCCGTCACCACCGCCCCGAGCTCCACCTCCTCGAGATCGAGGTCGAGCTTCCCCATGTGGATGCGCGAGACGTCCAGCAGCGCCGCGACGAGCTTCTCGAGCCGCTGCCCCTGCCGCTCCGCCGCCACGAGGACGCGCTCCACGTGCTCGGGCGGGAGCCGCTCGAGCGCCTCGCGCGAGGTGACCCGCCGCATGTTCCCGAGCGCGAGCCGGAGGGCGGTGAGCGGCGTGCGCAGCTCGTGCGAGGCGATGGAGAGGAACTCGTCGCGCGCCGCGACCGCGTTCTGCGCGTCGGAGTAGAGCCGCGCGTTCTCGATCGCCTGGGCGGCGCGGTGGGCGAGGTCCTCGAGCAGCGCCTCGTCGTCCGCCGTGTACGGCGCGCCGCCCGCGTCGCGCATGAGCGTGATGTGGCCGAAGACCTCGTGCCGCTGCGCGAGCGGCGCGATGAGCAGGCTCGTCACGCCCTCGAGGTAGGGCCAGTACTCCGGCTTCATCTCGTTGCGCACCGTCTCGCGCGAGAGCGCCGGGATGCGCAGCGTCCGCCCGCTCGCGAGCGGGCCCGCGGTGAGGCCCTCGCCGGTCCGCTGCGGGGCGGCGGCGATGATCCGCCGGCGGAGCGCGGCCCGCTCCGGGGAGGGGTGGTAGACCGCGACCGGGACGAGCCAGTTCCCGTCGGGCGAGACGACGCGGATGAGCGCGCCGTCGCCGATGAGCTCGCACAGCCGGCGCGCGACGGTGTCGAGCGTGGTCTTGTAGTCGAGCCCGGAGGCGAACACCCGCGACGCCTCCGCCAGCGCCTCGAGCCGCTTCGCCTGACGCCGCAGCGCGAGCTCCGCCTCCGCCCGCTCCGTGATGTCGACGCCGGTCGCCACGACCGCGCGGACCTCGCCGGCGGCGTCGAGGAGCGCCGCGTTGGTCCAGGACACGAGCCGGCGCTGGCCTTCGCGCCCGACCCAGTGGTTCTCGTACGTCGTCGTGAGCGCCCCGGCGAGGATCTGCTCGAAGGTGGCGCGGACGCCCTCGCGCTCCTCCGGCAGGATCAGCTCCCACACCGGCTGCCCGAGCATCTCGCCGGCGAGGTAGCCCGTGGCGCGGGAGCAGGCCGCGTTCCAGCGCTGGATGCGGCCCTCGCGATCGACCACGACGACCAGCGCGGCGGTGCGATCGATCACCGCCTCCGCCAGCGCGCGCTCGTCGACGAGCTCCTCCACCTCCGCGCGCAGCGCCGCGGCGTCCTCGGGGGCGCACGCGCGGGCGGCCTCCTCCACGACCTCGCGGAGGCGGCGGAGACGACGCGAGCCGCTGCCGGTGAACGGCATCCCGGGCCTCAGTACTCGAACCCGCTGCCGCCGATGAACTCGCGCAGGAGCGAGGTGGGCGGGACGTGGTCGGGGTAGATGGAGACGAAGCGATCGACGAGGTAGCGGAGGCGGTGGGCGGTCGGGTAGGCGGGGTGGTGGGGCGGCACCTCCAGGAGGTACCGCTCGGCGAAGACCTTCAGCACGGCGGGCTCGTAGACGAGCGACGAGTCGAACACCACGTCCGCCTCGTGCTGGTGCGGGAAGATGTGCTCCCGCTCCCCGGCCTGCACCGACGGCCAGCGCAGGATGTTCTCCGCCGCGCCGTACCCGCGCCGGTGGCGGTCGCGCACGATGCGCCTCAGGAGCCGCAGGTCCGTCGCGGACGTGCGCGTGAGCCGGTCGAAGGGCAGGGTGGTGGCCGGGTGGATGAACACGCGGTACAGCGACCCCGCCGGCGGGATGTCGTCGAGCAGGCGCGGGTCGAGCCCGTGGATGCCCTCCACGAGGAGCACGTCCCCGGGGCGGAGCTGGATGACCGCGCCGCCGCCGGGGTGGCTCGTGCCGGTGAGGAAGTCGTAGCGCGCGGTGCGCACCGCCTCCCCCGCGATGAGGCGGCGCACGTGATCGTGGAGGAGCGGGAGGTCGATCGCCTCGAGGGCCTCGAAGTCGAACTCCCCCGCCTCGTCGCGCGGCGTGCGCTCGCGGTCCACGTAGTAGTCGTCGAGGCCGAGGGCGACCGGGTTCACCCCGTCGATCTGGAGCTGGACGGTGAGCCGCTTGATGAAGGTCGACTTGCCCGACGAGGACGGCCCCGCGATGGCGATCACGCGCAGGCGGTCGCGGCGGGCGGCGATGGCGTCGGCGATCTGGCCGATGCGCTTCTCGTGGAAGCCCTCGGCGACGCGGATGAGCTGCGACACCTGGCCGGAGATGCAGAGGTCGTTGAAGGCGCCGACGCTCGTCACGTCGAGCGCCTCGAGCCAGCGCTGGTGCTCCGCGACCATCCCGCCGTCGCGCGCCGGTGGCTGGGGGCGCGCCGCTCCGCCGCGGCGGCCGTTGCGCGGGTCGCGGTCGCCGAGATCGAGCGCAAGCCCGTCCTCGCTGGGCTCGAGCCGGAACCCGCGCACCGCGCCGGTCGAGGGCAGGAGCGGGCCCATCGAGAGCGCGTACAGCTCGCCGCACGAGACGAGCCGCACGGTGGCCTGCCTGCGGATGCGCAGGAGCCGGGCCGCGTCCTCCCAGCCGCGCTCCGTGAAGTGCGCGGCGGCCTCGTCGGTCGGCCAGTACTCGAGCCGGAAGGGGGCGTCGGCCTGGGCGAGGCGCGCCATCTGCTCGGCGAGGCGAGCCGCGTACCCCGGCCGCGCGGCGGGCTCCAGGCCGGGGACCTCGACCACCTGGCGCGTCCCCCGCGACGGGCCCATGCGGACGCCGAGCGAAGGCGCGAGCTGGTGAGCCGCCTCGAGGAGGAGGAGCCCGACGGAGTGGGCGTAGATGGCGCGCCCTTCCCAGTGACGGAGGGTGAGCGGCGCGACGGTGGTGTCCGTGAAGACCGGGGTCGCGAGCGAGACCGGCTTGTGCCCGAGGAGCCCGCCGACGACGAGCGCGCCGTCGAGCTCGGCCGGGAGCAGCTCGGCGAGGCGCGTCCCGGTGCGGACGCGCCGGACCTCGCCTAGCAGGTGCACCGTCACCTCGGCGGCGCGCGGCAGCGAGCGGCCGCGGAGCAGGAGCCCCATCTCGCCGGTCACGCGCTGGAGCTCCTCCGAGAGCGTCGCCGCGAGCGCGGTCGCGAGCTTCGCGGCGAGCGCGGGATCGTCGCGCAGGAGCGCGTCCCAGCCCCGCGGAGAGAGGCGCGCCACCGTGAGCGGGGTCTCCGCGGTGACGGTCTCGCCCCGGTGGTCCGTCGAGAGCGGCGCGAGCTCGCCGTAGTGGTCGCCTGGCCCGAGGCGCCGGAGCGGGAGGTCGGCGCTGCGCAGCGTGGCGGCGCCCTCGAGCACGAGGTCGAGGCCTCGCCCTGCGTCGGCGTCCGCGTGGACGCGCGTGCGGGCGGGGACCGCGACGAGCTCGGCGCGGCCGAGCAGGCGAGCGCGCTCGGCCGCGTCGAGGCCCGACAGGAGCGGCGCGCGCGCGAGCGCGTCGAGCGGGCCGGTGCCGAGCTCATCGGGCCGGATCATTCCGGGAGCGTCTCCTCCGCGAGAGTACGGCTCGCGATCCTACCCCGCCGCGCTGCCTCGCCGATAGGAGGTCCGGCGCCGGGCGAGCGCGCCCGCGCGGGGCCTTCGCCCAGCGTCAAATGACGCGCAGGACGAAGCACTTCAGGTACCGCGTCTCGGGGACGCCGAGCAGCACGGGGTGATCGCGCCCCGCGCCGCGGCGCTCGAGGAGCTGCACGCGCCGCCCCGCGTCGTTCGCGGCGTCGAGGACGAGCTCCTCGAGCATCGCCTCGGCCATGTGGTAGCTGCACGACGCGGTCACGAGGATCCCGCCCGGCTTGAGGATCTGGATCGCGCGGAGGTTGACCTCCTTGTAGCCGCGCCGCGCCGCGGGGAGGGCGTCCTTGTTCTTCGCGAAGGCGGGGGGATCGAGCACGACGAGGTCGTACGCTGGCGGCTCCTCGGCGCGGTCGCGCAGGTAGTCGAAGGCGTTCGCCTCGACGACCTCGACGTTCTCCGCCCGGTTCAGCGACACGTTCTCGCGCAGGAGCCCCGCGGCGGTGGGCTGCATCTCGACGGCGGTGACCTGCTCGGCGCGGAGGGCGAGCTGCAGCGCGAACCCGCCCGCGTAGCTGAAGCAGTCGAGGCACCGGCCGCGCGCGTACTCGCCGGCGCGGAGATGGTTCTCGCGCTGGTCGAGGAACGCGCCGGTCTTCTGCCCGGCGAGGAGGTCGATCCGCATCTTCACCGGGCCCTCGGGATAGACGACGGGGCCCGGCGCCTCCCCGCGCAGCACGCCCTTCACCTGCGCGAGCCCCTCGAGCTCGCGCACGCGGACGTCGTTCCGCTCGACGATGGTCCGCACGCCGAGCGTGGTGGCGACGAGCTCCGCGAGGAGCGCCTTGCGCCGGTCCGTCGCGGGGACGAGCGTCTGCATCACGGCGGCGTCGCCGTAGCGATCGACCACCAGACCGGGCAGCAGGTCCGCCTCGCCGTGGACGATCCGGACGAACCGCTCGTCGCCGAACGCCCGGCGACGCAGGTCCACCGCCGCCTCGAGGCGCTCGGCGAGGAACGCCTCGTCCACCGGCACCTCGTCGCGCGTCACGACGCGCAGCGCGATCTTGGAGCGCGCCGACCAGAACGCCTTCGCGAGGAAGCGGCCGCGGCCGTCCACCACCGCCACCACGTCGCCCGCCTCGGCGGCGGGCGGCCTCTCCACGTCGGCGCGGTAGATCCACAGGTGCCCGGCGACGAGGCGCTCGGCGCCCCGGCGGCTGACGGTGACCTTCTGCTCTTCCATCGTCGGGCTCCTCCGGCCAGAAAGCCGGAGACCCTTACCCGAGGTGAGCGCGCCGCGCCAGCACCCTCACAACTCCACGGCCTCGTGGAACACCGGCTGCCCCTCCTCCTCGCGCAGCCGGCACCCGGCCATGAGCGGATCGTGCTCGAACACGAGCACGCCCTCGTCCTCGAGCACCTCGGCGAGGAGCACCTTCTTCTCCTCCACGGTGGTGACGGGGAAGAGGTCGTAGCCCATCACCCAGCTCGGCCGCAGGTGCGCGTGGGTCGGGATGATGTCGCCGCAGTACACGAGGTGGGTGCCCTCCCCGCGGAAACGCGGGAGCTGCTGCCCGACGGTGTGGCCCTCGGAGAGGATGAGGTCCACGTCGGGGAAGGGCGAGGCGTCGCCGTCGATGAGGTGGAGGTGGTTCGAGTGCTGCAGCAGCGCGAAGTCGTCCGGCAGGAAGCTCCCCGCGTCGCGATCGGACGGTGCGTGTGCCCACAGCCAGCTGCGCCGCTGCAGGTGGTACGTCGCGCGCGGGAAGGAGAGCTCGAGCCGGCCGTCGCGGCCGCGGCGGGTGGTGCCGCCGGCGTGATCGAAGTGCAGGTGGGTGAGGAGGACGTCGGTCACGTCCTCGCGCGAGAGCCCGAGCCGCGCGAGCCCCGCGTCGAGCCCGCCGGCGGAGCGATCGATCCCGTAGATGTCGGAGCGCTTCGCGTCCCACTTGTCGCCCAGGCCGTCGTCCACGAGGATGACGCGGCGCGCGTCGCGGTCGATCGCGACGAGGCAGCGCGCGGCGAGCCGGATGCGGTTCCGCGCGTCGGGGGCGAGCTTCTTCTCCCACAGCGGCCGGGGGACGATCCCGAACATCGCCCCGCCGTCGAGCGCGAACCAGGCGTCGACCACGGTCGCGATCTCGTAGCGGCCCATGCGCACGGGACGAACCTACGCGGCCGTGGCCGGGGCGGCCACTTCTTCGCCCCGCCGCGCGCCCGCCCCGCGTCCCCCCTCCTCGGACGAGCACCGCGGACCGTTCGCGGGGCGCCCGCCGGGTCGGCTCCCAGTCGAGCAGGTGCGCGCGGCTCAGCGCTGCCGCACGGTGTGCCCGAATGCCGGAGGGGGCATGACCCGACGCCCGAATGCCGGAGGGGGCATGACCCGACGGACGACCGCCGCGCGTGCGGCCGCGGCCTTGGTCACGCTCGCGCTCGCCGTGGCGTGCGGCCCGCCCATCCACGAGGCAGACGGGACGGGGGACGATCCGATCGTGCCGCCCCCGCCTCCTCCACCGCCGCCTCCGCCGCCGACCGCGTGCGGCCTGAAGATCACCGGGCCGGCGTGGATCCTGGAGGGCGACGCGCTTCGGCTCACGGTCGCCTGCTCGGATGGCGAGCCCTTGCCCGCATCCTCGATGCTCGAGGGCCTGCCCGCGGCCGCTCGGCTCGACCTCTCGGCGGGCACGATCTCCTGGCAGACCGGGCTCGCCGACGCAGGCGTGTACGACGTCGTGGTGCGCGTGCCCGCCGACGGCGAGGCGAGGCTCCGCGTCGGCGTGGTCGATCGCTGGGACGCGGGCGGGAACTCGCCGCCCGATCCTGCCCGCTACACCGAGGAGTACGGGCTCCCGGTGCTCCACCTGAAGGTCGGCGCTTCCGTGAGCGACACCACCTACGTCCCCGCGACGCTCACCTACCGCGGCCGGAGCCACGCGATCGAGGTGAAGTACCGCGGGACGCGCTCCATCGACTTCCCGAAGAAGAGCTACACGCTCTCGTTCCCCGACGCGGCGCAGTTCTCGGATCCGGTGTTGGGCTTCCCGTCGCGGAAGAAGCTCCTGCTCGTCACGACGTTCGACGACGCGACGCAGATCCGCGATCGGCTGGCGCTCGGGATCTGGCGGCGCGTCGCCGATCGGCCGATCGACGTCCGCACCGCGAGCGCCGTGCTCTACCTGAACGGCGAGTATCGCGGCGTGTACGTGATGAGCGAGAAGATCGGCGGGCAGGTGCTGAGCGAGCACGGGCTCGACGGCGACGGGAACCTGTACCAGTCGAAGACGAACCTCGCGAACTTCTACGCGACCGGCAACGAGGGAGAGACGAAGCTCACCTGGCACGACGGTTATGCGAACGAGGAGGGCACCCCCGCGCAGGGCCAGCCCGGCGCGTTCGACGATCTCGACGCGCTCGTTCAGCTCGTCGCGACCGCCGACGACAAGACGTTCGCGGCGCGCCTGCAGGCCGTGGCCGACGTCGACGAGCTGCGCGACTGGTGGGTGCTCGTCATGCTCGCGCGCTCCTCGGACTGCGCACGCAAGAACGTCTTCCTCTACCACGACCCGCTCGGCGGCCCCTGGCGCGCGACGGTGTGGGACTACGGCGCGAGCCTGGGTCAGGACTGGCGCACCGAGCACCAGGCGCCGGACTCCGGCGAGGAGTTCGTCTGGGAGAACGGGCTCTTCCGGCGGCTGCTCGCGCCACCGTTCGCCGCGGGCACTCGCGCCCGGCTCGGCGCGGCCGTCCGCGAGCGCGTCCCCGTCGCCGACGTGCTCGCGGCGTTCGACACGCTCGCCGCGGGGACCTCCGCTGCCGCGAGGCGCGACGAGGCGCGCTGGCGCGACGAGCAGGAGGCGTTCTTCGCGCGCGAGGGGCGCGCGGGCTGGCCCTCGCGCGAGGAGGAGGTCGCGTACGCGCGCGGCTGGATCGCGGCGCGCTGGGCGTACCTCGCGGGCCGCTACTGACGCCCGGCCGGCCGGTCGTGGGGGTCGGTCGGCGCGCGCACGGTGCCGCGTCGCTTGCGATACCAACGAATCCGCTCGCCCCTGGGCCCTTCTCCACGTGAGCTCGGGGGCCCCCTTCAGAGGGGGTTCACCACCCAACTCTTCCCGCGCGCGGGATGTTTCCGGGGCGCAGGGGCGTTCGACTCGGGGCGCGGGTGATCGGGCGAGGTCCCGCTCTCCCGCCCGGAGGTCGGATGAACGCACGGGTTTTCCTTCTCCTGACTACCCTCGCCGCCGCGGCGCCCGCGCTCGCCGCGCCGTCGCAGGTCCACCTCGGCTGGCAGGGGCCCACCGACACCACGATGACGGTCACCTGGCGCTCCACCGAGGCGACGGGCTCCGTCGAGTACGGGTCCGACGCCAGCTACGGGCAGGTGAAGGCGGCGGTCTCCGCCGCGTACCAGGGCTCCTACCTCCACGAGGCGCAGGTCACCGGCCTCTCCCCCGGGACGAGCTATCACTACCGGTGCGGCAGCGCGGCGAGCTGGTCGGCGGACCGTACGTTCACGACGGGGCCCACGCCTGCGGCGGGCGCGAGCTTCCGCTTCGCCGCGTTCGGCGACAGCCGGACCGACGACGCAGCGCGCGCGCAGGTGCGCGCCGCCGTGCAGCGGTCCCAGCCGGCGTTCGCGATCGACTCCGGCGACCTCGTCGACAGCGGCGGGACGCAGTCCTACTGGGATGGCTGGTTCGCGACGATGGAGCCCCTCGTCTCGGCGACGCCGTTCGTCTCCGCGGCCGGCAACCACGACATGGGCGGCGGGCTCTTCTTCGCGCAGCTCGCGCTGCCGCGCCACGTGCCCACCGCCGCCGGCTACGACGACGAGGCGTACTTCTCGTTCGACTACGGCAACACCCACTTCGTCGTGCTCTTCACCGAGCCCGCCGGCACCTCGGGCGACGCCCAGGACCAGTGGCTCGAGGCCGACCTCGCGCGCGCGGCGAGCGATCCCGACGTGCGCTGGACGGTGGTGTCGTTCCACCGCCCGCCGTACTCCTCCGGCGAGCACGGGAGCGACACGGGCCTGCGCCAGCGCTGGGGCCCGGTCTTCGAGAAGTACGGCGTCGACCTCGTGCTGAACGGCCACGACCACGACTACGAGCGGAGCCAGCCGATGGTGGGCGGACAGCGCGCCGAGGGCGGCGTCACGTACGTCGTGACCGGCGGCGCGGGGGCCCCGCTCTACACCGCGGGCACGAGCGCGTTCACCGCGTTCTCGCGCGCGACCCACCACTTCGTCGAGGTGGACGTGACGGCGAACACGCTCACGCTCGAGGCGCGGGACGTGGACGGCAACGTGTTCGACACCCTGACGCTCACGCACCCGTCTCCGCTCGCCGAGACCCCCGCGACGCCGGGGCCGACGCCCGGCGGCTCGGGGCAGACGGAGACGCCCGTCCCGCCCGGCGCGGGCGCGGCGAGCGCCGGCGGCGGCTGCGGTCTCGGCGGCGGCGCGGCGACGCTGTCCTCGCTCCTCGCGATCGCTGGGATCGCCCTCCTGCGGAGGCGCCGGTGACGGCGCCCGCGGGTTCCCGCGGCTGCGGCCGCCCATCCGCGCGGCCGCGCCCTGCCACGCGGCGCGCTCCCCGCGGCGCGCTCGCCGCTCCGGCCGTCCCCGCTCGCGTGAGGTCGGTCGGATGGAGGCCGGTCGTGGCTGGCGCGCTCGCGTTCGCCGGCTGCTTCGCCTACGCCTTCGTGCGGTACGTCGTCGTGAAGGGGGAGCCGCTCGCGAGCGTGCCCCTCTACGTCACGAACAAGGCGCTCTCCGTGGTCGCGGTGCTCCTCGTCGGCGCGGCCGCGGCCCGCCCGAGGGCCGCGTGGCGGCGCGGCGCGCGGGCGGCGGGGCTCCTCGCCGCGGCGCTGCACGGGCTCGCGTCGGTGGTGCTCCTGCGGCCCGCGTACCTCGCGAGCCTGTACGCTCCGTCGGGCCGGCTCGCCGCCTCGGGGGAGCTCGCCGTGCTGTGCGGCGCCGGCGCGCTCGTCGCCTTCGCGGCGCTGAAGCTCGCGCGGCCGCCGCTCCCCGCCGGCGCTGCACGCCTCGCGGCCCACGGCGCGCTCGCGCTCGTCGCGGTGCACTGCGCCGCGCTCGGCGCGACCGGCTGGCTCGCGCCGGCGACGTGGCCGGGCGGCCTCCCGCCCCTCACGCTCATCGGGGCGCTCGCCGCCGCCGTCGGTCTCGCCGCGTCGATCAGCGCGCGCGGAGGTACTGCTTCGGCCACGGCCCGTCCTGCCCGAGCGCCCGCGCCGCACGAAGCGGGAAGTGCGGGTCGCGGAGCATCTCGCGGGCCATGAGCACGAGATCCGCCTGCCCGGAGCGGATCACGTGGTCCGCCTGCTCGGGCGCGACGATCATCCCGACCGCGCCCGTCGCGACGTGCGCCTCGCGGCGGATGCGCTCGGCGAAGCCGCTCTGGTAGCCCGGTCCGGCGGGCACCTTCGCGGTCGGCACGAGCCCGCCGGACGAGACGTCGACGAGCTCGACGCCGAGCGGGGCGAGGCCGCGGGCGAGCTCCACCGACTGCGCGACGTCCCAGCCGCCCTCCTCCACCCAGTCCGTCGCGGAGATCCGCACGATCACCGGCAGCGGCTCCGGCCACTCCGCGCGCACCGCGCTCACCACCTCGCGCACGAGCCGCGTGCGGTTCTCGAACGAGCCGCCGTAGGCGTCGGTCCGGCGGTTCGAGAGCGGCGAGAGGAACTGATGGAGGAGGTAGCCGTGCGCGGCGTGGATCTCGACCGCACGGAACCCCGCCGCGGTCGCGCGCCGCGCCGCGGCGGCGAACGCCTGGACGACGGCGCGGAGCTCGCCCGCGTCGAGCGCGTGCGGAGCCGCGTCGCCGTCCCTGAACGGCAGCGCGCTCGGCGCCACGGGCAGCCACCCCCCTGCGCTCGGCGCGACCGGCCCGCCGCCCTCCCACGGCGGCGCGGTCGAGGCTTTCCGGCCGGCGTGGGCGAGCTGCAGGCAGGTCGCGGCGCCCTGGGCCTCGACGAAGCGGACGACGCGCGCGAGGGGCTCCACCTGCGCGTCGTCCCACAGGCCGAGGTCGGCGGGAGAGATGCGCCCGCGCGCCTCCACCGCGGTCGCCTCGAACATGACGAGGCCGGCGCCGCCGGCGGCGCGAGCGCCGAGGTGGACGAGGTGCCAGTCGTTCGCGCGCCCGTCGACGGCCGAGTACTGGCACATCGGCGAGACGGCGATCCGGTTGCGCAGGGTGAGGGAGCGGAGGGTGAGCGGCGAGAAGAGGTGCATGCCGGGCGATGAAGCCCCTGTGCGGGCGCGAGCGCAAGCGCGCCGACGGGGTGCCCGGACCGGCGGAGGTTCTCGAGCGCGCCCCCTATCGCTCCTCGTCCTCGTGCGGCAGCGCGGCCCCGAGGTCCTCCTCGCGGACGCGCGCGTCCTTGGCCGGCGCGGAGAAGCCCTCGTGCGGCGCGACGTGAACGAGCTCGTGCTCGGGGACGTCCTCCCCCGTGCCTGCTTCGCCTGGCCGCTCCGGCCGAGCCTTCAGGTCTCGCCGATCGACGCGCCCGGGGCGGAGCGGATCGGGTCGCGCCGAGGCGAGGCCGGGCTCGAGCTCGGCGGGGCTCTTCACCTCGTGCACCTGCGGGACGCGGCGCGACCGTCCCTGCGCGCCGGGCTCGCCGGGCCGGCCGCGCGCGGCGAGCGCCGCCGCCTCGCGCGCGTCCGCGCGGCGCGCCTCGCCGGCGTCGCCGAGCACGCGCACGAGCCGCGACGC
>NZ_JALCYY010000096.1 GCF_022690685.1 Anaeromyxobacter terrae | reverse complement strand
GGAGGGAGCCGGCGCGGGCGCCGGCGGCTTCGCGGCGGGGCTCGCCTTCGCCTCGGTCGCGGGCGGCCGCGCCGCGGAGCTCTTCGCCTCGCCGGGAGCGACCTGCGTGGCCGCGGGCGTGACCTTCGCCGCGCCCGGGGACGCGAGCGGCGCCGCGACGATCTGCGCCGCGGCCGGCTTCGCGCCGGGGCCGGCTGCCGCCGGGCTCGCGGGCGTTCCGGCGGGAGCGCCCGCCGCGTCCGCCGGCTGCGCCAGGGCCACCCCCGATCGCTCGGCGGCGTCCTGCGCCTTGAGCTCCATCCACTTCTTCACGACCGCCATCGCGGTCGGCGCGGCGTTCGTCGAGCCGAAGCCCGAGTGCTCGTTCAGCACCACCACCACGATCTCCGGGTCCTCCGCCGGCGCGAACGCCGCGAACCACGCGTGGTCGCGCTCGAAGTACGGCACCTGCTCGGCGCGCATGCGCTTGCCCATCTTCACCACCTGCGCGGTGCCGGTCTTGCCCGCCACCGTGTAGTCCTTCGGGCGCTGCCAGTACGCGGTGCCGAACGGCTGGTTTACGGCGGCGAGGAGCCCCTTCATCACCGTGTCGCGCGTGGACTTCTTGATGTCGGGGCGGCTGCGCTCCTGCGGCGCGAACTCCTGCAGCACCTTCCCGTCGGCGTCCTCGACGCGGAGTACGACCTGGGGCTTCCACACGATGCCCGTCGCGAGCGCGCCGTAGAAGACGACCTGCTGGATCGGCGTGACGTTCACGTCGCCCTGGCCGATGGCGAGGTTCACCGGCATGCCCTTCTGGTAGCCGCCGCGGATGTGCCGCTCGTGCCACGCGACGTCGGGGACGAGGCCCGGCACCTCGCCCTGGACCCCGAAGTCCGTCGGCACGCCGAGCCCGAACTCGTGCGCCCACTTCGCGATCGCGTCCGCCCCGAGCCGGGCGCCGGCCTCGTAGAAGAAGACGTCGCAGCTCGCGCCCAGCGCGTGCTCGAAGTCGACGGCCCCGTGGCCGGTCTCCTTGTCGCAGCGCCAGCGGTGCGAGCCCATCTTGAAGTAGCCGGGGCAGTTGATCGTCGTGTTCGGACGGTAGAGCCCCTCCTCGAGCGCGGCGATCGAGGTGAGCGCCTTGAACGTCGAGCCGGGGTGGTAGTGCTGCTGGATGGCGCGGAAGAGCTCGGGCTGGAGCGGATCCGAGTGGATGGCCGCGAGCTCCGCCGAGGTGATCCGGCCGGACATCTTGTTCGGGTCCGGCGCGGGCCGGTCGACGAGCGCGAGCAAGAACCCGGTCTTCGCGTCCATCGCGAGGACCACGCCCGCGGTCGCGGGGAACTGCTGCTCCGCGAACTCCTGCAGCCGCCAGTCGATCGAGAGCACGAGGTTGTGCCCGGGCACGCTCGGCACGACGCGCTGGTCCTCGGGGATGAGCCCCTCCGCGTCCTCCTTGCGGCGTCCCTTCGCGTCGACCGGGACGCGCTCCTTCCCGTCGATGCCGCGCAGCTCGCGCTCGAACTTCCGCTCGAGGCCGCGGCGGCCGGTGTAGTCGCCGAGCAGGTAGGGGGCCTGGCCCGTCTCCGAGCGCTGCACCTCCTCGTTGAGCCGCTTCAGCTCGTCGGGGCCGGCCTCGTTCATGTAGCCGATGAGGTGCCCGCCGAGCCCGGCGTACCGGTAGTTCCGGTGCGGGATCGGCTGCACGTCCACGCCCGGGAGATCCATCTGGTGCGCGAGGAACCGGTCGAGCTCCTCGCGGGCGATGTCGACCTTCACCGTGAACGGCCGGAAGCGCTCGAGCTTGCGCGCGCCGCCGAGGAGCCCGCGGGAGCGCTCCACCTCCTCGGGCGTCATCGAGAGCATCGCCGCGAGCCGCGCGAGGACCTCGTCGCACTGCTTGCCGCAGAAGTACGGCGTGAGCGTGACGTCGTACGAGGGGCGCGAGTCGACGAGGATGCGCCCATGGCGGTCGAGGAAGTGGCCGCGATCCGCCGGCTGGCGGATCTCCTTCACGAAGTTCTCCTCGGCCTTCTCCTTGTACTCGTCCCCCTGCAGCACCTGCAGGTGGTAGAGGCGCCCCACGAGCGTGAGGAACGTGAGGACCGCGAGCCCGGTCGCCCATGCGAGCCGCGGCCGGAAGTCCTTCTGCGCCGCACCGGGCGCGCTGGGAGGGATGATCGACATCGCGGTGTCAGCGGAGGAGCCCGTGCTCCTCGCGGTGGAACAGCCGGTCGACGCGCCGGAGTCCCGGGTAGAGCAGCGGCGCCGCGGCCGCCGTCAGGATCGCCTCGAGGAGCATGCGCGGCACCAGGCCGATCCCGGGCGCCGACTCCGGGGCGGACGTCAGCCGCGTGAGCACGAGCGCGCCCAGGGAGATCACGAGGGCGCCGCCCCCGGAGAGCAGCGCGAACCCGCCCCGGCTGCGCACGTCCACCGCCGCGTTCACCGCGCGCGCCAGGACGAAGAGGAGCACCGCGAGGAACGTCATGAGCCCCTTCGGCGAGCCGGTGACGAGGTCGAGCACGTACCCGATCCCCGCCGCCCCCACCGAGCCGTCCACGTTCCCGCCGTGGAGGCCGAGGTAGACGATGCAGGCGGCGAGCAGGGCCACGGAGAAGGCGCCGCCCCCCACCCAGCGCAGGATGGCGGACTGGAGCGCGGCGAGCACCAGCGCGAACAGGACGTGAGCGAGAGGCTTCACTGTTCGTGTCCGGGTGCGTAGGCGGCCGGGAGGATCTCCGCGGTCCGCTCCCAGGCCGTGACCACGAGGACCTCCTCGAGGCGCGTCACGTCGACCGACGGGACGACGCGCGCCTCCTGGAAGAGGCCGTGCTGGAAGCGCTCGAGCTTCGTGACCTTCCCGACCGGCAGGCCGCGGGGGAACACGCCGTCGGTGCCGGAGGTGACGAGCGCATCGCCCTCGATCATGTCCTCGACCCGCAGCGCGTAGTCGAGCTTGCAGGCGTCGGGCTTGCCCATGCCGCGCACGTTCGCGCGGGCGCGGGTGCGCTCGACCACCGTCGCGATGGAGCTGTTCCGATCGGTGAGGATCAGCACGTCCGCGGTGTGCGCGGACACGCCGTGGACGCGCCCCACCACGCCCTCGGCGACGACGACCGGCATCATCCGCTCGACGCCGTCCTCCGTGCCGCGATCGATCGTGAGGAGCTGGAGCCCGGCGGGCGCGAGCCGCACGCCCACGATCCGTGCGCCGACGTACTTCCGCGCCGGCGACTCCTGCGCGAACCCGAGCAGCTTGCGCAGCCGCTCCACCTCCGCGCGCTCCGAGAGGAGCTGCTGCCGCTCCATCTTGAGCAGGTTCACCTCGCGTAACAGCTCGGTCGCGGTCTCGCGCGCGTGGCGCAGCGCGAGGTACCCGTTCCAGGAGCGCAGGCCCCCGGACACGGCCCAGCCCACGCTCCGCTCGACGGGCGTCGTGAGCCACAGGATGGCGCGATCGAGCTTCGAGCGCTCGCTCGGCTTCCTCGCATGAGCGAAGTAGACACCCAGCGGTACGACGAGCAGCACCGCGACGAGGATGAGCTCGCGGTACCGCCTCAACAGTGCGAACACGGACACTCCGGCGGGGGCAGAAACCCTTGCATTTTAGCCCCCTTCGACTAGGGTGTTCAACCTTCCGGCGCCCCCTCCCACGCGGGGCTGCCGACCTACAACAACGCGGAGCACCGGTTCATGCTGGAAGGGCTGCGAGCAAACAAGGGCGGCATCATCACCTGGATCTTCCTCGGGGCGATCATCGTCGTCTTCGTGATCAGCTTCGGTCCCGGCAGCCTCAGCAAGGGCGGGTGCCGGGGTGCGGGGGCATCCTACGCGGCGAGGGTCAACGGGAAGACGATCCCCGCGGTGGAGTGGGAGCGGCAGTACGGCCAGCTCTACAACCTCTATCAGTCGCAGATGGGCGGCGGGTTCACCCGTGAGCTCGCGGCACAGCTCGGCGTCGCCGAGCAGGCGCTGAGCCAGCTCGTGGACCGGGAGCTCGTGATCCAGGAGGCGAAGCGCCGCGGCATCGTCGTGTCCGACGCGGAGCTCTCGACCGGCGTTCACGCGATCCCCGCCTTCCAGCAGAACGGCGCGTTCCACTTCGAGACCTACGAGGCCGCAGCGCGCCAGAACTTCGGGTCGCCCGCGAAGTTCGAGGCGTGGTACCGCGACCAGCTCCTCTACGGCAAGATGCTCGCCGCCGTCGGCGAGACCGTGAAGGTCCCGGACGCCGAGGTCAAGGAGGCGTGGCGGGCCGACGCGGACAAGCTCGCGCTCACCTTCGTCCGGTTCCCGCTCGCCGCGTTCCAGGCGGAGGCGAAGCCCTCCGACGCGGAGGTGAAGGCCTTCGCCGACAAGGAGGGCGCCCGGATCGAGCAGTTCTACAAGGACAACCCGGCCCGCTTCGACCAGCAGAAGAAGGTCCGCGTGCGCCACGTCCTCGCGCGGGTGGGCCCCGGCGCGGACGACGCCGCCGCCAGGAAGAAGATCGAGGAGGCCGCCGCCCGCGTGAAGAAGGGCGAGGACTTCGCGAAGGTCGTGGCCGCGCTCTCGGACGACGAGGCGACGAAGGCCCGCGGCGGCGAGCTCGGGTTCGTGACCGAGGGGCTCTTCGACGAGGCGTTCGCGAAGGCCGCGCTGGCGCTCGAGCAGGGACGGGTCTCCGAGCCGGTCCGCAGCGCTTCGGGCTGGCACCTCGTGCAGGCCGAGGAGGTCGTGCCGGCGAAGAAGACCTCGCTCGCCGACGCCCGCCTGGAGATCGCCCGCGAGCTCCTCGCGCAGGATCGCGCCCGCAAGCTCGCCGCCGATCGCGCCCAGACCGCGCTCGCCGCCGCGCGCGGTGGCAGCTCGCTCGCCGCCCAGTTCCCGGGCGAGGAGGCCGCGAAGAAGGCGAAGGCGAAGCCCGTCACCGCCGGCGGACAGCCGATCGTCGCCGAGGAGACCGGCACCTTCACCGCCTCGAGCCCCTTCGTCCCGAAGCTCGGCCCGGCCTCCGAGATCATCGGGGCCGCCCGCGCCGCGCGGGCGGGCGAGGTCCTCCCGAGGGTGTTCGAGCTCCCGTCCGGCCCGGTCGTCGCGGTCGTGACCGCCCGCGAGACCGCCGACGAGAAGGCGTTCGACGGCGCGCGCGAGCAGGTCTCGGCGCGGCTCCGCAACCAGAAGGAGGCGCAGATCGTCTCCACCTGGCTCGAGACGCTCCGCAAGGACGCCAGGATCGAGCGCAACCTGGAGCTCCTGGGGAGCGCCGCCGCCGCCCGGTAGGCCCTCCATGGCGCTCCGGCTCGTCCTCGCATCCCAGAGCCCGCGCCGCCGCGAGCTGCTCGCCCAGCTGGGCGTGCCGCACGAGGTGCTGCCGGCGAACACGGACGAGTCGGTGCGCCCCGGCGAGCCGGCGCGCGAGTACGTCGCGCGCGTCGCGCGCGAGAAGGCGCGCGCCGTGCCCGGCGAGCTCGTGCTCGCCGCGGACACGGCGGTCGTGCTCGGCGGGGAGGTGCTCGGCAAGCCACGCGACGCGGAGGACGCGCGCCGCATGCTCGCCGCCCTCTCGGGCAGCGCGCACGAGGTGCTCACCGGCGTCTGCATCCGCCGGCTCATGGGCGCCGACGCGCTGGAGCTCGAGGCGGTGGTCTCGACCACCGTGCGCTTCGCTCCGCTCGACCCCGCCTCCATCGCCTGGTACGTCGGGACGGGCGAGCCGCTCGACAAGGCCGGCGCCTACGCCATCCAGGGCGCCGGCGGGGCGTTCGTGCTGGCCGTGCAGGGCAGCGTCTCGAACGTGGTCGGGCTCCCGCTCGCCGAGACCGCCGAGCTGCTCCGCCGCGCCGGCCATCCCCTCCCCTGGGACGCTCCCTCGGGCGCTGGGGGCTGAGGCCGTGGGGATCGCCGAGAACCTCGCCCAGCTGCGCGCGGAGCTCCCCGCGCGCGTGACCCTGGTCGCGGTGTCGAAGACGCAGCCGGCGGCCGCGATCCGCGAGGCGTACGCCGCGGGGCAGCGCGACTTCGGCGAGAACTACGCGCAGGAGTGGCGCGAGAAGGCCGACGCGCTCCAGGACCTCCCCGGGCTCCGCTGGCACTTCATCGGCGGCCTGCAGACGAACAAGGTGAAGTACCTCGCCGGCCGCGTCGCCTACGTGCACACCGTCGATCGCGAGGAGCTCGCCCGCGAGCTCTCCCGCCGCTTCGCCCAGAAGGGCGCGGTCGCGCGCGTCTTCCTGGAGGTGAACACGGGCGGCGAGGCGTCGAAGGCCGGGTGTGCGCCGGGCGAGGCGCCCGCGCTCGCGGCGGCGATCCGGGCGCTGCCCGCGATCGAGCTCGTGGGGGTGATGGGCATCCCCCCGCCCGAGGACGACCCGCGGCCGCACTTCCGCGCGCTCCGCGCGCTCCGCGACGGCCTCGGCCTCGCCGAGCTGTCGATGGGCATGAGCGGAGACTGGCGCGTCGCGGTCGAGGAGGGCGCGACCTTCGTGCGGGTGGGCACGGCCATCTTCGGAGCCCGGCCGCCGAAGGGCGCCTGACGGCCCGAGCCAGCGCGACGCGAGCGTGCGCTGGCGGTCAAACCACCTTGAGGCGCAGCCGCCCCGTGTCGGTCACCGAGGCGCGGAACTCCTGCCCGCAGTAGAAGCAGCGGACCTCGTCGCCGTCGCCGAACCCGTCGTCCCACGGGTTGTTCGCCGAGCAGTCCGGGCAGTCGAAGTCTCCGAACCGGCGCGCCCTCCCCGCGTCCTCTCCCTCGGCAGGGAGCTCGTCCTCGTCGTAGCCGGCGTCGAACGGCATCGTTCCCCCTCCTCGCGGGTGTCGCGCAACGACCCCGGCCGGGCCAGCCGGCGTGGATCGAGCGTACGCCATGCGAGGGCGGGCGTGCGAGCGAGCGCCACGGCGACGGTGTAGGACTCACCGTCCACGCGGCCAGGGAATAGCGAGCGCAGGCTCACCATTGTAAGGATGCGTGGGCACGCGCTCCGCGCGGGAGCGTGCCGGAAACCGACACCCCTGTCGCCATCGGGCCCCACGGCGCGCCGGCGGTAGAACGGAATCCCGGGCTGCGCCCGCTGGCATCTCACTTGCTGAACCTCCCCGCGCCGCACGGTCTCACACGCGGAGACGGGAGCATCCTTGCACAAGCGCCTCGCCATCCTCGCGGTCGCCGCCCTCCTCGCCGCGCCCGCGGGCGCGCGCGGATTCTCTCCGGGCGAGGAGACCGTCTTCCGGATCACGTACCTCAGCCTGCCCACCGGGGAGGGACGGATCGTCGTGGGGAAGCCGGAGGGAGACATCTGGCCGGTGGTCTTCCAGGCGAAGACGCAGGGCGTCGCGGGCCTCGTGGACATCCGCGAGCACCTCGTCAGCTACTGGGACACGCGCACGAAGCTCACCCGCGGCTCCGACCTCAAGGCGTACGAGGTGGGCGACTTCCACCAGGACAGCGCCCGCTTCGACCGCGCGACCGGCAAGGCCACCGTCACGGTCCAGCGCAAGGGCAAGAAGAAGGAGCAGACCATCGAGGTCCCGCGAGACGTCCAGGACCTCACGAGCGCCTTCATGTGGCTCCGCCTGCAGCCGCTCGAGGTCGGCCGCCGCTACGACGTACCCGTCGCCTCCGGCACCCACCAGTTCACGCTCATCGCGGAGGTCGTCGGGCGCGAGCGGGTCGAGACGCCGGCGGGCGCCTTCCCGACGATCAAGGTGAAGATCCAGACCGCGCTCGAGGGCAAGTTCTCGACGAAGCGCGACTCCTGGATGTGGCTGTCCGACGACGCGCGCCACGTGCTGGTGCGCGCCGAGGCGGACTTCGCGGTGGGCAGCATCGTCGCGGAGCTGAGGAGCTACACTCCGGGCGGAGAGGTCGCGGCGCGCTGATCCGCACGCCCCGGCCGAGGCACGCGTTGCGTCGGCCGCAGCCGCGGCGCAACTTCGGATGGATGCGAGCGGCCCTCCTCCTCCTCCTCGCGGCGTGCACCGGCGGCGCGCCCGCCCGCTCCTCCGCGCGCGCGCGGCCCGAGGCCCGCCCGGACGTCCCGGTGGAGATCGGCGTCGCGAGCGGGCTCGAGAAGCTGCGGCCCGCGGATCCCGTCCCGCAGGACCGGGAGATCGCGCTCTCCGCCGCCCGGGGCGAGTGCGAGTCCGCCCAGATCGCCGTTCGCGGCGCGCGGCCGATCGCGGCGCTCTCCGCCGAGGCGCCGCCGCTCGCTGGCCCCGGCGCCCTCCCGGTCACCCTCTATCGCGTCGCGACGCTGTCCCTGCCGCGCGGCTCCGGGCCGGAGGGGGAGCCTGGCGAGTGGCCGGATCCGCTCGTGCCGGTGCGCGACCCCTTCTTCGGCGAGCCGCGCCGCGCGTTCCCGGTCGAGGTGGGGGCGCGCCGGCTGCAGGCGATCTGGGTCGAGGTCTGCGTTCCGGGGGGCGCACCGGCGGGCGAGTACCGGGGGGAGGTGCGCCTGCGCGACGGCGCCCGCGCGCTCGCGGCGGTCCCGCTGCGGCTGCGCGTGTGGCCGTTCACGCTGCCGGCGACCGGCGCGTTCACCGCGGCGTTCGGGCTCCCCACCCGCGTCGGCACGCGCGCCCTGGGGAAGCCGGACGACCCGGAGCTCGCGCGCGCGCTCGCGGCCGCGCTCCAGCGCCACCGGATCTCGCCGTACACCCTCTCCGCCGATCCGCCGGACGGCGACTGCACCGCGCGCCGCTGCGCGCTCGACTGGTCCCGCTTCGACGCCGAGCTCGGACCGGTGCTCGACGGCACCCTCGTGCCCGGCGTGAAGGGCACCTTCGCCGAGGTGCGGATCCCGGCGAAGGTCTGGGACGGGCCGGAGGCGGACCTGGCGGCGACGCTCCGCGCGTGGAAGCGCCACTTCGACGCCCGCGGCTGGAGCGATCGGCTCTGGCTCTACACGCTCGACGAGCCCCGGCCCGAGCAGTTCCCGGAGCTGCGCCGGCGCGCGCGGCTCGCGCGCGAGGCCGGCATCCGGGTGTTCGCGACGATCGTGCCCGACCCCGCGCTGGCGGGGGCCGTGGACGCGTTCGCGCCGAACCTCACGCTCGCCCCGGATCGCGCGCGGCGCGGCGACCACGTCTCGTTCTCCTACGCGTCCTGCATGTCCCACGGGTGCGACGAGATCCCGGCCTCCGGCCCGGGCCGCGCGACGATGCTGCGGGACTTCCGCGGCTGGCCGGGGTACGCGATCGACCGCCCGGGGACCGCCGCGCGCGCGGTGGCCTGGCTCGGCTGGCGGCGAGGGCTCGCGGGCGAGCTCTACTACGACGTGCTGCACGCCTGGGTCGATCGCGATCCGTGGAAGGACGTCCGGGCGTTCGCGGGGAACGGCGACGGCACGCTCCTCTACCCCGGACTGCCGCGGGAGCTCGGCGGCGAGCACGGCTTCCCGGTCGAGTCGATCCGGCTCAAGATCATCCGCGACGCGCTCGAGGACCTGGAGCTCCTGCGGCTCGCCGAGGCCGCCGGGCTCGGCGAGCTCGCCCAGGCGACCGCGACGAAGCTCGTCCCGAGCGCGCGCGGGTTCGAGCGGGACCCCCACCGCTGGCTCGCCGCGCGTGCCGCGCTCGGGGACGCGCTCGCCCGCCGCGAGCTCCGCGCGAAGCGCTGAGGGACGCCATCTTGCTCGCGCCGCTCCTCGCCCTCGTCCTCGCCGCCGGATCGCAGTGCGCGCTTCCGCCGATCGCGGACGGCGAGCGCCCCTGGCGCACCGGCGAGACCCTCGACCTCGAGCTCGACGTGCTCGGCGCCGTGAAGGCGGGGACCCTCCAGCTCACCGTCGAGCGGCCCATGTCGGGCGGGCGCATCGTCCCGCTGCGCGGGCGCGCCCGCACGACCGCGGCCGTGGCGAGCATCCGGAGATTCGCCGGCGTGGGGCTCTCGTGGATCGACGCGAGGACGCTCCTCCCGGAGCGCTACCGAGACGACACGGACGAGAACGGCGTGCGCAGGTCGAGCGACGCGCGGATCCCGGCGGACGGTCGGGTCACCATCGCGTACCGCCACGGCGACCGGGCGAGCGAGGCGAGCTTCGATCCGGAGGGCGAGGTGCTCGACGCGCTCTCCGCCCTCTACTACCTGCGCGCGGCGCGCCTCGCGCCGGGCGACCGCTTCTGCTTCGACGCCATCGCGAGCCGCCGCCTGTGGCACCTCGAGGGGAGCGTCGCGGCGGAGCGCGAGCCGGTGGAGACCCCCGCCGGCCGGTTCCAGACGTTTCGGGTGGACGCGCTCGCGCGGCGCGCCGATCGTCCGGACGCACGCCCGCGCCCGGTTCACCTGTGGTTCACCCGGGACTCGCGCCGGCTGCTCGTGGCGGCGGTCTCGGAGATCGAGCTCGGCCCCGTGCGCGCCCAGCTCGTGTCGGTGCGCGGAGCGCGGGAGCGCTGAGGGCCGAGGCCCGCGTCACATC
Organism: Anaeromyxobacter terrae; assembly: GCF_022690685.1. Classification (GTDB taxonomy): domain Bacteria; phylum Myxococcota; class Myxococcia; order Myxococcales; family Anaeromyxobacteraceae; genus Anaeromyxobacter; species Anaeromyxobacter terrae. Next base: position 3,127 of record NZ_JALCYY010000096.1, on the reverse strand, counting down.
CGCGCCGCGACCTGCGCGAGCCGGCGGCGCACGCTCGCGAGCGCGGCCCCGAGCCGCTCGATGCGGTCGATCGGGCCGCCGCCGAGCGCGAGCGAGAGGATGCGCTGCTGCGACGGCTCCTCGTCCGTGAGCGCCGCGTCGATGCTCGCGACGTAGGTCGCGATCGCCGCGAGCGCCCCGCGCGCCTGCTCGAGATCGTCGTCGAGGAAGTCGAGCACGACGTGCTCGCGCGCCGCCCGACCGGCGAGCCGCGCGCGGAGGGTGTCCACCGCCCGCCCGCCAGAGGCGCCCGACGCAGTGACGCTGCGCTCCTCGTCGACGACGGCGACTGCGCTCGGACGCGGCATCCCCCGATGGTAGCGGGGCGATATCGCCGGTCAACTTTGCGGCGAGGGCGCGGAAGTCACGGTGCGTGGACTTCGCTCATCGCTGCGTGAAGTTCGCGCCGAAGGGGCACCGCCGGCACGCCTGCGCGCGCGCAACCCTCGTCACCGCTTTCGCGACTCATACGCGAAGCATGCGCCCCGAGAGGCACACGAGACCGGAGCCGAGACGGGCACCCGCAGCGAGGCGCGCCGAGGCGTACTGCCTCCGTACGCCGCAGGCGCAACGAGCGAGGACGCCCGTCGCAGGCCCGGTATCGTGCGCCGCTGTGGAGAGGAGTACCGCTTAGATCAGGCCGCGGGAGCGGCGGAGCAGTTCCACAGTCTTCTGATACTCGACATCCCAGGCGCTCGTCCCTTCCTGCAGGTGCTTCAGGCGGGCGCGCGCCTCGCGATCGATCTCTTCGTCGACGTCGAGGTGCTTCTTGAAGAGGTTGAAGACCTTCTTCCGGAGGGCGTGATCCTCGGAGTAGACCTCCTCGACGTTCCGCGAGATGAGGAGGAACTCGATCATCTGACCGATGACGTACTCGATCCCCTCGTCGCCCATCTTGAAGCCGCGGACGTCCGCCATCTCGCGCTTCACCTGGCTGAACCGGGAGTGATCGTAGCCGCGTCGCTCGAGGGCCTCGCGGGTCGCGGCGTTCACGCGCTCCTCGGCGGCGAGGTACTCCTTCATGATCGCCGCCATGTCCATCTCGGCGTCGGCGATGCGCAGGGTCTCGACCTCGATGTCGCCGTCCTGCATGAGGGTCTGGATGACCTCGCGGGCGATCGTCGGGATGACCTTGGGGTAAAGCCGCATGGAAGTTCCTCGCCTGGACGGCCGCGGACCGCGCCGCGGGCCGAGTGCCGTTGCGAAGACCGCGAAACAAAAGGTAAAGCCGTATAAACCCCGGCCGCCAGGGGTGGCAAGAAAAAAAGGCCTCGGCTGCAGCATGGTTCCACGCGATCTGCAGCCTCGCTACCCGCCCCCGTGGGCCCGTCCCCTCACGGGCTCGGGGGCACGACGAGGCCTGGCGGCCGGGGGGTGTCGCCGCGCCAGGAGCCGTCCCGGAAACGGCGAGGGCGGCGCCCCTGGAGGCGCCGCCCTCTCGATCGGACGCCGCCGCTCGGCTCCCGCCCCGCTCACTCCGGGTGTCGCGCGCTCGCGCACCGGAGCCCCGGGACGGAGCCGCCGGCGCTAGCCCTGGTAGATCTTCATCACGTCGGAGAGGAGCTTCAGGGCCTCGGCCCGCGGACGCTGGAAGGCGTTGCGGCCCATGATCGAGCCGAACCCGCCGCCCTCCTTGATCCCGCAGATCTCGTTCAGCACGTCCTCGGTGCCCTTCGCCTCGCCGCCCGAGAAGATGACGATGCGCTTGCCGTTGAAGGCCGACTGCACGACGTGGCGCACGCGGTCCGCGAGGGTCTTCGTCGGGATCTGGTACTTCTCGTAGACCTTCTTCGCCTCGGGATGCTCGACGAGGTCCTTGGGCGGCTTCACCTTGATGATGTGCGCGCCGAGCTGCGCCGCGATCTGGGCGGCGTACGCGGCGATGTCCACCGCCGTCTCGCCGTCCTTCGACACGCCGGAGCCGCGCGGGTAGCTCCACACCACGACCACGAGGCCGGCCGCCTTGGCCTCCTCGGTGAGCTCACGGAGGTGCTCGAACTGCGAGTTGCGGGCGTCGGACGCGGGGTAGATCGTGTAGCCGATCGCGGAGCACCCGAGCCGCACCGCCTCCTTCACGGACCCGGTGACCGCCGAGATGGGCGCGCCGCCGAGCTTCGAGAGCGAGTCGGAGTTGTTGAGCTTCAGGATCGTGGGGATCTGGCCCGCGAACTTCCGCGCGCCGGCCTCGATGAACCCGAGCGGCGCCGCGTACGCGTTGCACCCGGCGTCGATGGCGAGCTGAAAGTGGTAGTCCGGGTCGTAACCCTCCGGGTTCGGTGCGAACGAGCGCGCGGGACCGTGCTCGAAGCCCTGGTCCACCGGGAGGATCACGAGCTTGCCGGTGCCGCCGAGGGTGCCCGTCATGAGCAGCCGGTGCAGGTTGGCGAGGGTCCCGGGGCTGTCGCTCTGGTACCAGGACAGGATCTCTTTCACGCGCGTGGTGGTTCGCTCCGGCATTTCGATTCTCCCAGCAGGACGTGAGGGTTCGGGGTTCTCTAGGACGGCTCGAGCTTGAAGTCGACGCGCAATCTAGAGAGCGCCGCGATGGGGTGGCAAGGGGAAAAGCCTCCGCTCGCCCGGCCGGCCTGGTGGCCGGTCTCCGCCGGGCTGCGCAGCTTGGGAGTGAACCCCCGAAAAGGAAGGTCCCATGGCGCGTGGAGTCGGCGAGCGGCCGGAGCGGAGCCCAGCGGCGATCCTGTCCGAGGTCGAGTACCCCATCTCGCGCGATGATCTCGCGCAAGCGGCGGCGGAGGCCGACGCGCCCGCGGAGGTGATCAACTTCCTCAGATCGCTTCCCGAGCGGATCTACACGAGTCCGAACGACGTGCTGCGGCAGTTCGGCGAGGCGGGCGCGCGGTTCGGGCTGTTCTCGACCCACGTCCGTCACCGCGGCGATCTCGGCAAGGAGGCCTTCGAGACGAGGGCGCCTCCCACCAAGACGTAGAGACGGGGGGCTGCGAGCGTAGAGACGGGGGGCTGCGCCCCCCGCCCCGTCGCCGGCTGACCGCCGCCGCCGGGGCCCCACCCCCTGCTCGGCGGGGCCCGTGAACGGTCGCGCCCGCTTCGCGGGTTCGCGACCGTTCCCCGC
>NZ_JALCYY010000095.1 GCF_022690685.1 Anaeromyxobacter terrae | reverse complement strand
CGCTCGTCGCCCCCGAGCGCGCGCCGACCCCCGCGCCCGGCGCCCTCCGCGCCGCCGAGCCCGCTCCTGCCGCCCCGCCGTCCGGGGCCGAGCCCGACGGGGTGGACTGGTTCGCGGGCCCCGTCGCTCCGACGCCGCGGCCTGCGCGGCCCGAGGCGGCAGCCGCCTCCGCACCCGAGCGCGCCGAGGCGGAGCGCTCCACCGGGCCCGCCGCGCGTACGCTCGAGCAGCCGGCGCCGACGCCGCCCCCGGCCGCTTTCCAGCAGGGGAAGTACTCGATGCCGTTGCCTCCCCCAGGCACGCTGCCGCTGCCGCCCTCCCTGTCGACCCCGAGGGCGAGTGCGTCGGGAGGGCCAGCGCCGTCTGCCGCGCCCGCCGCCGACCGGCTGCGCGAGGCGGCCCGCAGCTCCCGTCCGCCGTCGCCACGCCGCTCGCGCGCTCCTTTCGCGATCGCCGTGGCAGCGGCCCTCGCGGTGGGCGGAGGGGCGTTCGTCGCGCTGCGCGGGGGGAGCACGGGTCCGGAGCCGACGGCGACCGGGACCTCGACCTCGGCCGCGACGCCGGCCCCGGCCCCGACCCCGATCCCGACCCCGACCCCGACCGCGACCCCGGCCGCGACCGCGACGCCGGCCCCGGCCCCCGCCCCGGCGGCCGACCGCGAGCCCGCCCCCCCGGAGCAGAACCCCGAGCCGGCCGCGCCGTCCGCACCCGCAGCAGCCCCGGCCCCCGTCCGCGTCCGCTCGGAGGACGCCGACTACCGCCGCAGCCTCGCGAGCGCCGAGCGCAAGTACGAGGCCGGCCGGTTCGTCGAGGCGATCGCGGATTACCGGCGCGCGGTCGCGCTGCGGGCGACCGGCCCGGCGAACGTCGGCCTGGCTCGCGCGCTCTACGACGCGAACCGCTCGGCGGATGCGCTGCGCGCGCTCGAGGACGCCATCGCGGTCGACGGCCGCTACGCGCCCGCCTGGCTCCTGCTCGGCGAGCTCAAGCAGGCCGAGGGGAAGGTCTCTCAGGCGCGCGCCGCGTACCAGCGGTTCCTCCAGCTCTCGCCGAACGGAGAGCAGGCGCGCGCGGTCCGGGAGATCCTCTCGAAGCAGCTCAAGTAGCGGAGCGCGCCCGCGTCGGGGTACCGGCAGCCATCGCGGGGCGCGAACCCGCTCGCGCCCGCCACGCGGCCGGGTTAGTTTCCCGCCGCGATGAAAGTCCTCTGCACGCGCTCGGCTTCCGCGACGGTCTCGTCGCGCCGGGAGCCCGCATGAAGATCCTCGCGATCGAGACCTCCTGCGACGAGACCGCGGCCGCCGTCGTCGAGGACGGGCGGCGCGCGCTCGCCGACGTGGTCGCCACGCAGATCGACATCCACCGGCGCTGGGGCGGGGTCGTGCCGGAGCTCGCGAGCCGGAACCACGTCGTCCAGGTGATGCCGGTCGTCGACGAGGCGCTCTCCCGGGCCGGGGTCGGGCCCGACGGCATCGACGCGATCGCGGTCACGAGCGGTCCCGGTCTCGTCGGCGCGCTCCTCGTCGGCGTCCAGGCGGCGAAGGCGCTCGCGCTCGCGTGGCAGAAGCCGCTCGTGCGCGTGAACCACCTCGAGGGCCACCTCGTCGCCGCGTTCCTCTCCGAGACCGCGCCGGCGTTCCCGTTCCTCGGCCTCGTCGTGTCGGGCGGCCACACGTCGCTCTACGCCGCGGAGCGCTTCGGCGCGTACCGGCTCCTCGGGCAGACCCGCGACGACGCCGCGGGCGAGGCGTTCGACAAGGGGGCGAAGCTGCTCGGCCTGCCGTACCCCGGCGGCATCGCGATCGACCGGCTCGCCAAGGAAGGCGACGCGCACGCGACCCGCTTCCCGAAGGCGATCGTGAAGGGCTCGGAGCTCGACTTCAGCTTCTCGGGCCTCAAGACCGCGCTCCTGCACCACGTGAAGAAGCACGGCGTGCCGGAGGGCAGGGGGCTCGCCGATCTGTGCGCGAGCTACCAGGAGGCGATCGTCCGCGCGCTCGTCGAGAAGGCGTTCCGCGCCGCGCGCCGCCTCCAGTTCGACCGGCTCGTCCTCTCCGGCGGCGTCGCCGCGAACAGCCGGCTGCGCGCGGCGGTGTCGGAGAAGGCGGCCGAGTACGAGGGCATGGAGGTGTTCCTGCCCGCCCCGAGGCTCTGCACGGACAACGCGGCGATGATCGCCGTCGCCGGCACGCACGCGTTCCTCCGCGGCGAGCGCGCGGGCGCGGACCTCAACGCGGACCCCGCCTGGCGCCTGTGACGAGCGCACCTCCGGTCCCCGCGGCCCGCTACCCGAGCCCCCGCGCGCTCCTCGAGAAGTACGGGCTCCGCGCGAAGAAGAGCTGGGGCCAGAACTTCCTCGGCGACGAGGGGATCCTGGACGACATCGCCCGCCTGGCGGCGCCGCGCGCCGGTGATCGCGTGGTCGAGCTCGGCGCCGGCCTCGGCCACCTCACCGCCCGGCTGCTCGCGCGCGGCGCGGACGTGATCGCGGTCGAGCGCGACCGGGACATGGCCCGCGTCCTCCGCGGTGAGCTCGGCGATCGGGTCCGGCTCGTCGAGGCGGACGCGGCGCGGCTCGACTACGGGGAGGTCGCGCGGATGTTCGAGGCGGCGGGCCCGACCTCGTCCCCGGGCGCCGCGCGGCGCCTCGCGGTCGTCGGCAACCTGCCGTACCACCTCACGAGCCCGATCCTCTTCTCGCTGCTCGACCAGCTGGACCACGTCTCGCGCGCGGTGTTCCTGCTGCAGCGGGAGGTGGCCGAGCGGCTCGCGGCGTCGCCGGGGAGCCGCGACTGGGGGCTCGCGTCGGTGCTCCTGCAGCGAGAGGCCGACGTCTCGATCGAGCGGATCGTCCCGCCCGGGGCGTTCCTGCCGCCGCCCAACGTGGAGAGCGCCGTCCTGTGCGCGCTCTTCCGCCCGCCGGGCGACGCGCTCCGCGTCGCGGACCCCGTTCGCTTCCGCCGGCTCGTGAAGGCCGGCTTCGCCCAGCGCCGGAAGACGCTCGGCAACGCGCTCCGCGCCGGTCGCGTGGTGCCGGACGAGGCGCTCGCGCGCGCCCTGGAGACCGCGGGCGTCGACCCTTCCCGCCGCGGTGAGACCCTCACCGTCGCCGAGTGGGCCGCGCTGGATCGCGCGCTCGGGACCTGAGCCGCCCGAGACCTACGCGAAGCGCGATCCACTCGAGTCGCGAGCCGCCCCGCCCCGCCCCGCCGCGCGCCCGAGCCCGCCCGCCTCCCAGGCCACCCGAGGCGCGAGGCGCACGAGACGGGAGCCGAGACGGGCACCCGCAGCGAGGCGCGCCGAGGCGTACTGCTTCCGTACGCCGCAGGCGCAACGAGCGAGGACGCCCGTCGCAGGCCCCGTATCGTGCGCCGCAGCAATTCACGGGCGCCCACCCGCTATCTCCGCCCGCCCATCCCCTTCAGTCGGGAGGGCGCCCGTGAAACTCGACGGCCTCTAGAGGCCGAACGTCGTGCGCGCGGTGGCGAGGAGCAGGCTCATGCCGCGAGCGCCGTTCTCGCCGAGGTAGTGCTGGAAGGCGACCGGGTCGAGCCGCATGGACTCGACCGTGCTCGCGACGATCGCGTCGTAGCTCGGCGCGTTCGGCTTCTTGAGCTCGAGCGCGATCTTGAGGATGGCGCGGTGGAAGGCCGGGTCCACCCGGTCCTCCGCCGTCTCTCGCACCGTCACGGACCGTTCCCGCGTCGCGACTCGGCTGGCCATCTCGCGCTGCCTCCCCATCCCTCGTCCGCACTGCAGAATTGACAGCGACGATACGTGACGTGACATCCGCTGTCAACGCGCACCCTGATCCGAAGATCACGGGATCCGCGATCACTTTGTCACAGCGGGGATCGAACGTCGCGCTCCGCGTCCAGTCGCCACGCTGCCTTGCGACCCCTGCCTCGCCGTGGCAAGCTGCCACGCTTTCGCGCATCCGGAATGGAACGACCCAGGTACATCGCGGTCGAGGGGCCCATCGGCGTCGGCAAGACGACGCTCGCGCAGGTGCTCTCCGAGCGTCTCGGAGCGCGCCTCGTGCTCGAGCACGCCGAGGAGAACCCGTTCCTCGCGAGCTTCTACGCCGACCGCCGCAAGCACGCCTTCCAGGCCCAGCTCTTCTTCCTGCTCTCGCGTTTCCAGCAGCAGCAGGCGCTCTTCCAGCAGGACCTGTTCACCCAGTCCACGATCGCGGACTACCTCTTCGCGAAGGACCGGATCTTCGCCGCCCTCACCCTGTCGCCCGACGAGCTCGCGCTGTACGATCGGGTGTACGAGCTGCTCGGGCCGCGCATCGTGAAGCCCGACCTGGTCGTCTACCTGCAGGCTCGGACCGACGTGCTCGTCTCCCGCGTACGCAGGCGCGGCCGGGATTTCGAGCGGTCCGTCGATTCGTCCTACCTCGAGACGCTCGCGAAGGCGTACGGTGACTTCTTCTTCCACTACGACGAGTCGCCGCTCCTCGTCGTGAACACGAGCGACATCGACCTCGAGCAGAACCCGCAGGATCTCGAGGCGCTCCTTGCGGTGATCCGGCGGCACCGCAAGGGGACCCAGCATTACGTGCCCATGGGCACGCGGACGTATTAAGGATAACGAACCTCGCCAATGGGCAGGACCCCGCCACGGGGCCTACACCGGAGGAAGCGAGCCATGTCCAGCCAGACCGCGCCGCGCAAGCGCGTCACCGTCCACGAGCTTCGCAGGATGAAGGACGCCGGCGAGAAGATCGCCGTCGTCACCGCCTACGACGCCACCGCCGCCCGCCTCGCCGACGCCGCGGGCATCGACGTGGTCCTCGTCGGCGACTCCCTCGGCATGGTGGTGCAAGGCCAGGACTCGACGCTGCCCGTCACGCTCGAGCACATGATCTACCACTCGGCCGCCGTGCGCCGCGGGCTCGCCCGCGGGGCCGGCCGCGCCCACCTCGTCGGCGACATGCCGTTCGGCAGCTACCAGGCGAACGCGGACGACGCCGTGAAGGCGGCGATGCGCCTCGTCGCAGAGGGCGGCGTCGAGGCGGTGAAGCTCGAGGGCGGCGCCGAGTTCGTCGAGGTGATCCGCCGCATCGTCCGCGCCGGCGTGCCGGTGATGGGCCACATCGGGCTCACCCCGCAGTCGGTCCACCGCATGGGCGGCTACGTCGTGCAGGGGAAGGACTCGGAGAAGGCGCAGCAGCTCCTCCGCGACGCGCGCGCCCTCGAGCTCGCCGGCTGCTACGCGATCGTGCTCGAGTGCATCCCCACCGAGCTCGCGCGCATCATCTCGAGCCAGCTCCGCATCCCGACCATCGGCATCGGCGCGGGCCTGCACTGCGACGGGCAGGTGCTCGTCCTGAACGACCTCCTCGGAATGGACGACACGTTCACGCCCAAGTTCGTGAAGCGCTTCGGCGAGATCGGGCAGGCGATCTCCGCCGCCGTGGGCGCGTACGTCGGCGAGGTGAAGCGCCGGGCGTTCCCCGACGACGCGCACAGCTTCCACTCCTCGTCGGTGCGGCTCGTCCCCGTCGCCGCGGAGCACGACGAGGACGACTCCGAGCCCTCCGGCGGCGTCATGGGCGCGCCCGTGTAGCCCCCGCCCGCGCCGCGCCGGCGCGACGACAGCCAGTCACCCCTCCCGAGATGAAAGCACCCGAGCTCATCACCGACCCCGCCATCTGGCAGGCGCGCTGCTCCGCCGCGCGCGACGGCGGCGCCCGCATCGCGCTCGTCACGACGATGGGGTTCCTCCACGACGGCCACCTCTCGCTCATGCGCGAGGCCCGCGCCCGCGCCGACGCGGGCGGGCGGCGCGGCCTCGCGCTCGCGTCGATCTTCGTGAACCCGACGCAGTTCGGGCCGAACGAGGACCTCTCCCGCTACCCGCGCGACCTCGAGGGCGACCTCGCCAAGTGCGCGTCGGCGGGCATCGACTGGGTCCTCGCGCCCGAGGACCCGAACGCGATGTTCCCGCCCGATCACCAGACCTGGGTGACCGTCGAGCGCGCGTCGCAGGGGCTGTGCGGCGCCTCGCGGCCGGGGCACTTCCGCGGCGTGGCGACGGTCGTCGCGAAGCTGTTCAACCTGTCCCGGCCGCACGTCGCGCTCTTCGGGGAGAAGGACTTCCAGCAGCTCGCGGTGATCCGCGCCATGGCGCGCGACCTCGCGATGGGCGTCGAGATCGTGGGGATGCCGATCGTGCGCGAGCCCGACGGGCTCGCCCGCTCGTCGCGGAACGCCTACCTGTCCCGCGACGAGCGCGCGCGGGCGCTCTCGCTCTCTCGCGCGCTGCGGGAGGCGGCCGACGCCGCCCTGCGCGGCGAGCGGGACGCGGCGGCGCTCGCGGCTCGCGCGCGGGCGCGCCTCGACGAGGCGGGCCTGCGCGTCGACTACGTGGAGATCGTCGACCCCGGCTCGCTCGCGCCGGTCGCGCGGGCGGAGGCCGGGAGCGTCATGCTCGTCGCCGCCTGGGCCGGCGCGACGCGCCTCATCGACAACCTCAGGCTGCCATGAGCGCGAAGGGCACCGGCGGGGCGCGAGGCGCGGAGGGCGAGAAGATCGTCGCGACGAACCGTCGCGCCCGCTTCGACTTCTCCATCGAGGACTCCTGGGAGGCGGGGCTCGTCCTCACCGGCAGCGAGGTGAAGTCGCTGCGGGAGGGGAACGTGAACCTCTCCGACGCGTACGCGCTGCCGCGGGGCGACGAGCTCTTCCTCGTGAACTGCCGGATCGGCGAGTACAAGCAGGCGGCGCACTTCGGTCACGAGCCCCTGCGCGACCGGAAGCTCCTCATGAGCCGCGCCGAGCTCGACCGCGTCCGCGGCAAGGTCGAGCAGCGCGGCTATACGCTCGTCCCCCTCCGGCTCTACTTCAAGGGAGGGTGGGCGAAGGTCGAGCTCGGGCTCGCGAAGGGCCGCGCCCACGAGGACCGGCGCCACGCCATCGCGGAGCGCGAGACGAAGCGCGAGATGGACCGCGCCCTCTCACACCGCCGGCGCTGACGCGCCGCGCCGGTCCACGGGTTCGCCCCGCCGGGCACTCGTGGGCTCTGCGGCTCCCTCCACCCGGGTGATCCGCGCTCTCGTTGGGGCGCGCGCTCCGGGGAGCGGTCCGCTCTGCTAGCTTGGACCGGGCGACATGTTCGATCGCCTCACGCTCAGCGAGGACATCGCCGACAGCCGTGGCGCGCTCGTCGCGCGGCGCGGGACCGTGATCTCGCCCGAGGCGATCGCGGACGCAGCGCACCGCGCACCGGCGCTGCCACGCCGCCGGCTCGCCGAGACCGCGCTCGCGCGCGACGTGCCCGCGCCGCTCGGCGCGGCGGAGTACCGGCACCTCTTCCACGGCGACGCCGTGCGCGAGGCGGTCGCGCGCGCCCTCGGCAACGCCCTGCTGCCCGACGTGCTCGTCGAGGAGCTCGTCGCCGCGCGACGGGAGGCCGGCGCCGTGTACGCGCACGCCTTCGCCGCCGCGGCCGTCGCGGTCCGGATGCTCCTGTCGGCGGTGGGCGCGGCGCGCGGCGTCCCCGACCTCGCCGCCGCGGCCCTGCTCCACGATCTCGGCATGCGCCACCTGCCGCCGCGGCTCCTCTCGCCGGGCGAGCCGCTCTCGCGCGAGGACGCGCTCCGTGTCGCCTCGCACCCGCTCACCGGGGCGTTTCACCTCGCGACGGTGCTCGGCGCGCACCCGGCCGTCGCCGCGGCGCGCAGCCACCACTGGCGCTGCGGGCAGGGCTACCCCGCGCTCGGCGCGGCGCCGTCGCGCTCGATCGAGGTCGTCTCGGTCGCGAGCGCGTTCGCGGCCCTCACCCAGCCGCGCGCCTTCCGCTCCGCCGCCTACAGCGCGCGCGGCGCCGCGGACGTCCTCGTCGCGGAGGCGGCGGTCGGGCACGCAGACACCAACACCGTCCGGCTGCTCGTGCACGCGCTCCGCGGCGGGCGGGGGGATCCGCGCGCGGTGCGGTTCGGGCACGAGCGCGAGGGGCACGCGCCGGCGGAGAACCGCTACGCGCCGGTCGAGGTGCCCGCGCGGGCGTATGTCTGATCTCACGGGGACTGCGTCCCCGCCCCAGCAGCGGAGCTGCCGGGGCCCCACCCCTGCTCGGCGGGGCCCGTGAACGGTCGCGCCCGCTGACGCGGGTGCGCGACCTAGGTCATTCTGAACGGGGGCTGGCGCCCCCGCCCCGCCGACGGCTGGCCGCCGTCGTCGGGGCCCCACCCCTGCTCGGCGGGGCCCGTGAACGGTCGCGCCCGCTGACGCGGGTGCGCGACCGTTCCCCGCCGGAGGGGCTTCGCCCCTCCCGCGCTTCGCGCGGGGCCCTCCCGTCGCACGACGCCTTCGCGTCAGTCCTTCAGCAGCCCCGAGGCGCGCCGGAGCGTCTCCCACGAGTAGATGCCGGTGTCGTGGCCGTCCGACCAGCGGATCCGGAGGGCGTAGTTGCCGACGGCCTCGAGGCCGAGCGGGCGGATGTCGGCGGGGATGGTGGTGGGGTCGAGGATCTTCCTGCCGGTGCCCTCCTCGACGCAGCCCGCGCAGGGGCACAGGTCGCGGAGGACGTGGTTCGGGATCGTCACCTCCGGGCCACCCGGCCAGAGGATCCGGACGCCGTCGTCGGCGACGTCGATCGCCTCGGGCGGATCGACGTCCTGCTTCTTGAAGGACATGCGGTCGAGGAGGCCCATGCGGCGCTCTACATGGCGCGGCGGTCCCTGCGCGTCAAGCGTTGCGCGCGAGCGCCACGGCGAGCGGGGAGCGGTCCTCGAGCGGCCCGAGGCAGGGGCGGGCGTCGGCGGTCCAGAGCTCCGAGGTCGCGAGCTCGCCCGTCAGCCGCAGCACGGTCGACGAGCGCGTTCCGTAGGCCGGGTCCATGTGGATGCAGGTCGCGAGGCCCGCCGCAGCGGCGGCGCGCGCCGGGGAGGGGGAGTCGCCGCCGGGGGCGTGGACGGTGAGCACCTCGCGCAGCCGATCGACGGCCGGGTCGAGCGGCCAGCGGGAGCGCACGAGCGTCGCGCGCGGGCAGCGCCCGTCCCAGGCGTTCTCGGTGACGACGTGCAGGCCCGGGCCGAGCGGCTCCACGCCCGCGCGCTCGCCGTCGTACCACCAGAGGAAGGCGGAGCGCGCGTCGGCGACGACGAGGTGGAAAGGGTTCCAGGCGTCGGCGGACAGGGCGCCGATCGCGGCGCGCGCGCCCTCCGCCGTGCCGGCCGCGAGGGCGAGCGGGACGATCTCGCCGCGTGAGCGGCGGGTGAGGTCGGGGTACCAGCCGAGCGGAGCGTGGTAGTTCGTGAGCGCGGCGACGACGCCGCCGCGAGAGACGCCGATCCAGGTGCCGCCGCCGAGCACGTCGCGCGGCGCGGCGTAGCGCTCGCCGCCGGGCAGCGCGCGGAGCGCCCAGCCCTCCGACGGCCGGCCGAGCCGCTCGTCGCGGTTCGCGGCCACGACCACCGGCCAGCGGCGATCGGTCCCCAGGGCGACGGCGAGGGTGCACATCCGGTCGAGTTTAACGGCCGAAGCAGGGAGGGGCCCGGTCGCGAAGCAGCGGCGGGGCGGCCCGGTCCCTCCCGGCGAGTCGAGAGCTGACGGGCCCGGCCGCCGAGCGGCCGGGCCCTCGATCCCGCGCCGCGTGCGGCGCTACTTCACCTTCCGGGCGGAGCGAACGCGCTCGAGCAGCATCTCGCGCTGGAGCGCGATCGGCCGGGGCAGCGTCTTGCCGAGCTTGTCGAACCACTCCTCCTGCGACTCGAGCTCCTTCTCCCACTCGCCCAGATCGATCCGGGTGGCGGCGGCGACGGCCTCCGGCTTCGCGTCGATGCCGGAGAGGTCGAGGTCACCCGCCTTCGGCGTGTAGCCGAGCAGCGTCTCCTGCGCGCTCACGCGGCCCGCGGCGCGATCGAGCATCCACTTCAGCACGCGCATGTTGTCGCCGTAGCCGGGCCAGAGGAACTTGCCGTCGGCGCTCTTCCGGAACCAGTTCACCATGTAGACCTTGGGCGGGTTCGGGATGCGCGACTGCATGTCGAGCCAGTGCTGGAAGTACGAGCCGGCGTCGTAGCCGCAGAACGGCAGCATCGCCATCGGGTCGCGGCGGACGACCCCGACCGCGCCGGTGGCGGCCGCGGTGGTCTCGGAGCCCATCGTCGCCCCGAGGTAGACGCCGTGCGTCCAGTTGAAGGCCTCGAGGACGAGGGGCACGGTGGTGGAGCGGCGACCGCCGAAGATCAGCGCCGAGATGGGCACGCCCTTCGGATCGTCGACGAAGGGCGAGAGCGCCGGGTTGTTCCGCGCCGGCGCCGTGAAGCGGCTGTTCGGGTGCGCTGCCTTCTCGGTGGAGCCCTTCTTCCAGGGCTGGCCCTTCCAGTCGATGAGCTCGGCGGGCGGCTCCGTGTCCCAGCCCTCCCACCAGATGTCGCCGTCCGTCCCGCGCGCGACGTTCGTGAACAGCGTGTCCTTGCGGACCGAGTCCATCGCGTTCGGGTTCGTCTTGCGGTTCGTGCCCGGCGCGACGCCGAAGTAGCCGTTCTCCGGGTTCACCGCCCACAGCCGCCCGTCCTCGCCGACCCGCATCCACGCGATGTCGTCACCGACGGTGCGGATCTTCCAGCCCTTGTACGCGGCGGGCGGGATCATCATCGCGAAGTTGGTCTTGCCGCACGCCGAGGGGAACGCGGCGGCGACGTACTGCTTCTCGCCCTGCGGGCTCTCGGCCTCGAGGATGAGCATGTGCTCGGCGAGCCAGCCCTCGTTCTTCGCGAGGTAGCTCGCGATGCGGAGCGCGAGGCACTTCTTGCCGAGGAGCGCGTTGCCGCCGTAGCCCGAGCCGATCGACCAGATCGTGTTGTCCTGCGGGAAGTGGCAGATGAAGCGCTTCTCGGGGTCGCAGTCGCTCACCGAGTGCAGGCCGCGGTTGAACTCGTCCGACTGGCCGAGCCGGTCGAGCGCGACCTTCCCCATGCGCGTCATGATCCCCATGTTCAGGGCGACGTACACGGAGTCGGTGAGCTCGAAGCCGACCTTCGAGAACGGCGAGCTCGCCGGGCCCATGATGTACGGGACCACGTACATCGTGCGGCCCTTCATCGAGCCTTCGAAGAGGTGGCCGAGCTTGTGGTAGGCCTCCTTCGGCGCCATCCAGTTGTTGGTGGGCCCCGCCTCCTCGCGCGTCGGCGTGCAGATGAACGTGAGGTGCTCGACCCGCGCCACGTCGTTCGGGTTCGAGTGGTGGTAGTAGCAGCCGGGCCACTTCTTCTGGTCGAGCGGGATGAGGACCTTCGCCGCGACCGCCTCCTCCGTGAGGCGCTTCTTCTCCGCCTCGGAGCCGTCGCACCAGTACACGCGATCGGGCTTGCACAGCTTCGCCATCTCGTCGACCCAGCCGAGGAGATGAGGGTTCGTCGTCGGGCGATCGGAAGAGGTAGCCATCCCGTGGTTTCCTTTTTGGGGTTGGGTCGGAAAGTGGTCGAGTCTCGCCGGTGTCCGAGCTCGGCGGGGGCGGGCCAAGCTAGCGCACGGACGAAGCTCCGTCGACCCCCGATTCCGATTCGAGGGTCCTTAATCTCGGCCGGACGGGTCGGCGGGTAAACCCCACGCGGCAGGGACGAATGGGCCGTTTCCCGGGCTTCCGCGCCTCCAGCCCGCCCCGTAGCTTCCCGGGATGACGCACCACGCGCACGGGCCCACGATCCTGCCGGACGGGCGGGTTCGTTTCGAGGTCTGGGCCCCGAAGATGAGGAGCATCGCGGTCCGGATCGAGGGCGAGGAGCACTCGCTTCGAGGGGAGCCGGACGGCTGGTTCGCCGCGGAGGTGGCTGGAGCCGGCCACGGAACGCGCTACGCGCTCGTCCTCGAAGACGGGCGCGTACGGCCCGACCCCGCCTCCCGGAGGCAGCCGGACGGCGTGCACGCCGCGTCGCAGGTGTTCGACCCGAGCCGCCACGCCTGGCGGGACGCGGGGTGGAAGGGGCTCCCGCAGGACGCGCTCGTGCTGTACGAGCTGCACGTCGGGACGTTCACGGGGGAGGGGACGCTCGACGCCGCGGCGGAGCGGCTCGGCGAGCTCGTCGAGCTCGGCGTGACCTGCGTCGAGCTCATGCCGGTCCAGCCGTTCCCCGGGGCGCGGAACTGGGGCTACGACGGCGTCGAGCCGTACGCGGTCCACGAGGCGTACGGCGGCCCCGCCGCCCTGCAGCGCTTCGTGGACCGCGCGCACGGGCTCGGCCTCGCCGTGTGCCTCGACGTCGTCTACAACCACCTCGGTCCGGAGGGGAACTACCTCGCGGAGCTCGGCCCCTACTTCACGAATCGTCACAAGACGCTCTGGGGCGACGGGATCGACTTCGACGGCGACGCGGCCGGGCCGGTGCGCGCGTTCATGATCGGGGCGGCGGTGCAGTGGATCCGCGACTTCCACGTGGACGCGCTGCGCCTCGACGCGACGCACGCGATCCTGGACGACTCCGCGGTGCACCTCGTCGCGGAGCTCGGCGAGGCCGTCCGGGCGGCCGCCCGCGACGCGGGGCGCGTCGTGCACGTCATCGCGGAGAACGACGAGAACGATCGCAAGGTGCTCGATCCGCCGCCGCGCGGCTGGGGCGCCTCGGCGGTCTGGGCGGACGATCTCCACCACGCGCTCCACGCGCTCGTCACGGGCGAGCGGAAGGGCTTCCTCGGCGACTTCGGCGGCCCCGACGACGTCCGCCGCGCGCTCGCGGAGGGGTTCGTCTACCAGGGCCAGCGCTCCGGCTACCGGAAGCGACCGCACGGCACCGACGTCCGGGGCCTCGCGCCCCTGCGGTTCGTCACCTGCGCGCAGAACCACGATCAGGTCGGCAACCGGCCCCACGGGGAGCGGCTGTCCACGATCGTCCCGTTCGACGCCCTCTTCCCGCTCTCGACGCTCGTCGTGCTGGGGTCGGGCCTCCCGCTCCTCTTCATGGGCGAGGAGTACGGAGAGGACCGGCCGTTCCTGTACTTCACGAGCCACACGGACCCGGAGCTCGCCGCGGCCGTGTCGGAGGGGCGCAAGAACGAGTTCATCGCGGAGGGCGCCGGGGAGGTCCCCGACCCGCAGGCGGAGGAGACGTTCCTGCGCTCGAGGCTCTCGCACCGCCGGGACGGGCGGCACGGCGCGCTGCGCGCGCACTATCAGCGGCTCCTCGCGCTCAGGCGGGCGCACCGCGCCGAGCTCGCGCGAGCCTGGCCGAGCGTCGAGCGCGAGGGCACCGCGTTCACGCTCGTCCGGCCCGGGCTCGTGGTCCGCGCCAACCTCGGGCCGGAGCGCGCCGGTGGGCTCGCGCCGTGGGGCGTCGCGATCGAGCAGCGCGGCGCCGGCGCACAGGGCGGCGAGGGAGGGGAGGGCGAGCTCCGGGCGCAGGCCGCGGCGAGCGGTGACCCGCCGCACGCGTTCGAGACGGAGCCAGGCGAAGGGCTCGCCCCCGGCGGCTGAGGAGCGGGTGAGGGAGGCCGTGACGGGCTCCACTCAATTCCCGACCCCGACCCCGACCCCGACCTCGACCCGACCCCGACCCCGACCCCGACCTCGACCCGACCCCGCCCCCGACCCCGACCCCGACCTCGACCCCGACCTCGTCCCCGACCCCGACCCCGACCCCGACCTCGACCCCGACCCCGACCCCGACCCCGACCTCGACCCCGACCCCGACCTCGACCCCGACCTCGACCCCGCCCCCGACCCCGACCCCGACCTCGACCCCGACCCCGACCTCGACCCCGACCCCGACCCCGACCTCGACCGCAACGACCGACGCCGAGCCCTCCACCCACCCCGCCCGCAGCGCGCCGCCCCACGTGGCGGGACCTCGCGCCCGCAGGCGG
>NZ_JALCYY010000094.1 GCF_022690685.1 Anaeromyxobacter terrae | reverse complement strand
ACGGTAGTTAAGCCCACCAGAGCCGATGGTACTGCACCGGAAGCGGTGTGGGAGAGTAGGTCGCTGCCGCATCTTTTTTGGCCCGCTGGCGCAATTCGCGCCGGCGGGCTTTTTTCTTTTTCGGCGCCGAGGCGCGCCGCGGCTCCTACCCGTTCCGGGTAGACTGTCTCCTCCGAGGAGGACGCGAATGGCTCGAGTGGTCGTCGGGGTGATCGGCGGTACGGGGCTCGGCGAGGCGCTCGGGGCGCTCGGCGCCGGCGAGACGCGTGAGGTCGAGACGCCCTTCGGGCGCCCCTCCGGGCCCATCACGCTCACCGAGGTGAGCGGCGTCCCCGTGGCGCTCCTGTCCCGCCACGGCGACGGGCACATGCGGAGTCCGTCGGCCGTGCCGTACCGCGCCAACATCTGGGCGCTCAAGTCGCTCGGCGTGACTCACGTTCTCGCGAGCGGCGCGTGCGGCAGCCTCCGCGAGGAGGTCGCGCCGAAGCACCTCGTCATCCCGGACCAGGTGATCGACCGGACGTTCCGGCGGGCGGGGACGTTCTTCGACGACCTCGCCGTCCACGTCGAGCTCGCCGCGCCCTTCTGCAACACGCTCCGCAACGTCCTCGTGAAGGCGGGCACCGGGTTCCCCGCGCGCATCCACCAGGGCGGCACCTACGTGTGCATGGAGGGGCCGCAGTTCTCCACGCGCGCGGAGAGCGAGCTGCACCGGAGCTGGGGCGCGTCGCTCATCGGGATGACGCTCATGCCGGAGGCGAAGCTCGCCCGCGAGGCCGAGCTCTGCTACGCGGCCGTCGCGCTCCCCACCGACTACGACTGCTGGAAGCCGCACCCGGCCACGCTCGACCAGGCGAAGCTCATCGAGGAGATCCTCGGGAACGTGAAGGCGGCGACGCAGAACGCGCTCGAGCTCATCCGGCGCGCGATCCCGCAGGTCGCGGCGATCGAGAAGCCGTGCGCGTGCCAGTCCGCGCTCGCGCTCGCGATCTGGTCCGACCGCTCGCGGCTCCCCGCGGAGACCCGGCAGAAGCTCGCGCTGCTCCTCGGCAAGTACCTCGGGTAGGAGCTCGGGCGGCGGTCGCGGGACCTTCGATCGCCGCGCCCGGCGAGGCCGCCTGCCCGGTGGTATGAAGTCGCGGTGACGCTCCTCCACGCCGCTTCGCTCCGGCTCGCCTTCGGCAGCCGCACCGTCTTCGACGGCCTCTCCCTCACGATCGAGGAGGGCGAGCGGGTCGGGCTCGTGGGCGTGAACGGCTCGGGGAAGTCGTCGCTCATGCGGATGCTCGCGCGGGCGGCGGAGCCGGACGCCGGCGAGGTGCAGCTCCGCCGGGGCGCGCTCGTCACCTACCTGCCGCAGGAGCCCACGTTTCCCGATGGCGCGACGGTCGCGTCCGAGCTCGAGGTCGCGCGCGCGCCGCTCCGCGCCGCCATCGACGCGCACGCGGCGCTCTCCGCCCGACTCTCGGCCGAGCACGACGTCGCGGCGCACGATCGTCTCCTCGCGGAGCTCGCGCAGCTCTCGGACCGCATCGACCAGCTCGGCGGATGGGACACGGCGCACGAGGCGCGGCGGCTGCTGGAACGACTCGGCGTGAAGGACTGGGATCGGCCGGTCGCGGAGCTCTCGGGCGGCACGCGCAAGCGCGTCGCGCTCGCGCGGGCGCTGCTCACCCATCCCGACCTCCTCCTCCTCGACGAGCCGACGAACCACCTCGACGCCGACACCGTCGACTGGCTCGAGGAGGAGATCGATCGGCTGAAGGGCGCGCTGCTCCTCGTCACCCACGACCGCTACTTCCTCGACGATCTCGTCGACCGCATCGTCGAGATCTCGCCGGGGGCCGGCGTCACGAGCTACCCGGGGAACTACGAGGCCTACCTCGAGCAGAAGCTCGTGGCCGAGGAGCAGGGCTCGCTCGCGGAGCACAAGCGGCAGCGCTGGATCGCGCAGGAGGTCGCCTGGCTCCGCCGCGGGGTGGAGGCCCGGCGGACGAAGTCGAAGGCGCGCATCGAGCGGGCGCGGAGGCTCATGGCCGAGCGCGGCGCGGATCGGCCGCGCGTCCCGGAGCTGCAGCTCGCGGCGACGCCGCGGCTCTCGCAGACCGTGCTCGAGGGTCACGACCTCGTGAAGCGCTTCGGCGAGCGGCAGGTCCTCGCGGGCGTGAGCCTCACGGTCCAGCGCGGCGAGCGGATCGGCATCGTCGGCCCGAACGGCGCGGGCAAGACGACGTTCCTGCGGGTCCTGCTCGGCGAGCTGGCGCCCGACGGCGGCCGCGTCGTCGTCGGCGTGCGCACGCGGGTCGCGTACCACGACCAGGGGCGCGAGGCCCTCGATCCGGAGCAGACGGTCTACGAGGCCGCGGGCGGGAGCCGGGACGGCACGCGCGGGGAGGACTTCGTCGAGCTCTCGGGCCGCCGCGTCGCGCTCCGCGACTACCTCGACGACCTCCTCTTCCCGCCCACCGTCCAGCGCATGCAGGTGAAGGCGCTCTCGGGCGGCGAGCGGAACCGGCTGCTCCTCGCGCGGGCGTTCCTCGCCGGCGCGAACGTCCTCGTGCTGGACGAGCCCACGAACGACCTCGATCTCGTCACGCTCAACGTGCTCGAGCGGCTGCTCCTCGGCTTCGACGGCGCCGTCCTGCTCGTCACGCACGACCGCTACTTCCTCGACAAGGTCGCGACCGCGATCCTCGCCTTCGAGGGGGAGGGGAGGGCGGTCCGTTACGAGGGCAACTACGAGACGTACCGCACGCTGAAGGGGCAGGCCGAGGCGGCCGCGCGCTCGGAGGCCGCGCCCGCGCGCGCGGAGGTCCGGGCGGCGTCGCCGGCGCCGCGCGCGTCGCCGAAGGTCGAGCGCGCCCGCAGGCCGGGGAAGCTCTCGTTCAAGGAGCAGCGAGAGCTCGAGGGCATGGAGGCGGCGATCCTCGCGGCCGAGGAGCGGAAGGCCGCGCTCGAGGGGGCGCTCTCGGATCCCGCCACCTACCAGAAGGACGGCGCCGCGGTCGGCGGCATGCGCGACGCGCTCGCCGCGGCGGGGGTCGAGGTCGAGCGGCTGTACGCGCGCTGGCAGGAGCTCGAGGCCCTGCGCGGCGCGTGACACCGGGCCTGCGTCCTTCGACGTCTGCCTGCTGCGCAGGCCGACGCCGAGGATGAGCGGGCGGCGTCTCCTCGCCTGGGCGCTCGTCTTCTTCGAGCCCTCGGAGGCGGCCGATGCGGTGCACCTCGACGCGCGTCGCTGCGGTGGCCCGCGCCGGCTCCGTCTCCTGCGCCTCGCGCCGCTACCGCCACCCCCACGTCTCGGCGCCGTCGGGGATCCGCGCGTACGTCCTGCCGCCGAGCGGCGCGTAGAAGGTCGCGTCGAGCGGGAGCTGCGTGGTCGCGTCGAAGACGCCGACCTCGCCGCCGTCCGCGCCGGGGGTGAACGGGAGCGTGATCTTCCCGTGGGCGGGCACGACCGTGCCCGAGGGGAGCGGGCCCTGCAGCCGATCGCGGAGATCGGGAGTGAGGGTGAGGCCGCCGAGATCGCGGGGCGCGTCCTCGCGGTTGTAGAGCTCGAGGAACCCGGGCCCGACGGCGTTCACGACGAGGCCGCCCTCTCCCCGATGCCGCTCGGTGGGGATCTCGCCCCGGAGGAACCCCGTGCGGCGCGTCACGTACTCCTCGAGGAACCGCACGGACGCCGCGGCGAGAGCCTGATCCACCCACGGATCGCGCTGCAGCGGCTCTGCGATGAGGGCGTGGAGCGCCTCGATCCGCGGGAACGCCTGCGCGGGCGAGAACACGCCGTCGAGCATCTTCTCGACCTCGTCGAGCACCCGGTTGCGGAGGGCGGGCGCGTCCCAGAGCCGCTGGAACAGCACCACGAACGGCGGATGCGCGCTGACGCCGTAGCGCTGCGACTTGTCGGCCGCGACCCCCAGGGTGGCGGGATCGTACAGCGTGTAGGTGGGGATCGCGTCGTGCCAGTTCGGCGTCGCCGTCGCCGTGAGCCCGCGCCAGTACACCATCCGCGCGTTGTTGAGATCCCACGGCACGAACGACCACTTGCCCGTCGCGGCGTCGTGGACGAGGTAGCTGCCCGAGTCGTCGATGCCCGACCAGCTGACGAGGATCGCGACCGCGTACATGCGGACCAGGCGATCCACGTCGAAGTGCTGCTCGAGCCAGGCGGGGAACTCGTGCTCGGGCGTCCGGTTCAGCTCGCGCAGGAACGTCCAGAGATCGTCCCAGGGCTGCGTCTCGTTCGTCTCCTTCTCCCACTGGCCCTGGTAGGACGCCGGCGGGGAGAGCTTCATCTCGCAGTCGCGGAGCCCGCAGCGGTACGTCGTCGAGTCCTCGTGGAACCCGTGGTCGCGGAGGAAGTGCTTGTCGTCGGCCTCCTGCACCTCGACGTAGACGCCCTGGTGCTCGCCGTTCACGTCGAGGGTGATGAAGCGCCACCGCGGCGAGCGGACGCCGGCGCCCAGCAGGAGGCCGTAGGCGAACGGGTCGGAGAGGTAGCCGCCGTCGAGGTACTCGGCGAGGTAGTTGCGCGTCCTCGTGGTCCACGATCCCGTTCCGGGCGCCCCGGCGTGGGTCTCGCCGCTCGTGGGGTGGCGCGTCTTCCAGCTGTGCTTCGGGTGCTCGCGCGCGCCGTCGCCGCGCTGCCGGAGCTCGACGTCGTACCAGGTGCCGCCGAGGTACAGCTGCCCCGGGGCCCACACCTTGCTCCACAGCTGGTAGACGATGTCCGCCGTCGAGGGCGGGAAGGTGATCGCGAGCGGCTCGACCTTGCCCTGCAGCGCCGGCCAGGTGACGACCTCGGGAGGACGGTCCGCCGGAGTGCCGGGGGTGCCGCAGTCCCCGCACGTCGGAGGATCTCCGGGAGGCGGATCGACCTTCGGGAGGGGCGGGGCGTCGGCGTTGCAGCCGAGGAGCACGGTGGCGAGGCACGCCGCGACGGAGAGGCGAGAGCACATGCTCGCGTGCTGCTGCAACGCGCGCGCCCCCGGGGCCGCGGTGTCACGGCGGCGCCGCGGGAGGCCGCGCTCGGGTCGCGAACCGTCGTTCCGCGCGCGCGGTCGACGCAGCCGACCGTCGTCGAACGCTCGCCGTCGCAGCTCGTCCGAGGACCGTCCCCGGCCCTCCGCGGTGTCCGTCGCGCCGGGCGTGCGGAGGGTGCCGGTCGCGTGGACCCTCCCCTCGAGCTCGACGCGGGAGGCGAAGACGCTCCCGACGGGCAGGCCGTCGAGCCTGACCCCATGGTGCGCCGTGCCGGGGCTCTCCCCCACCACCGTCCCGCCGCCCCCGAGCTCCGGGACCACGCGTACGGCCGCCGGCACGTCGGTATTCAGCTCGCGAGCGAGGCGTGCGCCGAGGCCGGCTGCAGGAAGGGGCCGCGCGTGAGGGCGGCGGCCGACACGAGGCCCGGCAGCACGATCGTGGTGGGGGCGATCAGCCGGGCGAGCATGCGCAAGCAGGCTTCCTCTCGCCGCCCCACGTCGGGCCGCCCGTTCGAAGGTTCGATCCGGAGCCGGAGAACAGGAGGAGCGGCGCGATCCATGCCCCCGAGCGCGTCGGCGGCAAAGCCGCCCGCGTTCAGTCGATGGGAAAAGCGTTTCCACTCCGAGGAACGCCGTGGCACCGCGCGGCTGCATGCCCGGGCGTCGAGCGGTGGGCACCCCCGTTGCACCTAGAGCTGGCCGTGAAACCAGCACGTCACTCCCTCGTCACGCTCGCCGTCGCCCTCGCGGTCACCCTGGGGCGCTCCCGCGGTGCGTACGCCGAGGAGCCCGCTCCACAGCCAGCCCCAGATGCGGGCGCGCCGGAGACGACGCGCCAGGAGGCCCCGCCGCTCGGGGCGGCAGGTGCACCGGCGGTAGAGCAGGCCTCCGGAGGACAGGCTGGCGAGCAGGCCTCGCAGGGCGGGGAGGCAGCCGCGGATCCGGTGGTCGTGCCTGCGAGCACCGCCGCCGCGCGTCCGGCGCACGCGAGGCCGGTTCCGCTCGCGCGCAGCCCGCGCTCGCCGGCGCCCGCCCCGCCCGCCGCGGCCGAGACACCGGCCGCACCGGCGGCCGCGGCCGAGCCGGCGCGCGGGACGCGCATCACGGTGCCGCTCGACGTCGAGGTGCACGGGCGCCTCTACATGGGCGTCGCGGCCGACGAGCGCGACGACTGGACGCGCCGCCTCGACATGACCTCCGCCCGCATCAGCGTCGAGGCGCGGCTGCCCGGCGTGCTCACGGTGCTCGAGGCGGATGTCGCCTCGAAGACGCCCATCAAGGACGCGTTCGCGCGCCTCGACGGACCGTTCGCGACGCGCCTCCAGGCCGGGCGCTTCAAGGCGCCGTTCTCGGCGCGCCAGCTCGAGTCGAGCTGGAAGCTGCCGCTCGTCGATCGCGGTCTCGTGAACGGGTACCTCGTGAAGGACAACGAGCTCGGAGGTCGCCGCCTCGGCGCGACCGCCGGGGTGCGCCCCTGGAGCGGACGGCTCGAGCTCGTGGGCGGGGTGTTCGTCGGCGAGCGGAGCGCCTTCGGCGGGCAGAACAAGGCGCAGGACCTCGCGGCGCGCGCGTCGGCGCATCCCTGGAAGCCCTTCGAGCTGGGCGTCACCGCGTACCGCGCGGGCTCGAGCGACGCGCTCGTCCCGGTGCGTCAGGCCGCGAGCGCGTACGCGCAGCTCTCGCGCGGGCCGCTCGACGCGACCGTCGAGGGCTTCGGCGGGAAGCTCGACGCCGGCACCTTCACGGCGGGCACCGCGCTCGTCGGCTGGACCTTCAAGCTCGGGGAGGCGAGGCGGCTGCGGGTGACACCCGTCGCGGGCGCGGAGGTGCTCGAGCTGCGCGGGACGACCCGGGGGGTCGGGTACTCCGCCATCGGAGGGGCGGTGCTGGCGTGGACCGAAGGACTCAAGGTGAAGCTGCAGGGAGAGCGTGCGCGCCGCCCCGGTGACGAGGTGCCCGGGAACGCGCTGGCGATGCAGATCGCCACGAGGTTCTGAGGAAGCGATGATCACTCACCCACTCGCGGAGAGCGGCATCACGAACCTTCGCAGGGAGGTGAAGCTCCTGCTCGACCGGGACGAGGCGGACTCGGTCGCGGGCGCGCTCGCGCGGTACGTCCTGCCGCTGGAGAGCCGCGTCGTCTCGGTCTACTTCGACTCGCCGGGGGGGACGCTCGCGCTGCGCGCCGCCGCGTCGCCGGACGACTGCGTCAAGGTTCGCGCCAAGGCGTACGAGCCCGATCGGAGCGGCGAGTCCGGGCGCGTCGTCCTCGAGGTGAAGCGGGAGCGGGCCGGGATCACGAGCAAGGAGCGGATCTGGCTGCAGCGCGCCGAGGTCCGCGGGGTGATCGCCCGCTCGCTCGCGTCCACGTTCGGGGCGCTCGCGCCCGTGGTCGCGACCTCGTACCGGCGCCGCGTCTATCAGACGACGGCGCACTGGCGGGTGACGGTCGACGACGGGCTCACGTTCCACCCCGCGGCCTGGTCGCTCTTCTCGGACGGGGCCCCGCCCTGGAACGGCGGCCTCGGACCCGCGTACGGGGCGGAGCCGCGCGTCGTGGTCGAGCTGAAGTTCGGGCCGGAGGGACTGCCGCGGTGGCTCGCCCACCTCGGCCGGGCCCGCGGCACCACCTACTCGAAGTTCGCGGCGGCGATCGGGCGAGGCGCCGACGATCGCTCCACGGGGGCATGACGGGTGTTCGTCTCTTTCGAAGGCATCGACGGGAGCGGCAAGACCACCCTCTCGAACCTGGTCTGCGAGCGGCTGCGGGCGGCGGGGCACCCCGTCCTGCACGCGCGCGAGAAGGGCGTGCTCGCCTCCGGCGTGGCGCGGCGGGTTCGCGAGCTGACGCGCGACGCGCGCCTGCTCGAGATGTCCGCGCGGACGGAGCTCTTCCTGAACCTCGCGCGGGAGACGCAGCAGCTCGACGAGATCGTGCGGCCCGCCCTCGCGGACGGCCGGGTCGTGATCGCCGACCGCAGCCTCCACTCGCTCGTCGCGCTCGCCGCGGCCGGGCGCGGCCTGCCGCGCGACGAGGTCGAGGCGGCGGTGCGCGTGGGCGCGGGCGGCACGTGGCCGGACCTCATCGTGCTCGTCGACGTCGATCCGGATCTGGCTCGCCTGCGCAAGCGGGTCGGGAAGATCCTCGAGGGCCGGGACGGCGACGCCGAGTCGCGAAAGGGGCTCGCCGGCGCCGGCCTGCAGGTGCGCATCCGGCGGCACCTCCGCGCCGAGGCGGAGCGCGACCCGGCGCGCTGGATCGTGACGTCGAACGAGGGCCGCCCGCTCGCTGCGCTCGCCGACGAGGTCGCGGGCGCGATCCTCTCGCGCGTGGCGCCACGGACCGCGTTCGTCCCCCCGGCGCGCCGGGGACCGGGGAGCGCCCGCGCCTCCGCGGTCGAGGCCGAGGCCTCGCCCGAGCAGGTCGCCGTGCGGTTCCGGGCGGCGGTCGCCGCGCTCGCAGCGGCGGAGCCGCACCTCGCCGCGTTCCTCCTCGCCGGCATCCCCGGGGCCGCGGAGCACGCGCTGCGCGTGTCGCTCGCCCCTCGCGCCCCCCGCCTCGTCGCGCGGAGCCTCCACGGCCTCGCGGACCCCGGCGCCTTCGCGCTCCGGCGCGCGCTCGCCGGGGAGGCTCCGGCCGACGTCCTCGAGAGCCTCGGCGACGAGCCTTCGGCGGAGGCGATGTCGCTGCGCGAGCTCCTGCTCGACGCCGCGCCCGAGGCGGCGCTCGCCGGGCTCGCCCGGAACGACTCGCCGGAGGCGTGGGAGCTCCGGGCGCGCGGGCTCGAGCGCGGCGCCATCGCCGGCGTCCTCGATGGCCTCGCCGGCGTGGACGATCCCGACGCGTGGGCGCTCCGGGGGGAGGGCCTGCGTCGCGAGCTCCTCGTCCCGGTCGCGCGGAGCCTCGCCGGGCTCGCGGGTCCCCGCGCGGACGCGCTCCGGGTCGCGCTCGCCGACCGCGACCGGCTGGCGGCGCTGCGCTCCACGGCGGGGGTGGACGGCCCGGTGGCGCGCGAGCTGCGGGAGCGGCTCTTCGAGCACGCCGCGAAGCGGGTGCTGCGCTCGCTCACCGGGATCGACGCACCGTACGCGTGGGCGCTGCGCGAGCGCGCGCTGCCGGCGACGAAGGAGGCGCTCGACTCGGTGGACGGGATGGATCACCCGCGCGCGTGGGCGCTGCGGGAGGCGGGCGTCGAGCTCTGGCCCACGACCGCCGTCTCCTCGCTCCGCGAGCTCGCGCTCCGCGAGCGGGGGCGCGAGCTCGTCGCGCGGGCGCTCCGCACCGCGCCGGGGAGCCTCCCGGTGCTGCGCAACGCGCACGCGGCGTTCTCGGGCGCGGCGCTCGCCCTCACCGCGCCCGGTGCCGCGCTCGCGCGGCAGGAGGAGGAGGCATGTTCGATCTGACGACGGTTGCCGCGGAGGGAGGCGTGGACCTCGCCGCCCTGAGGGTCGGCGAGCTCGCGCCGCGGTTCGGCGCCGCGCTCGTCATCGGCACGGTGCTCGCGGTTCGCCCGTGGCGGTACGTCATGGGCCGGCCGCCGCCGCGCCCCGAGATGGCGCAGGCGCAGATCCTGCTCTGCGTCGCCGCCACGATCATCACCATCGTCATCGGCAACAGCCTCGCGAAGGCGTTCGGGCTCGTCGGCCTCGGGAGCTTCGTCCGGTTCCGCTCGGGCCTCAAGGACCCTCGCGACGCGGCCGTGCTCTTCCTCGTCATCGGGCTCGGCATGGCGTGCGGTCACGGCAGCCTCCCGCTCGCCTTCTCCGGCGCGGCGTTCGCGTGCGTGCTCCTCGCCGGGCTCGATCTGTTCAAGGTCCCCGACGCGCCGGCCGCCCCCGAGGCGGAAGCGCGCCATCCCGGGGCGACGCCGATCGAGATCCGGCCCGCCCCTGCGCCCGCACCCTCGAAGGAGATCGCCTGATGTTCCGCCGCCTGCTCCCCCTCGCCGCCGCCGCGCTCGCCGCCTGCGGCGGAGGCGCCATCACGAACGACCCGCAGCCGCCCGCCCCTCCCGGGGAGAAGAACCTCGCGCCGCTCGCCACCGGCGCGCGCTGGAGCTATCGCGTCACCGACCCGCTGCTCGACGCGCCGTTCGAGAAGACGGTCGAGGTCGTCGGGCCGCAGCAGGTGCCGGGGTCCACCGAGTCGGCGGTCCTCGTCGTCGACACCGAGCCCACCCAGGAGGAGCGCGGCTGGCTCGTCGAGAAGGACGGGTTCGTCCTGAGGGCCCGCGAGGAGGACCGCAAGGCGGGCCTGCTCGTGCGCACCACCACCTGGTCGCCGTCCGCGCCGAAGACCCTCTCTGCCTCGGCGCCCGTCGGCTCCGTGTACGAGGCGACCGTGCTCGAGCACGAGGAGCACGCGGACGGCACCTTCACGGAGAAGAACCAGACGTACCGGTTCACCGTGATCGCGAAGGACGTCCAGGTCACCGTGCCGGCGGGCACCTTCACCTGCCTGCAGGTCGCACGCGTCCGGCTGGACAAGGTGGGCTCCGATCGCACTTACTGGCTCGCCCCGAACGTCGGGAAGGTGCGCGAGGAGGGCGAGCGGACCGAGGAGCTCGTCCAGTACACGCCGGCTCCGTGAGGCGTGCGGGAGCCTCCACTCCCGGCGAATGCGGGCGGGCGGGCGGGGCGCCGAGCGCGGGGTTGCCGCCTTGGGAGGGCCGATATCGCGGCGCCTATGTAGGCAACCGCCCGTAAGGGCTGGGAAATCTGGCGGTCGGAACGTTGACCCCCTCGCGAGGCGAGCCCTATACTTCCGGGCCGTCGGCGCTTTCCCGGGCCCTCCTCTCGCCGAGCGTACCCACCTTGAGCGCACCCTCCCTGGACGAGCAGATCCGGTCGCATCTCGAGACGCTGGAGGCCGCGCCCGGCGATCCCGGCGCGTTCGAGGCGCTCGAGGCGCTCTACGAGCAGGCCGCGCGCTGGGAAGACCTCGTCTCGCTGTACGAGGGGAGGGCGCGCCTCGTCCCCGAGCCCGGCGCGCCGCTCCTCGCCAAGGCGGCTGCGCTCGCGAGCACGAAGCTCCGCAACGTGGCCCGGGCGGAGGAGCTCTACCAGCAGCTCCTCCGGAGCGATCCGGCCGAGCCCGCCGCGCTCGCCGCGCTCACCCAGCTCCTCGAGGACCGCCCCGAGGGGCGGGCGCTCGCGCGGGTCGGGCTGCGGGCGGCGGGGGCGGGGGAGCCCGCGGGGGCCGCGCGCCTCACCCTGCGGCTCGGCGCGCTGCACGAGGAGCGGCTCGGACGGCGCGATCGCGCCGCGCTCCTGTACGCCCGCGCCTGCCGCCACGACCCCGGGCTCGCGGAGGCGCGCGCCCGCGGGGTCGCCTCGTTCGCCGCGCTCCGCCACTTCGCGCAGGCGAAGCGGCTCCTCGACGAGGCCCGGGAGGCCGGCGCGGACGGGGTGGCGCTCGCCGCCGAGTACGCCCTCCTCGCCGCACGGCTCGTCGACGAGCCGCTCGAGCACGGCCTCGCGGCCGACGCGGTCATCGAGGCGGTCGCGCTCGACCGCGCCGCGCCCGGCGCGGCGGAGATCCGCGAGCGCCTGCGGGCGTTCCCGCGCGCCTGGCGCGAGGAGGCGCGGGCGCTCGAGAAGCGCGTCCCGCAGGCGCGCGATCGCCGCGAGGCGGCCACGCTCCAGCTCCGCCTCGCGCAGCTCCACCTCGCCTACGACCCGGAGGGCGTGAAGCGCGCGCTCGAGCGGATCGACCGCGCCTGGGCGCTCCTGCCGGGCGACCCGGCCGCGCTCGACCTCCTCGCCCGCGTCCACGCCGAGAAGGGCGATCACCGCGCGCACGCCGACGCGCTCGCGCGGCTCGCGACGCAGACCCGGGACCGGGCCGCGCTCGTCGCGCTGCACCTCGAGATGGCGCGCGTCGACGTCATCCGCTTCGCCGACGCGGACAGCGCGCTCGTCGCGCTCGGGAAGGCGCTCGCGCTCGACCCCGCCTGCGAGCCGGCCGCGCTCCAGGCGTTCGAGCACCACGCCGACGCCGGCCGCTTCGAGGAGGCGCTCGCGACGCTCGAGCGTCACCTCGCCGCGGCGCCCCCGAAGGCCGCCCACGCGCCGCTCCGGGTCCGCGCGGCGCAGCTCGCGCGCGAGCGGCTCGACGACCCGGCCCGCGCCCGGCGCCACCTGGAGGCGGCGCTCCGCGTCGATCCCGGCCACGCGCCCGCCGCCGCGGGGCTCGCGCCGCTGCTGGCGGACGCGGAGGAGTGGACCGCGCTCGCCCAGGTGCTCGAGGCCTCCGCGGGCCTGGAGCGCGACCGGGCCGAGCGGATCCGGCTCCTCGAGCGGCTCGCCGAGGTCCAGCAGGAGCGGCTCGGCCGCCCGAAGGACGCCCTCCGGACGCTCTCCCGCGCCCTCGCCCTCGATCCTTCGCGGGCCGCGACGCGCAAGGCGATGGAGGGCGCCGCCGCGCGGGCCGACGCCTTCCTCGACCTCGTGCGCGCCTACCGCGCCGCCGCGTCGGCGGTGCAGGACGACCTGCGCGCCCGGAAGACGCTGCTCCGCCGGGTGGCGGAGGTCCTCGACCGGGACCTCGGCAAGCCCGAGGAGGCGGTGGGCGCCTGGCGGGCGCTCGCGGAGCTCGACCCCGAGGACCGCGGCGCCTCCGCGGCGCTCGAGGCCTGCATGGCGCGCGCGGGGCAGCAGGTCGAGCTCGCGCGCGAGCTCGAGCAGCGCCGCGACGCGGCGAACGGCGAGGAGCGGCGCGCGCTCTCGGCGCGGCTGGGCGCGCTCTGGCAGGACGCTGCCCAGCCGGAGCGCGCCGCCGCGGCGTGGCGTGACGCGCTCGAGGCGGGCGAGGACGACGCGGCGCTCTGGGGCCTGCACGCGGCGCTCGAGGCGCTCCCCGCCGCCGCGGCCGCCGAGGAGCGGGCCGCGGTCCTCGGCAGGCTCGCGGCGCGGAAGTCGGGCGCCGAGCGCGCCGCGCTCGAGATCGCGCGCGCGGAGCTCCTCGCGGAGCCGCTCGGGCGGCACGCCGAGGCCGTGGAGCTCGCGCTCGCCGTCCTCTCGTCGGGCGGCGTCGGCCCCGCGCAGGGCGACGCGATCGCGCTCCTCGAGCGGCTCCTCGAGCGCGGCGTGGAGCCGCTCCGCGTCGCGCAGGCGCTCGCGCCGGCGTACGCGGCGGCCGGGGACGTCGCCCGCCAGGCAGCCGCGCTCGAGCGGATCGCGCGCGCGCTGCCCGAGGGCGACGCCCGCGAGCGCGCCCGCCATCTCCTCGACGCCTCCGCGCTCCGCGCCGAGCGGCTCGGTGACGCGCGCGGGGCCCTCTCCGCGGCGCTCGCGGCCGTCCGCGCGTGCCCGCAGCACGGCGAGGCGCGCCGCCGCGCCGAGGCCCTCGCCGCGGGCGTCGGCGCGGAGCGCGAGCTGTTCGAGGTCCTCGTCGGGGCCGCCGGCAAGCTCGCCGGCCACCCCGAGGACGAGCGCCCGCTCAGGCTGCGCGCCGCGGCGATCGCCGAGGAAGATCTCGGCGCGTTCGACGACGCCGCGCGCGAGCTCCGCCGCGCCCTCGAGCTCGCCCCGGAGGACGGCGCCGCCCTCGCGGCGCTGACGCGTGTGGCGCTCGCCGCCGAGCGCTGGACCGACGCGGCGGGCCTGCTCGCGGACCGCGCTGCGCGCGCCTCCGGGCCCGAGCGGGCCGCGCTGCTCGCGCAGCGCGCCGCGGTCCTGCACGACGGGCTCGGGGATCCGGCCGCCGCCGTCGAGGCGCTGCGCGAGGCGCTCGCCATCGCCCCGGAGGACGGGCGCCCGCGGCTCCTCGGGCGGCTCGCCGCGGCGCTCGGAGACGCCGGCGACGCCGCGGGGCGGGCCGAGGCGCTGGCGGAGCTGTCGCGCACCGCCGCGGATCCGGCCG
>NZ_JALCYY010000093.1 GCF_022690685.1 Anaeromyxobacter terrae | reverse complement strand
CGGGAGGCGGCCCGGCTCGACGCGCTCGCCGCCGAGGCGGCGGAGCGGCGCGCCCAGGCGGAGGCGCGGCGCGAGGAGCGCGAGACGCTGCTCGCGGCGCTCCGCAGCGCGCGCGGGTTCCACGAGCGCGCGGCGCGGGAGGCTGCGGCGCAGGCGCGCCGCCTCGCGGACTTCGTGGCGACGCTCCCGCCGCCGCGGGTGGGCGGCGCGCTGCCGGGCGGGTTCTCCGCGCGGAAGGGACGGTTGCCGGCGCCCACCTCCGGCGCGATCGCGGTGGGCTTCGGCCGGATCGTGAACCCCAAGTTCAACACCGTCACCGTGCAGAACGGGCTCGACTTCGCCGCCCGCGCGGGCGCCCCGGTCCGCTCCGTCGCGCCGGGGCGGGTGGTGCACGCCGGCTGGTTCAAGGGGTACGGCAACCTCGTCATCGTGGAGCACGGGGAGGGCTACCACACGCTCTTCGCGCACCTCGGGGCGATGCAGACCGCGATGGGCGAGGTCGTCGACGCGGGCGCGGTCCTGGGCACGGTCGGGGACTCGGGCTCGCTCAAGGGTCCGTACCTGTACTTCGAGCTGCGCGAGCACGGGCGGCCGATAGATCCGCGCCCCTGGCTCGCGCCCTGAGGCGAACGACGGCTCCAACCCGCCGCGCGCGTCGGGTATGATCGCCGCCATGACGCGCCGGCCCGTCCTCTCCCGCCTCGCGCTCGTGGGCGCGCTCGCGGTCGCCTTCCTCGCCGGGCTCGGCGTGGAGCACGTGGCCTCTGCCTCCCGGCGCGGGGCCGCCGCGCCGTACCGCCCCCTCGACGTGTTCGCCGAGGTGCTCGAGAAGGTCGAGAACGACTACGTCGAGGACGTGAACGAGCAGGAGCTCGTCTACGGCGCCATCGACGGGGTCATCGGCCGGCTCGATCCGCACTCGGCGTTCATGCGCCCGGACGTGTACCGCCAGCTGCGGGAGGACACGACGGGCGAGTTCGACGGGCTCGGCCTCGAGGTCGCGCTCGCGAACGGCGCCCTCACCGTGGTCGCGCCGCTCGCGGACTCGCCCGGCGAGCGCGCCGGCCTGCACCCCGGCGATCGGATCCTCGCCATCGACGGGGCGCCCACGAAGGACATGGCGCTCGCCGAGGCCATCCGGCGCATGAAGGGCCCGGCGGGCACGCGGGCGGTGCTCGAGGTGATGCGCGACGGGTTCACCGCGCCGCAGGCGCTCACGCTCGTGCGCGATCGCGTGCGGACGCAGAGCGTCGAGCTCAAGATCCTCGACCCGGAGCGGCGCTACGCGTACGTGCGTGTGAAGGCGTTCCAGGAGCGGACCGACCGCGGCGTGAAGAAGGCGCTCGACGACGCGCGCGCCCGTCTCGGCGGCGAGCTGCGCGGCCTGGTCCTCGATCTCCGCAACGACCCCGGGGGCCTCCTCGATCAGGCGGTGCGTGTGGCGGACCTCTTCCTCGCCTCCGGGATCATCGTGACGACCGAGGGGCGTACCCGCCGCGACGTCCAGGTCGAGAAGGCGCGCGAGAAGGACACCGAGCCGCCGTACCCGGTGATCGTGCTCGTGAACAAGGGGACCGCGAGCGCGAGCGAGATCGTCGCGGGGGCGCTGCAGGATCACGGGCGCGCCGTGATCATGGGCACGCGGACGTTCGGCAAGGGCTCGGTGCAGACCATCGTCGAGCTCGAGGACGGCTCGGGGCTGAAGCTCACCGTCGCCCGCTACTTCACCCCGAAGCACCGCTCCATCCAGGAGCGGGGCATCACGCCCGACGTGGTCGTCGGCGAGGCGGCCCCCGCGGTGGTCGCGGACGCCACCCCCGGCGAGAGCGACCTGAAGGGTCACCTCCGCAACGAGTCCACCCCGGCGGGCGCTCCTGCCGGGCCAGGTCCCGCCGGCACGGGGGGCGAAGATCACCCCCTGCACACCGCCCTCGACTACCTGCGCGCCGTCGACATCCTCAAGGCCTCGTCGCCGCCGTCGCCGGGCATGGCGGCCATGCGTGAATGACCCGCGCGGCTACCCCCCGCGGGGGACCGTTCCGGAGGTCGCACCTGCCGCGCCTGCAGGCGCTCGGGTACGGGGGGGTAACCTGCGCGGAACAATCCCGTTTTCGCCTGTCGGGGCGCAGGTTTTGGCTTGATTGACTTCGCGGACGGGGAGGCTATAGTCCGCCCGGTTTTGCAGGTCCCCGCCAGGGGAGCGGTCGCCCTGCCGCATCCCGAAAAAACGGACAGATGAGCGCCATCGAGCTATCGGTCGTAGTCGCGTACGCCCTCCTGCTGCTGCTCCTCTCGGTGTACGGCTCGCACCGGTACGCGATGGCGTACCTGTACTACCGGCACAAGTACCGGCTGCCGTCGCCGATGGGCCGCTTCGAGCGGCTCCCGCGCGTCACCATCCAGCTGCCGATCTTCAACGAGATGTACGTGACGGAGCGGCTCATCGACGCCGTCGCGAAGATGGACTACCCGCGCGATCTCCTCGAGATCCAGGTGCTCGACGACTCGACCGACGAGACGCAGGGCATCGCCCACGCGTGCGTCGAGCGGCACCGGAAGGGTGGGCTCGACATCGCCTACGTCCACCGCACGAACCGCAAGGGCTTCAAGGCGGGCGCGCTCGAGCACGGGCTCACGCTCGCGAAGGGCGAGCTCGTCGCGGTGTTCGACGCGGACTTCGTCCCCGAGCCGGACTTCCTCCGCCGCACCGTCGACTTCTTCACCGACCCGCAGATCGGCATGGTCCAGACGCGCTGGGGCCACCTGAACCGCTCGTACTCGCTCCTCACCGAGGCGCAGGCGATCCTGCTCGACGGCCACTTCGTCATCGAGCACACCGCGCGCAACCGCTCGGGCCTGTTCTTCAACTTCAACGGCACCGCCGGGATCTGGCGCCGCGAGGCGATCGCGAGCGGCGGCGGCTGGCAGCACGACACGCTCACCGAGGACCTCGACCTCTCGTACCGCACGCAGATGAAGGGCTGGAAGTTCGTCTACCTCCCGCACCTCGTGACGCCGGCCGAGGTCCCGGTCGAGATGAGCGCGTTCAAGAGCCAGCAGCACCGCTGGGCCAAGGGCTCCATCCAGACGGCGCTGAAGCTCCTCCCGCTCATCCGCCGCGCGGACGTGCCGAAGGCGGTCAAGCGGGAGGCGTTCATGCACCTCACCGCGAACCTCGGGTATCTCATGATGATCCCGCTCGCCATCCTCCTGCCGATCACGGTGGTGGTGCGGGTCTCGCACGGCGCGCTCGAGGTGCTGTTCCTCGACCTGCCGTTCTTCGCCGCGGCGACCTTCAGCGTCGTCTTCTTCTACGTGGCGAGCCAGCGCGAGCAGGGGAAGACGCGCTGGGAGCGCGTGAAGTACCTGCCGTTCGTGATGGCGCTCGGCATCGGCCTCGCGGTGAACCAGGCGCGCGCGGTCGTCGAGGCGCTCATGGGCTACGAGACCGGCTTCACCCGCACGCCCAAGCACGGCGTGAAGTCGGCGGGCGACTCGGTCGCGAAGAAGCGCTACAAGGCGGCGCTCACGTTCCAGCCCATCGTCGAGCTCGCGCTCGCCGGCTACATGACCTACGGCGTGCTCTACCTCGTCGAGCGGGGCGTCTACTACTCGCTGCCGTTCCTCGTGCTGTTCCAGGTCGGCTTCGGCTACGTGGGCCTCGCGAGCCTCTACGAGGGCGTGCGAGGCTACTTCGCGCGGTCCGCCCGGCAGATGGCGCCGCAGCCCTCCGCCGAGTAGCCGCCGGCGAAGAAGGGCGTGAAGCAGAGCGCGGCCTCCGGGCCGCGTTCGTCGTTGGAGGGGTGCCGCTCCCGGGCGCGCCGGGCAGCCGCTCAGCGCACCTCGACGAGCGGCCGCTCGTACACGGCGACGCCGCCGTCGAGGCGCCCGATCTCGCCGAACCCGACCCGCTCCCAGAACGCCTGCGCTCCCGGGTTCTCGTCGCCGACCGAGCAGCGCAGCGCCGCGAAGCCGGCGCGCTGCAGGGCGTGCTCCAGGGCCGCGACGGTCTCCTTCCCGTAGCCGATGCCCTGGCACGACTCGCGGAAGAGCAGGAGGCCCACGTGCGCGACCCCGGGCTCCGGGTGGTGGAGGTACAGGTCGAGGACCCCGACCGCCGCGCCGCCGCTGTGCGGGACGAGGGAGTACACGCGCCGCGTGTCGTCCGCCTCCGCCTCCTCCACGAGGCGCAGCGCGGCGTCCCGCTCCGGCTGGCGGCCCTCCGTGCGCTGCCAGTAGTCGGGGGCGCCCTCCAGGCAGGCCTGCACCTCGGCGAGGTGCGAGCGATCGACGAGGACGGCGCGAAGGCGCGGCCCGTCGATCGGCGGGAGGAGCTGTCGGGCGGGGCCAGCGGAGGAGGTGCGCGTCGTCGCCATGGAGGACCTCTCTCGAACGGGCCATAGCCCGGGCCGAGCGGGCGGGTCAAGGCGCGCCGCCCCCCGGGGCGCGCCCTCACCCGAGCAGGAGCCGGAGCGCGGCGGGATCGGCGAGGGTGGGGGAGACGTGGTCGGCGCCGCAGGCGGCGAGCTCCTCGGCGGCGTAGCGCCCGGTCGCCACCGCGAGCACCGGGCAGCCGACGTGCCGCGCCGCCGCGACGTCGCGCGGAGTGTCGCCGACGACGAGCGCCTCGCGCGCGTGCACGGCGCGGCCGAGGCGCACCGAGGCGCGAGCGAGAGCCGCCGCCACCACCCGCTCGCGCGCCTCGCCGTCGTGGGCGAACCCGCCGATCGCCAGCGGGCCCCACTCGAAGTGGTGGTCGAGCGCGCCGCGGGCGAGCTTCACCCGGGCCCCGTCCACGAGGTTGCCCGTGCACAGCCCGAACGGGAGCGCCCGCGCGCGCAGCGCCTCGAGCAGCGACGCGACCCCGGGGAGCACCTCGTAGCGCGGGTCAGCGATCTCCTCGCGAAGGTGCGAGAGGTAGCGGTCGAGGACGCCGTCGCAGGCCGCGTCCGAGAAGGCGTGGCCGAGGAGTCCCAGCGCCTCGCGCACGATGAGCCGGTCCGTCATCCCATCGAGGCGGAGCCCCGCGAGGCGCCCGGCGAGCGGCCCGCAGCGCTCCTCGAGCGCGCGCTCCAGGGCACGGCGCCCGGCGCCGCCCGCGGAGACGAGCGTGCCGTCGATGTCGAACAGGATGACCGCGAAGGGATCCATGTGCATTCCCGGAAGCTTAGCGACCGATCATGATTCGTGAACCGTCAGCGAGCGAACCGAGCCCGCCGGCGGAGAGCAAGGGGCAGCGCGAGCGCGCGCAGCCGGGGAAGGCTGCGCCGGAGCGAGCCGGGGGTCCGGGGGGGACGCGGCGTGTGCGTCCCCCCGGCAAGAAGCCCAGCCCCCGTTCAATCAAATAGCGCCTGCACGAACTCGGCGGGCAAGAACGGCCGGAGGTCCGCGACGCTCTCGCCGACGCCCACGTAGCGCACCGGGATCCCGAGCTCGTCGCAGATGCCGATGACGACGCCACCCTTGGCGGTGCCGTCGAGCTTCGTGAGCACGATCCCGGTGACGCCGAGGGCCTCGTGGAACTGGCGCGCCTGCGCGATGGCGTTCTGGCCGTTCGTGGAGTCGAGGACGAGCAGGACCTCGTGCGGCGCGCCCTCGGCCGCCTTGCCGATGACGCGCTTCACCTTCTTCAGCTCCTCCATGAGCGGCGCCTTCGTGTGGAGCCGGCCGGCGGTGTCGCACAGCACGACGTCCGCGCCGTCCTGCGCTCCGCGCTGCACGGCCTCGAAGCAGACGCTCGCCGGATCGGCGCCCTCCTTGCCCCGCACGATGGGCGCGCCGACGCGCTCCGCCCAGATCTCGAGCTGCTCGCCGGCGGCGGCCCGGAAGGTGTCGCCCGCGCCGAGGAGGACCCGCTTGCCCTCGCCCTGGAGCTTCGAGGCGAGCTTGCCGATGGTGGTCGTCTTCCCCGAGCCGTTCACGCCGACGACCATCACCACCCAGGGGCGCGCCGCCCCGATCTCGAGCGGGCGCCGCGTGGCGGGATCGCCCCCGAGCGCGAGGATGCGCGCGATCTCCTCGCGGAGCGCGTCCTTCAGCCGCTCGGGATCCGAGAGCTCCCGCCGCCTGACCTTCTCGCGGGCGGACTCGAGGAGCTTCGTCGCGGTCTTGACGCCGATGTCGGCCGTGAAGAGGACCTCCTCCAGATCGGCGAGCACCGCGTCGTCGACGAGCCGCCCGCCCGAGAACAGGGCGTTCAGCCGCGCCATGAAGCCGCCGCGCGTCTTCTCGAGCCCGGCGGCGAGCGTCTTGCCCGCCTCGGCCTCCGCGCGCCTCCGGCGCTCCTCCTCCTCGCGGCGCTTCGCCTCCTCGGCCTCGCGCGCGGCGCGCGCCGCCTCCTCGCGCGCAGCCGCCTCCGCCTCGTCGCGCTCGCGCTGGCGGCGCTCGCGCTCGAGCCGGTCCGCCTCCTTCTTGCGGCGGTACTCCTCCTTCTTGCGCGCCTCCTCGGTCTCGCGGGGAACGCCGGGCGCTCCTCGCGGCGCGGGCACCTGCACCGGCGCGGGCGGCGGAGGCGCGACGGGCGGCGGCAGCCTGGCCGAGGGGGGCGGGAGCGCCTCCGGGCCGCCGGCGAGCTCGCGCTCGATCTCCTCGGACGGGACCGGCGGCCCCGGCGGCGGGCGCCGGCGGCGCGCGATCCGGACCGCGGCCACGACGACGAGGAGGGCGAGGAGGACGACGACCGCGATCGCGATCCAGTCGTTCGGGGTCAGCGTCTCGAGGAAGGATTCGGGGCGCGGCGGCACGCGGGGCTCCATTCGAGCTGTGGGGGCCGACGCGGCCGACCCCGGACTCCCGCGCGCTCCGGGGCCGGCTCGTCCGCCGGCTCCCTTCGCGCGCCAGGAAAGTCGGCACTCTATAGGGGCCGGCGGAACGGTGTGTCAACGCGCAGGGCGCGGGGCGGCCCTTCCGTCGTGGCGAAAACCGTTCGCGCCTCCCCCGGTAAGGCCGGATGGGCGGGCCGGGGAGCCTGCGACAGGGGTGTCCAAGGCTGCGCAGGGAGCCATGACGCGCGTCAACGCTCGGGCGCGCTCCAACGCGCGACCCCGCGCGCCGCAGCGCGGGGCGCGGCGGGGTGCCGCGACGCCGGGAGCCCGGCGCATCCGTTACGCGTGGTGTTAACGCGACGGCGGCGCGCGCCGCACGATCCGCCCGCGCGCACGCGGGGTTATCGCTTTGTCCGCCAACGGATTTGACTTAACGCAGGGTGCCTCCGTTACGGTCGCGCTCGCGTGTCGATCGATCCCGCGCGACCCTTCGATGAAACGCGCGAAGCGAGGCACGCCCGTCTGAACCCGAAGTGAGCCAAGGAGCCCATCGTGACCAAGGAACTCTCCCGTAGAAACCTGCTCGGCCGCGCCGGCCTCGCGCTCGGCGGCGCCGTGACGCTCGGCGTCCTGCAGGCCTGCGGCTCGGACTCGGATCCGGCCCCGCAAGAGACGCCGCAGGAGCCGGCCGCGGGGCCACAGGTCGCCGACTTCCCCTACGAGCAGCACCTCCCCGCCGGCTACCGGCTCGACCCGGCGCCGATCCGCGAGGCGGCCTACCAGGCGTACTACGCGGGCGGCTGCTGCCACGGCGCGTACAGCGCCCTGGTCGGCCACCTGGCGCAGACCGCGGGCGCGCCGTTCACGCTGCTGCCGCTCGACTTCGGCAAGTTCGGCGGCGGCGGCATCGCGAGCTACGGCAGCATCTGCGGCAGCGTCCTCGGCGGCGTGCTCGTGACGAACATGGTGGTCGCCGACGCCACGGCGCGCGGCGCGATCATGACCGACCTCATGCGCTGGTACGAGGGCGCGAGCTTCCCGCAGTACGATCCGAAGGCCGTGAACGCCGGCGAGACCGGGCTCGTGAAGGACTTCAGCGCGGGGAACCTCGTGAACCTGCAGCGGGTCCCCGGCTCGCACCTGTGCCACGCGTCCGTGTCCGGCTGGTGCGCCGCGAACGGCGTCTCCGCGACGGGCGCCGACAAGAAGGCGCGCTGCGCCCGGCTCACGGCGGACGTCGCCGGCAAGGTCGCCGAGCTCCTGAACGCCTACCTCGAGACGAAGACGTTCACGGCGGCGCCGATCGATGACACGTCGAAGACGTGCCTCGTCTGCCACCCCGGCACCAGCACGACCGAGCCCGTGGCGAGCGGCATGACCTGCACGACCTGCCACCCCGACAAGACGACGGGGCACCCCGCCCTGTAGCCATCGGCGCGAACGACCCCTGATGCACGAAGAGCCCGGCCGCCGGCCGGGCTCTTCTGTCTTCCAGGGACCGCGTCGCGCGCCGATGCCTCATGGCCGTGGCCGCTTGCGGCTCGTGCTTCGACAAGCTCAGCACGAGCGGATCAAAGACCGCTCGCCCTGAGCCCGTCGAAGGGCGAGGAGTGGACGGGGTCGACTCGAGCGATCAGCGCCATCAGGCCGCGGCGGCCTCCTTGGTGCGCTCGGAGAGCCGGACTGAGACGAGCTTCGAGACGCCCGGCTCCTGCATGGTGACCCCGTAGAGCGTGTCCACCATCTCCATCGTCCGCTTGTTGTGCGTGATGAGGATGAACTGCGAGTTCTTGGACATCTCCTTCACCATCTCGTTGTAGCGGCCGACGTTCGCGTCGTCGAGCGGGGCGTCGACCTCGTCGAGGAGGCAGAACGGCGTCGGCTTGATGAGGAAGATCGCGAAGATGAGCGACACCGCGGTGAGCGCCTTCTCGCCGCCGGAGAGCAGGTTCACGCTCTGCAGCTTCTTGCCCGGCGGCTGGGAGAAGATCTCGACGCCCGCCTCCCCGTCGCCCTCCGGCTGGGTGAGCACGAGCCCGGCGCGGCCGCCGTTGAACAGGCGCGGGAAGACCGCCTGGAACTTCTCGTTCACGAGATCGAACGTCTCCTGGAAGCGCTCGCGCGAGGCGCGGTTGATCTTCACGATCGCGGCCTTGAGATCGGCGAGCGAGCGCTCGAGATCCGTCTTCTGCGCGCTCATGAACTCGTGGCGGCGGGCGAGGTCGTCGTACTCCTCGATCGCCGTCAGGTTGATCGCGCCCATCCGCTCGGCCTGCGCCTTCAGCTCGTCGAGCCTCTCGCGCTCGGCCTCGCCCGGCGGCCGCTCGAGGTGGAAGCGCGCCACCTCCCACTTGAGCTCCGCCTGGCAGCGCTCGCGGGTCTGCTCCTCGAGGTGGCTGAGCTCGAGGGCGTGCTCGCGCGCCGTGAGCGCCGCCTCGCCCATCGCGCCCCGGGCCGTCTCGGCGCGCGTCCGGAGCTCGCGGGCCTCCGCCTCGCGGGCGCGCGAGGCGACGGCCCGCCCCTCGTGGTCGGCGCGCGACCGGGCGAGCTCCTCCTGCACGCCGGCGAGGTCCTGCGAGAGGCGGTCGAGGTCGACGCGCGTGCCATCGAGCCGGCTGCGCAGCTCCGCCGCGCGGGCGTTCGCCTCGGAGAGCGCCGCGAACAGGCGCGCCCGCCGCTCGTCGACCTCGCGCCGCGCGTCGTCGATGCGCTTCAGCGCGGCGCCGATCCCCTCGCGGCGCTCGGCGTCGGCCGCGACCTTCACCTTGAGGTTCATCAGCTCGGCGGTGAGGACGTCGCCGCGCTGGCGGGTCTGCTCGAGCCGGAGGACCGCGTCGCGGGCGCGCTCCTCCGCGCGCGAGGCCTCCGCCTCGGCCGTCGCCGCGGCGACCCGATGCTCCTCCTCCTCGCGCGAGAACGCCGCGAGCGTCTCCTCGAGCTGCGAGCGCTCGATCTCGAGGGCGCCCATGCGCTCGCCGACGCGCTCGAGCTCCTCGCCGACGCGGGCGAGGTCCTTCTCCTGGTCGAGGAGCGCGAGCTCCTTCTCGCGCCCGTCCTTGTCGAGGCTCTTCAGCGCCGCCTCGAGCTGGAGCAGGCGCGCCTGCAGGGTGCGGTGCCGCTCCTGCGCGAGCGAGAAGTCCGCCTCGAACGAGCGGACCACGTCCTCGAGCTCCTGCGCCTCGCGCCGCCGCTGCAGCGCGCCGTGGCCCTCGCCCTCGAGCGGGCCGCCGGTGACGACGCCGTACGGATCGAGCACCTCGCCGTCGAGCGTCACGAGCGTCCGCTTGTCGCCGCTCTGCTGCCAGATCTCGAGCGCGGCCGGGAGGTCGCGGACGATGAGCGCGTCCCCGAGCAGGAAGCGGACGACCTTCTCGTAGGAAGGCTCGAAGCGGATGACGTCGAGGCAGCTCGCGACGACGCCGGGGTGGAGGAGGTCGGCCGCGTCGCCGCCCGGGGCCGCGTCGCGCAGGCGCGCCATCGGGATGAGGGAGGCGCGCCCCTCGGCGGCGGATTTCAGATAATCGATCGCCTCGACGCCCTGCGAGTGGCTCTCGACGATGACGTACTGGAGCCGCTCGCCCAGCACCGCCTCGATCGCGTTCTCGTACTCGGCCGGCGCGGACACGACGTCGGCGACGAGGCCGAAGACGCCGCGGTCGCGCGACTCCGCCTGGCCGGCCCGGGTCATGAGGCTCCGCACGCCGCGGCCGTAGCCCTCGTAGTTGCGGACGATCTCGAGGAGGCTGTTGAGGCGCGAGCGCTTGTCGGCGAGCTCCTCGCGGAGCGTGATGAGCCGGGCCTCGTTCTGGATGAACTCGGCGCGCGTGCGCTCGAGCATCTCCTCCTGGGCGCCGCGCTGCTCGTCGAGCCGGAGCTTGAGCTGGCGGGTCTGGCCGAGCTTCTCGACGAAGCGCGAGCGCGAGCCGTCGAGCTGGGAGGCGCGCTGGGCGAGGTCGTCGGCCTCGCCGCGGTTCTTCTGGATGCGGCCGCGCAGGTCGAGCCGCTGCCGCTCGATCTGCGCGAGCTGGCTCTTGTGGCTCGTCGCCTCGGAGAGCGCGGCCGCGGCGGCGGCGCGGGC
Organism: Anaeromyxobacter terrae; assembly: GCF_022690685.1. Lineage (GTDB taxonomy): Bacteria > Myxococcota > Myxococcia > Myxococcales > Anaeromyxobacteraceae > Anaeromyxobacter > Anaeromyxobacter terrae. The sequence goes on along the minus strand of NZ_JALCYY010000093.1, from coordinate 3,610 downwards.
GCGATCCGCCTCGCCCTGCAGCGCGCCCTGCTCGCGGCCGGCGTCGCGGAGCGCGGCCTCGGCGTCCACGAGCCGGGTCTCGTCGGTGGTGACGAGCGACTGGAGGTCGTCGCGCTGCTGGAGGAGCGCCTCGCGCTCCTGCGCGAGCGCCTCCGCCTGCGCCTTCAGCGTCTCGACCTCGGCGGCCTGCGCGCGCGTCCGCTCGGCGATCTGCTCGAGCTCGCGCGCCGCGGCCTCGACCGACACCTCGGAGACCCGCGCCTGGCTCTCGAGCGCGTGCTCCCTTCCGGTGAGGTCGGCGAGGCGGGCCTCGCTCTCCGCGAGCAGCGCGCGGTCGCCGTCGAGCGCGCCGTCGAGCTCGGCGAGGCGCGCGACGACCTCGGCCTCCTCGGCCTTGAGCGTCGCGTGGCGATCCTCGGCGGCCCGGCGGGTCGCGGTCAGCTCGAGGTAGCGGGCCGCGGCCGCCTGGAGCTCGAGCTCGCGGACCTGCGCGCGGAGCGCCTTGTACTTCTCCGCCTTGCGCGCCTGGCGGTTCAGGCTCTCGAGCTGCTTGCTCAGCTCCTGGACGATGTCCGCGACGCGCAGCATGTTCTGCTGCGTCGCCTCCATCTTCCGCTCGGCCGCCTCGCGCCGCTTCTTGTACTTCGTGATCCCGGCGGCCTCCTCGATGATCGCCCGCCGGTCCTCGGGGCGGGCGGAGACGATCTGACCGATGCGGCCCTGCTCGATGATCGAGTAAGCGGTCCGCCCGACGCCCGAGCCGAAGAAGATGTCGTTCACGTCGAGCAGTCGCGACTGCACGCCGTTCACGAGGTACTCGGACTCGCCGCTGCGGAACAGGCGGCGGCCCACGGTGATCTCGGAGAACCCCTGGTACTGGACCGGCAGCTCGCTCGGCCGGTCGTTCTCGAAGGTGAGCATCACCTCCGCCATGGAGAGCGGAGGCTTCGACTCCGAGCCGTTGAAGATCACGTCCTCCATCGAGCGGCCGCGCAGGTGGCGGGCGGACTGCTCGCCGAGCACCCAGCGGATCGCGTCCGCGACGTTGGACTTCCCGCACCCGTTCGGGCCCACGACGCCCGTGACGCCCTCGTCGAAGGCGACCACGGTCTTGTCCATGAACGACTTGAAGCCGACGATGTCGAGCCGCCGGATGCGCATGGCGAACCCGATATCACGACCCCATGGGCGGCTTCAAGGGAAGCCCTTGATCAGAGGGAGGTTTTCCCGGGGTCCGGGCGGGGCCCCGCCGGGCATGGGTCCGATTTCGCCCATGAGAACGCGGCGTTGCGTGACGAGGCATGTATCGCCACGCCGACGGTCGCTCGGACGACCCCCTACTGGCCAGCCGGAACGGGCCGGAGCTGCGGTCTCGAGACGCTTCCGGCGATCTGGAAGTTCCACGCGCCGTCGCGACCGCGCGAGGAGGCGAGGGCAGCCTCGGCGAGCCCCTTGAACGCCTGGGTCTCGCGGCGCGCCCAGAACGCGTCCTTCACCTTGAGCTTCGCCTTCCCGGAGATCGGGGCGAACTCGAGCCGCGGCTGGAGCACCGCGTAGAGCCCCTCGGCGGTGAAGTCGGCGTCGCCGCCCCTCGCCTCGAGCTTCTCGAACGTGGCCTTCCCCTGGTCGAGCTTCACTGCCGCCACGAGCTCGCCGAGCCCGAGCTTCGGGAGGGCGAGGCCGCTCGTCATCCCCGGCACCGGGAGCTGGCCCCCGTTCACGCCGGCTTCCTTCACGGTCACGTCGATCCGGCCCTTCGGCTGGCCGTTCGGCGCTGCGGGGACCTGGACCTCGGCCTTGCCCGAGAGCCTCCCGACGAGGTCCAAACCCGAGGCCTTGCGGAGCGGCAGCGCGCGCGCGAGGTCCACGCCCTTCGCCGCGATCGCGAGCTCCCGCTCGTCGCCGGAGAGGTCCGCCGTCCCCGACACCTCGCCGTCGTACAGGCGCGCGTCGAACGCGACGCTGCGCCTGCCGGTGAGGAGCGGCAGCAGCCGGAGCGAGGCGGTGAGCTCGTCGAGTGGGATCTTGAGGCCGGAGGCGGCCTCCACCGTGACGCCCTCGGCGCGGATCCCGGCGAACCCGCCCGGCCCCACGTCCGCCATGTCGATCTGCCAGCCGCGCGCGGCGGCCTCGAGGACGATGCGCTGCTTCACCGCGTCGGCGGGGAAGGTGAGGCGGAGCGCGAGGAGGAAGGCGGCGAGGGTGAACGCGCCGTAGAGGAGGCGCGGGCGCCAGCGGATCCAGTCGATCGTCATGGGCGCGCTCAGCTCCGGAGCTGGTAGGTGGAGACGACGAGGGTCGCGTCGACGAGCGCAGGATCGTCGGAGCGCGTCGTGACCCGGATCCGCCGGACCTTGACCACCCCGGCGCCGCGCTCGAGCGACTGGAGGAGCCGCGCGAGGCGGGGCAGGTCGATGCGGGCGAGGTTCACCTCGACCGACTCCTCGCGGATCCCCTCGAGGTCCGCCGGTGCGCCGGTGGGGCGGAGGTCGTTCACCTCGATCCCGAGCGCCGCGCCCGCCTGCGAGATGTGGCTCATGAGCTGGATCGGCTGTCCCTTGAGGCGCGCCTCCAGGGCGCTGCGCTCGGCCTGGTTGCGCCGGTAGCCCTCGGCCAGCTTGCCGAACTGCGACATCACCTTGGTCTTCTGGTCGATGCGCTCCTCGCGCGCCGCCATCCCCGAGGAGATCTGGAACGAGACGAGCCAGACGACGAACGCGACCACCGCGACCGCCGCGGCGGTCACCATCACGCGCTCGCGCGGAGACAGCTTCGCGAGCCACGCCTCCGCGTCGGCGCGGAGCTTCCGGAGCCGCTCCAGCATCTATCCCCTCCCGCCCGGCGCGGCCGGGCCCGACTCGAGGCAGGTGATCCCCGCGTCGATGGAGAACTCGAACTTCCCGTCGGACCCGCGCCGCCGCGCGCCACCGGAGCGCGCGTCGCCGAAGCACCGCGAGGCCTGCAGCGCCGAGACGATCTTGTCGACGTTCTCGGCGGCGTCGGTCGTGCCCTGGAGGTGGAGCTTGTCCTTCGTCACCTCCATGCGGTCGAGCCGGAGCGGCACGTCCGGCACGCGCTGCGCGAGCTCGGCGAACACCTCGACCGCGGAGATCCGCGGGATCGCCGCGCCCGGCGTCCCGCGGCCGCGCAGGATGGCCTGGGCCTCCTCGAAGCTCGGGTAGCACTTGCCGAGGATGCGCTGCTCCGACTCGCACAGCGCGTCGTCGAGCGCCTTCTCCTGGCGGGCGAGCGCGAAGAGCCGCACGCCCGAGCTCATCACGGCGAGCAGGACGAGGACCGCGGCGAACACGCCGAGGCGCGTGACCTTCCCCTTCACGTGCTCGAAGTCGCGCGTGTAGGCGAGCGCGCCGCGGCGCAGGTTGAGGCGCGGCGCGCGCGCGCCCTGGTGGCCGCGCAGGGCGAGGGCCAGGGCGAGCGCGAGGCCGGGGGCCTCCTCCGGGGCGAGCCGCTCGGCGGCGGGGCCGGCGAGCTCGAGCGGCGCGACCGGCCCGTCCACCTCCGGCGCGACCGCCTCGGCGAGCGCGGGGACCCGGGCCAGCCCGCCGCAGAGGACGATCCGCCGGACGGGGCGGCCGGCGCGGGTGCGCCA
>NZ_JALCYY010000092.1 GCF_022690685.1 Anaeromyxobacter terrae | reverse complement strand
ACGGTAGTTAAGCCCACCAGAGCCGATGGTACTGCACCGGAAGCGGTGTGGGAGAGTAGGTCGCTGCCGCATCTTTTTTGGCCCGCTGGCGCAATTCGCGCCGGCGGGCTTTTTTCTTTTTCGGCGCGCACGTGCGCGCGGCCCGTCGGTTGGCTCGCGCGGGATGGCATCTCGGCCCGGGGTCGCCCTGCGGAGAGGCGCCGGTGCCGCTCGCCTCGCGGCGATTCAGGGCGCGCCGGCCGGAGGCGAAGGCGGGGAGGTGCGCAGCGCGTCGGCCACCCGGGCCAGGTCCTCCACGAACCGCTTCATCACCGTCCGTCGCGTCTCGTCGTCGGGTGCTCTCAGGATCGACGAGGGATGCACGGTGGCGACCACGATCGGCGCGAACGGCGTCGAGAGGAATTCTCCCCGGCGCTGCGTGACCCGGAATCCGCTGCCGAGGAGCGCCTGCGCGGCGGTCGCGCCCAGCAGGACGACCGCCCGCGGCTCCACGGCTCGAAGCTCGGCGTCGAGCCACGGCCGGCATGCGCGCACCTCTCCGGCGTTCGGCTTCTGGTGGATCCGGCGCTTCCCGCGCGCCTCCCACTTGAAGTGCTTCACTGCGTTCGTGACGTAGACGGCGCCTCGGTCGATCCCGGCGGCTGCGAGCGCCTTGTCGAGCAGGCGCCCGGCCGGGCCGATGAAGGGGTGCCCCGCGAGGTCCTCCTCGTTTCCCGGCTGCTCGCCGACGAGCATCACCGCTGCGTGGGGAGGCCCCTCGCCGAAGACCGTCTGCGTTCCCAGCTCCCAGAGCGGACACGCGCGGCACGTTTGCGCCGCTTCCCTGAGCGCCGCGAGGCTCCGGGTGCCTGGAATCGGCGCGGGGGTGGGCTGCTCCGGTCTCCTCGGCTCCGGGACCGTTCGAGCGGGTGAGGGGGCGCGCTGCGAGCGCGGGCGGCTGTCGGAGCGACGTGGCACTCCTTCATGGTTATCCACCGAAGGCCGATGAGGACGCATTCGGCGCGGGGGGCGAGGGCGCCCTGGCGCGCTTGCGGTGGGCGCGGAGGCAGAACGGCGATGGCGGTGCCGAACGCTCGATCGATCGCTGGCGGTGCTCGTGGGGCGCGGACGGGATCCGCGGACCTCCCGCTGCACGGCGGGCGCGTGCCTCCGTGGCTCTTCCACCGGATGGCGCGACTCGGGCGCGTGCTCGCAGAGGCGATCGTCCTCGAGTACGGGCGCGCGGAGCTGCTGCGGCGACTGTCCCATCCCTTCTGGTTCCAGTCGCTCGGCTGTCTCATGGGCATGGACTGGCACTCGTTCGACGTCCCGGTTCGCCACCGAGCTTGAGCAAGCCGTTGGTGTCGATCGTTCCGTTGTCCCGCAGGCGAATCCACGTCCCGGGCCCGCGAGGGAACAGCTGCTCAACGAGCGCGCGCCACTCCTCGAACGTCGCCCGCTTCACGCGCCTCCTGAGCGCCTTGACCGCAGCCTCGACGTCGCCTCGCAGCTCCTCGGCCTGCGCGGCCGCGAGGGCTCTCTGCTTGCCGGCCTCCAGGCGTTCCTGCGCCGCAGCCCTGGCCCTCGCGACCTCGGCGTGCTGCCGCTCGTACACCGCGTCCGAGACCTTCCCCGTCGTCAGCAGTCGCACGAGCTTCTCCTCGCGCGCGTCGAGCGCCTCCAGCTCCTTCGCGGCCGCGTCGACGTCCTGGGCTGCGTTGCTCTTCGGCCCCTCGCGCTTCGCGAGCGCACGCGTCAGCCTCTCGGGCTCTTCGAGCATCGCGCGCAAGGACTCGATCACCGCGGCGTCCACCTTCGCGACAGGGTGATGCGTCCGGCAGCCCTCCTCGGCCTCCGGCCGCTTCGCCTTCGCGCACCGGTAGTACAGGACCGTCCGGCCGTGGGAGCCGCCAGTCGCGACGTGCATCGACGAGCCGCAGCTCGCGCAGGTTGCCAGCTTCCGGAGCAGGGCCTCGTGCTTCGCCGGAGGGCCAGAGCGCGTGCGACCGCGCTTCATGGCCTCGACGGCGCGTCGCTGGGTCAACTCGTCGACGATGGCAGGGCAGGTGATCGCGTGGCCGTAGCTCGTCATCCTGCCGATCGCCGACGGGTTCTTGATCATCCTGCGGACGCTCGACGCCTCCCACCGGCCGCCCTTCGGCGACGGGATGCCCTCGCCGTTGAGCTTCTCGGCGAGCTGGTGCAAGGACACGCCGGCCAGGGCCTCGGCGAAGAGCCGGCGGTACACCGCGAGCTGCTCCTTGTCGACGCCCCACCTCCCGCTCGCGTAGTCGTACGTGCGGCCGTAGGGGATGGTCGTCATCGGCCGCCCCTGCGCCGAGAGACGATGCCGCGCGGCGACCGTGCGCTCCACGATCTTCCGTCTCTCAAGCGCGCTCGCCCAGGTCTGCACGGACCACACGAGGTCGCCCGTGTCGCTCCGCGGGTCGATGACCTGTCCGCCCGCCTCGACGATGATGGCGCCAGCGTCGCGGACCATGCCGATGATGGCCGCCCGCACGCGCGGGTCATCGTGACGCGTGAGCCGATCAATGGAGCGGACCCGCAGCTCGTCGTAGGCGCGAGCGGCGGACAGGTCCATGAGGCGCTGCAGGTCGGGACGGTGGGCCAGGTCGGCGGCGCCGGAGAGCCCGGACGCACCGTGCTCGATGCGCTCGACGAGCTGACCGGGGCGCGTTGTCGCGAGCCGGTCGAGCGCGCGGCGCTGGTCTTCGGGCGTGTCGCGTTCAGCCTGCCCGGCGCTGCTGACTCGGACCAGCTCGACGAACCGGGGAGGGGGTGTGGTCATGGATTGGGACGCTACCACACCCCGGTACTCTCAGCTCGCGCAGCCACTCGGCCAGGGCGGCCTCGCCGGCCGCCGCGTCCTCGGGCGCGTGGTCCTCGACGCGGTAGGAGCGGGGCGCGCGTCGGCGGCGCTGGCGCGGCTTCGGCGGCGCAGGCGCGGGGACGATCGCGAGCGCGGCGCTCATCGCGCGCGCCTCCCCCGGCGCGAGCAGCTCGGCGGCGTTCACGGCTCCTCACCAACGGCCTGGGAGGCGGACACACGGGGGGCGCTGTCCTGGCCCGGGTCGGTCGTGTCACCCTCAGAATCCGTGGATGAACGGCCCACGTGGCTGCGCAGCCGGGCCGCCTTGAGCGTCTCCAGGCGCCTCCGCTTCTCCCCTTCGGGCATCGTCTCCCAGTCCAGCCAGCGGGCGAACTCCGTCGCGGACAGGCCGCGCTCGGGCAGCAGCTCGGGGAACTCGGCGGCGATACGCGTCCGCCGCGCCTTCCCCAGCTCGCACCGCGGCTCGCCGGGGAGGCTGACGCGCTTCGCCTGCTCCGGGTCCAAGGGGCAGATCGCGACGGAGCACCCGGAGGACCGGGGGCAGTGTTCGGGCGGGCGGCGGCGGACGGCGGGCTTCATGGCGTGGCGGCTCTCCTCGCTCTTCCGTTGTTGGAGGCGAGGCCGACGGCTGACGCCCGGTGCCTCCCGGACGGCCAGGCTCGCGGACCGCGGCGCGGCTCCAGGCGCTGGCCTGCCGCCGAAACGACACGGGGCCCGCCGATCTGCTCGGCGAGCCCCAGGCACTGCTCGGTGATGTGGTGCGCGGTCTACTTCTTCGCCATCGTTGGGTAGTACTTCGCCCTGATGGCCGCCTCGTCCGCAGCGTCGCGCGCAGCGGCGACGCCCGATGGCGAGGGGATGCCCTTCGCGAGGCTGGCGAACATGCTCGGGTAGCGCCTCACGAGGGCGGCCAGCTCCGAGCCGCTCAGGTTGCCCAGGTCGGGGTCGAGGCGCTGGAGGTCGGCGCGCTCACTCGCAGTCAGTTCGTCGCTCATGGCGTCACCTCGTCCTTCGCCGCGAGCTGCCGGCGCGCCTCGGCGCCGCGCTTCACGTACGTGGACATGTAGCCGGATAGCTTGCGCCGCTTCGCGGTGAGCTTGGCGGCCTCCTCCGGCGTCGCGTCCATGAACTCGCGGAGCCGCTGCAGCGCGTCCGCGGCGCGTCCGGCGAGTCGCTTGGTCTCTTCCATCCGGTCGTCGCTGATCTTCTTCACGTTCGGTCTCTTCACTTGTCGTCCATGGTGCTGTCCGGCCCAGAGGTCGGGGTGTGGTTGAACTTGTGGCCGCAGGCGGGGCACTCGGCTTCCGACTCGCCGTAGGGATTGACGAGCGTGACCTGGAAGTCGCGCTCTTCACGCTCGGTGTCGATCGGCTTCGGCTTGGGGAGCAGGGCCGAGAGGAGGAGCTGCGTCGCGGCGATTTGCTCCCTCGACCCGCCCACCCGACCGTGCGCGTCCGGTCGACCGAGGGAAAGGCGGAACGTCGCGCGCACCATCTCCAGCGACAGGGCGCCGTTCATCCGTTCGTGGACCGCGCGGCAGTACGCTTCGTCCTCTTCGTTCAGCGGCAGGGGTTCGAGTGGCGCTCGCGGCGGACGGCCCCGCGGCCCCTTCGGCTTCGGTTCGCCCATGATCAGCGCGCCTCCGGGTTCACGAATCGTCCGAGCCGCTTGATTGCGGCGAGCGCGTGGTTCTCCTGCTCGTACGGTCCACGGAGAACGTCCAGTCCGTGCTCGCCCTCGCGGACAACGTAGAAGCCGGCGGTCCTCACCGGCGCGGTCCTGGGGTCCAGCATCTCGACGCGCATCGGTCAGTCCTCCAGCTTCACGCCGGCGTTGGCGTAGTACGCGGCGACTTCGGGCGAGACCTTCGGCCGCAGCTCGATCACGGAGCGCGGGCCGTGAAACTTGATCGCCTGCTCGTGAACTTCCTGCTCCGCAGCGAGCTGCGCCTCCCTGCCGTGCCCGCCTCGCAGCGCCTCCTCGCGCCAGCGCGCATGCTGCGCGCGCGCCCTCTCCTCGGCGGCCTCCCGCCTGGCGCGCTCGCGCTCCGGCGCGGCGCTCTGGTACTTCACGACCTCGGCGACGGCGGCGAGCTGCTCGACGACGGTGCCGCTCCTCATCCTGGCGGCGATGCGCTCGCAGAGCTGGGCCAGCTCGACGTCGCCCGCGGCCTGGCGCGCCTCACACCTCTCGCCGAGGGACTCGACGGCAGCCGCGGCCTTCGCGACGGCGCCCCGGCCAGCGGTGACCTGGGCGACGGCCTCGGCGACGGGCCCGAGGCTCTTCACGAGCTGCTCGATCGCGCTGGGCACGATGGCCAGGTCCTGCGCGACGGCGGCGATCGCGGCGGCGTGCTCGGCCTGGGCGTGGGCCTTCTCGTGCGGGACGAGGGCCTCGGCGGCGCGGCGGGCGACGTCCCGCAGGAACTCCTCCGCGCGCTCGGCCTTCGCGACGGGCTTGTCGGCCCTGAGCTTCGCGGCCTCGTAGCCGGCGAGGTCGGTTGGCTTGAAGGCGGACGGGACGATGGCGGCCGCCTCGGCGCGGGCCGTCGCGAGCTGGCGCTCCGCGGCCTGCAGGGCGGCGCGCGCGGCCGCGTCCTCGGTGATGGCCTTCTGGTGCTCGGTGGACTTCTCGGTCATGGCGTCTCTCTCGGTCTCCTCGGGGGACGACCCGCCGCGCCCCGCCAGCCCAGGAGAGAGAGGGGCCGGACCGGGCGGGGCGCTGCGTGGCCGGAGCACGATCGCGGCGAGGAGTCCGCGGGCTCAGTAACCACCCGAGTCGACGGGGCTACCTGGTAAATCCTGAGCGAGGACGCGGCCTTGCGGGACCGGACTCCCGGGCGCGGCGGTCTTTGTAGAGCGGTAGGCCTTTCCCGATGGAGGCGCCCGTCGTCCAGGCAGAGCCGGGCCCCGGCGATTGACATGGTCCGGGGGTCCGTGGATGAATCGAGTGTAGATACATGGACTTGGAGGCGCGTTGTACTTGACACGTACCGCGGGTACGTTCACCCCGCACGCCGCGTACAATTTCACGTACTCTCGGTCCGGTGTAGGTGCATGTGTGGGCTGACCCTGGTGCGTCCGTGACACAATTGTCACAATCGGGGAAGCGGCGCCGTTGCTGGGGAACTTCCGCGGCGGGCCGCACCCGCGGTCCGGCTCGGCAGGCCAGGTCCCGCGCTGCAGGGGGATAGAGGATGCCTTCTTAGATCTAACGGCTCCTGCGTCGAACCCGCGCGAGGGTGAGCGAAGCGGAGCCGAGGTTGGCGAGCGACAGCGAGCCGACCGAGCGCGGAGCGAGCGCGAACCCCGCGCGGCTCCTCTCACCCTCCAGTCCCTGGTCCTCCTGCCCCCCCGAGCCTGGCCCTCTGTACTCGGTGTAGTCGCCTGCGGGTCTGCGAGGGCCTCTCCGCGGTTCTGCGAGTAGAGCGCGGCCGGCGGGACGGTCGGCGCGGGGTCCTGGCCGCGCCCCCCGAAGCCACCGAACGGCCATGAAGTCGACGGGTTACGTCCGCTTCATGCGGCCGCGTCGGCGAGGACGCTGGCCAGCCGGGAGGTTGGCCGGAACGGCCGGAGCGCGCGCCCAGCCGCCCCCGCCCCCAGAATCGCCCCACGGGGCGGCTAGACGCCTTGAGCGCGATTCCCCGCGCGCTCGCCGGCCCGATCGTCAGGAGGCCGCTGGGCCGCAGGGTCGCCAGGACAGCCAACGGCCGGAGACCCGTCCGGCGCCCGTGCGTCGCTCCTGACCCCGTTTCCGATCGCCTGGGAGTCCTTCCCGAGGGCGTCCGATGGTGCGCTTCCAGGCCGTCAGGCCGAGGGCGAGGGGAGAGGGCGGCCGAGCGAGCCCTCCGCGCGCGGCGGCGCGCTCCAGCTCCTCCAGCTCCAGCGACCGCTCGGCGTCCAGCGCGGAGGCGCGCGCCGGCCAGGGCGAGCTGGCCAGCCGCTCCGCTGGCCGCTGGGCAGTAATCCTGCCCGCGCTGGAGGGCCGTGAACGCCACGCAGGTGGACGGCACCCGGGGGTTGGGCAGGAAGTGTACTTGTTGACCGCTCGGCCGGCGCGCGGTAGGGTGCCCGGCATGCCGACCCCGACCCCCTGCGCCGCGTACGTCCGTGTCAGCTCGAAGTCCCAGGACCTCGCCATGCAGAAGCACGCCATCGAGGAGGAGGCGGCGCGCAGGGGCGACACGATCGTGAGCTGGTACTCCGAGAAACGGAGCGCCAAGACCTCGAAGCGGCCCGAGCTGGAGCGCCTGCGCGCCGACATCCGCGCCAGCCGCGTCAGGAAGGTCTACGGGTTCCGGTTCGACAGGTTCCTACGCACCGGGCCGGCCGACGCGTACGCCTTCGCCAGGGACTGCCACGACGGCGGCGCCGAGCTGGTCACGGTCGCCGACGGGCTCCACCTGAAGCCCGGGACCGAGGACGTCACGACGACGGTCCTGCTCTTCGCGTTCTCCCTGGCGGCGCAGCTCGAACGGGCCGCGGTGAACGATCGCATCTCGGCGGCCAGGGAGCGCATCGAGTCCGAGAACGGCACGTGGGGCCGGCCCTCGCGCTTCACGGCCGCGGAGCGGCTGCGCATCGTGGACATGGCGCGGACGATGTCGCACCGGGAGATCGCCATGCAGCTCGGTCTGCCCAAGGCGACGGTCACGTACGTCCTGAAGCAGGCGAAGGCCGCGAAGCCGGCGGCCGCGTAGGGCCTGCAGCCCGACAGCGTCGCCAGTCCACGAGGGCCAGGCTTCCCCGCGCGTGCGAGGCCTGGCCCTCGGTGCGTCAGGACTTACCGTGCTCGGCGACGTCCTTCGTGCTGGGCGACGTCCTCATCCTCGTCGGCCGACAGGGACGCAGCAGCGTCGCGGCAGCGCGCCGGCAGGGCCGAGGGGGCCGGGGGGGCGTTTCCTGGCGGAACGCGACCGGGCAGGGGGTAGGCCGGGGATTTCACCTCGCGCAGGGCCAAGGTCCCCTCCGCGTCCACTGCGCATCTGGGCGACCTCGAAACCCCCGCCGACTGGTTTCGCTGCTGGGACCTCTTTACACGATTGGTGAACACGCTCTCGGCCTTCGACCGCCAGCCCGCAGGAGCAGCGCAGCGCGTGCCCGGCTACCGGCCGCTTCGCTGTGCGGCAGCGAGCGACGAGCGGAGGCTGCGGACCTCTCCCTCCAGCTCTTCGATGCGGGCGCGCAGGCGGCAACGGCTTCGGCGCAGGCTCACGACTTCGGGCTCGCCCTTCCGTTCGTTGAGGGGCGGATGCACGCCGCCGCAGTAGGGGCAGACGGGCCCTTCTCGGAGTCGCTCTCGGTCACGTGTGATCTTGTACCAGCAGGCGCAGCCTGCGACCGTCCACGCGAAGACCGAGACACCGAGGACCCAGGGCAGCATGGCCTGAGTGTACCGTCTCGACGCGGGTGGCGGGGGAGGTCCTCAGGGCGCACGGGGCGTGACGCGGTGTCAGGCCGGGCGCCTACACTGCGAGCATGACCAAGTTCTACCTGTACGGCGAGGAGCACGAGGTGTTCGACACCGAGACCCCGGTCCTAGTGGAGAAGGGCGCGCTGGTCTCTTCGCCCGCGAGGACGTTCCTGCTACAGGAGCCCGACCGGAAGAGCGCCTTCGTCGTCTTCGTGGGCGCGGGCGGGGAGGCGTACGGCCTGAGCGTGAAGGCAACGCGCCTCGACGACGAGCTGGCCGAGCACCTCGTCGCGCAGGCTGTCGTCGTGGAGGCCGGGAAGCCGTAGCCCAGGGTCCGCGCGGCACCGCCGTCCGCTGCGCTGCTTCGGTTACGGTACAGGAGGACGCATGGCTCGATGGATTCCCAACCCACCCGAAACGACGTGCCCGCACTGCGCCCGCGCCGTCCGCTGGGCAAACGTGAACCCTCAGATCGCCGTCAACGTCGGCTTGGTTGCGACCGCAACGTGCCCGAGCTGCCGCGGCGTCGTGATGGACCTGTATCTCGAATCCGAGTGGTACCCCGTCTGGCCAACGGGACGAAGGCTTCCGGTCGCCCCCGAGGTCCCCGACGACGTGAAGCGGGACTGGGACGAAGCAGTCGCCGTGTCGCCGATCAGCACGCGAGCGGCGGCCGCTCTCGCCCGCCGGGCCCTTCAGGTGACACTGCGGAAGAAGGGGTTCTCTGCGCCGAAGCTCGTCAAAGAAATCGACCTCGCGACCGCCAGTCCCGACACCCCGACATCACTCCGCGAGAAGCTGCACGTCGTCCGAGAGATCGGGAACGACGCGGCGCATCCGAACGAGGACGAGGCCGGCGCGCTGGTCGATGTGTCCTCGGACGACGTCGAGTTCATGTTCGAGACGCTCATCGAGGCGTTCGACGTGTACTTCGTTCGCCCGGAGCGGCACCGGAAGCTGCTGGAGGCGCGGAAGAAGGGCGGCGCCTAACGAGGCGCGGCGGCGCCGGCGGCGCCTTCGTCATGTCCCCACCTGTAGGGCTACGGGGAACTGTGGCGCCCCACTCCTCCGGGATCACGACGAGCGTGCTCGGCGCGCTGCAGCGCGGGCTCGCGCCGCTCGAGCGTGAGCTCGGCGTGCGCGTCTGCGGCGGGCGCGGCCGCCACTCCAGGCGGACGCCGGACGAGCTCGTCGCCTTCGGCGAGCGGACCGGCCTCGACGGCGAGGCGCTGGCCCGGACGAGCCGGCTCGTCGCGAAGGTCGACGGCGCAGCGGTTCAGGACGGGCACACGCTGTACCTCCACGCGTTCGTGGTGGCGGATGACGGCGCGTGGGTGGTCGTCCAGCAGGGGATGGACACGGTGCGGCGGAGGGCGCGCCGCTATCACTGGCTGTCGGAGGGGCTGACGAGCTTCATCGACGCGCCGCACGCGGCGATCGAGGGGCAGCCCGGGGGCGCGATCGTGAACCTGACCGATCGGCGCGCGGTGCCGTCGCGGAACGCCCAGCTGGCGCTCGTGGGCGAGGGGCCGGACCGGGCCGTCGCGCGGATCCGGAGCGCGCTCGGCCGGGCGCCCCACCTCCAGCTGCCGGGGCACCACGCAGTCACCGCCTCGGACGTGGTGCTCCGCCGGCTGCACGGGACGATCGCCGCGGCGGCGCAGCGGGGACCCGTCGACTTCGCGGACCTGCTCCTCACGCCGGGCCTCGGAGCGCGGACGGTGCTCGCGCTCGCGACGGCCGCGGAGGTGATCCACGGCGCCCCCTGCCGCTTCAGCGATCCCGCGCGGTTCTCGCTGGCGCACGGTGGAAAGGACGGCCATCCGTTCCCCGTCCCGCTGCGCGTCTACGACGAGACGCTCGGCCTCCTGCGCCGCGCGGTGGATCGCGCGAAGCTGGGCGAAGATGACCGGATGGCGGCGATCCGGCGCCTGGACGACGAGGCGCGCAGGCTCGAGGCCGCGGCGGACGGGCCCTCCCTCGAGGCGTTCCTCGCGGCAGAGCGCGAGGCGAGCCGCGCCCATGGCGGCCGGAGCGTGCTCGACGGAGCGCCCGCAGGGGATGGCGCCGGCCGCTGCGAGAGGCCCCGACCACGTCCGCGGGACAGCGCCGGCCCCGAGACGCGAGGGGAGAGGCTCGCGAGCCAGGCCGCGACGCCCGCGGTCGCCACGAGGCGCGAGGCCCCCGCGCTCCCGGCGCAGCTCTCGCTCCTGCCGCGCTGACCCGCGCGCGCCCGTCATGCGCCGCCATGCGGCAGCAGGCGAGGTCGCCTCGCGCCGCGCGGACGCGCGCCGCGGCGTCAGGAGCCGCGGGCGGTGAGCGCGAGGCGCGCGAGGTCGCGCACGTTCGGCGGGCACTCGACGCCCCCGAGCTCGTCCGCCCCGACCCAGCGGGCGCCGTCCCACTCGTCGCAGGCGGCGAGCGTGCGCGACGAGACGTCCGCCACGAACGCGAAGTTCATGTGGAGCCCCTTCGACCCGGCAGGATGCTCCTCGTAGCCGACGAGCCCGGGCGGCGTGCCGTCCACCCCGAGACCGGACGGGAACCGTCCCTCGAGGCCGGTCTCCTCGCGAAGCTCCCGGCGCGCGGCCTCGAGCGGCGTCTCGCCGGGCTCGAGCTCACCGCCGACCGGCAGCCAGGTCTCGAGCCGGCGATGTCGGACGAGGAGGACCGCTCCGCCGTGACGGCAGAAGACGGAGACGGAGAAGGCGCGGCGGGTGGGGGACGGGGACGGGGTCATCAGGCTTTCCGTGGTGCGGGGGGTACGGGGTCGCGCGCCGGGCGCGAGAGGCACGGCGACCGCCCGAGCAGGCGCGGCCGCTCCACCCAGACGAACACGATCGGCGCCAGCGCGTCGAGCGCGTCCTTCTCACGCGCGCGTGAAGCTCCGGCTGCACCGCGGGCGGGGGCATCCTCCGGCGGCTCGTCGGGGAGTGGCGACGCGCTCGCTCGAAGGCCGCGCCATCTGGCGTACCCGGGAGCGGTCCCACGCTCCCCGTGCCAGCGCCGGCTCGCCCGCGCCGGTGCGCAACGGCGCGCGCCCGCGAAGGGCGTTGCGTGCCTCGACGCGCAGGCCCAAGCGGGAATGCGCGGTCCGCTTGCCTCCCTCTGCCGAGGAGCGTCTTCTCGATGCAACGGGGGCTCGTGGTGCGGAACCCGGCGCGAAGCGGCGGAGAACGCGAGACGCTCGAGCGGCTGCGAGCGGACGAGGCGGCGCTGGAGCGCGAGCTCGCCTCGGCGCGCGCGGAGGCGGCTGCCGCCATCGAGGGCGCGCGGCGCGAGGCGGAGCGGATCGCCGCGAACGGCCGGCGGGAGGTGGAGCGGCTCCGCGACGCGATCCGGGCCGAGGAGGCGGCGGCGCTCACCGAGGAGGCCGCGCGGGCGCGCGCGGCGGTCGCGGAGGAGGTGTCGACGCTCGCGGTTCGTGCGGAGGCGAACCGGGCGCGCGCGCTCGACCGCGTACTCGCGGTGGTGCTCGGGAGGCAGCCGTGATCCTGCCGATGGCGCGCGTCCAGCTGCTCGGGCCGCGCGATCGGCTCGGGGGTGCGCTCACGTTCCTGCAGGCGCAGGGTGTCCTCGAGCTGCGCCCCCCCGCGCCGGTGCGGGCGGGAGAGCGCGCGCTCGTCGAGAGATGCGCCACCGCTTTTGGTGTCGCGGAGCGCGTGGCTCGGGCGGAGGAGGCGCTGCGTCGCATCGAGAGGCTGCGCGCGAGGCTGGAGGGTGGGCGCGGCGAGGGGGAGGGGGCGCTGCCGGAGCCGGGGTCCGAGGCGCTGCTCGCGCGGCTCGGCGAGGTCGAGGCGGCGCTCTCGGCGATCGAGGCGCGGCGCGCCACGGTGGCCGAGGAGGGCGAGGCGATCGCCCGGTTCTCCCGGCTGGTCGTGGCGCTCGCGCCGTTCGCCCACGGGCTCGAGCCACGGCAGGAGCCCGAGCTCCACGGCCTCGAGCTGCGCACGGACCCCGAGGCCATCGCGCTCCTCCGCGGCGAGCTCCGGCGCATCACGGGCGGCGCCTTCGACCTCACCGCCCGACCCCTCGACGCGGAGCGCACCGGGGTCCTCCTCGTGGTCCCGCGCACGTGTGGGCGCGCGGTGACGGCGCTCCTGTTCGAGCGCGGCGTGGACGAGGTGAAGCTCCCCTCGGCGTGCGCCGGGAAGGCGCTCGTCGACGTGCTCCTGCACCTCACCGCGCGGGCCCGGACGATCCCGGTCGAGCAGGCGGAGGTCGAGGCCGCGTGGACGCGGCTCGCGGACGGGCTCGCCGCCCCGCTCGCCGCGAGCGCCGCAGCGACGCGCGCCCTCCTCGAGCGGCTGCGCGCCGAGGACGCTTGCGGCGCGACGCGCTTCGCCTTCGTCGTCTCGGGGTACATGCCCGCGGAGCGCGTGCCCGCGCTGCAAGCGGCGGCGGCGCGCGAGCTCGGCGATCGCGTGACGGTGCTGGCGCGCTCCCCGGAGCAGGACGAGTGGCCAGAGGTCCCCGTGGTGCTCCGGAACAGGCGCCGGATCCGCCCGTTCGAGCGGCTCCTCGCGCTCGTGCCGCTGCCGCGTTACGGCTCCACCGACCCCACCCCCTGGCTCGCCTTCTTCTTCCCGCTCTTCTTCGGGCTCGTGCTCGGCGACGTCGTCTGCGGCGCCGCGGGGGTCGTCGTGGCTCTCGTGCTCCGCGCGCGCGGCGTGGGAGGCGCCCTGGGCCGGGACCTGACCTGGATCGCGCTCGCGTGCGCGCTCTCGGCGGTGGGGTTCGGGATCCTCTTCGGCGAGGCGCTCGGGGAGGTGGGGGCCCACCTCGGGATGCGCCCGGTGCTCCTCGATCGGCGCCGCGCGTTCATGGGCTTCCTCGGCGTCGCCATCGCCATCGGCGCGATCCACGTCGGTATCGGGATGGCGCTCGGGATCGCGGGCGCGCTCCGGTCGGGGCATCGCCGCGCCGCGGTGGGACGCGCGGCCAAGCTCGGGCTGCTCTGCGCGGCCGCGGTCGCCGCCGCGACCGCCGTGGATCTGTTGCCCGCCGGCGCACTGCGCCCGGCGCTCTGGACGGGCGCGGGGCTGCTCGCCCTCGCGGTCGGGACGGAGGGGCCCATGGCGGCCCTCGAGCTCGTGCTGGGCCTCGGGAACGTCCTGTCCTACGCCCGCCTCATGGCGCTCGGGCTCGCCTCGGTGATGCTCGCCGAGGTCGCCAACCTCGTCGCGACGACCCTCCGGCCGGTGGCCGCCGGGCTCGCCATCGGCGTGCTGCTGCACGTCGTGAACTTCACGCTCGGGCTCATCAGCCCGACCGTGGCTGCGCTCCGGCTCCACTACGTCGAGTTCTTCGAGAAGTTCTACGACGAGGGCGGTGCGCCCTACCGCCCCTTCGCGCTGTCCCGCTAGGAGGACGACATGGACAAGGTGCTGCTCGCCGTCTCGGCCGCGATCGCGGTGGGGGTGTCCGCGCTCGCGACGGCGTGGGTGCAGTCCCGGATCGGATCGGCGGGCGCCGGGGCGCTCGCGGAGAAGCCGGAGGTCCGCGGAGCCATCATCGTGATGCTCGCCATCCCCGAGACCCTCGTGATCCTGGGGTTCGTCGTGGCGGTGCTGATCCTAACCGGAGGCTAGCGTGGGCTATCCGGAGCTCCTGCGCGTCCTCGAGGAGGAGGCGGCGCGAGAGGCGCGGGAGGTGCGCGCCGCGGCGGAGCGCGAGCGTGCGCGCATCCTCGAGGAGGCGCGCGCCGCCGCCGGCTCGGCCCGCGAGGCGGTGCTCGCGCGGGAGCGCTGCGAGGCGGAGGCCCGGCGTCGCGCGGCGCGCGAGGCGGTCGCGATCGAGCGGGATCGCGCGCTGCTCGTCGAGCGGCGCCGCCTGCTCGAGGGGCTGCGCGAGGAGGCCCGGGCGCGGCTCACCGCGGAAGGAGGCGCGGCGCTCGACGCCGCGCTCCTCGTGGAGATCCTGCCCGAGGCCGGAGACGGACCGCTGGAGCTGATCGTCGATCCGGGCGCCGAGGCGGAGGCACGTCGCGCGCTCGCCGCCCTCGACCCGGCCGCGGCGGCGCGGGCGGTGGTCCGCGCGGCGCCGGAGGTGCGCGGAGGCGTCGAGCTCGTCGCAGGCCGGCGCGTCCTCGACGACACGCTGCCCTCGCGGCTGGAGCGGGCGTGGATCCTGCTCGAGGCGGAGCTCGCCGGGCTCCTCTTCGCGGAGGGCTGAGGTGGCGCGCCTCGACTTCGCCAACTCCCGGATCGGCGCGCGGCGCGCGCGGCTCCTCGCCGACGTCGCGCTGCGCGACCTGCTCGCGCGCGGCGGCCTCGAGGCGCGGCTCGAGGCGCTGCGGGCGAGCGCCCT
>NZ_JALCYY010000091.1 GCF_022690685.1 Anaeromyxobacter terrae | reverse complement strand
GCCTCACGCTCCTCCGCCGTGAGCGCGAGGGGCTTGAGCACAGGCGAGTTCTTCATCCCGGTCGTCATCATGACCGTAGATCACGATTGCGCCCAACTGTCACGCTTCTTACGACTCAGGACACTAGAGCAGAAGCACCACCAGGGGCTCGCCGCCAAGGGCCGTCGTTTTCTCGGCGTCGCGCGGGTGCTCGCGCAGAATCCTTTTGCGCGGCCGCCCGACGGTGAGCCGCGCTTCGAGCTCAAGCCGCGGATCGCCGCGCGCGACAAGTGGAGACGGATCGAAGGGCTCCTCCGCCTGAAGTCCTTCGTCCTCGAATACCGGCTAGCCCTGGCCGCGTGGAGGGCGGGTGTGCGGGGCGTGGGCTTCCCCGCCGGCACCTACCTCCTGCGAGTCCTCCACGGCGTCCAGTGCGCGGGCGCCGCGTAGAACCCTCCGCTCGCTCGTAACCGCACATCTTGTTTCAGCTCCCCCCCGGGTCGGCATTGCAGCGGTGCGCGCGCAGCCAGCGTTCCTCGCGGGTCGGGCACGCTCTAGTCGCGCCGGATCACCTCGCAGGCGGCCTGGTTCGCCCGGACTGCCCTTCCTCCTTGCCCGAGGTGCGCTTCGAACGCCTTCTCCCGCCATGTCTGTCGCGATTACTCTCGGTCGGGGCCCCTAGAACCCTCCGCTCGCTCGTAACCGCACATCTTGTTTCAGCTCCCCCCCGGGTCGGCATTGCAGCGGTGCGCGCGCAGCCAGCGTTCCTCGCGGGTCGGGCACGCTTTAGTCGCGCCGGATCACCTCGCAGGCGGCCTGGTTCGCCCGGACTGCCCTTCCTCCTTGCCCGAGGTGCGCTTCGAACGCCTTCTCCCGCGATGTCTGTCGCGATTACTCTCGGTCGGGGCCCCGCGTGGAGGGCGGGTGTGCGGGGAGTGGGCTTCCCCGCCGGCACCTACCTCCTGCGAGTCCTCCACGGCGTCCAGTGCGCGGGCGCCGCGTAGAACCCTCCGCTCGCTCGTAACCGCACATCTTGTTTCAGCTCCCCCCCGGGTCGGCATTGCAGCGGTGCGCGCGCAGCCAGCGTTCCTCGCGGGTCGGGCACGCTTTAGTCGCGCCGGATCACCTCGCAGGCGGCCTGGTTCGCCCGGACTGCCCTTCCTCCTTGCCCGAGGTGCGCTTCGAACGCCTTCTCCCGCGATGTCTGTCGCGATTACTCTCGGTCGGGGCCCCCGGGCCCCCGGTGCGAGCACCCCACGCGATCTCGTGGCGAGCATCCTCACCGAGCAGCCGCTGCCCGCTGCGGGGCCCATCTCCCCGGCGGTGACGCCGGTGCGTGCGCCGCGGCTCAACGGTGCCAACGCGTTCGTGGCCGCCGCCGGCGTCGGCCCGACGCCGGTACTCTCCTGGGAGGCGCCGGCCCAGGGGGAGCCGACGAGCTACCTCGTCCTCCTCTATCGCCTCGACCTGGCGTCGGGCGGGACCACCCGGCTCCGCCGCGTCGCCTCGCTGCATACGACGCAGCCGGCGATCCGCATCCCGTGGGGCGTGCTCGAGTACGGCTCGACGTACACCGCGCGGATCTCGGCCCTGCGCGTCCCGGGGGCGCAGGTCGAGACCGCACCGTTCCGCTCGAGCTACGACTACGCCCGCGCGGACGCGGTGACGGCGACGTTCACACCGTAGCGTGAAGAGCGCGCGCGGCCCGTCGTAGGGGGCGGGCCGCGCGCGGAAGGTCCGCGGCGTCAGCCCCCGGTCTGGAGCCCCGCGAGCTCCTCCTGCGCCGCCTCCCACTCCGCGTAGAGCCCCTCGAGCTCCGACTTCGCGGCGTGCTGCCGCTCGATGAGCGGCTTCGCGCGGGCGAAGTCCTGGTACAGCGCCGGGTCGGCGAGCGCCTCCGTCGCCTCGCGCTCCTCCTGCTCGAGCGCCTCGATGCGGGTCTCCAGCGCGGCGATGCGATCGCGGAGCGGCTTCTCGACCCGGTAGCGGGCGTTCCGCGCCTCGGCCTCGAGCCGGCGGCGCTCCCTGTCGTTCGCGGGCGCCGCCTCGGACGAGCCCGCGCGCGCGGCGCCGGCGCCGGTCGCGCCCGAGGCCGCGGCGGCGGCCTCGAGCTCCTTCTGGTGGTAGAGCCAGTCGTCGAGGTTCCCGGGGAATGGCAGGATCCCGCCGTCCTTCACCTCCCAGATCACCGTCGCGAGCTGGTTCAGGAAGCTCCGGTTGTGCGAGACGAACAGGAGCGTCCCCGCGTAGCCCTTCAGCGCCTCGATGAGCGCCTCGGAGGAGTCGAGGTCGAGGTGGTTCGTCGGCTCGTCGAGGACGAGCAGGTTCGCCGGCACGAGGAGGAGCTTCGCGAGCGCGACGCGCGCCCGCTCGCCGCCGGAGAGCACGCCGAGCTTCTTCTCGACGTCGTCGCCGGAGAAGAGGAACGAGCCCGCCACGCCGCGCACGTAGGCCTCGCCCTGGTCCGGGACGAGATCCCAGAGGGTGTCGAGGACGGTGCGCTCCGGATCGAGCGCGCCGAAGGTGCGCATCGCGCCCTCGGCGTCCCCGTCGTGCTCCCCGCGCTCGAAGTGATGCTGCGCGAAGTAGCCCGCGAGGACGCTGTGACCGAGCTTCACCTCGCCCGCGTCGGCGGCGAGCTCGCCCGCCACGAGCTTGAGGAGCGTCGACTTCCCCGCGCCGTTCGCGCCGATGACGCCGACGCGCTCGCCGCGCTGGATGGCGGCGTCGAGCGAGCGGTAGACGACGCGCGGCCCGAACGCCTTCCGGACGCCCTCGAGCCGCAGCACCTCGCGCCCGGAGCGGGGCGCCTCGGCGAAGCGGAAGCGGACCGTGGCGCGGTGCTCGAGCACCTGCACCTCGTCCATCTTCTCGAGCAGCTTCTCCTTCGACTTCGCCTGGCGGGCCTTGGTCGCCTTCGCGCCGAACCGCTCGATGAACCCCTCGAGCTGCGCGCGCTTCGCGCCCTGCCGCTTCGCCTCGGCGAGGAGCCGCTCCTCCTCCTGGGCGCGCTGCCGCTTGTAGTCCTCGTAGTCGCCGGTGTAAGCGCGCAGCCCCTCCGGCTCGAGCGCGAGCACGCGGTCGATCTGCCGGTTCAGGAACTCGCGGTCGTGCGACACGAGCAGGAGCGCCCGCCGCGAGCCGCGCAGGAACGCGTCGAACCACTCGAGCGTCGGGACGTCGAGGTGGTTCGTCGGCTCGTCGAGGAGCAGCAGGTCGGGATCCTGGAGCAGCAGCCCCGCGAGCGCGGCGCGCATCTTCCAGCCGCCCGAGAACGTCCGCGCGGGCCGCGCGAGATCGTCCGCCGTGAAGGCGAGGCCACCGAGGATGCGCTCCGCGCGGTGGCGCCCGAAGCGCTCCTCGAAGTGATCGAGCGCCTCGTGCAGCTCGGCGAGCGCAGCGGAGAGCTCGAGCTGCTCCTCGGCCGCGCGCGCCGCGGCGAGTGCGTCCTCCGCGGCGCGGAGCCGGCGCTCGAGCTCGGCGCGGCCGGGGACGGTGGCGAGGACGGCGTCGACGAGCGGCAGGTCGGGGAGCGCGGCGACGTCCTGCGGGAGGTAGCCGACGCGCGCTCCCCGGCGGAAGACGAGCTCGCCCGAGTCCTGGGAGACCTGCCCGGCGAGGATGCGCATGAGCGACGACTTGCCGGTGCCGTTCGCGCCGACGAGGCCGATCCGGTCCTGCGGTCCGATGGCGAAGCTCTCCTCGTCGAGGAGGACCTTCGGCCCGTAGGCCAGGGAGAGCGCGTTTCCGGCGACGAGGCTCATGAGGCGCGAGGAGTTAACGTTTCTTCAAGCCGCGAACAAGCCCGCTCAACGCGGGGCGGCCATCCTCCGTACCGTCGGCGCACCAGGACACGGGCGCCGGGCACCGGCGCCAGCGCGCCGGACATGAGGAGAACAGCACATGCGCAAGACCATCTTCCTCGGCCTCGTCCTCGCGGCGGGCGTCGTCGGGCTCGCGGGGTTCGCCCGGGGCTGGCACCACCGGCACGACCCGGCCCGGATGGCCGAGTTCGTGACCGCCCGCGTCGACGAGGCGCTCGACGAGGTGAACGCGACCCCGGACCAGCGGGACCGGATCCACGCGGTGAAGGACCGGATGCTCGCCCGCGCGAAGGAGCTGCACGGGACGCGCGCCGAGGACCGCGCCGCCTTCCTCGCGGCCTGGAAGGCCGACGCACCCGACGCGGCGGCGCTCCACGCGCTCGTCGACCAGCGCGCGGACGCGATGCGCGCCCTCGCGCACGAGGCGGTGGACGCGGGGATCGAGGTGCACGGGATCCTGACGCCCGACCAGCGCGCGAAGCTCTCGGCGAAGATCGAGCAGCGGATGCAGCGGTAGCGGTCCGGCCCCGCTCGTGGCGAGCTCGTATGATCCACGAGCGGGATCGCGGCCGGTCCGCTCGGCGCTCGTTCCGTTAAGCTCTCGTCCGTGACCTCCACGACCCCCGATCTCGTCCTCCTGGTCGAGGACGACCGCAGGCTCGCCGCGCTGACCCGCGAGTACCTCGAGGGCCACGGCCTCGCCGTGGTGCACGTCGCCGACGGCAGGCGCGGCCTCGAGGAGGCGCTCTCGGGCCGCTACGAGGCGGTGCTGCTCGATCTCATGCTGCCCGGCAAGGACGGCCTCGAGGTCTGCCGCGAGCTGCGCGCCCGCTCCGACGTGCCGGTCATCGTCCTCACCGCGCGCGGGGAGGAGGCGGACCGCGTGCTCGGGCTCGAGCTCGGCGCGGACGACTACCTCGCGAAGCCCTTCTCCCCGCGCGAGCTGCTCGCGCGCATCCGCGCGGTCGTGCGCCGCGCGCGCGGCCGCGCCGGACCGGCCGCCTCGACCGTCCGCGTGGGCGGCCTCGTCATCGACCCGGCCGCGCGGCGGGTGACGCTCGACGGGCGCGAGATCGCGCTCACGGGCTACGAGTTCGCGCTGCTCGACGCGCTCGCGCGGAGGGCGGGGCGCATCCTCTCGCGCGAGCAGCTCATGGAGCTGGCGGGAGGCAGCGCGGAGGAGGCGTTCGACCGCTCCGTCGACGTCCACGTCTCGCGGCTCCGCCAGAAGCTCGGCGACGATCCGAAGCGCCCGCGGCTCATCAAGACCGTGCGCGGCGCCGGCTACCTGCTCGCGGCGGAGGGCGAGTGACCCGCGCGCGGAGGCGCCGGCACGGGCGGCTCTTCTGGCGGGTCTACCTGCACGGCCTGCTCCTGCTCTTCCTCGTCGCGCTCGCGACCGCCGCGGTCGGGTGGGCGCTCAGACGCGCGAGCGGCTTCCAGGAGCGCGCCGGCGGCGCGGCGGCCTACGCCGGGTCCCGGGTGGACGAGCTCTCGAAGGACCCGGCGCGGCTCCGCGCGGAGCTCGCGCGCTGGCGCGAGGCGTTCACGCTCGACGCGTCGGTGTACGGGCCGGACGGCGCCCTGCGCGCCACGAACGTCGAGCCGCCGCTCGACCCCGCGCTGGCGGGCGTCCCGCCGCCGCGCGATCACCCGGTCCGCCTCCGCCGGCACGGCTTCGGCCGGGCGGTGCCGCTCGAGGACGGCGGCCTGCTCCTCATCGCCGGGGGGCCGGCCAGCCCCGATCCGCTGCGCGGCCTCGCCTTCATCGGCGCCGTGCTCGCCGCGCTCGCGCTCGGCTCGATCCCGCTCGCGCGCTCGATCGTCGCGCCCATCGAGCGGCTCACCGTCGCCGCCCGCGCCCTCGGCTCGGGCGACCTCTCGGCGCGCGCCGGCGTCACGGGGCGCGCCGAGGTGGGCGAGCTCGGGCGCGCGTTCGACGAGATGGCCGAGCGGCTGGAGCGGCTCGTGCGCGGGGAGCAGGAGCTGCTCGCGAACGTGTCGCACGAGATCCGCACGCCGCTCGCGCGCATCCGCGTGGCGCTCGAGCTCGCGGCCGAGGGCGACGTCGAGCGGGCGCGCCGCTTCCTCGGCGAGATCGGGACCGACCTCGACGAGCTCGACCGGCTCGTGGAGGACGTGCTCGCCGCCGCTCGGCTCGACCTCGCCGCCGGCGGCGGTCCGGCCTGGCCGCTCTCGAGGGCGCGGGTGGAGCTCGACGGGGTCCTCGCCGAGGCCGCGGCGCGCTTCCGCGAGGCGAACCCGGGCCGGCTCCTCGAGCTCGTCCTGCCCGAGTCGCTCCCGGAGGTTGACGGCGACGCCGCGCTCTTGCGGCGGCTCGTCGCGAACCTCCTCGACAACGCCGCCAAGTACTCGGAGCCGCCGGCACCCGTCACGCTCGCCGCCGTCTCCGCCGGGGGAGGCGTGGAGATCGAGGTCCGCGACCGCGGCATCGGGATCGACGCCGAGGACCTGCCGCGCGTGTTCACCCCATTCTTCCGCACCGATCGGAGCCGCGCCCGCGGCACGGGCGGCGTCGGCATGGGGCTCGCGCTCGCGCGGCGGATCGCCGAGGCCCACGGCGGGACGATCGACGTGGAGAGCACCCCCGGGGTGGGCACCACGCTGCGCGTCCGGCTGCCGGCGGCGCCTGGAGCTGCGGCGGCCTGACGGCGTCGCGTCGTCCTTCACAGCGTCTCGGCCGCGCGATCGCCCTCGAGGACCGTGACCCGCGACAGCGGCCCCACCACCCCGACCGCCACCCAGCTCCAGAGCGACAGCCACACCGCCAGCACGAGCGCGCCGCCGAGCAGGTCGCGCACGAGGCGCCAGCGGTCGCGCCAGGTGTCCGGAGCCGCGCGGGGCGAGAGGAACAGCTTCATCGAGCGGGTCGCCATGTCATCCTCCGTCTAACCGTCTTGGTCATTCTTGCTGGTTAGATCTGGCGCCGCGCGCGTAACCTGTCAAGTGGCATTATGATGGTTACATGGCGACCACGGACATGACCCCCTCGCGGGAGTTCGACCTCTCGGGCGGCCGGCTGTGCCTCGACTTCGCGAACACGGTCAGCATGCGCGACGTGAAGCCCAGGGAGCGGCTCGCGGCCTACGCGGACCTGGTGGCGTTCGCGCGCGCGACCGGCGCGGTCGACGAGCCGCTCGCGCGCCGGCTCCTCGGCGAGGCGCGGCGCCGGCCCGCGGACGCCGACGACGTGCTCCGCCAGGCCATCGCGCTGCGCGAGGCGCTCTTCCGGATCTTCCTCGCGCGCGCCGAGGGGCAGGAGCCCGCGCCCGCCGACGAGGCGCTCCTCTCCGCCGCGCTCTCGACCGCGCTCGCGCACCGGCGGCTCGCGCGGCACGGCGAGGGCTACGCGCTCGGATGGGACGACACGACCGCCGCGCTCGACGCGCCGCTCTGGCCCATCGTCGAGTCCGCGGCCGCGCTCCTCACCTCGGGTGAGCTCGAGCGCGTGCGCGTGTGCAGCCTCCACGAGAGCCAGGAGTGCAGCTGGCTCTTCCTCGATCAGACCCGTGCGCGGACGCGCCGGTGGTGCTCCATGAAGGACTGCGGCAACGTCGCGAAGGCGCGCCGCCACCACGCGCGCGCGAAGGAGGCCGGCGACGGGTGAGCGCGGCCCGCCCCGGCGAGGAGCCGGGGCGCGACCCCCTTCAGAACGTCCCCCCGCAGCGCGGGCAGCGCACCTTGCGCAGGAGGAGGTCTCCCCGCGACGAGGGCGTGGCGCAGCTCGGGCAGACGAGCCCGAACCACTCCTGCGCGCTCCTCCGCCCGAACGCGAGGCTCACCGCCAGCATCGGGCCGGCGAACCCGAGCGCGAGCGCCGCCACCTCGGGGGCCCTCATCCGCGAGGCGTTCGCGAGGACGCCCACGAGCGCGACGGCGAAGAGGAAGAACCCGAGGAAGCGACCCCACAGCCACGCGACGCGCCGGCGCGTCAGGATCCCGGCGAGGAGCACCGCGAAGAGCGCAGCGTAGAGCCCGAGCTGCCCGACCTGCGCCCAGTGGATCTCCGGCACGCGCAGGACCAGCACGACGCCGGTCACGAGCACGAGGACGACGAGCGCGACGGCCGCCGTGGCGACCCGCACGCTCCAGGGCATCGGACGCTTCATCGCCGGGAAGCCCGCGGCCCGCTCACTTCTCCCGCATGTACGGGTACTCGAAGCGGGTCGGCGGGTCGAAGGTCTCCTTGAGGGCGCGGAGCGAGACCCAGCGCATGAGGTTCGCCAGGGAGCCCGCCTTGTCGTTCGTGCCGGAGGCGCGCGCGCCGCCGAACGGCTGCTGGCCGACGACCGCGCCGGTGGGCTTGTCGTTCACGTAGAAGTTGCCCGCCGCGTCGACGAGCCGCTTGCCCATGTCGAGGATCGCCTCGCGGTCGCGCGCGAAGACCGCGCCGGTGAGCGCGTAGGGCGAGGTCGAGCCGCACAGCTCGAGCGCCTCGTCGAGCCGGATGTCGGCGTAGACGTAGATCGTCAGCACCGGCCCGAAGATCTCCTCCTCCATGAGCTGGAAGCGCGGGTTCACCGTCTCGATGACGGTCGGCTCGATGAAGAAGCCCTTCGAGTCGTCGCAGCGCCCGCCGAAGAGGATCTTCGCCTGCGACGAGGCGCGGGCGATCTCGATGTACTTCTTGATCCGATCGAACGCGGGCTGGTCGATGACCGCGCCCATGAACGTCGTGAAGTCCTCGATCTCGCCCATCTTGATCGCGGCGGTCATGCCGAGGAGCTTCTCGCGGAGCTGCGGCCAGAGGCTCTCGGGGACGTACGCGCGCGACGCGGCGGAGCACTTCTGGCCCTGGTACTCGAACGCGCCGCGCACGAGCGCCACGGCGGCGGCGTCCACGTCCGCCGACGGGTGGACGAACACGAAGTCCTTGCCGCCCGTCTCGCCGACGATGCGCGGGTAGCCGCGGTAGCGCTCGAGGTTCTCGCCGATCGCGCGCCACATGCCGTGGAAGACGCCGGTCGAGCCGGTGAAGTGGAGGCCGGCGAAGTCGGGGCTGGCGATGGCCGGATCGCCGACGGCGCGCCCGCTGCCCGGGACGAAGTTGATGACGCCCGGCGGCAGGCCGGCCGCCTCGAGGAGCTTCAGGATGTGCCACGCGGAGTAGACCGCCGAGGAGGCCGGCTTCCACACGACCGTGTTCCCCATCAGCGCGGGCGCCGTCGGCAGGTTCGCGGCGATCGAGGTGAAGTTGAAGGGGGTGACCGCGAAGACGAACCCCTCGAGCGGCCGGTACTCGAGCCGGTTCCACTGGCCGGGGGGCGAGTGCGGCTGATCCTCGAGGATCCGCTGCATGAAGTGCGGGTTCCACCGCCAGAAGTCGATGATCTCGCAGGCGGAGTCGATCTCGGCCTGGAAGGGCGTCTTCGACTGGCCGAGCATCGTCGCGCCGTTCAGCACCTGCCGCCACGGACCGGCGAGCAGATCGGCCGCCTTGAGGAAGATCGCCGCGCGGTCGTGCGGGTCCATCGCCGCCCAGGCCTTGCGCGCCTGCATCGCCGCCTCGATCGCGGCCTGGACCTCCGCCGGACCCGCCTGGTGCCAGCGCGCGAGCCGCTGCCCGTGCCGGTGCGGCACGCGCGCCTCCGCGATCCGGCCGGTGCGGACCTCGCGGCCCCCGATGACGAGCGGGATCTCGATCTCCCGCGCCGAGAGCTCGGCGAGCTGGGACTTCAGCGCGGCGCGCTCGGGCGTGCCGGGCGCGTAGGAGAGGACGGGCTCGTTGCGGGGCTCGGGGATGCGGAACATGCCGTTCGCCATGGGCTCCTCCGGGTGCAGGGCGGGCGGAAGATAACCCAGAAGCCGGAGATGCGCCTCGCCGTCGCGTGGGGGGCGCCGGACGCCGCGCGCCCGAGGCGGCGGCTCACCCGTCGCGGTCACCGGCCGGGCGGATCACCGGTCCGGGCACATCGGGTAGAGCGCCACCGCGACCGCGTCCTTCGCCGGTCGCGCGGGGTCCGTGGGCGTCGCCCGGCCGCCCGGATCCTGCCGGACGGCGGGCCGCGCCCGCGGACCCCAGTGGAGCCCCAGCGAGCTCCCGGCGGCGACGCCGGCGAGCTGCACCGGGATCACCACCCAGAAGCGCGGTGCGGCGAGGTAACCCGCGCCGAGCGCGGCGGCGTGGCCGAGGCTCGCGAGGAGGAGGGCCTTCCAGAAGGCGCCCGCGGCGGGGCTCACGCGCACGAGCCGCGCGGCCACGGTCGCGCCGAGCGGCGGCAGGACGAGCGCGGCGCCCGCGAGCGCGAACGCGGCGGTGCGGAAGTTCCCGGCCGTGGGCGAGAAGGTGTCGTTCGCGAAGAGCTGGAGCGTCGCGTAGCCGAGCCCGACCACGAGCGCGTCGCCCGCCAGCACGCCGAGGCCGGCCGCGGCGAGCTCCCGTCCCTGGAACAGGCCGGCGTCGGGCGCGGGCTGCGGGGCGAAGGTGGGACTCGCGGCGACGAGCTGCAGGGCGAGCGCGAACGCGACCATCGCCAGAACGATGAGCCGCCGCCGTCCGGGAGGAGCGCCTGCGCGGGGAGGCAAGACGGGGAGGCCCCGACGCGGCGCGCGGCCATGCACCTCAGGTGTATGTCCTGCGCGGCGCGAAGCGACCGCGCGCTCGAGGGGCGCCGGGCTCAGCGCCCGCCCGGCTCCTCGCCTCCTTCTTGCCGGGGGACCGCGGAGGCCGCGTCCCCCCGGGCCCCCGCTCGCTCCGGCGCAGCCTCATCCGGCTGCGCCTCCGCTCGCCCACCGAGCCCGTACTTCCGCAGCTTGTCGTGCAGGGTGACGCGCGACATGCCGAGCCGGCGCGCCGCCTCGCTGCGGTTCCCCTCGGCGGCGCGCAGCGCCTCGACGACGAGCCCGCGCTCGAACGCCTCGACGCGCTGCTTGAGCGAGGGCGCGGCGCCCGCGTCGCCGGCCGCCGCCGGGCCGCCGGGCAGGAGCGAGAGGTCGAGCCCCTCAGGCGGCGAGAGCGCCACGAGCCCCTCGATCGCGTTCTCGAGCTCGCGCACGTTCCCCGGCCACTCGTGCGCGGCGAGCCGGTCCATGAGCGCGTCCGGCACCGCCAGCGAGGCGAGCCCGAAGCGCTCCGCGAACCGCTGGAGGAAGTGGCGCGCGAGGACCGGGATGTCCTCGGGCCGCTCGCGCAGCGCCGGGACGCGGAGCTGGACGACGTCGAGCCGGTAGTAGAGGTCCTCGCGGAACCTCCCCGTGCGCACGAGCTCCAGGAGATCGCGGTGCGTCGCCGCGAGCACGCGCACGTCCACGTGCCGCGCCCGCTCCTCGCCCACCGGCCGGACCTCGCCCTCCTGCAGGACCCTGAGGAGCTTAGCCTGCGCCGACGGCGCGAGCTCGCCCACCTCGTCGAGCAGGATCGTCCCACCGTCCGCCTCCCCGAAGAGGCCGGGCCGCGAGCGCACCGCGCCGGTGAAGGCGCCCTTCGCGTGGCCGAAGAGCTCCGCCTCGGCGAGCTCCGGCGTGAGCGCCGCGCAGTTGAAGCGGACGAAGGGCCGGTCGGCGCGGCGCGAGGCGCGCACGATCGCCTCCGCGACCCGCTCCTTGCCCGTGCCGCTCTCGCCCGTGACGAGCACGGTCACGTCGCGCGGCGCCACCCGCGCGACGAGCACGGCGAGCCGCCGCATCGCCTCCGAGGCGAACACCATCGAGCGCGAGAGCACGAGCTCGCCCTGCAGCCGCTCGTTGTCGTGCGAGAGCCGGACCGCCTCGAGCGCGCGTCGCACCACCGCGAGCAGCTCGTCGGTCTCGAACGGCTTCTTGAAGTAGTCGTACGCGCCCGCCTTCATCGCCTCGACCGCCTGCCGCTCCGAGCCGTGCGCGGTGACGAGCACGACCCGCGGCGCGGCCGGCCGGCCCGCGATCCGGCGCAGGAGCTCCATGCCGTCCATGCCCGGCATGCGCAGGTCCGTCACGACGAGATCCGCGGGCAGCGCCTCGAGCCTCGCGAGCGCGGCGGCGCCGTCCGCCGCCTCGTCCACCTGGAGCCCCTCGCTCTCCAGGATCTCGCGCAGCGTGTAGCGGACGCCGGGATCGTCGTCGACGACGAGGACGCGCGCGAGCGGGCTCATGCGGCGCGACCTCCGCCCGTCCCGCCGGCCTCTCCGCCCCCGGCGGCCCGCGGCGGCGGAGGGAGGACGAGCTCCGCGACGGTGCCGCCGCCCGGGCGCGGCGAGAGGACGAGGTCGCCCCCGTGCTGCCGCGCGAGGGCGCGCGCGATGGTGAGGCCGAGCCCCGAGCCGCGCGGCTTCGTCGTCGCCCCGGGCGAGAAGAGCGAGCCCTGGACCGCCGGATCGACGCCGCGGCCGCGGTCGAGCACCCGCACCCGCGCGGCGCCGTCCGCGCCCCGCGCCGCCTCGAGCTCGACCGCGGCGCGCGCGGGGCTCGCGTCGAGCGCGTTCTGCACGAGGTTCATGAGGATCTGCTTCACCTTCCTGGGATCGCAGCGGGCGGAGACGCCGTCGGCGCGGACCGCGACGCCGACGTCACGCTCGCGCGCCATCCCCTCGTGCAGCGCCGCGACCTCGTGGCAGAGCAGGCCGAGATCCGCGTCGCCGAGCGCGAGCGGGACGAGCGGCCGCGAGAAGTTCAGGAACTCGTCGAGGATCGCCTGCATGCGATCGACCTCGCGCCGGAGCACCTGCAGCCGCTCGGAGGCCTTCCCCTCGGGCACGCCCGGCGCGAGCAGGCCCGCGAGCCCCTTCACGCTCGCGAGCGGGTTCTTGAGCTCGTGGGCGATCTCGGCGGACAGCGCGGTGAGCTCCTCGGCGCGCTCGGCGTGCGCCTCGAGCGAGGCCTGCTGCGCCGTGAGCGCGCGCCGGATCATCCGGTCGAACGACCAGCGGAGGGCGCGGCCCGCGCCGCTCGAGAAGAGGAACACGAGCGAGAGCATCGCCGCGTGGGTGTAGAGGTAGGCCGGCGGCCCGACCCGCGCGCCGCCGCCGAAGACCTGGAGGTTCAGCTCGGGCGCCGCGCCCGTCGCCCCGAGCGCCGCGAGCGTGAACGTCGCCGCGATCTGCACGCCCGAGAGCAGGAGGCTCGCGCGCCAGGGGAGGAACACGCCGGCGATCATCCCGAGCGGCACGGCGATGTAGATGAACGGGCTCGCGAGGCCGCCCGTGATGGCGGTGATCCCCATCTGCCAGAACGTCGCGATGACGAGGTTCCGCGGGATCGCCCCCGGGCTGAACCCCAGGCGGCGGAAGCGCACCCACTCCGCGACGAAGAAGACGCACATCCCCACCACGGCCACGACGAGCGCGACCCGGCGCCAGGCGGCGGGCTCGATCCACGCGAGCCAGAGCGCCAGCACCACGATCGGCGGGAGCGCGGCGAGCCGGCCGCCGGCCATCTTCCCGAAGAGCCGGGAGACCTCCTCGTGCTGGATCTCGCGGTGGCCGGGGGGCGGGGGCATCGTGGGGGGTTCGCTCCGGCCCGAGAAGATACGCCCGCTCGCGCGCCGCCGCCGCATCATCCCGCTCCTCAGGGCGCGCGTCCGGCGGCCCGATCGAGGGCGATGCGCGCCTGGGCGGCGCGCGCGCGCGCGTCGGCGAGCTGGATGTCCGCCGCGTACTCGCGATCGTTGGCGTCGATGACGTCGAGGCTCGAGGCGACGCCGGCCGCGTAGCTGCGCCGCGCCGAGGCGGCCGCGTCCGCAGCGAGGCCGCGCTGCGTCCCGGCGAGCCGGAGCCGCTCGGCCGCGACCGCGACGTCCCGGCGCGCGTCCTCCACCTCCTGCACGACCGTGAGCCGCTCCGCCTCGGCGGCCGCCTCCGCGCCGGCGCGCTGCGCCTCGGCCTCGCGGCGCTTCCCGTAGCGGAGGCCGCCGTCGTAGAGCGGCCAGGTGAGGTCCACGGTGGCGCGCCAGCCGTCCTTCTCGCCCGTGGGGTAGGCGACGTCCGAGCGGAAGATCGAGGCGCCCGCCGAGAGCTGCGGCGCGAGCCGCGCCCAGGCGCCGCGCACCTGCGCGTCGGCCGCGTCCACCCGGGCGCGCTGCGCGGCGAGCTCGGGGCGGGCGGCGAGCGCGGCCGCGACGAGGCCGTCGCGCTCCGGCGGCGGCGCGTCGGCCGGCGAGGGGACCTCCACGCGCACCGGCGTCTCGCGGCCGAGCAGGATCCCGAGCGCGAGGTGCGCCCGCTCGAGCTCGGCCCGCGCTCGGACGAGATCGCTCTCGCGCCGGACCTGCTCGGTGCGGGCGCGGAGCGCGTCGAGCGGTGCGGCGGTGCCCGCGGCGACCCGCCGGTCGGCGCTCCGCGCGAGCTCGGCCGCGCTCTCCACCGCGCGCTCGGAGGCGGTGACCGCCTCCTCCGCCGCGATCGCGGCGTGCGCCGCCTGCGCGAAGCCCGCCCGCACGTCGCTCCGCGCCGCGTCGGCGGACAGCGCAGCCGCCCGCGCGCCGCTGCGCGCCGCGGAGAGCTCGAACCAGGCGTTCGGCACGAGGATGGGCACGCGCGCGGCGCCCGAGACCACGAACTGCTCGAGCGGCTGGATCACGATCGGCCGGGGCGGCTCCGCGCCGGGCGGCAGGGGCAGGAGCGCGCCGAGGGAGACCACCGCGTCGTCGCGGTTGCGCGTGTAGCTCCCCGCCGCGGTGAGGGTCGGGAGGAGCGGGGCGGCGGCCTGGCGCGCGACGCCGGACGCCTCGTCCGCGCGGGCGCGCGCCTGGGCGAGGGTGAGGTTCTGGGCGTCGAGCTCGGCGAGGGCGGCTGAGAGGGAGAGGGGGGTCGGGGTCGCGGTCGGGGTCGCGGTCGCGGTCGGGGTCGCGGTCGGGGTCGGGGTCGGGGTCGGGGTCGGGGTCGGGGTCGGGGTCGGGGTCGGGGTCG
>NZ_JALCYY010000090.1 GCF_022690685.1 Anaeromyxobacter terrae | reverse complement strand
CGCGCCTCGGGCGCGGGCATCAGTCGCGCGAGGGCGACCAGGAGGGGGATCGCGATCGCGGCCGCGACGAGGATGATCTGCAGGCGGAAGGCGCCGACGAGCGCCGGGAGGAACCCGGCGCCGATGCGGGCGGCGCGCGCGAGGTCGCCGAACCGCTCGGCGACGCCCGAGACCGGCGGCGCCCAGGCGCCTGCCCCGGCCGCGACGAACGCGACGACGATCGCGAGGCCGACCCCGGTGAGGATGCCGAGCGCCCAGCGACGCTCGCGGGCGGCGGCGCGCTCGGCCGCGTCGATGCGGTCGAAGACGCCCGCGGTGAAGTCGGCGGGGAGCGGCGGGACGTCGAGGTCCTCGAGCGCGATCGCGAGCATCCGGTACGTCTCGACCGCCGCCTGGCACTCGGGGCACTCGGCGACGTGCCGCTCGACCGAGGCCGTCTCGGCCTCGAGGAGCGCGCCGTCGACGACCCGCTGGGTCTGCGCGTCGCTGAGGTGTCCGTCGAAGGGGCTCATCGCGTGATCTCCGCGCCCGGCTCGGCGAGCGCTTCCTTGAGGCGGGCGCGCGCCCGGTGAAGCCAGGTCATGACGGTGCCGAGGGGGACGTCGAGCGTGGCCGCGATCTCCTTGTAGGAGAGGTGCTCGACGTGGAAGAGGTGCACGACCTCGCGGTAGTTCTGGGGCAGCGCCGCGACCGCCGCCTCGAGCGCGCCCGCGAGCTGGCGCCGCTCGAGCGCGTCGTCGCCGCGCACGGCCGAGGGATCGGCGAGCTCGCGCGGCGCGCCCTCGTCCGGCTCGGCGTCGAGCTCCACGCGCTGGATCTCCGGGAGGCGGCGTCGCAGGACGTCGAGGCAGTGGTTGCGCGCGATGCGGAGCACCCACGGCACGAAGGGCTGGGCGGGGTCGTAGGTCGAGAGCGCCGCGTAGGCGCGCGCGAACGCCTCCTGCGCGGCGTCGCGCGCCTCCTCGGCGTCGCGGAGCAGGCGGAAGCAGAGCCCGTACACGACGCGCTTGTGCGCGTCGACGAGCTGGCCGAACGCCTTGCGGTCGCCCTTCGCGGCCGAGCGCGCCAGGGCGGCCTCGCCGGTCATCACCGGAGGCCCCAACGAGCGCTCCTCCACCTGCCACGAGAGGGCGAAACCTAGATCGGCGAGCGCCGCGGCCGCAATCATGGAGAACCGTACGGATCCTAAGCGTTTCTATTTCGAGTCCGCCCGCCCGGACGCGTGGGGAGCGCACCCACGGGCGTCCTTCACCAGATAAGTGATTCGGATCAAGGAGTTGCGCTAGACGAGCCCGGCCGCCCGCTCCGCGAGCAAGATCGCGAAGGCCACCGCGAGGGTCGAGGCCGTGACGACCGCGCCGATGCGGAAGAAGCGCCAGAAGCCGATCCCCGCGCGGGACCCGGCGAGCTCGAGGACGATGAGGTTCGCGACGGACCCGAGGACGGTCAGGTTCCCGGCGAGCGTCGCGGCGAGGGCGGTCGCGAGCCACAGGAGGCGCGGCTCCGCGAGGCGCGGGATCCACTCGCCGGCGAGCAGCACGAACGGCACGTTCGAGACGATCTGCGAGGCCACCACCGCGAAGCCGCCGAAGGCGAGGGCCTGGCGCGGCGCGGTCCCGCCCAGCGCCGGCGCGATGAGGTCGTACATCCGGGCGGCGATGCCGGAGCGGCCGACGCCCGCGACCACCACGAAGAGCCCGGCGAAGAACACGAGCAGCGGCCAGTCCACGCGCTGGAGCGCCTCGCGTGGAGCGCGGCCGGCGACCGCCATGCAGAGCGCGGCGGCGAAGAGCGCGGTCCAGGCGAGGGGGAAGCCCGCGAGGAAGCCGGCCACCGCGAGGGTGGTCGCGCCCAGGGCGCGGGCGAGGAGCGGCAGGTCGAGCTCGGGCGGCTCGAGCCGGGTCGGCGTGAGCGCGCGCCGCGGCAGGTCCTCGCGGAAGACGCGCTGGAGGACGAGCGCGACGACGACGAGCGACGCGAGCGCCGGGAGCGCGAGCGCGGCGGCGAAGCGGGCGTAGGAGATCCCCGAGAGCGTCCCGACGATCATGTTCTGCGGGTTGCCGGTCAGCGTCGCGACCGAGCCCGCGTTCGAGCCGAAGGCGAGCGCGAGGAGGTACGGCAAGGGCGGCAGCTCGGCGTCCTCTACGACGGACAGCACGATGGGCGTGACCATCACGCACACCGTGTCGTTCACGAGCAGCGCCGAGAGCGTCCCGGCGGCGAAGACCACCGCCCACAGGAGCGCCCTCGGCGTGCGAACCGCGCGGAGGATGCGGAAGCTCGTCCAGCGGAAGAAGCGCGCCTCCGCGAGGTGCGCCGAGAGGAGCATCATCCCGAGCAGGAGGCCGAGGGTGTCGCCGTTCACGGCCGCCCCAGCCTCGGCGGGCGAGAGCACGCCGGCGGCGACCATCAGCACGGCCCCGAGCAACGCCGCGGCCGGGCGGTCGAGCGACAGGAACGGCAGGCGGCCCGCGGCGACGGCGACGTACGTCACGGAGAACACGGCGGCGGCGGCGACCACGGGGCGTACTTAGCACGGGAGCCCCCCGCCGGGTCGAGCCGAGCCCCGCGCGACCTCGCTCGGCGGCGCGGCGCAGGGGCTACATTGCTGCCGTGCCCCCCGATCTCCCGATCGTCCTGGACGGCAGCACCGGCGAGGGCGGCGGCCAGATCCTCCGGACCGCGCTCTCGGTCGCCGCAATCACCGGCAAGCCCTTCGCCATCGAGCGCATCCGGGCGAACCGCGAGAAGCCGGGCCTGCGCCCGCAGCACCGCGAGGCCGCGCGGGCGGTCGCCCGGCTGTGCGACGCGCAGCTCGCCGGCGACGAGGTCGGCTCGGACCGGCTCGAGTTCCGCCCGCGGCGGCCGGCGCAGGCGGGCGACTGGGCGTTCGACATCGGCACCGCCGGCTCGACCCCGCTCCTCTTCCAGACCGTCTGCTGGCCGCTCGCGCTCGCCGGGAAGAGCTCCACGCTCACGCTCCGGGGCGGGACGCACCAGGACCACGCGCCGAGCTTCCATTACCTCGCGCTCGTGTGGGCGCCGGCCGTCGCGCGGCTCGGGTTCCGCTTCGAGCTCGAGCTCCAGGCCGCCGGGTTCTATCCCGAGGGCGGCGGGGAGTTCACCGCGCGGGTGGAGCCGGCGCACCCGATGCCTCCGCTCGATCTGCGTCACCGCGGGACCCTGCAGGACGTCGAGGTCGTGTCGATGGTCTGCGGCCTCGGGTTCGAGATCGCGGAGCGCCAGGCGGCGCGCGCGCTGCGGCTCCTGCGAGAGGCGGGCATCGCCGCGCAGGCGGAGCGGGTGCCCATGCCGTCGCGCGCGTCGCGAGGCGGGCACGTGCTCGTGGTGTCGACCTTCCAGCGCGCGCGGGCGGGCCACGGCGCGGTGAGCGCGCGAGAGCGCTCGCCCGAGCAGCTCGCGGAGGAGGCGGTGGGTGGCTTCCGCGCGTACCTCACCGGCGGGGCCGCCGTGGACCGCCACCTCGGGGATCAGCTCCTCCTCCCGGCCGCGCTCCTCGCCGCCGGGCTCGTGCCGTCGCCGCCGGGCATCGTCCCGGCGACGCGCTACACCGTCGACGGCGTGACGAAGCACCTCACCACGAACGCCGACGTCATCCGCCGCTTCCTCGACGTCGAGATCGCCATCGTCGGGCGCGAGGACGGGGACGGCGAGGTGCGAGTGCAGCCCCCGGGCGGAGCGGCCGAGGTCGTGCCGCTCACCTCGCCGTAGGCCTCACGCGGGCACCGCGGCGCCGCCGGACGCGCGGTCGCCGCGACCCGCGACGACGAGGCCCACCGCGACCACCGCCGCGCCGAGCCAGCCCATCGCGCCGAGCCGCTCGCCGAGCACGCTCACGCCGAGCACCGCGGCGGTGAGGGGCTCCGCGAGCGTGAGCGTGACCACGGTGGGCACGGCCAGGCGACGCAGCCCCTTCCCGTACAACCAGTACGCGAGGCCGACGGTGAGCACCCCGAGGTGCAGCGCCAGGGCGAGCCCGCGCGGCGTGGCGAGCCAGCCCATCGGCTCGCGCGAGAGGAGCGGCGCCATGAGCAGCGCCCCCACGCCGAAGACCCCCGCCATCGCCTTCGCCGCGCCGAGCCCGGCGTCCATCGCGTGCTTCGCGGCCTGCGCGTAGACGGCGTAGCTGAGGCCGGCGCCCAGCATGAGGCAGATCCCCACCGCGTCCGGCGGCGCACCGTCCGCCGCGCCGCGGGCCGCGAGCAGCGCCGCTCCACCGACGGTGAGCCCGGTGCCGAGCGCCCACGCCCGCGAGAGCCCGCCGGCCTGGCGCGTCACGTGGAAGAGCCCCGCGAAGACCGGCCCGCTCCCGATGCCCACGATCGTCCCCAGCGTCACGCCCGTGCGCCGCAGCCCCGCGAACCAGGCCAGCTGGTATGCGGCGACCGCGACCCCGCCGATCGCGAGCGCGGCTGCGTGGGACCGCCACCGCGGGCGCCGCGCCCGGCGATCCGCGAGCGCGACCGCGGCGAGCACGGCCGCGCCGATCGCGAGCCGCACCGCCCCGACCCCGAGCGGGGTCGTGCCGCCGGGCCCCAGCGCCTGGGCGGTCCCCGTCGTGCCGAACAGCGCCGCCGCCGAGACGACCGCGAGCGCCGCGCCGAGCGGAGGCGCGCCGTGGAGAGCCGGCCGCCTCACAGCCAGCGCTTCCGGCGGAAGAACGCCCACAGCGCGAGCGGGGTCGCGGCGACGAGCGCGAGGACGAGCGGCGCCGCGACGCGCGGCGGGAGGATCTGGAGGTTCATCCCGAAGAAGCCGGCGACGAAGTTGAGGGGCAGGAAGATGGTCGCGACGAGGGTGAGCCGCGCGGTGAGCGCCGAGAGCCGGTTGTTGGTGCGCGAGAGGTAGGCCTCCATGGTCGAGGCGAGGAGGTCGCGGCCGGTGTCGATCTCCTCCGCGAGCCGCACGGCGTGATCGACCACGTCGCGGAAGTAAACGGCCGTCGCGTCGTGCACGAACGGCTGGCCGGGGCGGGCGAGCGCGGCGAACACCTCGCGCTGCGGAGCGAGCTTCCGCCGGAGGTGCCCGTGCGCCCTGCGCGCGCCCACGATCCGCGGCAGCACGTCCTCGTCCATCGCCTGGCCGTCGGGCTCGGCCGTCGCGTCCGCGAGCGCCTCGACCTCCTCGGTGAGGGCGTCCACCAGCGCGAAGTGCACGTCCGTGACGGCGTCGTGGACGAGGTAGAGCGCGAAGTCCGGACCGCGCTCGAGCAGGGCCGGCTCGGCGGCGCAGCGGGCGAACACCTTGTCCACCTCGGCGACCGGGACGCGGTGGACCGTCACGAGCGCGTCCGCGGTGAGGAACGCGTGCACCTCGTGGGAGAGGACGCCGCTCTCGTCGGCCGCGGGGATGACCCGGTGGACGACGCAGAAGAGGCTGCCGGGGAACGGCTCGTACTTGGGCCGCTGATCCTCGTGCGCGCAGTCCTCGAGCGCGAGCGGGTGGAACGCGAAGGTGTCCGCCAGGAAGGTGAGCGTCTCCGGGTCCGGCCCGCAGTCGATCCACACGCGCGCGCCGGGCTCGACGAGCTCGCGCCCGCCGGTCCGCACGCGTCCGCCCTCCCACCGAAGCACCCGCACGCGCTCGCCTCCTCGCGCCGGCCACGACCCGCGCGCCGGGCGCAGCCTAGCATCCATGGCGTGTCGCCGCGCGATGGTGTAAGCGAGGCGCTCGTGCGTCGCGCTCTCGTCACCCTCGTCCTCGCCGCGGCGCTCGGCTGCGCCGCGGGCCGCGCTGCTCGAGGCCCTCGGACCGACACGCCGGACGCGGCGCTCCGGACCTTCTCCGCGGCGCTCGCCGACGGCAGGCTCGAGGCGGCGCACGCGCTCCTCTCCGCTCGATGGCGCGCGGCGTACACGCCACGCCGCCTCGCCGTCGACCTCGCGGGTGCGGGGCCGGCCGGGCGCGAGGCGGCCGCGCGCGCTCTCGCGGCGCTCGACGCCGGGTCGCCCCTCGTCCGGGAGGGCGCCGTGGCCCGCCTCCCGCTCGGGGGGGATCGCGCGGCGGTGGTCGTCCTGGAGGAGGGGAGCTGGAAGGTCGACGCCCTGGAGTGAAGGGGGACGCCCACGCGGCGTTGAGAAGCCCTCGGGTGGCGGCTATAAAGGCGCTCCCATGCCGCTCGACCCCAAGACCGCCCTCGACGCCCTCCGCAAGGTGATGGACCCCGAGCTCCACCGCGACCTCGTGTCGCTCGGGATGGTGAAGGACGTGGCGGTCGAGGGCGACGCCGTGCGGCTAAAGGTCGAGCTCACGACGCCGGCCTGCCCGCTCAAGGACACGATCGGCCGCGACGTGAAGGCGGCGCTCGAGGGCGTGGGCTTCCGCCGCGTGGAGCTCTCCTGGGGCGCCCAGGTCCGGTCCGCGCCGGGCGTCTCCCAGGCGCAGCTCACGCCGGGCGTGAAGAACATCATCCTCGTCGGCGCAGGGAAGGGCGGCGTCGGCAAGAGCACGGTGGCGGTGAACGTCGCCGCCGGGCTCGCCCGCACCGGCGCCAAGGTCGGCATCCTCGACGCGGACATCTACGGACCGTCGATCCCGATCCTCACCGGCGTCACCGAGCGCCCCACCTCGAAGGACGGGCACAGGCTCGACCCGCTCACGGCGCACGGCATGAAGGTGATGTCGATCGGGTTCCTCATCGATCCCGACCAGGCGCTCATCTGGCGCGGTCCGATGGTGACGGGCGCGCTCATCCAGCTCCTGCGGGACGTGAACTGGGGCGACCTCGACTACCTCGTGCTCGACCTCCCTCCCGGCACCGGCGACATCCCGCTCACGCTCGCGCAGAACATCCGCGCGGCCGGCGTCGTGCTCGTCTCGACGCCGCAGGACCTCGCGCTCGCCGACGTCATCCGCGCGAAGCTCATGTTCGACAAGGTCTCGATCCCCGTGCTCGGGCTCGTCGAGAACATGTCCGCGTTCGTCTGCCCGCACTGCCGCACCGAGACCGCGATCTTCGACAAGGGCGGCGCGCGTGCGGCGGCGGACAAGATGGGCATCCGCTTCCTCGGCGACGTCCCGATCGACCTCGCCATCCGCGAGGGCGGCGACAAGGGCGTGCCGATCGTGGTGGGCCAGCCCGACAGCCCGCAGGCGGCGGCGCTCCTCGCCGTCGCGAGGAACGTCGCGGGCGCGGTGAGCACGCAGATCCTGAAGGCGCCGCGCCTGCCGGTGATCGGCGCGCAGTCGCGCGCCTGACGAGGCGACCATGGAGCGACCGCCGCCGGAGAAGGACGATCCGTTCGCGCCCGACGAGCTCGAGATGGGCGGCGACGCCGCCGAGCCGCGCGGGCTCATCCCGGAGGCGGTGAAGAAGGCGATCCTCGCAGGCGTCGGCGCCGTCTTCATGACCGAGGAGGGCGCGCGCCGGCTCGCGCGCGACTGGAAGCTGCCGAAGGACGTGATCTCGTACGTCGGCACCCAGGCCCACGCCGCGAAGGACGAGATCCTGCGCGCGGTGGGCGACGAGATCCGCCGCTTCCTCCAGTCCGAGGCGCTCCGCCGCGAGTTCCTGAACGCCCTCGCGGATCGCACCATCGAGGTCAAGATGGAGATCCGCGTCCGGCCCGACGCCGAGGGCGCGCCGCGGGCCGAGGTGAAGAGCGCGGCGCGCCGCAAGCCGGCGCGGAAGGGCAAGCGTTGAGACGCGCCGCACGCCTCGTCGCGCTCCTCGGCGCGCTCGCCGTCGGCGCGTTCCTGTTCTCCGCCTCGCCCAAGGACGTCGTCCTCGTCTACGACCTCGCCGGCGCGCCCGAGGCGACCGCGCTGGAGGTCGATCTCCGGCGGGGCGACGACCTCGTCCGGCACGCCGAGTTCCGCCTGACGGGCCCCGACCGCCAGGTCCGGCATGCCCTCCGGCTCCCGCGCGGCGAGTACGCGCTCGCGTGGCGCGCCGCGGGCCCGGCGGGCGCACGCTCCGGCGAGCGAACCCTCGACGTCGAGGAGGAGGGCACGATCGTCCTCCCCGTGGGGCGGTAGGGAGGCGGCCCCGCTCCGCGGCGCGTGCCGCCGCCGCGCGGCCTGCCCAGCTTGGTGGGGATGATCGATCTGCACTTCGTCGCGGACGGGCTCGCGCTGGGTGCGCACTTCCCGATGCGGGCGGCCGCCCGGCTCGCGGAGGAGCACGGGATCACCCAGGTCGTCGACGTGCGGGTGGAGGCGTGCGACGACGAGGCGGTCCTCGCGCTCCACGGGATGCGGCTCCTCCACCTCCCGACCCAGGACACCCGCGCCATCTCGCAGCGCATGATCCGCGACGGCGTGGCCTTCGTGACCGGCGCGCTCGATCGCGGCGAGCGCGTCCTCATCCACTGTCAGTACGGCATCGGGCGCAGCGCGCTGCTCGCCCTGTGCGTGCTGGTGGCGCGCGGCGACGCACCGCTCGACGCGCTCTCGCGCGCGAAGGGCGCGCGCCCGGTGGTGTCGCCCAGCCCGGAGCAGCTCGAGGCGTTCATCGCGTTCTGCGAGTGGCAGCGCGACGCCGGCGAGGCGCGGTGGCCGGTGCCGACCTTCGACGAGCTCGCCGCGATCGCCTACCGCCACCTCCGCGCGGACGCCTCGCGCGACGAGGCGCGGGCCGCGTCGTCGCGCGCCTAGCCGGGGCGTCCAACGACCGCGCGCGTGACGCACCGCAGGGTGTGACGTTCCCACCGGGCGGAGGGTGAGGGTGGGTCCGCGAGACGCCAGGAGGCGCGGAACCTCTGCGCAATTCGTGCGGGCGCGCCCCGCCTGAGGCCTCGCCTCTGCGGCCCATCCGGCACACGCTCGCACCGCTCAATCGACTAGTCGGCGGGACCGCCCTCCGGACGGCGGCCCGCACGGAGGGACGCGTGGCCATCGAGCGGATCGCAGTCGTCGGGGCGGGTCAGATGGGGTCGGGCATCGCGCAGGTCGCGGCGCAGGCGGGGCTGTCGGTGGTGCTCGCCGATGCCTCGCCGGAGCTCGCGCGCAAGGCCGTCGAGAAGCTCGGTGCGACCCTCGGGAAGCTCGTCGAGAAGGGGAAGATCGCGGCCGGCGATCGCGACGCGCTCCTCGGACGGATCAAGCCCGCCGCGAGCCTCGACGACTGCGGCGGGGCGGACCTCGCCATCGAGGCGATCGTCGAGAACGAGGGCGTGAAGAAGGACCTCTTCCGCAAGCTCGACGCGCTCCTCCCACCGCACGCGATCCTCGCCTCCAACACGAGCTCCATCTCGATCACGGCGATCGCCGCGGCGACGAAGCGCCCCGGGCAGTTCATCGGGATGCACTTCATGAACCCGCCGCCGGTGATGCAGCTCATCGAGATCATCCGCGGGCTCCAGACCGCCGACGCGACCTACGACACCGTCGTGGCGCTCGCGAAGAAGCTCGGCAAGACGACCGTCACGTCCAAGGACTCGCCGGGCTTCATCGTGAACCGGATCCTGATCCCGCTCCTCAACGAGGCCTGCTTCGCGCTGCAGGAGGGGCTCGCGTCGCCCGAGGACATCGACACCGGCGTGAAGCTGGGCCTCAACCACCCGATGGGCCCGCTCACCCTCGCCGACTTCATCGGCCTCGACACCTGCCTCTACATCGCCGAGGTGCTGCACCGGGAGCTCGGCGACGACAAGTACCGGCCGGCGCCGCTCCTCCGCCAGTACGTGGCGGCGGGCTGGTACGGCCGCAAGGCCGGTCGGGGCTTCTACCGCTACGACGCCTGAGCCCCCGCGGGCGCGGGCGGCCCCTGGAGACGACGATGACCTACGAGAACATCCTGTGGGACGTGCAGGACGGCATCGGCACGTTGACGTTCAACCGGCCGAAGGTCCTGAACGCGATGAACGCG
Source organism: Anaeromyxobacter terrae (assembly GCF_022690685.1). Taxonomy (GTDB): domain Bacteria; phylum Myxococcota; class Myxococcia; order Myxococcales; family Anaeromyxobacteraceae; genus Anaeromyxobacter; species Anaeromyxobacter terrae. Next base: position 5,191 of record NZ_JALCYY010000090.1, on the reverse strand, counting down.
CGGACGTTCGAGGAGCTCGCGGACCTGGTGCGCTCCGTCGAGGCGGACCCGGCGGTGCGGGCGATCGTGCTGACGGGGGCGGGCGACAAGGCGTTCATCGCGGGCGCCGACATCGCCGCGATGGCGGCGATGGGGCCGGTCGAGGCGCGGCGCTTCGCGGAGTCCGCGCACGACGTGCTCGAGCGGCTCGAGCGGCTGCCCATCCCGACCGTCGCGGCGGTGAACGGCTACGCGCTCGGCGGCGGCTGCGAGGTGACGCTCGCGTGCGATCTCGTCTACGCGAGCGAGCGAGCGCGCTTCGGCCAGCCGGAGGTGAACCTCGGCCTCATGCCGGGCTTCGGCGGCACGCAGCGGCTCGCACGGCGCGTGGGGGTGATGCGCGCGCTCGAGATCGTCCTCACCGCCGATCAGCTCGACGCCGCGCAGGCGAAGGCGATGGGCCTCGTCCTCGACGTCGTGCCGGCGGCGGACCTGCTCGCGCACGCCCGCGAGAAGGCGCGGAAGATCGCGTCGAAGGGGCCGGTGGCGGTCGGCCAGGCGAAGCGGGTGCTCCGGCGCGGCGCCCAGCCGGATCTCGGCACGGCGAACGAGCTCGAGCGGCAGGCCTTCGCGGCGCTCTTCGGCAGCGCGGACGCGAAGGAGGGCATGCGCGCCTTCCTGGAGAAGCGCCCCGCGCAGTGGACCGGCGCCTAGCGCGCCACGGACGACGGGAGAGCCATGGACCTCCAGCTCACCGACGAGCAGCGCCAGGTCCGGCTCGCCGACATGGCCACCGATCACGAGACCGAGACCCAGCGGCTCGTCATCGCGCGCGAGCTCCTGCGGGACCGCTGAGCGGCCGGGCTCAGCCGGCGCGGGCGGTCGGATCCTCGTCGAGCTCGATGAGGTGGCCGGTCCGCTCGCGCTTCACCCGCAGATACTCCACGTTGTGCGGGTTCACCGGCGAGGGCAGCTGGATGCGGCCGCGGACGGCGACGTTCGCCTCCTGGAGCCCCGCGACCTTGAGCGGGTTGTTCGTCACGAGCTCGACCGAGCGGACGTCGAGCAGCCGCAGCATCTCCGCGGCGACGTCGTAGCTCCGCAGGTCGTCCGGGAAGCCGAGGAGCCGGTTCGCCTCGTACGTGTCGTGGCCCTGCGCCTGGAGCGCGTAGGCGCGGATCTTGTTCCCGAGCCCGATGCCGCGGCCCTCCTGGCGGAGGTAGAGGAGCACGCCGCGACCGCGCTCGGCGATGAGATCGAGCGCGCGATCGAGCTGGGCGCGGCAGTCGCACTTGAGCGACCCGAGCACCTCGCTCGTGAGGCACTCGGAGTGCACCCGGACCGGGACGCTCTCGCCGGCGACGTCGCCCATGACCATGGCGACGTGCTCGGCGCCGCTCCGCGGATCCCGGAACACCACGGTGCGGAAGAGCCCGCGCTGGGTGGGGAGGGGGGCTTCGGCGTAGATGAAGACGCTCTCGCTGCGCTGCGTGCGACCCTTCACCGCCACCACGTTGCCCATGTCTTTCGGCACCTCCGCGCGTCCCGTGACGACGGGATCCCGCGTCGAATAACGCCGCGCGATGACGCCGGTCAAGACCAACTCCGGCCCGTCGTGGGGCCTTCGCGAGAGCCGGGTGTGCGTTGACACGGCGCGCGCGCGCCGTTAGACGAGCCTCGAATGGGCGCAGACCTCTCATCCGGAGACCTCGCGCGCGCGACCGGCAACACGGTCCGCACGATCCGGTTCTACGAGGAGGAAGGCCTGCTCAAGCCGTCCGTGGTGAGCGACGGCGGCCATCGCCGCTACACCGAGGACGATCTGGAGCGGCTGCGGCTCATCACCGATCTGCGCGAGCTCGGGCTCTCGCTCTGCGAGATCCGCTCGATCCTCGAGCTGCGCACCGGCTGCCACAGCGCGGCCGAGTTCGCGATCCGGTTCCAGTCGGTCCTCGCCGGACACCTCGAGCAGGCCCAGCGCCGCCTCGAGCGACTGAGGCGCGTGAAGCGCGAGCTCCTCGACGCGCTCTCGACCATCCAGGAGCGGCTGTCGTCCGCGGGCGTCGAGCAGTGCCCGTGCGCGGTGGCCGAGGAGGCCGGCGCGCCGCGGATCGTGCGCGTGCTGGCGCGCCAGCAGGGCTGCTGCGGGCACCATCCGTACCCGCCGGTCGCCGCCGAGCACGCGGAGCACGCCGGCGAGGCCGTGCCGCCGGCCGTCGCCCGGAAGACCTCGGGGACCTGAGCGCGCTGGCGGGGCGCCACGGCCCGCGTCGGCTCGCTCTGCGTCACGACCGCTCGGCGGTGGAAGAACCCGCGACGGCTCTCGCGCTCGCGCCGTGACGCACGCAGCGCGCGTCGCGCGAAGGCTCGGCTTGCGTCGAGTCGCGAGGGCGCGCGGGAAGGCGAGCGCGATTCGGGTCGGGCCACTGCAGCGACGAGCGGCGCCATGCGCCGGACGCTGCCAGGCCCCGTCGACCGCTCGCGCGTCTAGTTACCATAATCTACATTATCGGACTCACGGTCGGCCCCACGGCCCCCGTGCTGTCGCTCGGCCCGCCACGCGCATACCGGAGCAAATGGGCTACGATCGATGTTCGACGCGACGCGGGATCACTCGGACCCGCGCGCCACCGCGAATGGACGACCGCTTCCGGATACCCGCTCCCCCACGCCTCCGCGGTGCCACCGCGCTGGCCGCGTCGATCGTCCTTCCGCTCCTCGTGTTCTCCGTCGAGTGGATGTTCCGCTCGCTGTTCGAAGGCGTGCCCTTCATCCTGTTCCTGCTCGCGGTGGCGCTCGTTGCGTGGGCCGGCGGGCTCCTGCCGGGACTCGTCTCCGTCGCGCTATCGGGCGCGCTCGGATACGCCTTCCTGACGGCCTCCGAGAGCGGCATGGGGTCGCCTGGCGCACACCTGAGCATCGCGGTCTTCCTCCCGGCTGCCGGGGGGATCGCCGCCATCGGCGCGGCCGCGCGAACCGGCTTCCGCGAACGAGACCGCGCCGCGGAGACGCTCCGGGAGAGCGAGTCGCGCGAGCGCGCCCGGGCGCAGGAGCTTCAGGCCATCATGGACGCGGTCCCCGCGATCGTGCTCATCGCGAACGACCCGGAGGCCCGCCAGGTGACTGGGAGCCGCGCCGCGTACGACCTCCTCCGCATGCAGCCCGGCGCGAACGTGTCCAAGTCCGGGTCCGAGCCACCGCACCATTACCGGGTGGTGAAGGACGGTCGGGAGCTCCCGGCTCACGAGCTCCCCACCCAGGTGGCCGCCCGTAGCGGCGCGCGGGCGCGGGACGTCGAGCTCGAGATCGCCTTCGACGACGGGACGCGCCGCACGCTGCTCGGGAACGCCGAGCCCCTCTTCGACGACCAGGGCCGCTCGCGCGGCGCCGTCTCCGCGTTCATCGACGTGACGAAGCTCGTCGAGGCGGTCCGCACCCGAGACGCGTTCCTCTCGATGGCCTCGCACGAGCTCAAGACGCCGATCACCTCGCTCCAGCTGCAGGTCGGGTCGCTCCTGCGGGCTCGGGGAGCCGTCCCGGCGCCCGTGGCCAAGGCGGCCGACGCCACCAGGCGCCAGGTCGTGCGCCTCACCGCGCTCGTGAACACGCTCCTCGACGTCTCGCGCCTCAACGAGGGCCGCCTCCAGCTGGAGCTCGAGCCGGTGGACCTCTCGGCGCTCGCGCACGAGGTGGTGTCCCGGTTCGTCGCCGAGACCGAGCGCGCCGAGTCGCGCATCCGGGTCGACGTGGCCGAGGGCGTCCGCGGGAACTGGGATCGGCTCCGGCTCGAGCAGGTCCTGACGAACCTGCTCTCGAACGCGCTCAAGTACGGCGAGGGAAAGCCCGTCTCCCTCCGCGTCGAGTCCGGGGGCGCCACGGCCAGGCTCCTGGTCGCCGACGAGGGGATCGGCATCGCGCCCGTGGAGCAGCAGCGCATCTTCGAGCGCTACGAGCGCGGTCGCGCGACCCGCGGCTACGGCGGGTTCGGCCTCGGGCTGTGGATCACGCGCGAGATCGTCACCGCCCTCGGCGGGCGGATCGAGGTGGAGAGCGCACCGGGGGCCGGCTCCACGTTCCGGGTCGAGCTGCCGGTGGCGGGACCGCCGTCCGCGTGAGCCGTGCGCGGCCGGTGAGCGGCCAGGCTCGCCGCGCGCCTAGAGGTTGTCGGGGACCGCCAGCCCGGGTCCCTCGTGCATGAACTCCGAGCTCTCGTCGCCGAGCGTGCGCGAGGCGAACTTCCAGCCCGCCCCGGGCGGACCTCCTCGTCCCCGGGGTTCACCCGGCGCGAACGACCGCGATCGACCCTTCCGCCTTTCGCTGGATCTCGATCCGGGCCGGGATTCGCCGCCTGAGCTCGGGGACGTGCGAGATGACGCCCACCATCCGGCCGCTCTTGCGTAGGTCCTCGAGGGTGCGGACCGCGTCGTCGAGCGTGTCCTCGTCCAGCGAGCCGAAACCCTCGTCCACGAAGAGCGCGTCGAGGCGCAGCCCGCCCGAGCGGCGCAGGACCACGTCGGAGAGCCCGAGCGCGAGCGCGAGGCTCGCGAGGAAGCTCTCGCCGCCGGAGAGCGCGCCGACCGGACGATCGGTCACGCCGGTCCAGGCGTCCTCCACCACGAGCGACAGCCCCGAGGCCTGGTTCTTCCGCGCGACCGCGGTGTCGTGGCGCAGCCGGAAGCGCCCGCGCGACATCTGCAGCAGCCGGCGGCTCGCGGCCTCGGCGACCTCCTCGAGCCTCGCCGCGAGCACGAACCGCTGAAGGCTCATGTTGAGGGCGTTGTGCCCTCGCGCCACCTCGGCGACCTTCCCTGCCACCGCGAGCTCCCGCGCGACGACCGCCGACCGCGCGTCGAGCTCGCCGACGCGCGCCTCGAGCGCGCGGAGGCGCTCCAGATCCTTCTCGAGCCGGACGCCCTCGTCGCGCGCGAGGCGCGCCGCGTCGGCGGCCGCCGAGCGCGCAGCGCCGAGCGCCGCGAGGTCCGGCGCCTCGGCCCCGGCGAGCTCGGCCTCGAGCGCCGCGAGCCGCTCGGCCACCGCCTTCGCCGCGACCACCCGCGCCTCGATCGACGCCTCCAGCGCGGAGCGCGCCTCACCGGCGAGCAGCGCCGCCTCGCAAGCCTCGAGGCCGAGGAACCCCTCCGCCGCGCAGGCCCGCTCCGCGGCCGCGCGGGCCTCCGTCGCCGCGGTCTCGGCCCGCGCTCGCTCCTCGGCG
>NZ_JALCYY010000009.1:31092-133502 GCF_022690685.1 Anaeromyxobacter terrae | reverse complement strand
CCGCCGCGCCCGGCGAGCGCGAGGAAGCGCCGCCGCGCCGCCCCGTCGCGCGCGAGGGCGCCCACCCAGGCGTCCGCGTGCGCGCGTGCGCCGCTGCGCTTCTCGCCGCGCACGGTCATGCAGAGCTGCTCCGCGTCGAGCAGGCACGCCGCCCCGCGCGCCCCGAGGTGCGTGACGAGCGCGTCGGCGATCGCGCGCGCGAGATCCTCCTGCAGCAGGAGCCGGTGGGCGAGGGCGTCGACGAGCCGCACGAGCTGGCCGAAGCCCACCACCTTTCCGCCGGGCAGGTACGCGACGTGGGCGACCCCCCTCGACGGCAGGAGGTGGTGCGGGCAGACCGAGTGGAACGCGATGCCCGTCACCGCCACGAGATCGCGGCTCGGCGACGGGATCGCCTCGCCGAGGAGGTCCGCCGGCTCGCGGCGATAGCCGTCGACGAGATCCTCGAGCCACGCCTGCGCCACGCGCCGGGGCGTCCCCTGGAGATCCTCGGACGCGCGCACCTCGGCGGGCAGCCCGAGCGCGTCGAGGAACTGCTCGACGGCCGCCGCCGCCGCCGCCGGATCGGGCGGGGCGGCGCCGCCGGCGCCGCGGGACCGCGCCGGTCGGATCGTCCTAACGGCCACGCGGCCCCCGGTAGGTGACGCACGAGTCCGGGATCTCGTAGAGCCGGACCTCGGCGAGGCCGGGCAGGTGTGGCTCGAGCACCTCCCAGATCCACCGCGCGATGTTCTCGGCGGTCGGGTTCTCGAGCACGTCGTTCAGGGTGCGGTGGTCGACCCGGGCGAGCACCTGCTCCTGCACGATGCGCTTCACCTCGCCGAAGTCGGCGATCATCCCGGTGCGTGGATCGACCTCTCCCTCGAGCGCGACGAAGAACCGGTAGTTGTGCCCGTGCATCCGGAAGCACGGGCCCTCGTAGCGTGGGAGGCGGTGCGCCGCGGCGAAGTAGAACTCGACGTCGAGCCGCATGCGGCGGGCGTCGGGGTAGTCGATCGCTGCCATGGCCCTCTTATAGCTCCACCACGACGTCCCCGCCCTCGACGCGCACCTCGAAGGCCTGGACGCAGACGTCCGGGAACTCGGAGCACGCGCCGGTCTCGAGCTCGAACGGCCACGCGTGAAGCGGGCAGAACACGGTGTCGCCCCTCACGTCCCCGAACGCGAGGGCCGCGCCTCGGTGCGGGCACACGTTGTCGAGCGCGTAGACGCGCTCGCCCTGGCGGAAGAGCGCGAGCTCGCGGTCGCCCACCTCGACGACCCGCCCGCGCCCGTCCTCGATGTCCTGGAGTCGTCCGACCTTCACGCGCACGACCTCACCGTAGCCGGGAGGTCCGACGCGGCGCCGCGTCGTCGCGGCGTCGCGCTCCGCGCCGCGCGCACGGCCCCGGCCGCGCGCCGTCGCTGGCGCGCGAGGCCGGGATCAGCCCGCGCTCGCGACGACCTGCGCGGGGACGCAGTCGCTCGAGCAGTACATCCGGCCGCCCACCGCGTGCCCGCGGCCGAGCATCTTCGCGCCGCACGCGTAGCACGCGGGCGCGGCCTGCACGACGGCGCAGCCGAACGAGCAGAAGGTCGTCTCCCGCCCGCGGTACCTGAGCCCCACCGGGTAGGGCCCGACGGCGCCTCCGCAGCATGCACAACGATCCATGGTCGCCTCTCTCGCGCCGAAGCGGCGCTCGCCAGGAGGGAAGCTAGCTTCCGGGTGCCCGCAGCGGGAGCGCCCCGACATGGGCACGTCCGACCCCGTGGCGAGCGGGTGACCGCGCGCCGCGCCTCCCAGGAGTACGGTTGGATCGGACAGCGGGAACGACACGTCCCGCGCCCGGCGGACGTTCGAGCGAGACGGCGCGCGTTCGGGCGCAGCCCGACGCGAAACGGCACGAGCTCGAAGGCGGGAGTCCCGGGGCGCTACGCGACCGGCGGGGACGGCATGTCGCTCAGGTTGAGCGCGTTCTTCAGGACCTGGCTGGGCCGGAAGGTGAGCACGCGCCGGGCGCTGATCTCGATCTCCTCGCCCGTCTGCGGGTTCCGGCCGACGCGCGACTTCTTCTCGCGGACGATGAAGTTGCCGAAGCCGCTGATCTTGATCTTCTCGCCGCGCTCGAGCGTCTCCTTGATGGTGTCAAAGACCATCTCGACGACCTCGGCGGCCTCCTTCTTGGAGAAGCCCACCTTCTCGTAGACGCTCTCGATGATATCGGCCTTGGTCACGTCGCGCTCCCGCTCCCGGGTCGGCTAAGTGTCGAATTCGTTAGCTGATTTCCAAAACGGTGTCAAACGCCCGCACGCACCGTCAGCGCTGACCCGCCCCGCTCGGTGGAGCAGGGGCGCCGCCCCGCTCGGAAGACGGGGGAACCGAGCGCGGCGGAGCGGCGCTTTCGCGCTTCTCCACCGCCTGGAGCTCGCGCTGGGCCCCCTCCCGGGGCGCCCGCGTTCGCTCGGCGGCCGCGTCGAGCTGGGCATCGACACCCTCCCCCGACGGGGCGGTCACGATGCTCTCGCCCGGTCCGCGCCGCCCCAGGCCGGCCGTCCGGGCGAGCACCATCCCGCTCACGATCGCCGCTGCGAGCGACAGGCAGAGCGCGGTCGTCGCCGCCGCCCGGCTCGAGCCCTCGACGAGGGCTCGTACCGCGAGGACGGCGGCCACGAGCCCGACGATCACGCCGAACGGCGCCGAGAGCGGGTTCCAGGAGGAGAGCGCCGCCGCGACGGCGAATCCGAGCGCGGCGAGCGGCAGCCGGCGCGCGGCCACCCTACCCTCTGAGCTCCGCGCCGAGCCCGCCGCGCAGGCGCGCGACGATGCGCGCGTGCGCAGCGTCCGCCTCCGTGTCGGTGAGCGTCCGATCCGGGGCGCGGTAGCGGATGGCGAGCGCGAGGTTCTTCTTGCCCGCAGGGATGGGGGGACCGCGGTAGACGTCGAACAGCGTCGCGTCCTCGACGAGCGGCTCCTCGCGGACCGACGCGAGCACCGCGCCCGCCTCGACCTCCTCCGCGACGACGACCGCGAGGTCGCGCAGCACCGCGGGGAAGCGCGGGATCCCGCCGTAGCGCGGGACGAGCCGCGCGCTCCGGACGAGCGCGGCACCGGAGAGCCGGAACGCGAACACCCCGCGCGGGAGCTCGAACGCGGCGGCGACGCGCGGGTGGAGCTCACCGACCTCGCCGAGGGGCGCGCCGTCGGCGCCGAGCACCTCCGCGGAGAGCCGCGGGTGGAGCCACGCGCCGCCGCGAGCACGCCAGCGCGCGTCGATGCCGAGCGCCTCCAGCACCGCCACGACCGCGGCCTTCGCGTCGTTGAAGTCGATCGGGTCCGGCCCTGCCGCCCAGCCGGTCGGGTTCCGGCGGCCGACGAGCACGCCGGCGAGCTCTCCCTCCTCGGCGGCGGGGACGTCCGAGCCGGCAGGGGCGGGGCGATACACGCGGGCGAGCTCGTAGAGCCGCACGTCCTCGACGCGCTGTCGCCGGTTCGTGGAGGTGTTGCGGAGGAGCGACGGCACGAGGCTCGTCCGCATCACCGCCAGGTCGGCGCTGATCGGGTTCTTGAGCGCGATCGGGCGGAGCGCCGCCGCGGAGGGGTCCGCGAACGGCGCGAGCTCGCGCTCCGCGACGAAGCTGAAGTTCACCGCCTCCGCGAACCCGGCCCCCTCGAGCGCCTCCCGGGCGCGCGCGGTCACCTGCGCATCCGCGGGCTCGACCGGCGTGCGGGCGGCGTTGGCGGGCAGCGTCTCGGGGATGGCGTCGTAGCCCTTCGTGCGGACGATCTCCTCGACGAGATCCTCCTCGAGCGACACATCGACGCGCCAGCTCGGGACCGCGAAGGTGGCTCCGTCCGCGTCGCTCGCGCGCGCCTCGAACCCGAGGCCGCCCAGGACGCGGAGCACCTCGTCGCGCGCCACGTCGACGCCGAGCAGCTCGGCGGGCCGGCGCCAGCGGAGGCGCACCTCCGGCGCGTGGTGCGGGCGCGGGTGGGCGTCGACGATCCCGGGCCGGACGGTCCCGCCGGCGAGCTCCGCGATGAGCGCCGCGCAGCGATCGAGCGCCGGGATCACCATCCCCGGATCGGCGCCGCGCTCGAACCGGTAGGACGCCTCGGTCTTGAGCCCGTGCCGGCGCGAGGTGCGGCGGATCCCGCTCGGCGCGAACCAGGCGGACTCGATGAGCACGCGCGTCGTCCCCGCCGAGATCTCCGAGTCGCCCCCGCCCATGACCCCCGCGAGCGCGCTGCCGCGGTCGCGATCGGCGATGAGGAGGTCGTCGGGCTCGAGCGCGCGCTCCTTGCCGTCGAGCGTGACGATCTTCTCGCCCGGCCGGGCGGTCCGGACCACGATCTCGTGCCCCGCCACCTGGTCGAGGTCGAACGCGTGGAGCGGGTGGCCGAGCTCGAGGAGGACGAAGTTCGTCGCGTCGACCACGTTCGAGATCGAGCGGACGCCGCACGACTCGAGCCTGCGCGCGAGCCACAGCGGCGACGGGCCGATCTTCACGCCCTCGACGACGCGCGCGGCGTACCGGGCGCACTTCTCCGGCGCCTCGATCCGGACCTTCACCGCCTCCGCCGCCGGCGCGCCCGCCTCGCGCAGCGCGGGGCGGGGGAGCCTTACCTGGTGCCCCAGGAGCGCCGCGATCTCGCGGGCGATGCCGATGTGCGAGAGCGCGTCCGGCCGGTTCGGCGTGACGTTCACCTCGAGGAGCACGTCCTCGAGCCCGAGCGCGTCCGCGACGGGGGTGCCCGGCGCGATGCCGCGGTCGAGGATGAGGAGCCCGCTCGCGTCCTCGGAGAGCCCGAGCTCGCGGGCCGAGCACAGCATCCCGAACGACTCGACCCCGCGGAGCTTCGCCTTCTCGATCTTCGTGCCGCCCGGCAGCGTCGTGCCGACGGTGGCGAGCGGGACGACGTCGCCGACCTGGTAGTTCTTCGCGCCGCAGACGATCTGGAGCGGCTCGCCCTTGCCGGCGTCGATCCGGGTGACGGAGAGCTTCTCGGCGTTCGGGTGCTTCTCCGAGGCGAGGATCCGCGCCGCGACGACCCCGGCGAGCCCCTGGCCGACCCGCTCGACGGCCTCGACCTCGAAGCCGACGGCGGTGAGCCGCCGCGCCACCTCGTCCGGGGCCGGCAGGTCCACGTACTCCGACAGCCACTTGAGTGAGATCCGCATGCCGGGGGCTCAGAACTGCTCGAGGAAGCGCAGGTCGTTCTCGAAGTAGAGGCGCAGGTCGTCGATGCCGTAGCGGAGCATCGCCATCCGCTCGACGCCCATGCCGAACGCGAAGCCGCTGTAGCGCTTCGGATCGAAGCCGCCGTTCTCGAGGACCTTCGGGTGGACCATGCCGGCGCCCAGCACCTCGAGCCAGCCGGTCTCCTTGCACGTCCCACAGCGCCGTGTCGCTCTGTCCGGGGGGAGCTGCCCCCCCGGTACGGGGAGCCGCCCGGTGCCGCCGCAGATCGAGCAGGAGACGTCCACCTCGGCGCCCGGCTCGACGAACGGGAAGTAGCTCGGACGGAAGCGGGTGCGGGTGCCCTCGCCGAAGTACGCGCGCGCGAACGCGGCGAGCGTGCCCTTCAGATCGGCGAACGTGATCCCCTCGTCGACGCAGAGCCCCTCGACCTGGTGGAACATGGGCGAGTGGGTCTGGTCGTAGTCGGAGCGGTACACGCGCCCCGGGCAGATGATGCGCACCGGCGGGACGCCGAGGCGCTGCATCGCCCGGATCTGCACGGGGGACGTGTGCGTCCGGAGCAGCACGCTGCCGTCGGGCGCGCCGTCACCCAGCGTGGACACCTCGACGTAGAAGGTGTCCTGCATGTCCCGCGCGGGATGATCCGGCGGGATGTTCAGCGCCTCGAAGTTGAACCAGTCGAGCTCGATCTCCGGCCCGCTCGCGACCTCGTAGCCGAGGCGCGCGAAGATGGCGGAGATGTCCTCGGTCGCGCGGGTGATCGGGTGACGGTGGCCGCGCGGCAGGAGCCGCCGGCCCGGCAGCGTCACGTCGATGGGGGGGCCGGCGAGCTCGGCCTCGAGCTTCCGCGCGTCGAGCCGCCCCTTCGCGTCGGCGAGGAGCGCCTCGACCTCGTCGCGGACCCGGTTCGCGACCTCGCCGACCCGCGGCCGCTCCTCGGCGGGGAGCGCGCCCATGCCGCGGAGGACCGCGGAGAGCTCGCCCTTCTTGCCGAGGAAGCGGACGCGGAGATCCTCGAGCGCCTTCTCGTCGGCTGCGGAGCCGATGGCCTCTCGGGCGCCCTTCGCGAGCGCCTCGAGCTGTCCGAGGAGGTCGGCCAAGGGCCTCTCCCCTATGCCCGGGCGGACTTGACGATGGCCGCGAAGTCGCCGGGCAGCGCGAGCGCGAGATCCGCGAGGATCTTGCGGTCGATGGCGATGCCGGCCTTCTTGAGCCCCGCGAGCAGCCGCGAGTACGTCGTGCCGTTCTGGCGGGCGGCGGCGTTGATGCGGACGATCCAGAGCGCGCGGAAGTCGCGGCGCTTCTGGCGGCGATCGCGCGTGGCGTAGTCGAGCGCGCGCTCGACGGCCTGGTTCGCGCGGCGGTAGCAGTTCTTGCGGCGGCCGCGGAAGCCCTTCGCGAGCTTCAGGACGCGGTTACGACGACGGCGAGCCTTGAATCCCTTCTTGACGCGCATCTTCCTTCTCCTGCCGGCGGGAGGCGCCGCGGCCCGTCACTCCTCGTGACGCACCGTGCACTCTTGTGGACCCCGCTTGGGCGTTACGGCTCCCGTCGCCCTAGCGGGCGTACGGGAAGCACTCCTTGATCTTCTTCTCGTCCATCGGGGCCAGGTGGTCCGTGCCCCGGAGGTGGACCTTCTGCTTCTTCGTCTTCCCGAACGTCGCGAGGTGGCGAACGCCGGCGCGGCGGAACTTCACCTTGCCGCTCTTCTTCGGGATGAAGCGCTTCTTCGCGCCGCTCTTCGTCTTCAGCTTGGGCATTTCCTGTCGTTCCTTCGTTCATCGTGCCCGGCGGCGGGACCGTCCGGTCTCGCGCCGCGCACGGAGGTCGGTCCGGCCTACCGCGGGCCGTCCGGGTTCGGCGCCGGCGCCGCCGCCGGGGGCGGCGCGGGCTGGGGGGCGGGCGCGGGGGCCTCGCCAGCCGGCGCCCCGGCCGCCGGAGCGGACTGGGCGGCGAACTTGGCGCGGTCGCGCTGGGCCTGGAGCATCCTCGGGTTCGGCGCGAGGATCATGAACATCTGGCGCCCTTCCATGCGGGGCGCCGCCTCGATCACCGCCACCTCGCGCAGATCCTCGATGATCCGCTGGAGCACCTTCTGCCCGAGCTCGCGATGCGACATCTCGCGGCCGCGGAAGGTCACCGTGATGCGCGCCTTGTTCGACTCGGCGAGGAACTCGCGGACCTTCTTGATCTTGGTCGCGTAGTCGTGCTCCTCGGTGCGCGGGCGGAGCTTCACTTCCTTGAGCTGGACGACGACCTGCTTCTTCTTGGCCTCGTTCTGCTTCTTCTTCTCGAGGTACTTGAACTTGCCGTAGTCCATGATCTTGCAGACTGGCGGCTTGGCCATGGGGCTGACCTCGACGAGGTCCATCCCCAGTTCCTGTGCACGCGCCAGGGCCTGCTCGATCGGAAGCACACCGAGCTGCTCGCCTTCGGGACCGATCGCACGAACCTCACGCGCCTTGATGCGGCGGTTGGTGCGCGCGTCCCGGTTCCCTCCCCCTCGGCTGTCTCGCTGCTGGATTGCCATGCTCCTCCGACTACGGTCGCCGTCGCCCCCTGGGTGGCCTCAAAGGATGAGGCCCCGGGAGCGGGGCCGAAAAGACGCTGTAGGATAAGGATTTCACGAGCGAAGTCAAACGCGGCGGTGCGCCGGGCCCGCGGCGGCGGGGGAGGCGCCCGCCGGCGTGCCCGACGCCCACCCTCCCCTACCTCGCGTTGGGGTCCGACGAGTCCTTCTTGGCCTCGCGGATCCAGCTCATCATGTCGCGCAGGCGCTTGCCCACCTCCTCGATGGGATGCTGGGCCTCCGCCTCGCGCATCTTGTCGAACATGGGCCGGCCCACCGAGTTCTCGATGATGAACTCCTTCGCGAACTGGCCGGACTGGATCTCGCGCAGGATCTTCCGCATCTCGTCCTTGGTCTGGCTCGTCACCACCCGCGGGCCGCGGGTGTAGTCGCCGTACTCCGCGGTGTCCGAGATGGAGTGGCGCATCCAGGCGAGCCCGCCCTCGTACATCAGGTCGACGATGAGCTTCAGCTCGTGCAGGCACTCGAAGTAGGCGCTCTCCGGCTGGTACCCCGCCTCGGTGAGCACCTCGAAGCCCGCCTTCACGAGCGCGGAGGCGCCGCCGCAGAGGACCGCCTGCTCGCCGAACAGGTCGGTCTCCGTCTCTTCCTTGAAGGTCGTCTCGAGGACGCCGGCGCGCGTGCAGCCGATCCCCCGCGCGTACGCGAGCCCGACGGCCTTCGCCTGGCCGGTCGCGTCCTGGTGGACGGCGATGAGCCCGGGGATGCCGCGGCCGTCCTGGTACTGCCGGCGCACCATGTGGCCCGGCCCCTTCGGCGCGACGAGGAGCACGTCCACGCCCTCGGCGGCGCGGATCTGGCCGTAGTGCACGTTGAACCCGTGCGCGAAGAGGAGCGCCTTCCCCTTCGTCATGTGCGGCGCGATCTCCTCGTCGTAGACCTTCTTCTGCGTCTGGTCCGGGATGAGGATCATGATGACGTCGGCCTCGCGCGCGGCCTCCGACACGGAGACGACGCGCAGCCCGGCGCCCTCGGCCTTCGCCTTCGAGCGCGAGCCCGCGCCGAGGCCGACGCGGACGTCGACGCCCGAGTCGCGGAGGTTGAGCGCGTGGGCGTGGCCCTGCGAGCCGTAGCCGATCACGGCGACCTTGCGCTTCTTCAGCAGGTCGAGGTTCGCGTCCTTGTCGTAATAGATGGTGGCGGCCATTCGTGCGTCCTCTCTACTTGAGGTTGGGGGGAGCGAGCGTCTTGAACCCGCGCTCGAGGGCGATGCGTCCGGAGCGGCAGATCTCCTGGATTCCGAAGGGGCGCAGCCGGTCCTCGAGCGCGTCGAGCTTCCCGGCGTTGCCGCTCGCCTCGACGACGAGCGCGTCGGGCGAGACGTCCACGATCGTCGCCTCGTAGGTCTCGGCGAGCGCCCGGAGCTCGGCGTGGTTCCGCTCCGGGGTGTGGATCTTCACGAGCATGAGCTCTCGCTCGATGAGGTCCGCCGCCGAGAGCTCGCGGACCTCGACGACGGGGACGAGCTTCTGGACCTGCCGCACGACCTGCTCGACGGTCTTCGAGCCGAGCCGCACGACGATGGTCATGCGCGAGTACTCGGACCGCTCCGTCGGTCCGACGGTGAGGCTCGCGATGTTGTACCCGCGCCGCGAGAAGAGGCCGGAGATGCGGTGCAGCACGCCCGGCTTGTTCTCGACGAGGAGGCTGATGGTGTGGGTGGACCCGTTGGGCTTCTCTTCGGTGCGTTCCATCCTAGTCACCTCCGCCGTCGATCATGTCGTTGAGGGGCGCGCCGGCCGGCACCATCGGGAACACCTTCTCCTGGCGGCGCACGCGGACGTCGACGATCGTCGGGCCCTTCGAGTTCGCGAGCGCCTGATCGATGACCTGGTCGAGCTCCTCGGGCGTGCGCGCGCGGAGGCCGAGGCAGCCGTACGCGTCCGCGAGCTTCACGAGATCCGGTCGATCCGTGAGCGGCGTCTGCGCGAAGCGGCGCTCGTAGAACAGCTCCTGCCACTGGCGCACCATGCCGAGGAACAGGTTGTTGAGGACGAAGATCTTGATCGGCAGCTCGAGGTCCACCGCCGTCGCGAGATCCTGCAGCGTCATCTGGAACGAGCCGTCGCCGTCGATGCCGATGACGAGCTCGCCCGGCCGGCCGAGCTGGGCGCCGATCGCGGACGGGAGGCAGAAGCCCATCGTGCCGAGGCCGCCCGAGGTGATGAACTGGCGCGGCTCGGAGGTCCGCCACCACTGCGCCGCGAACATCTGGTGCTCGCCGACGCCGGTCGTGACGATCGCCTTGCCGTTCGTCTTCTTCCAGAGCGTGTCCACGACGTACTGCGGGAGCAGGTACTTCTGCCCCTCCTGCTGGTAGGTCAGCGGGTACTTCTTCCTCCACTCGTCGATCCGCCTCCACCACGCGGCGAGGTCGGGCTTGCCGTGCGCGGCCTCGGCGCGGCGCACCTCCTCGGTGAGCTGCGGCAGGAGGCGCCTCAGGTCGCCGACGAGCGGGACCGTCGCGGTGACGAGCTTCGAGATCTCCGCGGGGTCGATGTCGAGGTGGACGATCTTCGCCTCGGGCGCGAAGGTCGAGAGCTTGCCCGTGACCCGGTCGTCGAAGCGCGCTCCGAGCGCGATGATGAGGTCCGAGTACTGCACGGCGTAGTTCGCGTACCGGGAGCCGTGCATCCCGAACATGCCGAGGCACTGCGGGCTCGTCTCGGGGAAGGCGCCCTTCCCGTGCACGGTCGTGACGACCGGCGCCCCGACGAGCTCGGCGAAGGTGGACACCTCCTTGTGCGCGTCCGAGATCCGCACCCCGCCGCCCAGGTAGATGATCGGGCGCGTCGCGCCGCGGATGAGCACCGCGGCGTCCTTCAGCCGCGGCTCCTCGCGCACGGGCGGGTGGTACCCGGGGATGTCGACCGACTCCGGATACTCGAACTCGAACTCGGTGTTCTGGATGTCCTTCGGGATGTCCACGAGCACCGGGCCCGGCCTCCCGGTGCGGGCGACGTAGAAGGCCTCCTTCAGGATGCGCGGCAGGTCGTGGACGTCGGTCACGAGCCAGTTGTGCTTCGTGATGGGCATCGTGATGCCCGTGATGTCCGCCTCCTGGAAGGCGTCGGACCCGATGAGCGAGGTCGCGACGTTCCCGGTGATCGCGACGAGCGGCACCGAGTCCATGTACGCGTCGGCGATCGCGGTGACGAGGTTCGTCGCCCCGGGGCCGGACGTGCCGAAGCAGACGCCGACCTTCCCGGTGGCGTGGGCGAACCCCTCCGCCGCGTGGCCGCCCACCTGCTCGTGGCGGATGAGCACCTGCTTCGGGCGCTCGCACCCCCACATCGCGTCGTAGATCGGCAGGATCGTCCCGCCGGGCATGCCGAAGACGTACTCGACGCCCTCGGCCTCGAGCGCGCGGCGAACCGCCATCGCGCCCGTGATCTTCTCCTTGGCCATGTCTTCCTCGTGAAGCCTTTACGTTCCGTGTGACATCGCAGCGAGCGAGACGAGCGCGACGGGCCCTCCCCGCCCCAGCGCGCGCGCGCCGGGGGCGGGGCGCCCGCCGCTATACCTTCGACTCGAACGCCGCGATGGCCTCCTCCTGCGAGAGCAGGAAGCCGAGCTCGTCGACGCCGTTCAGCAGGCAGTACTTCGCGAACCCGTCGAGCGGGAACGAGGCGGTCGTGCCGTCGGGCAGCGTGACCGTCTGCGAGGAGATGTCGATGCGGACCTTCGCGCCCGGCGCCGCGAGCAGCTTCGCGTGGCTCGCGGGATCGAGCACGACGGGGACGAGCCCGTTCTTGAGGGCGTTGTTGCGGAAGATGTCGGCGACGCGCGTCGAGACGACGGCGCGGATGCCGGCGTCGACGAGCGCCCACGGCGCGTGCTCGCGCGAGGAGCCGCAGCCGAAGTTGTCCCCCGCGACGAGGACGGTGCAGCCCTGCGCCTCGGGGCGGTTCAGCACGAACTCGGGCCGCGGCTTCCCGTCGGCGTCGTAGCGCCAGTCGGAGAACAGCGCCTTGCCGAGCCCCTGCTTGTCGGTGACCTTGAGGAAGCGCCCCGGGATGATCTGATCGGTGTCGATGTTCTCGCGCGGGATGACGACCGTGCGGCTCTCGATGGTGCGGATCGGTTCCATGTCCTAGCCCTCCACCAGCCGCCGGGGATCCGCGACCGCGCCCGACACCGCGGCCGCCGCCGCCGTCGCCGGGCTCGCGAGCAGCGTGCGCCCGCCGGGCCCCTGGCGCCCCTCGAAGTTCCGGTTGGACGTCGAGACGCAGTACTGGCCGGGCTCGAGCATGTCGCCGTTCATGGCGAGGCACATCGAGCAGCCCGGCTCGCGCCACTCGGCGCCCGCCTCGCGGAAGATCCGGTCGAGCCCCTCGGCCTCCGCCGCCTGCTTGACGGCGTGGGAGCCCGCCACGACGAGCGTGCGGGTCTTCACCTTCCGGCCGCGCATCACCTTCGCCGCCTCGCGCAGGTCCTCGAGCCGGCCGTTCGTGCAGCTGCCGACGAACACGACGTCGACCCGCTGGCCGAGGATCGGCTCGCCTGGCGTGAGCGCCATGTAGCGGAGCGCGCTCTCGAGCGTCGCGCGCGCGGCGGGATCCTTCTCCGCGCCCGGCTCCGGGATCCGTCCGGTCACCGGGATCCCCTGCGCCGGGTTCGTGCCGAAGGTGACCATGGGCTCGAGCCGCGAGACGTCGACCGTCACCTCGCGGTCGTAGGTCGCGCCCGCGTCCGTCGGGAGCGCCCGCCACCGCGCGACCGCCGCGTCGAACGCCGCGCCCTTCGGGACCCGCGGCTTCCCGGCGAGCCACTGGAACGTCGTGTCGTCCGGCGCGATCATCCCGGCCCGGGCGCCACCCTCGATCGCCATGTTGCAGAGGGTCATGCGCCCTTCCATGGTGAGGGCGCGGACCGCCGGGCCCGTGAACTCCATCACGTGCCCGGTGCCGCCGCCGACGCCGATCTGGGCGATGATCGCGAGGATCAGGTCCTTCGCGGTGACGCCCGGCTGCAGCGCCCCGTCCACGCGGATGGCGAGCGAGCGCGGCTTGCGCTGGAGCAGGCACTGCGTCGCGAGGACGTGCCCGACCTCGGACGTCCCGATCCCGAACGCGAGGGCGCCGAACGCGCCGTGCGTGGCGGTGTGGCTGTCGCCGCAGACGACGGTCATGCCCGGCTGCGTCGCGCCCATCTCCGGCCCGAAGACGTGCACGACGCCCTGCTGCGGGTCGCCGAGGCCGTGGAGCTCGACGCCGAAGTCGCGCGCGTTCCGCTCGATCTGGGCGACCTGCGCCGCGTTCTGCGCGTCGAAGAACGGCCAGCGGCCATCGGGCAGCCGCGGGAGCGTCGGCGTCGAGTGGTCGGTGGTGGCGAGCGTGCGGTCCCGGCGGCGAACCTGGAGGCCGCGCTCGCGCAGCATCGAGAACGCCTGCGGGCTCGTCACCTCGTGCATGAGGTGGAGGTCGACGTAGAGGACGGCGGGCGTCTCCGGCGTCTCGGCCCGGACGACGTGGGCGTCCCAGACCTTCTCGAACAGCGTGCGCGCGCGGCGCGCTTCGGTGGCGGCGGTCATCAGACGGTACCCATCTCCTCGCGGCGGGCCTCGTCGGTCGCCGGCGTCTTCAGCGCGATGCGGTTCACGACGTCGAGGAACGCGCGCGCGGACCCCTCGACGATGTCGGTCGAGAGCGCCCGGCCGCGGTAGACGCCGGACGCGTGCTCGACCTCGATGGACACCTCGCCCTGCGCGTCCTCGCCCGTCGAGACGCTCACGATCTGGTAGTCGCGCAGCTTCACGGGGATGCCGGTGATCTTCTCGATGGCGCGGTAGACGGCGTCGACCGGCCCGTCGCCGGTGGCGGCGTCGCGGCGCTGCTCGCCGTCGCGCGAGCGGAGCGCGATCGAGGCGACCGGGAGCGTGCCCGTGCCGGAGGTGGTCGACAGCGCCTCGAGCTCCCAGGCGCGGCCGCCCTGGGCGAGCATCTGGCCGTGGATGACGAGCGCCTCGATGTCGGCGTCGTAGATGTCCTTCTTCTTGTCGGCGAGGACCTTGAAGTCCTGGAAGACCTTGTCCACCGCGGCGTCGTCGAGCGCGTAGCCGAGCGCGACGAGCCGCTCCTTCAGCGCGTGCCGCCCGGAGTGCTTGCCGAGGACGAGCTGGCTCTTGGTGAAGCCGACCTCCTCCGGCCGCATGATCTCGTAGGTCTCGCGGTGGGTGAGCATCCCGTGCTGGTGGATGCCCGCCTCGTGGGCGAAGGCGTTCTGCCCCACGATGGCCTTGTTGCGCTGCACGTGCAGGCCGGTGACCTGCGACACCAGCCGGCTCGTCGGGTAGAGCCGCTCGGTCTTCACCCCGGTCTGGACCTTGAGGACGTCGTGGCGCGTGCGGAACGCCATGACGATCTCCTCGAGGGAGGCGTTGCCGGCGCGCTCGCCGATGCCGTTGATGGTGCACTCGACCTGGCGCGCGCCCGCCATCACGCCCGCGAGGCTGTTGGCCACGGCGAGGCCCAGGTCGTTGTGACAGTGCACCGAGACGATCACGTCGTCGATGCCGCGGACGTTCTTCTTCAGGTAGCGGAGGGTGTCCGCGTAGGTGGTCGGCAGCGCGTAGCCGACCGTGTCCGGGATGTTCACCGTGCCGGCGCCGGCCTCGATCACGCGCTCGACCACCTCGGCGAGGAACTCGAGCTCGGTGCGGGCGGCGTCCTCGGTGGAGAACTCGACGTCGTCGAAGCGCTCGCGCGCGAGCTTCACGCCGTCCACCGCGCGGCGGATGATCTCGTCCTTCGCGAGCTTCAGCTTGAAGTCGCGGTGGATGGGCGAGGTGGCCAGGAACACGTGGCAGCGGCGGCGCGGCGCGTCCTTCAGGCCCTTCCACGCGGCGTCGATGTCTCCCCGCGTGCAGCGGGCGAGGCTCGCGATGCTGGGGCCCTCGACCTCGCGCGACACCGCCTGGATGGCCTCGAGGTCCCCCGGCGAGGCGGCGGCGAAGCCCGCCTCGATGACGTCGACGCCGAGATCGCGCAGGGCCCGCGCTACCTGGAGCTTCTGCTCGAGGTTCATCGACGCGCCCGGCGACTGCTCCCCGTCGCGCAGCGTGGTGTCGAAGATGATGACCCTGTCGGCGTCTCTCACGGCAACGCTTTCTCCGTCGTCTTCGGGACGGGAACCTCGGGGTTTGCTCGACTCGGCGCTGCGGGAACGATCGGCGACTGGACCTGCGCTGGCTGCGGGTGAGGCGTTCCGTTGTTCGGGGGATTCTGTCGACATGCGGTCTCCTGGCTCCTGTTTCGGTGGGGCCGGAGAACGTCGCCTGTCGGGGGGCAACCTCTCCGGCCGGTTCGGCGGAAGAGGTCGCGGCGCGGCGTTAGCCTGACCGGGATACCTCTCCCGCCAGGCTAAGAAGTCGGTGCGCGCGTACGAGGAACATCAGAAAAACGAGCCTAGCGATCCGCGAGCGAACCTGTCAAGCGGGGGGCGCACAGGAACGCACCGCGCCCGCCGCGCCCCTTCCGAAGGAGCGGGCGCACGGCCGGTGAGCGTGCGTGGCGTGGAGCGAGGCCGGGGGCGCGGGCGGCGGCGCGACGAGCCGGCCGACCGTCACTCACGGTCCAGGCCGAGATGATCGCCGATGATCGCCAAACGACAGCGTGATTCGCGAATCACCGAAGGTGATTATCGAATCACGAAGCCGTCCTCTAGTACGGCGGCGTCGCCTCTTTACGCAGCAGCCCCTCGAACGCGTCGAGCGGCATGGTCTTCAGATCCTCGCCGCCGTGGCGGCGCGGCGCGACGCCCTTCGCCTCGACCTCCTTCTCGCCGATGACGAGGGAGAACGGGATCTTCGCGAGCTGCGCGTTGCGGATCTTGGCGCCGAGCTTGTCGGAGGACTCGTCGAGCTCGACGCGCCAGCCGGCGGCCGCGAGCTTCGCCTGGACCTCGCGCGCCCAGCCGTCGAACCGGTCCGAGACCGTCACGACGCGCGCCTGCACCGGCGCGAGCCAGGCCGGGAAGACGCCCGCGTAGTGCTCGGTGAGGATCGCGATGAAGCGCTCGAACGAGCCATAGACGGCGCGGTGGATGACGACCGGGCGGTGCTCGTGGTTGTCGTCGCCGACGTAGGTGAGGTCGAACCGCTCGGGCGCCGCGTAGTCGAGCTGGATCGTGCAGGTCTGCCACTTGCGGCCGAGCGAGTCGGTCACGACGAAGTCGATCTTCGGGCCGTAGAACGCGCCGTCGCCGGGGTTCAGCTGCCAGGGCAGGCCCATCCGGTCGAGCGCGGCGCGGAGCGCGCCCTCCGCCTTGTCCCAGAGCGCGTCGTCGCCGATGCGGTCCTCCGGCTTCAGCGGGCGGGTCGAGAAGAGCAGCGAGAACTCGAGCCCGAACGCGCCGTAGACCGTCTTCATGAGCTCGACGATCCGGCTCACCTCCTCCGGGATCTGCGACTCCATGAGGTAGAGGTGCGCGTCGTCCTGCGCGAACTGGCGGACGCGGGTGAGCCCGCCGAGCGAGCCGGAGAGCTCGTTCCGGTGCAGCGTGTCGACCGTGAAGTAGCGGACCGGGAGCTCGCGGTACGAGCGCTTCCCCATCTTGTACAGGAGGTGGTGCGACGGGCAGTTCATCGGCTTGAGGCTCATCGAGAGCCGCTCGTCGACGGGGAGCGCCGGGTCGGACTCCTTGTCGAACACGAGGAACATGTTCTCGCGGTACACGCCCCAGTGACCGCTCTGCTCCCAGAGCCGCTTGTTGAAGAGGAGCGGCGTCTTCACCTCCTGGTACCCGCCCTTCGTCACGAGGCGGCGCATCGCGTCCTCGAGCACGTTGTAGAGCGTGGTCCCGTTCGGCAGCCAGAACGCCGCGCCGGGCGCGACCTCGTGGAACGCGAACAGGCCGAGCGCCGGGCCGAGCTTGCGGTGATCGCGCTTCCTCACCTCCTCGAGCCTGGCGAGGTGCGCCTCGAGCTCCTTCTTGTCGAAGAACGCGGTGCCGTAGATGCGCTGGAGCATCGCGTTCCGCGCATCGCCGCGCCAGTACGCGCCGGCGACGTTGAGGAGCTTCACGACGCCGATGCGCTTCGTCGACGGACCGTGCGGGCCGAGGCAGAAGTCGACCCAGTCGCCGTGGCGGTAGAGCGTGAGCGTCTTCGCCCCGCGCGCGGCGATGTCCTTCACGATCTCGACCTTGTACTTCTCGCCGAGCCGCTCGAAGAGGCCGAGCGCGGCGTCCATCGAGATCTCCTCGCGGACGAACGGCAGGTCCGCGGCGATGGCCTCGTTGGTCGCCTTCTCGATCTTCTCGAGGTCCTCCGGCGTGAAGGGCGTCTCGCGCGCGAAGTCGTAGTAGAAGCCGTCCTCGATCGCCGGGCCGATGGTGACCTGGGTGTCCGGGTAGAGCTTCTGGACGACCGACGCCATGACGTGCGCCGCGTCGTGGCGCGCGACCTCGAGGGCCTCGGGGCTCTTCGTGGTGACGATCTCGAGCTTCGCGTCGCGGTCGAGGGCGCGAGAGAGGTCCACCGGCTCCCCGTCGAGCTTGGCGAAGTAGGCGGCCTTCGCGAGCCCGGCCCCGATCGACGTCTTCACGAAGTCGAGGACGGTCGTGCCCCGCGCCGCCTCCTTCTGGCTGCCGTCGGGGAGGGTCACCTTCACGAGATCGGACATGGCTCTTCCTCTCGTCTGCGCAAAACGAAACGGGCCAGCCGGTGCTCGGCTGGCCCGCGAGTAGGCCCGGTCAGGATTGAACTGACGACCCCTACCGTGTCAAGGTAGTGCTCTACCACTGAGCTACGGGCCTGTCCGCAACGGCGAGCGTTTATAGCCGGTTTTCGGGCGGAGTCAACGGGCAAGGCGGCCGCTCGCCGCGCATGCTCCGGGGGCCCGAGCGGCGACGGCATCCGCGCCTCGTGCGGCCGCGGCGGCCCTCTAGAAGAACACGTCCTCCGCCGGACGGGCGATCCCCCGCCACTCGCGGAGCCGGGCCCGGGGGCGGCCGTCGACGTACTCGACGTGGGCGTACGTGAGCTGCTCCGTGCGGCCGAGGTTGCCGACGTCGAGCGAGGTCATCGCGTTCCAGGTGCCGGTGTTCAGGTAGACCTTGTCGCGCGCGTACTCGCGGTAGAGCGGCACGTGCGTGTGGCCCATGATCACCGTGTGGTAGCCCTTGCGCGCGAGCAGGTGGCGGGCCTCGTGCTCCAGCGTCGGGAACGCGGTGTAGCGCACGAGCCGCTTCGCGAGATCGGCGAGCGGCAGCGGGTCGAGGTGGGGGATCTTCTTCAGCGCGGCCGCGGCGGCGAAGCGGACCGAGCGGAGCGAGATGCGGAGGACCGCCTCGGGATCGTTGAGGAGCGCCCAGCGGTAGTAGCTCGCGAACGGCGCGACCTTGTCGATGTACGGACGCTGCGCCTTCTCCTCGTTCAGCACCGAGATGATGTAGCGCGACCCGAGCGGCAGGTTGAGGAACAGCTCGCCCTTGCGCTCGCGGAAGTAGCGGTTCGGGTTGAACGCGTTCATCGGCTCGCGCTGCATGCCGTGCTCGACGTGCACGCCGTCGAAGTCGTAGCTGTCGAGGAGGAAGCGGTGCGTCCCGCCGACGCGCCGGGCGATCACCTCGCGGACCCCGGCGAAGAGCAGGCCGGGATCGTGGTTGCCCATGATGAACGTGACGCTCCGCCGGGCGTCGCCCGCGAAGCGCGCGAGCGCGTCGAAGACGTGCGCGTGGCCGCGCAGGATCGCCTCGGTCTTCTCGACCGCCACGCGCTCGGTGATCGCCTCCTGCAGCCGCCCGTCGAGATCCACCGAGAGCAGGTTGAAGAAGTCGCCGTTCACGACGAGCTCGGTCTCGGCCCCCGCGAACTCGCCCTCGCGGTGGTAGTCGAGGAACTCGGCGAACTTCCCGTCCTGGCGGAAGTCCTCGAAGACGTTGACGGAGCCGTCCTCGCGATAGGGCCCCTTCCCGAGATGGAAGTCGGAGACGACCAGCTTGAGCTTCCGGGAAGGCATCCGCCGGTAAGATATTCATGGCCGCCCGTCCGGGAAGCGACCGACTGCCGTTCCGGGTCACCGTGATGGGGCGCGCAGCGCGCGGACGAAGAGCAGGAAGTACTGGCCGAAGGACACTGCCACGCACTGCGCGGTGAGGAGCGCCCACGCCGCCACGTATGGGCCCGTGACCGAGCGGGGATAGGCGCCGTAGTCGGCGGCGAGCGCGAACACGACCGTGGCGGCGAGCCCGAACGTGGCGTACTTGCCGATGCGCGTCGGCGCGATGGGGACCGGGTGGTGGGTGGTCCGCAGGAGCACCGCACCCGCGATCTGCAGCGCGTCGCGCGAGACGACGAGCACGGGGAACCAGACCGGGAGCCTCCCGGTCGCAGCGAGCGCGACGAGGGCGCACGCGGCGAGGACCTTGTCGGCGATGGGATCGAGGGCCGCGCCGAGGCGGGTGTGCTGGCGGAGGGCGCGCGCGACTAGGCCGTCGAGGACGTCGGTCGCCGCGGCGGCGGCGAACGCGGCGAGTGCCCGGAGCCGATCGCCGCTCACGTAGAGGACGAGGAACACCGGCGCGAGCACGAGCCGGAGCGCGGTGAGGCCGTTCGCGAGCGTGTACGGCCCGGGCTCGCGGGTCTCGTCGTCCCCTCCCCTCGCCCGCTCCTCGTGCACGCGCCCTCCCGTCGAGAATGGCCTTCAGGCCTCGAACCGGTCGCGCAGGGCGCGGAGCGCGACGAACCGCTCCGCGTCGCCCTCGAGCGCCGCGCCGGGCGCGCGAGCAGCGAGGGCCCCGCGGATCGCCGGAGTCCCCACGCGCAGGAAGGGGTTCACCGCTCGCTCCTCGGCGAGCTCCGACGCGGGCGGCTCCGCGCCGGCCGCGCGCGCCGCGCGGACCGCCTCGAGGCGCGCGCGGGCGGCGGCGTTCTCCGGCTCGAGCGCGAGGGCGAAGGGCAGGTTCGCCTCGGCGTAGTCGTGGCCGGGGTGGACCTCGAGCGCGCCGTCGAGCGCGGCGATGGGCCCGAGGAAGCTCTCCGCGAGCCGCGCCGGATCCCCGCCGTGGCGGCAGTTGCCGCAGCCGGCCCAGAACAGCGTGTCGCCGGTGAGGAGCTTGCCGCGCCAGGAGTACAGCACCGACCCCGGGGTGTGGCCGGGCACCTCCTGCACGCCCACCCGCAGCGCGCCGAGGGCGAGCGTCCGGCGCCCGGCGACGTCCACGTCCGGCGCGAACCACGCCGCGTCGCCGCGGTGGCCGTAGACCTCGACCTCCGGCGCGCCGAGCGCGGCGCGCACCTCGGCCGAGCCGCCGCTGTGGTCGGCGTGACCGTGCGTGTGGAGGACGAAGCGCGGGCGGACGCCGTGATCCGCCGCGAGCGCGAGCGCGACCCGAGCGTCGCCCGGATCGACGAGGACCGCGTCGTCCCCCTCGGCGAGCAGGTAGACGTAGTTGTCGCGGTGGTAGCGGCGGCGGTCGAAGAGCACCTCTCTCTCCTACCGCGGAGGCGCGGCCGCCGTCAGACGTCGTGCGGGTAGTGGGTGAGCCCGATCCGGTTCCCCTCCGGATCGTGGAAGTAGATCGTCCAGCGGGTGCGGTGGACCACGCGCACGCCCGCCTCGTCGAGCCGGTCCTCCCAGGCGCCCCGCTCGGATGGGGAGATGCGCAGCGCGAGCAGGTGCAGCCCCGCCCGGCCGTCACGCCACGGGCGCGGCTCGGGCCGCTCCTCGGCCCGCTCGAGCGCGAGGAACGCGCCCTCACCCTCTCCCACCGAGAGCCACACGCTCCGGTCCCCGCCGCCGTCCTCGCGCGGCCAGCGCTTCAGCACGGGGAGGCCGAGGAGCTCCCGGTAGAACGTCTCGCACCGCTCGAGGTCGGCGCACTGGATCGCGAGGTGGTGGAAGGCGAGCGGCACGGGTGCGAGGTTAGCGCCGGCTCCGGCGGGGCGCCACGCCCGGCGCGTGATAGATTGCCGCGCAACGTGCGAGCCCCCCTCTCCGGCAAGCGTCTCCTGCTCGTCGCCGAGGATCGCGAGCTGGCCGCGCTCGTCGCCGGCGCGGCCGCGCGGCTCGGGGCCGAGGTCGCGGGCGTGAAGACCGGGCGGGCCGCGCTCGCGGCCGTCGCGGCCCGCGCCCCGGACGCCGCCATCCTGGATCTCCCGCTGCCGGACGTACGCGGCAGCGAGCTCGTCGACGCGCTCGCGCGCGCCGGGGTGGCCGCGATCGTGGTCTCCGGCGTGCACCGCGGCGCGCGCGCCGCCGAGGAGGTCCGGCGGCTCGGCGCGAGGGATTTCTTCGAGAAGCCGTTCGAGGTGGCGGCGCTCGTCGCCGCGGTCGCGCGGGCGGTGGGCGCGGAGGCGCCGGCGCTCGACGCCGCGGCGCCGGACGAGGTCACCGGGGCGCGCCCGCTCGAGCGTCACGAGGCGCCGGACGCGATCGCCGCCTCGTTCGGCGACGAGGACGCGGGGGGCGCCGCGCCCGCCCTCCTCGCCGGGCTCGCGATGCCCCTCCCCGCCGCCAGCGCCGCGCGCCCCCGGTCTCTCGACGCGCCGCCGCGGCCGAGCGGCGAGCTCGCCGAGGCGAACGTTCCGCGCCTGTGCGTCGCGCTCCACGTCGGCCAGGCGACGGGCGCGCTCACGCTCGAGCGCGGGCCGGTGCGAAAGCTCCTCCTCGTCGAGCGCGGCGTGCCCGTATACGCGGCGTCCAACGTGGCCGCGGAGCGCTTCGCCGCGATCTGCGTCCGGCTCGGCGACGCCACGGCCGAGGCGGTCGAGACGATGTCCCGCGCCGCGCCGGACGAGCGGCTCGGCGACGCGCTCGTCTCGCGCGGCCTCATCTCCGCCGAGCGGCGCCTGGAGATCGTCCAGGCGCAGGTCCGCGCGATCCTCTGGTCCACGTTCGAGTGGCGCGAGGGACGCTACGCGTTCCAGCCCGGGCGGCCGCCCCCGGACCGGCTCGACCTGCGGCTCCCGATGGCCGATCTGGTCCTCGAGGGCATGCGGCGCGCCGCGACGCTGCCGCGCCTCCGCGAGGAGCTCCTGCCGCACGTACACCTCGGGCCCGCGCCCGACCCTGCGTTCGAGCTCTACGCCCTCAAGCTCCGGCGGGAGGAGGCGAAGCTCCTCGCGCTCACGGACGGCACGAAGGCGGTGGCGGACCTGGTGCGGCTCTCGGAGGTGCCCGAGCGCGACGCGCTCGCCTTCCTCCAGGCGTGCCGGGTGATGCGCGTCCTCGAGGAGGTCGAGCGCGCCCTCGGGGGGACGCGCCGCATCGGCTTCATGTGAGGCGGCGCCCGGGCGGCGCGCCTGAGCGCGAGCGCCCCGCGCGCCCGAGGGCGAGCGCCCCCATGACGACGAGGAGCGAGGCAGCTCCGCCGGCGCCGCCCGAGGCACAGCCGCGGCCCGGGAGGCGCCCGCCCACGCCGCGCGCCGCGGCGGCGGGCGCGAGGAGGTGGTCGCCCTCGGAGCGGACCTCCACCGCCGAGTCGCCCGGCGCGCCGGCGCCGCTCACGGGAAGCTCGATCGTCACCTCGCCTCCCGCGGGGGGCAGGGCGTCGAGCACGATCTCGGCGCCGCCGGAGGCCACCTCGACGGCGCGCGCGCCCTGCACGCGCGGCGGGCCGGCCGGAGCGACCCCGCGCAGCGCGTCCGCGATCCGCACGCGCGGAAGCGCCGCCGAGATCCGGCTCCTGAGCCGCGTGCGGAGGACCGCCACCTCGCCTGCGGCGAGCGCCGCCTCGTCGGCGCCGTGCGTAACCTCGACGAGCCCGGTCGCGTCGAGCGCGAGCGGGAGCGTCGCGGGCGGGCTCGTGACGCCGGTGTCGTCGGACGCGACGAGGGTGACGGCCGGCGCGCCGGCGAGGAGCGCGGGGTAGCTCGCCTCGGGCAGCTCGAGCGCCTGCCGAGACCAGGTCGGCCCGGCCTCGAGCGCGCGCAGCGAGCCCGGGGGCAGCCCGCTCGTCGCCCAGGTGAAGCGCACCGGACGGCCGCAGCCGGTCCACGCCTCGCCCTCGAGGACCGCCTGCGCCCCGCCGGGCGCGAGCGCGATCGCTCCCGGCGACGGGCCGTCGGCGAGCGCGAGGCGCGGCGGGGCGAGCCGCACCTTCACCGCGCCGGCGACCTCGCGGAAGACGCCCTCCGCGTCGGTCGCGCGGGCGACGACCGGCACGTCGCCCTCCGGGCCGCACAGGAGCGCGCCCGGGATCGTGATCGTCGGGCCCAGGCCCGCGGGGCTCGCGCCCGCGCCGAGGAACCACTCGATCGAGACGGGGCCATCCGGATCCCGCGCCTCCACCGCCATCGCATGCGCGCCCCCACGCTCCGCCTCGCCCGGGCTGCCCGCCGCCCAGGCGACGGTCGGCGAGCCGTCGGCGAGGTCCGGGTAGACGAGGAGCGAGCCCTCGCCGGTGCGGGGATCCTCGGCGAGCGCGACGAGGTCGGGCGCGGCCGAGCCGACCACGTCCGCCGCGACGATCTCTCTCACCACGAGGCCGAGCGCGTCGCCGCGCCAGCTCGCGAGACGTCCGCCCTCCGGCCAGAACACGACGATCGCGTCGAGCGCGCGGTCCCACACCGCCGCGCCCGCGACGCCGCCGAGCGCGACGCCCCGCAGCGTGACCGGATCGACGAGCGGCTGCAGGTCCGGGTGGCGCGTGAGGTCCGCCCAGGGCGCCAGGTCGAGCGCGGCGGGATCGCCGCCGTTGCGGATCCAGACGAGCGCGCCGTCTGCGTCCGGGAGGGCGGTGGGGAGCGCGAGCGCGAGGACGAGGTCCGGCACGCCGTCGAGGTCGACGTCGGCCGCCGCGACCCCCTGGACGTCCCCCTGCCGCACGCCCGCGGGGAGCCACGTCGCCTGCGACTCCGGGACGTGATCGCCGACCTTGAGCGCGGTGAGGTGGACTCCGGACAGCCCCGCGCCCGCGTCGGGCGGCCTCGCGTGCAGGAGCAGCTGCACCTCGCCCATTCCCGGCAGCGCGAGATCGTCGAGCCCCAGCGCGCGCGCCGTCGGGCTGAGCCGCAGCGTATAGACCTCGTCGGCGAGCCCGACGCGCGACAGCACGGGCTCGATGGGCCAGCGCGCCGCGTCGGCGCGCCGGCAGCCGGTCACGTCCACCGCCTGCACCGCGCCGGCGGTCCAGCCGCCCGTCCCGACCGGCGCGATCACCACGTCGCCGCCCACCCGGAGCCGCGCCGCGGTCACGGTCGGCGCGCCGGGGGTGAAGAGGCCGCCCACGACGCAGAGCGCTCCGGTCGAGGCGCCCCACGACACGGACACCCCGTCGCCCCGCGCGAACACGAGATCCGCCCGGGCCGCCGGTCCGCCGAGGAACGCGGCGGCGACGTCCCGCGCGCTCGCGTCGATCGGGCGGTCCGGCGCCGCGGGGGCCGAGAGCCGGTGGTGCACCCGGAGCTCGGCGCCCGCGCCGGTGGCCGAGAGGAGGAGGACGTCGCTCGCGGGCGCGGCGCTCGCGATGGACCCGAGGGCGGCCTCCACGCGCCCGCCGGCGATCGGGAGGCGCATCGGGTCGGCCCGGAGCTGCGCCCGCGCGGGCCGGGCGAAGGCGCCGGCCGAAGCGGCCGCGGCGAAGAGGACCGCGAGGGCGAGCGATCGGTTCATGGTCCGTAGGCGAGCTGCGCGCGCAGGAAGATCCGGCCGTCGTCGCGGGGCGCGATCCCGTCGCCGGAGAAGCCGAGGAGCGTGTAGCCGATGGCGATCCGGCTCTGGCCGGCGCGGAGGCCGGCCTCTGCGCGGAGCGCGTCGAGGTCGCCGAGCGGCTGACCGCCGAGCGGCGCGCGGCGCGCGTACTCCGCGGCGACATCCGCCGGCCCTGCGACGCGCACCACGGCGCGGACGCTGCCGGCGGCGCGATCGTCCCGGCCACCCTCGGCCCGATCCCAGCCGATCGCCGCCGCCGCCCCGAGCGCGAGGCGCGCCGCGACGTCCACCGTGCCCGCGAGCCGGGCGACGAGGGCGTCGCGCCGGACCGCGCCGGGGCGCTGGTCCGCGAGCCGCGCGACGGTCGCGAGCAGCCCGGCGCGCTCGAGCCGGAGCGCCGCCCCCGCGGCGGCCTCGAAGGCGAGCGCCTCGCGGACACCCGCGGCGTGCGCCCACGCGGCGCGGCTCGAGAGCGTGAGCCGGGGCGACGCGCGCCACTCCGCGGCGCCTCCGGTCGCGATCTGCGCGTCGCCGCCCTCTCGCCGCGCCTCGCCGCGCAGCGAGAGCCGCACGGGCCCGCGAACGAGCGACGCGGCGCCCGCCGCCCCCGTCCGCTCGAGCTCGCTCCCATCCGCCCTGAGCCGCGCGCCGCGCTCCCCTGTCACGGTGAGCGTGAGGCCCCGCAGCGGCACGACGCTCGCGCCCACCACGCGCGCGGCGCGCAGCCCGAGCGCGTCGCGCGCGAGCTGCTCCTCGGTGAACACCTCGGCGGCGCCGGCCCGCCGGCGCGCGCCGAGCGCGCTCGCCGATTCCCGGAACGCCGAGGGCGCGTCCGGATCCACCGTGTACGTGCCGTACACCGCCTCGCCGTCCCGGCCGCGCTCGCCCGCGACGAGGACCCGCGGGCCGAGCTCCGGTCCCCAGCCGCCCCGGACGGAGAGCCGCCCGTCGCCCCGGTGCACCGTCGCGCCCGCGGCGGTGAAGGTCGGATCGCGGCCGGCGCCCGAGACCGCGAGCCCCTGGTGGTGAGAGAGGTCGAGCGAGAGGCCCGGCGCTGTGCGCCAGCTCGCGCGGACGCCCGCCGACGTCTCCTCTCCGGGCTCCGGCGCGACGAGCCGCGCGTGCGCCGCCTCGGCGGTGAGCGCGAGGCCGCCGACGCGCGCCGTCCCGCGGCCGACGAGCCGCCGCGCCTGGCTCGGCGTGACGTCGCCCTCCTCCGAGGGGCCAGCGCCCTCGCGCTCGGCGTAGGTCGCCGTGGCGGTGAAGATCCCGGCGCGCCCGCCCGCCTCGACCCCGCGCTCGCGCGCGGCTACCGGCTCGGCGAACTCGAAGTCGACGTAGCCCGCCTCGCGCTCCCGCCACCAGGCCGCGTACCGCGCCGGACCGAGCGCGCCCTGCGCCTCGACGTGCACGGCGCCCGCCTCGCCATCGCCCGCCGCCAGGGGCGCGAAGGAGATCCCGCCGTCCGCGCTCCTCCCGAAGGCGCTCGCCGCGCCACCGAACGGCGTGCCCCGGCTCCGAGCCGCCTCGGCGCGGAGGAGAAGCGGCGCGCCCAGGTCGAGCGACGCCGCCGCGGCGCCGAGCCGGTAGCCCCCGGCGCGCTCCTCGTTCGCGCCGTGGGCGGACAGGGAGAGCGGCCCCGCGGACGCGCCGACCCGGCCACCGGCGAGGTCCTCTCCGCCGGGCCCGGTCGCCGCGTGCTGGTAGTCGACCACCAGCACCGCGCGCTGGGCGGAGAACGGCTCGCCCGTCGCGAGCACGGGCGGCGCAGCGGCGGACGACAGCGGCCGCGCGAGCACGATCCGGCCGCTCGCCCAGTCGACCTCGTAGTCCTCGCCGCGGGCGAGCACGCGCCCCCCGCTCACGAGGCCGGTGAAGGGATCGCGCCACTCGATGCGCACGCCCTCGCTGCCCGGGACGACCTCTCCGTGGGAGAGCCAGAAGAAGGCGCCGCCCGTCGCCGCGAGCACGTCGTGCGCCACCTGCGGGGGCGCGTTGCCGCCGGCGTCGGTCCGGAGGGTCGCGCCGAACGCGCTCGCCTCGACGCGCACCGGCCCGAGGTCCCGCTCGCCGCGCGCCTTCGCGCCGAACAGCGCGCGGTCATAGCGGCCGAGCTCCGCGCCGGTGAGCCCGGCGCGGGCCGTGCCGAGGTCGAGACGCGCGCCGGGCGCCTCCACGCGCGCCCAGACGCGGCCGCGGCCGGGGTTCCGGTCGCCCGCGGCGGCGTCGTCGCCCGCCGTGAGGAAGCTCCGCTCCGGATCGAGCGCGTGCTCGACCGCGAGCGTGTCGCGTGGCCGCGCCAGGTCCGCGAGCGACCGCTCGCGATCGTCCACGTCCACGCCCGCCGCGTACTCGACCGGGCCGGCCTTGCCCGCCGCCGTGGCCGCCCCGCGCGCCGTGACGAGGACCCCTGCGTCCCCGCCGAGCGAGAGCTCCAGCTCCGCGAGCGCGGCGCCGGCGCGGAGCCCGTCTGCGCGCGGGAGCGGCAGCGCGACGGCGAGCGGCGGCGCGTTCCCGGACCGAAGCTCGAGCGACGCATCGCGGGCGCCGGACGGGAGGTACGCTGCGAACGCGCCCGAGCCAGACGGAACCGGCGCGAGCCCGCCCACCCGCACCCGCGTGCCCGCCGGCGCGACGCCGTGCACGAGCGCGCCGCCGCCCGCCGCCGCGCCGACGGTCATGGCGGCGACGCGCAGCGGCGCGGAGGGCAGGACGAGCTCGCCCCCGCGCGCCCGCGGCGCGCGGTGGACCTTCCAGGAGTAGACGGCGAGCCCGCCGTCCGCCGCGAGCACCACCACCGGGAAGACGTTCTCCCCAGGCACGAGGCCGACGTCCGCCTGGAACCGCCCGTCCTCCTCGACCTTCGCCGGCGCGTTCGCGACCGTCACGATGGCGCCGGGCGGGACGCGGCCCACGAGCGTCCAGCCGAGGCGTCCGTCCTCCCGAAGCCCGAGGGCGGGCGTCGCACCCGGCTCGTCCGGCCGGACCGGCGCGAGCGCCGGCGCCTCGCCGCGAGGAGGCGCGACGGGAAGCTCGATCGCGACCGCGCCCGCCGGGGCGAGCTCGAACGCGCGGCTCACGCGGAGCCCCTCGGCGAGGACCACGTGCCCGCCGTAGGCCGTCCGATCGCGGAGCACGATCCGGCCGGGAACCTCGAGCAGGTGATAACGGCCGCGCCCGTCCGCGATGGCGATCGCCCCGTCCTCCGCGACGACGCGGGCCCCCGCAACGCCGGGCTCGTCGGCGCCGCAGCGGCCGTCGCGATCGAGATCCAGGCACACGCGCCCGAGCACCGTGCCGCCCGGCTCGCGCTGGGCGCCGAGGAGGACGGACTGTCCGAGCGCCAGCGCGGGCGCGAAGGCCGCGACGAGCGCGAGGGCGCGGGTCACCGCGGGACCTCCAGCACCGCGGCGACGCCTGTCTCCGCGTCCACGACGGCCACGCTGCCCTTGCCCTCGCCGAGCGGCGCGCGCCCTTCGCCGCCCGCCGGCTCCGCGGGGCCGACCGCGACGCCGCGCGCGCGCAGCACCACGCGCCGCCCCGGCAGCGGCCGCCCCCCGGAGTCCTCCACGCGCCACGCGAGGACGCGACCGTCGAGCCAGGCCACGACGTCGACCGGGGAGGCCGGGCGGAGCGCGACCTCGACGTCGCGGGCGAGCGCGATCGGCGGGAGCGGCGGCGCGATCCCTTCCCAGCCCGCGGCACGGGCTCCTCCCTCGACCTCGACCGTCTCGACCCGCCCCGCCGCGGGCGCGCTCGCCTCGCCGTGCGCGTCGGTCGTGCCCCGCGCGCCCGAGCCGAATCGCAGGGCCACGCCCGCCGCCGGGCGACCGTCCACCGTCCGCGCGGCGGCGATCCAGCGGCTCCCCTCGCGCCGGAGCGTGACGCTCGTCGCCGCGTTGCCCGGCGAGAGCGCGAACCGCAGCGGCACGACGGTCCGCCACTCCGGCGCGGCGCGGGGCGCGACGAGCCGGTCCTCTCCGACGAGCCCGTCGGCGCAGCCTTCGGACCCGCTCGCGCGGCCGAGCACCTCGCCGCGGGCGTCGCGCACGACCGCCTCGGCCGCCACCGTCGCGCCGAGCGGGACCGGCTCGCGCGCGAGCGTGAGCTCGATCCGCGCCGGCGGGCCGGGGGCGAGCGCGACCGGGGCCGAGGACTCGGCGGCCCCGTGCCGGACGACGATCGCGTCGCCCTTCCCCGCGCCGGCCGCCGGCGCGCGGTACCGCGCCCGCTGGAGCGCGCCGCGCCAGGGCACGAGGCGCCCGACGGCTCCGGCTGCGGCGGACACCTCGAGCGGCGCCTCCGGGGCAGGCCGCCCCTGGGCATCCGCGGAGAGGCAGTGCACGCTCGCCTCGCTCAGGCCGTCCGCCCGCAGCGCCCGAGGGAAGACGAGGCAGGCAACGCTCCCGTCGCCGGCGGGGAGGCGCAGGTCGATCTCCGTCTCGCTCCGGTTCCCGGCGGCGTCGAGCGCGACCGCCCGCGCGGTCCGGACGCCGGGCGGGATCACGATGGGCACGCGGAACCGGCCGCTCCCGTCGGCCACCGCGTCGTAGCTCCGCTCGGCGACGATGACCGTCGTCCGCGCGCCGGGCTCGCTCCGTCCCGGCAGCTCGACTGCGGCCGCGATCGGGAGCGCCGCACCGCCCGCGGCGCGGGGCGTCGGACACAGCGGGCAGCGTGGAGAGAGGGCCACGACGACGGCGACCTCCGGGCGCGGCCCCGCGGCGGGCGTGTAGGTCGCGCGCCAGCGGCCCGGGCCGGCGGCGGTAGGGGCGGAGATCCGGCCCGGCGCGGCGACGAGCAGGGGCGTCGCCGCCGCGGGATCGGGCGCGCCGTCCGGGCCGCGCGCCTCCAGCGTGAGGCCGATCGGGCCCTCGCGCTTGAGCGGCGTGGACCGGTCCGCGGCGATCGCGATCTCCCCCGCCCCGGGCTCGACCTCGGCCTCCACGCGCGCGTCTCCCGCGAGGAGGACCACGCGATGCGCACCTTCCGCGGGCACGACGCGCCACAGCCCCGGCGCGACGCGCTCGACGGCGCCTGGCTCGACGCGGAGCTCCGCGCCACCCGGGACCGCGACGACCTCGCCGTCCGGCGAGAGCGGCCACGGCGGGAGCAGGATGGTTCCCGCGAGCGCGAGCGCGAGGAGCCCGGTCATGTGAGCCGCGCCTTCAGGCCCGCGCCGCGCGCCGGCGCAGCCGCAGGAGGGCGAGCGCCCCGAGGACCGCGAGCCCGTCGGCGGCGCCGCCGCTCGCGCATCCGCCGGCGCCCGCGCGTCCGGGCACGGCCACGTCGCCACCGGCGGGAGCGTCCGCGGGGACGGCCCCGCCGTTCGCGATGGGAGCGCCCCCGCCGTCCTGCGTGGAGTCCGATCCCGGCGTCACCGGGCCGGCGCCGTCCGCGGCGGGGAGCGCGCGGCCACGGTCGGCGAGCACGCGGATCCGCAGCGAAGCCCCCGGCTTCCCGGCGACCTGCGCCGCGAGCGTTCCCTCGCCACCGCGAGCCACGGCCTGGACCTCCAGGTGAGCGTCTCCGGAGAGCACCTGCGACGGGCCCGCGAGGGCCTCGCCGTCGAGCGTCACCCACCCCGACGACACCCGCCGCGCGTCGACGCAGACGACGATCGGCAGGTCCTCGGTCCCTCCGCCCGAGAACGCGATCTCGCCCGCCGCGGGCGCGCCCGGCGCGCGCACGAGCGCGAGCGTCGCGAGCACCTCCGCCCCCGGGTCGTCGCAGCGCGCGGGCTGCGGTCCCGGCCCGCCGCCTCCGCCGCCCCCGCCGTCGTCCACGATCGGCAGCGGCAGCGTGTAGAGCCCGACGTCGAGGCCGCCCTCCGTCCGCTCCGTGAACGCCACCCGCACCGCGTCGTCGCCGGCGGAGAGGTCTCCGAGGAGCTGCTCCGCCAGCGAAGGCCGCGGCACGTGGACGAGCCCGGTGCGCCAGTTCCAGAGCACCACTCGCGAGCGGCCGGTCGAGAGGTCCTCGAGCGCGATCCAGTCGCCCGACAGGTGCGGGCGCCGCTGCTCGCCGGGGAGGCGCAGCGCGGCGAGGAGCGCGCCGCCGTCATCGTAGAGCTCCACGTCCACGTCCACGTCCGCGCCGGCCGCCGCGCGCGCGACCGCGATCCGGAGCGCGCCCGGCCCGCCGTCCAGCGCGACCCCCGTCGCGCGCCCCTCGCAGACGACGCGCGCCTCGCCGCGCGCGAGCTCCTGCAGCCGGACGGAGCCGCCGTCCCCGTCGTCGACGTACGCCACGGAGGTGCCGCTCACCGCCGGCGCGCGCTGATCTCCGGGAGCCGCGATGACGCCGCCGCGCGGCGCCCCGCCCCCGAGCAGGAACCACCCGATGTCCCGCTCGCCGGGACCGCCCGCCTCCCACGCCACCGCTGCCGTCGAGACCGCCGGCGCGCCTGCGCCTGGCTCCGCTGGCGTCCTGAGGAGCTCGCCGCTCGCGAGGTACGCGACCGCGACGCCGTCGGCGACGCGGTACGCGACGACGGAGCGGGCGACGTCCGGGCTGTCCTCGTCGCCCGGGCCCGCGGCGACGGCGTGCGTGTCGCCGGTCGAGAGATCACGGGCGAGCACGTCCCGGCTCGCACCTGAACCATCCGTGAACACGACCCAGCGCCCGTCGACGGCGGGATCGGCCTGATCGCCGGGCCCCGCCGCGATCCAGGTGAACGTTCCGGCCGGCGCCGCGGCGGCGGCGCACGGTGCGACGAGCGCCAGGGCGAGCCCGGCGATGTGGCTGCGAGTGAGCAAGCGTCCCCCGAGGTGGATATCGGAGGATATCTCGACCCCCTGTCCACCCCAACCCACCCCCGGGTCCACGCTGGCTCAGTGCCGCCGCCGGCGGAACGCGTGAGGAAAGGTGGGATGGCCTTCGGGCGGCCTCGGCCGCTTGCGACCTCCTAGGGCTTCCCCCAGAGGTCTCCCGTCTCGAAGCGCGCCTCCGGCGGGCGGGTGTCGAGGACCACGACCGGGCCCTCGACGGTGGTCTCGAGCCCGCCGTCGGCGCGGGCGCGCGCGACGAGGCGCTGCTCGCCCTCGTGCAGGGCGACGACGTGCCTGAAGCGACCGTCGGGCTCGACCTTCACGCGCTCGGCGCCGATCTCGACCATGGCGCCCGGGGCGGTGCGCCCCGTGATCAGCAGGCGGGCGTGGTTCGTCGTCCGCTCGGCGGGCCAGTCCACCTTCAGCACGAGCGCGGTGGGGCGCGGCGCCGGCGACCCGGGCGGACGGTCCTGGGGTGCGCCTCGGTGCGGCTGGGCCGCGGCGGCGCTGCCGTCCGCCGGGACTTCCCCGGCGGCCTCGACGGCGGCGCCGTGGAGCGGCGCCGCGGGCTCGGCTGGAGTCGACGAAGCGGCCGCCCCGGCCGGCTCGACGGAAGCGCCGTCGGCCGCCTGCGGGACAGGAGCGGGCTCGACGGCGGGGGCCGCGGGGGCGACCGGCGCGGCGGGAGCGCGCGGGGCGGTTCGAGCGCCCTGGGGGACGGACGGGGTGGCCCTCGGGGGCGTGGGGCGCGCGACCGGCGGCGCCTCGGCGAACAGCACGACCGGCTCGCGCTCGCCCGGCGGCGCACCGAGGATGAGCGCGTAGGCCGCGCCCGTCGCGGCGAGCAGGGCGGCGACCAGCGCCCAGAACATCCGCCGCTCGCGCCGATCGTCCATGCTCGCCTACGCCGCCGACATCGCCGACGGCACCACCGGCAGCCGCACCGTGAACGTGCTCCCGTCGCCGCAGCGGCTCTCGACGTCGATGCGGCCGCCGTGCTCCGCGACGATCCGGTACGAGACCGACAGCCCGAGCCCGACGTTGCTCCACAGATCCTTGGTCGTGAAGAACGGCTCGAAGATGCGCGGCAGGTTCTCGGGCGAGATCCCCTTCCCGCCGTCGCGCACCTCGATCTCGACGTCCTCGCCGCGGCGCCGCGTCGCGATCCGGATCCCGGCGCCCGCCTTCCCGAGGCACGCCGTCCGCGCGTTCGAGACGAGGTTCAGCACGACCTGCGCCAGGTGACCGGGATCCCCGCGGACCCGCGGCGGCGGCGCGGCGAGCGAGACGTCGAGCGGGATGCCCGCGGCGCGGAGGTGTCCCTCCACGAGCGCCAGCGACTCGGAGACGACCCGATTCGCGTCGAGCTCGCGGAAGTCGGGCTCGGCGCGCTGCTGGCTGAAGCGGAGCAGCTTCTGGGTGATGTCGCGACAGCGGCGAGCGAGCGTCTCGATCTTCTCGAGCGACTCGCGGTCCGGGTGCTGGCGCGGCATCGTCTCGAGCAGGAGCTGGGCGTTCCCGAGGATCCCGGTGAGCGGATTGTTGATCTCGTGCGCGACGCCCGCGCCGAGCTGCCCGATCCCGGCGAGCTTCTGCGCCTCGAGGAGCTGCGCCTGCGCGTCGCGCAGCTCGCGCGTGCGCAGGTCCACCTCGCGCTTCAGATCCTCGTTCCAGCGCTCGAGCCGCCCGCGCGCCGACCCGAGCTCGTCCGCCATCGCGTTGAAGGTGCGCGACACGGCCGCGATCTCGTCGCGCCCGTCCACCGGGAGCCGGACCGCGACCTCACCCGCGCCGAGCGCACGCGCCGCCGCGTCGATGCGGGCGAGCCCGGCCGTCGTGCGACGCGCGACCAGGAACGAGAGCGCGAGCACGCCCAACGTCACGAGCGCGCACGCGGTGAGCGCGGCGTGCCTGAGCCCGACGATCGGCGCGTACGCGACCTCCGCCGGGACGGCGACGAGCACGCTCCAGCCCGTCGCGTCGCCGATCGGCGCCCAGGCGGCGAGCACGCTGCGTCCCTGCAGCGCCCCCGCGCGCACCGCCTCGAGTGGACCGGCGAGCTCCGCCCGCGCCGCCCCGTCGAGCGGCCCTGCCGCCGCGGACCCGACGAGCACGCGCCCGCGGTCGACGAGGTATGCCGCGCCCCCCTCCGGCGCTGCCGCGTCGAGCCGCCGCTGCAGGAGCTCGGCGCCGAGCCGCGCACCGACGAGCCACCTCCGCCCGTCGCGCACCGCCACCGCGTGGACCACCGCGAGGTGCGCGCCGTCGGGCTCGTCGTAGGCGTGCAGGGCGAGGCCGGCCGGGGCACCCTCCCCCGCCGCCCGCACCGCGCCGAGGAACGCGTCCGAGGCGCCGCCCGAGCCCGCGACGACGGCCCGGGCCTTGCCCCCGGCGTCGACGAGCGCGCTCGCGTCGGCGGCGGGGACCTGCCGCAACAGCCCCGCGAGCAGCGCCCGCCGCTCCGCCTCGTCGAGCCGATCGGGCCGACCGCTCTCGGCGACCGCGGAGAGGGACGCGTCGATCGGGGCGAGCTCGACGGCCAGGCTCGCCGCGCCGGAGCGGGCGCGGGCGAGGTGCTCGGCGGAGGCGCGCCGGCCGAGCTCGCGCTGCGCCCAGGCCAGGATGGGGAAGCCGACTCCGGCGACGGGTGCGAGCGAGGCTGCGAGGAGGAAGAGCGCGAGCTTGCGCTGCAGCGTCATGCCGCCGTCCCGCCGCCGCCCGACGCGCCCCCGACGATCAGGACGGGGCTCCCCGCCGCGGCGCCCGCGTCCGAGAGGTGGACGCTGCCCGGCACCTGCTTCGCCCGCTCCTTCAGCTCGGAGGCGGCCCGGGCGACGTCCGCGTGCGCCGCGTACCGGCCCGGCGGCGCGACGACGGTCGCGATGGACAAGGACAGGATCGGGAACTCCCGCCGGACGCCGAAGCGATCGGCCGCCTCGATGAAGCCGCGGTCGCGATCCTCGCGGTCGTAGTAGAGCGGGATCACGCGGTCGAAGGTGGAGATGATCTCCCGGCAGACCGCCTCGGCGCGCTCCGGCGCGGTGAGCACGACGAAGTCGTCTCCGCCGATGTGCCCGAGGAACGCCGCCTCCCCGCCGTGCTCCGTCACCGCGTGCCGGAGGATGCCCGCCGTCTGGATGATGACGCCGTCCGCCTTCGCGTAGCCGTAGTGGTCGTTGAACGCCTTCAGGTTGTCGAGGTCGACGTAGGTGAGCGCGAACGGGACGCGGCCCCCGAGCCGCCGCTCCACCTCCTGGTCGATGGCGCGGCCTCCCGGCAGCCGCGTCATCGGAGAGGCGTGGAGGGTGGCCTCGCGCCGGCGCAGCACGGCGTCGACGCGCGCGACGAGCTCCTGCGCGTCGAAGGGCTTCGTGAGGTAGTCGTCGGCGCCGAGCCGGAGCGCGCGCACCTTGTCGGCGGTCTCGCCGCGCGCGGACAGGAACACGACCGCGAAGGGCTCAGAGGCGCGCTCCTCGGCGAGCCCCTCGAGCAGCGCGAACGCGTTCCCGTCCGGCAGCTGCACGTCGACCAGCATGAGCTGCGGCCGCTTCTCCTGCACGAGGCGGCGGGCCTCCGCGGCGGTGTCCGCCTCGAGGACCTCATAGCCCTGGCTGGCGAGCACCTCGGCGGAGATGGCGCGGATGGCGGGGTCGTCGTCGACGACGAGCACCCGCCCACCCGCCGGCCGGCCGCGGCGGAGCAGGGGCTCCGCGGCCGCGGACAGCACTGGCGGCAGGGCCGGCTTCGTCACGAACGCCTCGGCGCCGGCCCGGAACGCCGCCTCTCGCTGGCTCGGGTCCGCGAAGGCGAGCACGGCGGCCTGCCGCGTGTCCGCGTCGTGGCGGAGGATGTCGGCGAGGGGCACGCCCGCGAGCGTGACGACGCGCGGGTCGTAGACGACGAGGCGCGGGCGGCGGCGGCGGGCCTCCGCGAGCGCCTCGTGCGGATCGCTCGTCGCGTGGCAGCGCATCCCCCGCGCCTCGAGCACGCCGCGGGTGAGCGTGGCGGCGTCCGGCTCGTCGACCACGAGGACGAGCGGCGCGTCCGCCGCGATCGAGCCGCGATCGAACGGGATCGCGGGGGCCTCCTCCGGCAGCACGACCACGAAGCGCACGCCGTCGCCCGGGCTCTCCGCCCAGATCGCGCCGCCGTGCGCCTCGACGATGCCTCGGCAGATCGAGAGCCCGAGCCCGGTGCCGCGCACGCGCCGGTTGCGGTCCGTGCGCGCCTGCTCGAACTTCTCGAAGATCCGCTCCAGGTCGGGCTCGGAGATCGCCTCGCCCGCGTTCCAGACCGAGAGCCCCAGCATCCCGGGCAGCGCCGGCGAGCGGAAGAGCCGCACGCGGATGACGCTGTTCTCGGGCGCGAACTTGATCGCGTTGGTGAGGAGGTTCGAGAGGACCTGGCCCACGCGGCCCGGATCGGCGAGGAGCCGGACGGGTGCGGGCGGCGTCTCGACCGCGACCTCCTGTCCGCGCTCCGCGGCGGCGGGCTGGTACCGCTCCACGGTCGCGCGGACGAGCTCGTCGAGGCGCGTGAACTCGGGCGACATCTGGAGCCTGCCCTTCGCGAGGCGCGCGAGGTCGAGGAGGTCGTCGACGAGCCCGTTCAGCTTCTCGGTCGACTCCCGCGCCATGCGG
The DNA here is from genome assembly GCF_022690685.1 of Anaeromyxobacter terrae. Taxonomy (GTDB): domain Bacteria; phylum Myxococcota; class Myxococcia; order Myxococcales; family Anaeromyxobacteraceae; genus Anaeromyxobacter; species Anaeromyxobacter terrae. Next base: position 97,726 of record NZ_JALCYY010000009.1, on the reverse strand, counting down.
AGGTAGCGCCCCTGCTTCGGCTCGAGGTCCCCGGCGAGCCCGGAGAGGACGAGGTCGAGCGCGCCGGTGATCGACGTGAGCGGCGTGCGCAGCTCGTGGCTCACGACCTGGACGAACTCCTCCTTGCGCTCCTCGAGGCGCTTCTGCTCGGTCACGTCGCGCAGGGCGATCGCGACGCCGGCGAGCCGCCCGTCCGGCTCGGCGACCGGCGAGACGATCGACGAGAGCGTCCGGTCGAGGAGGTGCACCTCCTCCTGGACGAACGCGCGTCCCGAGGGATCGGGCTCGAGGCCGCGCACGAGGTCGAACGGGTAGAAGCCGAGCGCGTCCTTGAGCCACTTCACCGGCAGCGGCCCCTCGAGCGTGGCGCCCAGCATGCGGCGCGCGGCGGGGTTCGCGATCACCTCGTCGGAGCCGGTCGCCGCGAAGAGCAGGCCGTCGGCCATGCACTCGACCACGCGCTCGAGCCGGTGCCGCTCGCCCGCGTGCTTGGCGCCGAACGCCCGCAGCGCAGCGCCGAGCTCGTTCACGAAGATGTCCAGCACGCGCGCGTCGCCCTCGCCGAACGCACCGGGCGCCGCGCTCTCGAGGAGGACCACGCCCGCGGTGGCGCCGTCGACCTGGAGCGGGACGGCGAGGCGCGAGCCGAACGCGCTCGCCCGGCCCGCCGCGCCGAGGACGCGGATCTGGAGCGAGGACTCCGCGAGGCGGCTCCCCGAGTGCTCCGCGTAGGCGGCGAGCGCGTCCTCCTTCACCTGCAGGAGCGCCGAGTCGGAGAGGCGGGCCACCGGCTGGAGGAGAAGGAGCGGGGCGCTCCCGGCAGGGGCGAAGAGCGCGGCGGCGACGTCGCACGGGACGATCCGCGGGAGCCGCTCGACGACGCTCTCGAGCAGGCGCGTGTGGCTCTCCGCGACGCTCGCGTCCCGCGCGACCTCCGCCGCGACCTGGAGCGCCTGGAGCCGCCGCTCCGCCTCCGCGAGGAGGCGAGCGTGCTCCCGCTTCAGGTGGACCTGCTCGAGCGCGCGGATCACCGTCTGGCGGAGATCCGCGCTCTCCCACGGCTTCACGAGGTACCGGTAGACCTCGCCGCGGTTGATCGCGTCGACGATGTCCTGCGGCTCCGTATAGGCGGTGAGGAGGATGGCGCAGAGGTCGGGGCGCCTCCGGCGCGCCTCCGCGATGAGCTCCACCCCGCTCATCCCCGGCATGCGCTGGTCGGTGACGAGGAGCTCGACCTCGCGCTCGGAGAGGATCTTCAGCGCCTCCTCGGCGCCGCCCGCCGTCAGCGCCTCATAGCCGTCCTGCGGCGGGAACGTGCGCCGCAGGAGACCGAGCACCTCCGGCTCGTCGTCCACGAAGAGGATGACGTACGGCATTCCGAAGCGCGCCCCCCGGCGAGCGAGAAAAATTGCTGAACGCGCCCATCCTACCACGTGGCGGGCGCTTGGCCGATTTTCCCGCTATCGCCCGACATCGCGGTTTCCCTTGCTCTGCGTCGCCGGAAACGACTATAAGTCCCGGCCTTTTACGCAAAGAGTCCTACATGACCCCCCGCGAGCAGATCCGCAACGTCGCCATCGTCGCACACGTCGACCACGGCAAGACCACCCTCGTCGACTTCATGCTGCGCCAGGCCGGCGTGTTCCGCGCGAACGAGCAGCTCGTCGAGCGGGTGATGGACTCGAACGACCTCGAGCGCGAGAAGGGCATCACCATCCTCGCGAAGAACACGGCCGTCACCTACAAGGGGGTGAAGATCAACATCGTCGACACCCCCGGCCACGCCGACTTCGGCGGCGAGGTGGAGCGGGCGCTCCGGCTCGTGGACGGCGTGCTCCTGCTGGTGGACGCCGCGGAGGGCCCCCTCCCCCAGACGCGCTTCGTCCTCTCCAAGGCGCTCGCGCTCGGGCTACCGTCCGTGCTCGTCGTAAACAAGGTGGACCGCCAGGACGCGCGGGCGAAGGAGGTCCTCGACCTCGTCTACTCGCTCTACATCGACCTCGGCGCGAACGAGCACCAGATCGACTTCCCGGTCATCTACGCCATCTCCCGCGAGGGCAAGGCCGGCCACACCGTCCAGGGCGCGTTCGAGGCCGAGTCGCTGAAGCCGCTCTTCGACGCCATCCTCACCCACGTCCCCCCTCCGCCGGGCGGCGACGGGACCCACGTCCAGATGCTGGTCGACAACCTCGACTACGACGAGTACGTGGGCCGCCTCGCCATCGGGCGCATCTCCTCGGGCGTGCTGCACGAGGGCGACGCCATCGCGGTGATGCGCGAGGAGGGCAAGATCGTCCCCGCCAAGGTGGTCCGGCTCTACGCCTACGACGGCCTGAAGCGCGTCGAGGTGAAGGACGCCGGCCCGGGCGAGATCGTCTGCATCGCCGGCGCCCAGGAGATCGGCATCGGCGACACCATCGCCGACCCGGCGAACCCGGTGGCCCTCCCCCGCATCAGCGTGGAGGAGCCGACCATGTCGATGGTCTTCAAGGTCAACGACGGCCCCTTCGCCGGGAAGGAAGGCAAGTACGTCACGAGCCGCAACATCCGCGAGCGGCTCTACCGCGAGGCGTACAAGAACGTCTCCATCCGCGTCGAGGACACCGAGACCCCGGACGCCTTCAAGGTGGTCGGCCGCGGCGAGCTCCAGCTCGCGGTGATCGTCGAGAACATGCGCCGCGAGGGGTACGAGCTCACCGTCTCGAACCCGGAGCCCATCCTCAAGACCATCGAGGGCGAGATCCACGAGCCGATGGAGCTGCTCGTCTGCGACCTGCCCGACGACGGCGTGGGCGGCGTCACCCAGAGCATGGGCGGACGCAAGGGGCGGATGGTGGACATGCAGCCGCTCGGCTCGGGCCGCACCCGCCTCCAGTTCCGCGTGCCGGCCCGTGGCCTCATCGGCTTCCGGGGCGAGTTCCTCACCCTCACGCGCGGCGAGGGCATCATGTCCTCGCAGTTCGACGGCTACGAGCCGTGGCAGGGGCGCATCGAGAAGCGGAAGAGCGGCGCGATCGTGGCGGACCGGATCGGCGACGTGGTCGCCTACGCCTGCTTCTACGCGCAGGAGCGCGGCGCGCTCTTCGTGAGGCCCGGCGACAAGGTGTATGCCGGCATGATCGTCGGCGAGCACAGCCACGACAACGACCTCGACTTCAACATCTCCAAGGAGAAGAAGCTCACCAACATCCGCGCCGCCGGCCGGGACGAGAACGTCATCCTGACGCCGCCGCGCGAGATGAGCCTCGAGCGGGCGCTCGAGTGGATCGCCGAGGACGAGCTGGTGGAGGTGACGCCCCACTCCATCCGCCTGCGGAAGAAGTTCCTCGACCCGACCCTGCGCTACAAGCTGGAGCGCGATCGCAAGAAGGGCGGCTCCGCCTCGGCCCAGGCCTGAGGCCCCGCCCCTCGAGCTCCGGCAACACCCACGCCGCCCCGGGCCTCGTCCGCGGGCGGCGTCGTCGTGTTCGGGGTTCCTCGGCTCACGGCGCGCAGCGAGAGCGCCCGCGAAGCCCGCCCCTCCAACCCGGCCCCGGAAACGAGAAACGCCGCCCCGGTGTCCGGAGCGGCGTTCGTGTCTCTCGGCCGACGGGCGGCGGAGCTCGCTAGACCTTCGGCTTCGCGCGCGCGCGGACTTCCTGCACCTGCTTGGCCCGCGGCTGGCCCTTCACGGCCGTGTTGACGAAGAGGAGGCCGTCGTTGTGGCCCGGCACGGCGCCCTTCACGAGGAGGAGGTTCTTGTCGGCCTCGACGCCCAGGATCGTGAGGTTCTGGATCGTGACGTTGTCGACGCCGTAGTGGCCGGGGAGGTGCTTGCCCTTCCACACCTTGCCCGGCGTCTTGCGCTGCCCGATCGCGCCGACGTGGCGGTGGTGCTCGTGGGTCGTGGACGAGTCGCGCGCGGCGCCGTGCATGTTCCAGCGCTTCATGACGCCCGTGAACCCGCGGCCCTTCGTGACACCGGACACGTCGATGCGCTGGTTCTGCTGGAAGACCTTGTCGACCGTGAGGACGTCGCCCGCCTTGAGCTCGCCGAGGAGCTTCGCGTCCTTGACGCGGATCTCCTTCACGTGCCGGAAGATCGGCGTGCCCGCCTTCTTGAAGACGCCGACCTCGGACTTCGTGAGCCGGTGGGCGTGCTTCTCGTCCATCTCACCCCAGCCGATCACGATCGCGTCGTAGCCGTCCTTCGCGGCGGTCTTGCGGCGCACCACCGTGCACGGGCCCGCCTCGAGCACCGTCACCGGAACGCAGTCACCCTCGGGGGTGAAGATCTGCGTCATCCCCACCTTCTTCGCCAGAAGCCCTGTCGCCATGTGTCACCTCGCATTGGTCCGCCGCGCGTCGCAGATGGCCGCGGAGGACGTGCCGTTGGAAAGGGGCGGTTTCTACCCGTCTCGCGCCCGGGTGTCAAGGGAACCCCGCGTACCGCCGCCGGTTTTCCGGCGAAGGCCGAGCGGCGCCGTCAGAACGAGGCGCACGCCGACGACGTCATCTGGGCGACCTGCGCGAGCAGCGCGTCGATGTCGAACGGCTTCGCGAGGTAGCCCGCCGCCCCGACCGAAGCGGCGCGCTGCGGGTTTCCGTCCGCCGAGATGACGACGATCGGGATCCCCGCCTTGCCCGGCCGCTCGCGGAGCGCCTGGGCGAAGGCGAGCCCATCCATCACGGGCATCATCAGATCGAGCAAGATGATGGCGGGCTTCTCCGCCTCGACCCTCTCGAGCGCCTCGACGCCATGACGCGCGCGCGCGACGCGATAACCCTCGCCTTCGAGGATGTCGCAGATGGCGTCGAGGATGTCCGGGTCGTCGTCGACGACCAGCACGAGAGGGTCTGTCATGGCTCCGCGGGTGAATCGGGCGGGGGAGTATATGCCCTCACCCGCGGCAGCGTGAGCAGGTAACCGGCATCGGAGACGATGAGGCTCCCCCGCAGCGCCGCAGCCGCGCGGCGGGCAACCGGCAGCGCGAGGGCCCGCCCCTTCGGATCGCTGGCCGAGCCCTTGCGGGGATCCTCGAGCGCGCCGGGAGCCGGCGCATGTCCGGAGACCGAGATCGCGACGTCGTCGCCCGTGCGCGCGACCACCCGGACCGGCGTACCGTCGCTGCCCGCGACGGCGAGCAGCGCCTCGATCGCCCGCTCGAGCAGCGAGCGATCTGCCGCCACCGTGATCGGGCCGTCGAGCTCGACGGTGACGGGCGGGGCGTCGGCCGGGCGCCGCTCGAGCAGCGCCTCGACGACCTCGCCCAGCGAGAGCGGCTCCGCACGGACCGGGATGCCCGCCACGTCGAGGCGCTCGCAGAGGAAGTGGTCCTCGACGAGCTGCCGGACGCGGGAGAGCGAACGAAGGCACATCGCGGACAGCTTGTCGCCGCGGGCACCCCCGCGCTCCTCGGGAGACATCCGGGCCAGGAGCTCGGCGGTCCAGAGCGCGGTCGAGAGCGGGTTGCGGACCTCGTGAGCCACGAAGCCGAGATACCCGCTCCGCCGCTCGTTCGCGTCCGCCGCCACGTCCTTCGGGTCCGACCCGGTCTTGGGTTGCTCGGATTGCTCGCGCTCCACGATCCACCTGCCTAGCCGCCATCCCGACGAGCGTGCGGCCACAACGTGGGTACCCCGTCTGTCACGCGCAAGTGAGGTCTGCAACCACCCGGTAGGTCCCGTTGAACGAATTACAGGGAAAAAACCCAACGGGGCCAGGGGCTCACGCGCCTACTGTCATCTTTACAGCCACACGGTTTCCGAGCGGCTCCTGTCCTAACAGCCAAGCCTTTGGAATCGCGCACTAATTTCCCCTACCCCTTTGCGGCACGGGCGTTGCTTTATCCAGCCCCCGTCACTAGGCGCACCCCGGAGGCCGAATGAAGCGCATCGCGATCCCGACGACCACCAGCTCCCTCGAGCTGTATCTATCGGAGATCAATCGCTTTCCGCTCCTGACGGTGGACGAGGAGCAGCGGCTCGCGCGGCTGTACCGGGACCAGGGGGACACGCGCGCGGCGCACCGGCTCGTGACGGCGAACCTGCGGTTCGTCGTGAAGGTCTCGTACGAATACCGCTCCTACGGCTTCAAGATGGCCGACCTCATCCAGGAGGGGAACATCGGCCTGATGAAGGCGGTGCAGAAGTTCGACCCGGACAAGGGCATCCGGCTCATCTCGTACGCCGTGTGGTGGATCCGCGCGTACATCCAGAACTACATCCTCAAGTCGTGGTCCCTGGTGAAGCTGGGGACGACCCAGGCCCAGCGGAAGCTGTTCTTCTCCCTCGCCCGGACGAAGCGCGAGCTCGACAAGATGTCCACCGAGCACGGGATCGACTCCGACGCTCAGGACAAGGGCAAGATCGCGAAGAAGCTCCGGGTGAAGCCCGCCGAGGTCGAGGAGATGGAGCAGCGGATGGACGGCCGCGACCTCTCGCTCGACGCGCCGATGGGCGACGACGGCGGCTACTCGCACATCGACTTCGTCGCCGGCAAGGCGGCGGCGCAGGACGACGAGCTCTCCGTCGCGGAGGAGCAGCAGATCGTCGCCTCGAAGGTGACCGCGGCCCTCGCCCGGCTGGATCAGCGCGAGCGCTACATCATCGAGCAGCGCGTGATGGCCGATCGCCCGCTCACGCTGAAGGAGCTCGGAGAGCACTTCGGCTTCTCGCGCGAGCGCGCCCGCCAGCTGGAGATCCGCGCGAAGGAGAAGCTGAAGCAGGAGCTGCACGCGCTCGCGACGGAGATCGAGTGGCCGACGGACGGGACGCCGGTCGACGTGGACGACGCGGCGCTGGCGTAGCCGCGCACCCGAAGCTTCAGAGGGCGGGGATCTGGCGGCCCGGGGCGAATCGCCTCGGGCCGTCTCGTGTCCACTCCGTCGGCCAGTCTCTCGAGGCGGGGAGCTGCTCCGTTCGCGCCGCCGGGCGCTACCCGATCCCGTGCTTCTTGAGCCGGTACCGCAGCGTGTCGCGGGACACGCCGAGGAGGCGCGCGGCCTTCGACTGGTTGCCGCTCGCGCGCTCCATCGCCTCGACGATGAGCTTGCGCTCGACGTCGTCGAGGACGAGCCCGTCCGGCGTGACGCTCGGGACGAGCTTGTCGGCGCGCTTCGCCGGCGTGCCGCGACGCAGCTCAGGGCTGAGGTGCTCCGGGCGGATCTCCTCGACCCCCGCGTGCAGGATGAACGCGCGCTCGATGACGTTGCGCAGCTCGCGGACGTTGCCCGGCCAGCGGTAGGCCCTGAGGAGCTCCATCGCCGCGGGCGTCACGCCCCTCACCTGCCGCTTCATCTCCGCGTTGAAGCGGGCGATGAAGTGCGCGGCCAGCGCGGAGACGTCCTCCACGTGCTCGCGCAGCGGCGGGACGACGATCCGGACCACGTTCAGCCGGAAGAAGAGGTCCGCGCGGAAGCGGCCGTCGGCGACGCGCTGCTCGAGGTCCACGTTGGTCGCGGCGATGACCCGGACGTCGCTGCGCAGCTCCTGGACGCCGCCGACGCGCCGGAACGTCTTGTTCTCGAGGAGGCGGAGGAGCTTCGCCTGGCCGCCGGGAGGCAGGTCGCCGATCTCGTCCAGCATCACCGAGCCGCCCTCCGCGCTCTCGAACAGGCCGCGCTTCTGGGCGTGGGCGTCGGTGAAGGCGCCGCGCTCGTGGCCGAACAGCTCCGACTCGAGGAGGTGCTCCGGGAGGGCGGCGCAGTTCACCTGCAGGAACGGCCGCTCGGCGCGCGCGCTCTGGAAGTGGATGGCGCGGCCGACCACCTCCTTGCCGCAGCCGCTCTCGCCCTCGATGAGGACCGTCGTCGTGTCGGAGGCGCCGAGCCGCGAGATCATCGAGCGGACCTGCTCCATGGCGCTCGACTGGCCGACGATCGCCTCGAGCGCGGTCCCGCTGCGGCGCTCGTTCGCGAGGGCCGCGATCTGCCTCCGCGTCCGGGCGGTCGCGATCGCCCGCTCCACGGCGGCGTCGAGCGCCTGGAACGGGAAGGGCTTCACGAGGAAGTCCATCGCCCCGTGCTTCATGGCGTCGACGGCGATGTCGACCGTCGAGTGGGCGGACATCATGAGCACGATGAGGTCGGCGTTCTCGGCCAGCGCGCGCTGCAGCGTCTGGACCCCGTCGATCCCGGGCAGCCGCACGTCGAGGAGCATGACGTCGGGCGGGTTCGCTGCGAGCATCTCGAGCGCCTGCTCGCCCGACTCGGCGGACAGCACCTCGTAGCCGCTGCGCTGCAGGCGCTCCGACACCGACCAGCGGATGAGCTTCTCGTCGTCGACGACGAGGACGCGGGCCGAGGGGATCGTCATGCGGCGTGCTCCGTGGCGCGCGCGGGGCGAGCCAGCTGCAAGGTCACCGTGAACACGGTCCCCCCGTCCGGCGGGCAGCGGTAACCGATGTGCCCCCCGTGCTCCGCCACGATGCGCGCGGAGATCGCGAGGCCGAGGCCGTTCCCCTCGCGCTTGGTCGTGAAGAACGGCTTGAACACCTGGGCGCGGAGATCGGCGGGGATGCCCGGGCCGGTGTCGACGATCTCGACGACGACGTTCCCGTCGCCGGTGCGCGAGCGGACGGTCAGCGTGCCGGCGCCCTGGGCGGCCATCGCCTGGCAGGCGTTGAGGCAGATGTTGAGGAAGACCTGCTCGAGCTGCGATGGGTCCGCCAGCACGCCGGGGAGCTCGGGCGCGAGCTCCGGGACGACCGAGACGACGCCGTTGCGCGACTGCTGGCGGATGAGGAAGAGCACCTTCTCGAGCGTGCCGTTCACGTCGGTGGAGCGGAGCCTCGCCTTCGGCGGGCGGGCGAAGCTGAGCAGGCTCTCCATGGTGTGCGTGAGGCGCTGCACCTGGTGGCGCATCTCGCCGACCACCTCGGCGTGCTGCGGATCCTCGGCGAGGTCCTCCGCGAGGAGCTCGAGCGCGCCGGAGAGCCCGGCGAGCGGGTTCTTGATCTCGTGGGCGAGCCCGGTGGCGACCTCGCCGACCGCCGCGAACCGATCCGCGCGCACCATCCGCTCCCGGTAGAACGCCTCGAGCTCTGCCTGGCTCCGCCGGAGCGCGGCGAGCATCGCGTCGAAGCCCCGGGCCGCGGTGCCGAGCTCGTCGGGGCGCCCCTCGTCGGCGCGCACCGTGAGCTCACCGGCCTCCGCGCGACGCATCGCGGCGACGAGGCGCTGGAGCGGGCTCACCGCCTCGCGCCCGAGGAGCCAGAGGAGGATGGCGAGCAGGCAGACGAGCGCTCCCGACGCCGCGAAGAGGAGCGTCTTCGCGAGCCGCGACTCCGACAGCTCGATGGCGTCGCGGCTGAAGCGCAGATCGAGCCAGCCGTTCACCGGCGAGTGGGTCCCGTGGCAGCGCGCGCACGCGGTCGCGTTCGGGATCGGGTGGATGACCGCGTACTCCAGCTCGTTGCCGTTCGGCGACTGCACCACGGTCGTCGTCGCGAACTTGCGGAGATCCGGCCACGGCACCGCGCCGATGAGCGCCGGCGCCGTCGAGACGGAGATGTAGCCGCTCGGCGCGACGAGGCTCGCCGCGAGCAGCTCGTTGTTGTGCGCCATGAGCGTGCCGAGCAGCGCCGGGATGGCGTTCGGCTGGCCCGAGAGCATGGTGTTCGAGACGCCCGACGCCACCATCTCGGTGAAGATCTGCGCGCGCTCGCGGCGTCCGCGCTCGATGTCGGAGCCGTAGAGGTGGACCGCGCCTGCGACCATCGCCGCCATCGTCAGGGCGAACAGGAGCGCCGTCGGGAGCAGGATGCGCGCCCGGATGCTCGAGTCGAGCCGCTTGAAGAGGCGTTCGAATGGATTCATCCGCTAGGGGACAACGTTCGGCCGACCGCCATCATTGCAAGGACAGCGGCGGACGGGAAGGCGCGGTCCCGTGCGGTGCTTCACGCAGCGTTTCCGCGATGTGCGCGGATGTCGGCGGAGAGCTCGAAGATCTCCACCGCGGCGGCCACCAGCGCCTCTCCGGCGCCTCCATCGCACACGGCCTGTCGCAGCTTCGTGCTCGGCGCGTGGAGGATCTTCGACACGATCGAGCCTGCCATCGCGTCGAGCCTCCGTTCGAGCTCCGGATCTTCACCGAGCCTTCGGAGGGTGCGCTCCACCTCCTCGCGTGCGATGGCGCTCGCGCGGCTGCGCATCTCCTGGATGAGCGGGGCGGCTCGACGCTCGGCCTCGGTGCGGACGTACTTGACGACCTCGTCGGCGATGATCCGCTCGGCGTCCGCGACGGCGGCGACGCGCTCGCTCATCGCGGCCTTCATCACCCGGTCGAGGTCGTCCACGTCGCAGAGATAGACGTCGCGGACGCCGCCGGTCGCGGCGGGGATCGCGCGGGGGACGGCGAGGTCGACGAGCACGATGGGCCGCCGCCGTGCGCGGGCGAGCCGCGTCATCGCCTCGGGCTGGAACGCCGCGGGCGCGACCGGCGCCGCCGACACGACGACGTCCGCCTCCGCGAGCTCCTCCTCGAGCGCCTCGAGCGGCCGCGCGACTCCACCGACCTCCTGCGCGAGCGCCTCGCCGTTCGCGAGCGTGCGGTTCAGCACGACGATCCGGGCGCCCAGATCCCGGAGGTGCTGCGCCGAGAGCCGCGCCATCTCGCCGGCGCCGACGACGACCACGCGCCGGCCCTGCATCTGGCCGATCACCTTCTCGGCGAGGGTCGCGGCCGCGTGTCCCCACGAGATGCCCGCGCGCCCGACCGCGGTCTCCGTGCGGACACGCTTCGCCCCCGCGAGCACCCGGTTCAGGACCGCGGTGAGCTCCTTGCCCGCGACGCCGAGCTCGAGGGCGCGCTGGAACGCGTCCTTCACCTGTCCGAGGATCTGCGGCTCGCCGAGGATGGCCGACTCGAGGCTCGAGGCGACGCGCACGAGGTGCCTGAACGCCTCCTCACCCTGGAGCTCGAACAGCGGCAGCTCCCTGCCCGCGCGCGCGTTCAGCGCCTGGCGGAGCGCGAGCGTCGCGGCCGCAGGACAGCGCGTCGCGGCGAAGATCTCCACGCGGTAGCACGTGGACATCACCGCGACCTCTTCGATGCCATCGAGCGCTGCGTAGCCCGCGAGCGCCTGCTGAAGGGCGTCCGGGGGAAGCGCGAGCACCTCGCGGTCCGCCACGGTTGCGCCCTTCTGGTTGAGCCCGACTGCGACGAGCACGGCGGCTCCTTTCGCGATCTTCCGGGGCTCGCGAGCAAGCGCCGTGCCCCCCGTATCCCCGCCAGATCTCCAGGGAGTCCCGCACCGGGCGGCGCAAGCATTGCGTCCTTTCACCCACTCGGCCGAGGGAGGCGAAACCCCTGCATGCGCGCTCGGCCGCCGACGGGTGGGGCGGGTGTGGGGCGGGCGCTGGGGTACCTGCCCCAGCACGGTGGGTGAGATCCCCGATCCGCCCGCATGAGTTCGGGATTTCCCTTGACATCTCGTGACGCTAGGTGCGGCACCCGGCTTGCTTTCCCGCGGCCCTTTGCCGCCAGCATCGTCCGGACGCGACCGGAGGAGCCCGAGCCACATGAAGCCCGAGAGCAACGTCATCCGCGGCCCCGGCGGGATCCTTTCCTTACCCGCGAGCGACGCGGCCTCCCTCGATCTGCTCATGCTGATCGAGGGAGAGACGAGCGGCGCGCCGCTCGAGGACGTCCTGGCCCGCTTCGGCAGGTCGCGCAGCGCCTACTACGAGAAGCTGCGCCGCTTCCGGGAGAGCGGGCTCGAGGGCCTCATCGCCCGACCGCCGGGCCCGCGAGGCGCGTGGCGGCGTCCGCTCGAGGTCGTCCGGCACATCGTTCGCGCGCGCCTGCGCGATCCGGAGCGGAGCGCGGCGGCGATCGCCGACGAGCTCGCCGCGCTCGGGCACGAGGTGTCGGTGCGGAGCGTCGAGCGGACGCTCACGCAGTTCGGGCTGACGCGCCGGCCGGGCGCCGCCGCCCGCGCGCGCAGCCAGGTCCGCGAGTAGCGCTTCTCTCTGCTTCAGGGGAGCCGCGAACGGGCGCCGCCGCGGGCAGGCGACACCTGCCGCCCGTTCTTGCCCGGGAGCTGCCGCTTCCGGCGTCCGGATCGCGGCAGCTCGCCGCACGATCCGCGGCGCACGCGCGCATCGGGACTCCACCCGACGCCTCCTCCGGAATCCGCCCGCCGCACGCTCCGGCGTCGCGGGGGTGGCTGCCCCGGCTCGCGACCCGGCCTCGCTCGGGCCACGGCCCCCGCCCCGCTCCGGCGCGCTCGGCGGTCGCGTCGGGCGGCGAGGAGCGGCCGCCCCCGGACTTTTACCCGCGCAATTGGGCATTCGTCCGCATTTCGAATCGACGCGGATTGAGCGAGATTGAGCATCGAAAGGAGCCAAACACCATGGCCAACAAGTTCAAGAGCGGAAGCGCAGTGAAGGGCGGCTACTACTTCAACGCGATCAAGTGGCACGTCGAGCCCATCGCGAAGGACGGCGACCGGCTGCCGGAGGGCAAGGGCGAGTGGATGAAGGTGCCGACGGTCGTCGCCCTCGCGCTCATCCCGATGCTCGGCCTCACCTTCCTCATGTTCCTCCCGCTGATCGGGTTCGTCATCTTCGCCCGCGCCCTCCTCAGCCCGATCGTGAACATGTTCCACCGCGGCGCGACCGAGCTGGCGTCCACCGTGAGCCCCGGCTGGCAGCCCGGCGAGGCGCACTTCACCGGCAAGCCCGCGGAGGGCGCCGGGACGGAGGAGAAGGGGCCGACGGGCGCGGAGGCGCGGCTCGACGCCCTCGAGAAGGAGATCGGCGACAAGCGGAAGAGCTAGCGCGGACGCGGTTTCCCGAGCACGGCTGAGCACGGCGAGGAGGCGGTCATGACCAGGCACACGGGCGGTTCGAAGGTCGAGAGCGGCTACTACTGGAGCCCGAGGCGGTGGGGAGTCGAGGTGGTGCCGCCCGAGGGCGGACGGCTTCCTGGCGACGCGACGGCGAAGTACCTGAAGCTGCCCTTCCCGGTCGTCCTCGCGGTGGTGCCGCTCGCCGGGCTCGTCTTCCTGATGTTCCTGCCGTTCATCGGCTTCTACCTCTTCGCGAACGCCATCGTGAAGAAGCTCACGGGCGGCGTGAAGCGGGGCGCGACGGAGCTCGCCTCCACCGTGTCTCCCGGCTGGACGCCCGGTGAGGCGCACCTGACCGGCAAGCCCGGCGAGGAGGGGCGCGCGGACGAGGCGAAGGCGACGGCGGAGCTCGAGCGCCTCGAGAAGGAGATCGCCGCTCGGAAGGAAGAGAAGAAGTAGTCGGGGTGGGGACCCACGCAGCGCGGGCCGGCAGGAGCGATCCTGCCGGCCCGAGTCGTTTCGCGTCGACCTCGGCGAACGGCGGCGCTCAGCGCGGACGGGAGAGGTCGAGCAGGCGATACACGGCGAGCTGCGCCGCGAGGTGGAGGAGGTGCTCAGGAAGCGCGAGCCGCTCCACCCCACGGGCGCGCGCGCTCGCGATCCGGAAGCACTCCCACGCGCCCGCCCTGTACCCGGCGCCCGTCTTGGAGGCGCCGTGCCACCGGAACCGCGCGAGCGGCTGCGGCACGAAGACGGGCTCCGCCACGCGCGCGAACCGCAGCCACAGGTCGTAGTCCATCGCGAAGTGGAGCGACTCGTCGATCGGACCGACCTCGTCGAGGAGGTCGCGCCGGAAGAACGTCGCCGGCTGGGGGATGAAGTTCCGCCCCACGAGGCGCCGCAGGCTGTAGCGCCGCGAGACCCAGGTCTTGTACCGGGCGATGGCGCTCCGGATCTCGGCGTCGCGCTCGTCGATGATCGGGCACTCGCCGAAGCACCAGCGCGCGCCGGTCCGGGTGAGCGTGCGCACCACGGCGTCGAGGGCGCCCGGCGCGTAGGTGTCGTCGGAGTTGAGCCACGCGACGACCTCGCCGGTGGTCATCCGGAAGCCCTTGTTGATCGCGTCCGACTGTCCGCGGTCCCGCTCGGACACGAACCGAAGGCGCCCCTCGTACCGCCGGAGGATGGAGAGCGTCTCGTCCGTCGAGCCGGCGTCCACGACGAGATACTCGAGGTCGAACGCGCCACGCTGCGCGAGCACGCTCTCGATCGTCCTCTCGATGTAGGCGCCCTGGTTGAACGAGGGCGTCACCACGCTGACCTTCAAGGCGCCTCCGGAGCGGCGCATTATCTGCCCATCCCCGCCGCCGGCAACAGCGGGCCCCGAGCGCAAATCTTTCGTGAGGCCGAAACGCTCGCCGCGGGCATGCGTCCGGTTTCCCCCGCGTTACCGATGTGTTACGTCCCTGGGCCGCAGGGTGCGTCTCGTGCACGTGCGGCGGACCGATGATTCTCTCCGAGAACCCCCGGATTCTCGTGGTGATGCCGGCCTTCAACGAGGCGCGGCAGATCCGGCGCGTCGTGGAGGCGGTCCGCGGCCAGGTCGAAGGCGACGTGCTCGTCGTGGACGACGGATCCGCGGACGACACCGCCGTCGAGGCACGGCGCGGCGGAGCGATCGTCGCGACGCACCCGGTCAACCTCGGGTACGGCGCCGCCCTTCAGACGGGCTACCGCTACGCGCTGCGGCGAGGGTACGACGCGGTGCTCCAGCTCGACGCGGACGGGCAGCACGACCCGGCCTCCATCCCTCCGCTCCTGGGGGCGCTGGCGCACGCCGACGTGGTCGTCGGCTCTCGCTTCCTCGACGGCAGCTCGTACCGCCCTCCCCTGCTGCGGCGGCTCGGGATGTGGCTCTTCGGCTCCGTCGCGAGCGCTCTGTCGGGTCAGCGGATCACCGATCCGACGAGCGGCTTCCAGGCGATCTCGCGGGAGGCGCTGCACTTCTACTCGCACGAGCGCTACCCGGTGGACTACCCGGACGCCGACGTCCTCGCGATGGTGGCGCGCTCCGGGCTGCGCCTCACCGAGGTGCCGGTGCGCATGCTGCCGTCGCCTCCGGGCAAGAGCATGCACGGGGGCTTCTTGAAGCCGCTCTACTACGTGTTCCGGATGTCCCTCGCGCTGTTCCTCGTTCCGCTCCGGAGCGAGAAGCGATGATGACCGCGAACCAGCACGTCTTCGCGATGGCCGTGAGCGTGGTGACGCTCGGCGTGATCCTGGAGCTCATCCGCAGGCGGAAGCTCCGCGAGGAGTATTCGTTCCTGTGGGTGATCACCACGCTCGGCATGCTGGTGCTCTCGATCTGGTACGGCCTGGTCGAGTGGCTCACGCGGCTCAGCGGCGCCGTCACCCCGACCACGACGCTCTTCATCTTCGGGCTCGTCTTCCTGCTCCTCATCAGCGTTCACTTCTCGACCGTGCTCTCGCGGCTCACGGAGCAGGTGCGGCGGCTCACGCAGGAGCTGGCGATCCTGTCGGCGGAGCGGGACGATGCCCGGACCCGGGCCGAGAACCGTACGTCCGTGGACCCCGGCCGGGAGCGCGAGGCAAGCTGAAGCCTTCGGCGAGGGCACCTCACCGAACGATCATCAGGGACCTGCTCGACGCGGCTCCGTTCGCGCCGATCGCGCTGCGGCGTCCCGCAACACCTCGAGCGTCCGGAGGGCGACCTCGTCCCAGGTGAGTGGGCGCCTCTGGAGCGACACCGGCGCGGCGTCCCGGATGGCCTCCAGCAGCTGGCCCGGATCACGGAAATCGATCTGCTGGGTTCGCGGCACGCCGATCTCGTCGAACACGTCGAGGCGTGAGGTGATCAGGCGTCGCCGCAGCGCCGCCGCCTCGAGCACCGGGAGCCCGAATCCCTCGTACTCGCTCGGGAACACCACCGCGTCGGCGCCGACGTACACGCGGCGGACCTCGGCGGCCGGCAAGAACCCGAGATGCCGCACGCGGTCGGAGAGCCCCAGCGACTGCGCGAGGCGCTGCAGCTCGGGCCAGCGCTTCGTTCTCTCGCCGGTGAGGACGAGGTGGTGGGCCAGCGCTCCTCGCGCGCGCAGCGCGGCGAGCGCGCGGAAGAGCGTGGCGTGCCCTTTGTGCGGGTACGTGGCGGCGGGATAGTAGAGATACGGCCGGGGCAGGTCCTCGCGTGGAGAGACCGGGCTCGGGTCGGGCGAGAAGCCGTGCGGGATCACGGCCACCTTCGCGCCGGGGATCCCCGCTCGCTCGGTCAGCGTCCTTCGCGTGAACTCGGAGATCGCGATCACGCGGGACGCGCGCGCCATGCTGAACCCGTAGAGCGCCGCGCGGAACGCCCGGTCGAAGAGCGGGAAGCGATCGGCGTGGTACAGGTGCTGGACGTCGTGGACCGTCACGACCGCGGGTCCAGGCGCACGCCGCGGGAAGACTGACTGCTGCGGGAAGAGCGTGACGTCCAGGGCCGCTGCCGCAAACGCGCGCTCGAGGTATCGCGCTCGCCACGGCGTGAACGCCTCGGCGATCCGCTCGAGGACCACCGCGCTCGCCCCGCGCGAGACGACGACGCGCTCGAACCCAGGCGTATCGAGCGCTCGGGCGAGATCGTCGTCGAGCACCGCGACGAGCTGGTCCCCTTCGGCCACCGCGGGCAGCGACGCCAGCAGGCGCCGGACGTACGTCTCGGCTCCTCCGATCTTGCCCGGCCGGAACGAGAGCAGCGAGACGCCGATCCTCACGACGCCGCTCCCCACCAAGCCCACCGACGCCACCCGCGCACCGAAGGTGTCCTTCGGATGCTTCTCAACGAGCTCGCGCGCGCCAACACGCGATGACCAGAGCTGACCCCCGTCATGGAGTGAGCGGCGCCAGAAAATCGCGGAGCGTCCCAGGCCCCAGGGCGCTCAGCTCGCGATAGCATCGGTACGCGGCGAGTGCCTTCCGCCAGCGCGGCTCCGCGCGGAGGTGCCAGATGCGAAGCAGGAACTCGTGCCGGCGATAGAGATACCGCGCGAAGCTTCGCACACCCTCGGGCGCGTCCGCCCGCTCGCACCACCGGCGCGCGATGTCTATCGTCTCCCTGAGGCTCCGCTCCGGGCTCGTGCCCGTGCTCAGAGAGCCCTCGTGCACCCGGAACGTGCCGAGCACCACGCCGCAGTGCACGACCATGGGCGGCGGCTCGCGCGCGGCAGCCCGCAGCCAAAGATCGAGATCCGCGGCTATCCGATACGTGCCGGTGTACTCGCCCAGCCGTCGCAGCGTATCGGCGCGGTACAGCACCGCGAGCGGCGTGACCCAGGCGTCCTGCCGTATGCCCGATCGAATCCGCAGCAGTGCGTCTGCACGCGTCCGTATGACCCGACGCTGGCCGCCTCGGGCGATCGCGTAGTGCCCGACCACGATCTCCGCCGAAGGCGTCCGCCGGAGTTCCGCAACGGCGCTCGCGAGCGCCCCGAGCTCGAAGGTGTCATCCGCGTTCAGCCACGCGATCACGTCGCCTCGCGCGGCGCGAACCCCCCGGTTCAGCGCCTCGTACAGGGAACCGTCCCGGCCGACCAGGACGTGCGCACCGCCCGCCCGTGCGACCTCTACCGTGCGATCGCCCGACTCACCATCGATGACGATGTGCTCGACCTCGACGCCATGGCCGGCCTGCGCTCGCACGGACGCGACGCACTCTGGAAGGAACCGCTCGGCGTCGAGCGTCGGCGTCAGGACCGTCACTCTCAAGCACTTTCCTCTTCTGCGTCGCCGCGTCCATCGAGGATTTCGTCGTAGAGATCCATGAGGGCGGCGGCGTTCCGTGCCGCGTCGAACCGCTCGGTCATACGCAGACGCGCAGCGCGGCCGAGGCGCGCCGACCGCTCCGGATCACCGAGGAGATCCAGAACGCGCTCGGCCAGCGCAGCGGGATCCGCTGCGGGCGCGAGCAGGCCCGTCGTCCCGTCCTCTACCAGTTCTGCGACGAGAGGCAGGTCGGACGCGACGACGGGCCTCTCCATGAGACCCGCTTCGACCACCGGCCGTGCGAAGTGATCCTCCACCGCCGGGAAGGCCAGTAGGTCGCTCGCCGCGAGGAACCGCTCGACTCCTGCGGCGAACGGATACCGAAGGAGCATTGGCTCGAGGCGCCACTTCTCGATTTTCGAGGCGACCGCCTGCGTCAGCGTGTTCGAGCCGAGGGCCGGGAGGACTGAGGCGGCGGCCCGATAGAGAAGCGTGCGCGGCGGAGCAACGTCCGCTCCCGGCATGAGGCACACCGTGCGTGGCTCGCGCTCTCGTACCTGGGCAAGCGCCTCGAGCAGCGGCAGGATCCCTTTGATCCGCGCAATCCCGCCCACGTACAGGACGACGCGGGCATCCTCGGGAATCCCGAACGACCGCCGCGCCTCGGCGCGATCGATGCCAGGGTCGAAGCGGTCCGTGTCCACCGGCTCGGGCGCGATCATTCCACACGCGTCCCCGGCCCACGCGTGCCGCGCGGACTCCGACAGATAGAGCGCGGCCGTGGGCCACCGGACGAGCGCGTCACGCTGCAGCCGGCGCCGCCAGCCGAAATGCCCCGGAACCGGCATCTCCCGGACGTGCCACACGAACGGGATGCCGCTCAGGTGAAGGGCGCGAGCGGACGGGTACAGCACGACGGAGTTCAGGTGAACGAGGGCCGGCCGAAACGCCGAGACCGCGTCGAGCGTGCGGCGGTGCGCCTTCCCCCACCCGGCGAGCGAGGCGAGCCCAGTCGGCCACGTCAGCGGGCGGCGCATGCTCGTCCACTCAGCCGTGGTGTGTTCGAGCGTCCGGATCCCGGGCCACGGCACCGCCTCGATGCCGCTTCCCACGTAGAAGCGGAGCATCTCCTCGCTCGGCCGCAACAGCAGGACGACGGGCCTGTAACGGCGCGGGTCGAGACGCTGGAGGAGCGTGACGAGACTCACGCACGAGCCGCCCGGCGCGCCGGCGTGCTCGAGGTACAGGACGTTCCTCGCGGTGCGCGACGTTGTCAGCGGCATCTACGAAACTCGCCTCAGGCCGAGCCGCACCGCGGCCCAGTAGGAGTACAGGGACGCCATCCCGGCGCCCAGCCGCGCACGGTCACGCCAGCCGAGCTCGAACTCCTCGCGATGCAGGCGCTTCAGGTCGCCGAGCTCACGAATCTGCTCGAGCATTCCCGCGATCGACTTCGCCCCGGGGTGGAACGTCACGCACGCGAGCGGACGCGCGAGGTGCCGCAGCTTACGCGCGCGGGGCAGCATCCGAAGCCACAGATCGTAGTCCATGGCGTAGTGAAGGTCGTGTCGCAAGCCGCCCGTGGCCAGGAACATCTCCCGCCGGAAGAACATGGCTGGCTGCATGAAGGGCGCGTTCGGCTTCACCAGCAGCTCCTTGGCTGAGCGCATCGGGCGAGCGCATAGCTCTCGGAGCACGTTCCCATCCGCGTCCACCACGAGGGCGCCGCCGTACACGACGTCCGTGGCCGGATCCCGCTCGAACGCCCCCACGACGTCGCTCAGCGCAGTCGCGTCGGGATAGAAGTCATCGGAGTTGATCCACGCGATGATGTCGCCGGACGCCCACCGCACGCCCTTGTTGACTGCCTCCGACTGGCCCGAGTCGGTCTCCGAGACCCAGCGCACACGGTCTCCGTACTCACGGAGGACCTCGACCGTGCGATCGGTCGACCGACCGTCCACGACCAGGATCTCCGCGTCGGGCATCCCCTGGGCGAGACAGCTGTCGATGCACCGGCGGATGAACTGCGCCTGGTTGCGTGTCGGTATGACGAACGAGACCTTCATCGAGGCCGTGATTATAACCCCGGGCTCCGGGCTCCGGGCTCCGGGCTCCGGGCTCCGGGCTCCGGGCCCCGGGCCCCGGGTGCCGGGAGCGGGAGCCGGGAGCGTGGGGCTGACGGACGGCGTCGCGTCGCCCGTGGTGACGGTGTCCGGATCGCAGGCGCCACGGCCCTCGCACCTTGCGGACTCGCGGTACAGTTGCTAGACGGTCGGGGCACGCAAACGCCCACGCGTGCTGCCGCGCAAGCACGACACGGCATCACGGACTTCATCCCCGCGAAGTTCCAATCGTATCCTGCCTGCGCTGCCATTCCGGCGGGGTTCGAGGCGGCCCATCGCGGACTCGCGCGCGAGGTGAAATGTGATGAGTGCCTCTTCGATCCTCTCGGCGGTGCGCGCCCTCGCCGGCATCGGGCCGCGCGTCGAGGCGCTCGATCGCCGCATGGACGCGCTGCGACTCGCGCTCGGCGGCATCGAGAGTCGCGCCGTTCGCGAACGCACGTTCCGGAACGTCCAGGAGGCGGAGTTCCGGGTGTTTTCGCAGTGGGGGGAGGACGGGATCATCCAGTACCTCCTCGGCAAGGTGCCCATCGAGAACCGCACGTTCGTGGAGTTCGGCGTCGAGGACTACTCGGAGTCGAACACACGATTCCTCCTCTGCCACGACAACTGGAAGGGGGTCATCCTGGACGCCGGCGACGCGCATCGCCGTTTCCTGACTCGGACGGAGCTCGCCTGGCGCCACAGCATCGACGCGGTCACCGCGTTCATCACGCGTGAGAACATCAACACGCTGCTGCGCGACGCCGGTGTCGTCGGCGACATCGGGCTGCTGTCGATAGACGTCGATGGAAACGACTACTGGATCCTCGACGCCATCGACGTCATCTCGCCGCGAATCCTGGTCGTGGAGTTCAACAGCGTGTTCGGCGCGGAGCACGCGGTGACCATCCCCTATTCGCCGAGCTTCGAGCGAGGGCGCGCGCACTTCTCGAACCTGTACGCCGGCGCCTCGCTTCCTGCGCTCTGCGCGCTCGGCGAGCGGAAGGGCTACCGGTTCCTCGGCTCCAACAGCGCCGGCAACAACGCGTTCTTCGTCCGTGCGGATCTCGCCTGCACGCTGCCCACCGTCACGGCTCGCGAAGGCTGGGTCGAGAGCCGGTTCCGGGAGTCACGCGACGAGCGCGGCGGGCTCTCGCTCGTCACGGCCCATCGCGATCGGCTGCGACTCATCGCGAAGATGCCAGTCGTCGACCTCACCAGCGGTCGCGAGCGCACCATCGCGGACGTGTTCGGCCTCTGATGCGCCGCGGCCAGCTCCGCGGCGATCAGCGACTTTCACGCGTTGCCGCGGCGAATCCTCAGGGTCAACCAGGGGAGAAGCCAGCTGTACACGAGGACCGTCACGGCTCCGTAGGCGAGCACGACCCCGAGCACGCGGAGAGAGGGTGCCAGCAAGTAGGTCAGGGCCACCGTGACGGCGCCGTTCAGGGCGACCAGCGCCACCAGGACCCAGAGGCGATCGAGGATGGAGAGCAGGTCCGAGTGTGCCGTCGCCCATGTGACCGCGACCATGACCACGACGAGGCAGATCCAGAGTTCCGGCTGGAACCGGATGTCGGAGCGCCGTAACCAGAGGCGCAGCAGGTCGTTCCCGACCACCGCGAGCGCAGTCCCGCCGCAGACCGCGAGCACGAGCCGCAGCTGCACGAAGCGCCGGAACGCGGCCCGCATCCACGCCTCGTCGCCCCGCTCGCGTGCCTCGCGGAAGCTCGGGACGAACGAGGCGGTGCTCATCTGGATCAGGCCGAGCGCCAGCACGTACAGCCGCATGAAGATGCTGTAGTCGGCGACCGCAGCGAGATCGCATCGGTGCGCGAGCACGATGGACTGGGTCTCGTTCACCGCCAGCGCCCCGATCTGGAACAGGAAGATCGGGATGGAGCGGTCGGCGAGCGCCCGGAGCGCTTCCTTCGACACGGCGGACGCGCGGAAGCGCAGCCACGGCATCCCGACCCTGAGCGCGTAGAGCAACCCCAACGCGGACGAGACCAGCCCGCCGGCCCCGAGCGCCGCGATGATGATCGGCATGCTGCTGCTCGAATGCACGGCGATGACGACCGCGGCGAACCCGGCGAGCATTCCGACCATCGTGAAGACGTTCGCCGCGTACGCCCGCTGATAGCCCGCGTAGATCTGCGGAACGATCGACAGGGGCAACCCGAGGATGAAGGCGCCCAGCGCCGCCACGACGGACCACGTCACCGTCCGGTCGTCGACGGCTCCCCGGACCGCGAGGAGCGCGCTCCACGGGACGTGCCCTGCTCCTGCCATGAGCGCGAGGCCGAGGAGCGCGGCGATCGCGAGCAGGGCCGCGAACGCGGTCGAGACGTAGCGAGCCGCCTCCTCCCGCTCATCGCGGCCGTGCGCGCGCGAGATGCAGTTCACGAGCCCGTTGGCGATGCCGAGGTCGAACAAGGTCGCCCAGGCGATCACGGTCGTGATGGTGCTCCACAGACCGAACCGCTCCTTGCCGAGATAGCCCAGCACGAGCGGGACGGTGATGAGGCCGGTGAGCGTCCCGACACCACGGACCGCCAGGCTCGAGATCGTGGTGAGGGCGATCCGCCGGTAGCGCTCCTGGGAGCGACCGTGTGCCGAGTCGGAGTCGAACGGCCGCATGCGGACCATCGACCACGCCAGGCGCCAGTCTCTCCACGCGCGGGCCAACGGCGAGGACGGCAGCGCGTCCTCCCCGCGGGGCCCTCCGGGCGCGTTGCCATTGGCCATCCGGTCCTTCAACCAAGCGCCTTGAATCCGACGAGCTGGTCGCCTTCGCCGTCATCGCGGCAGAGCTCGTAACCAAGAGAACGGTACAACGCGACCGCGCTCGTGTTCTCCGGGTAGACCTTGAGCCGGATCCTGGGTGCACCCCGCCGGCGCGCCTCGGCGTGGAGGTAGAGCATCAAGGCCCTCCCGAGCCCGATGCTGCGCGCCGCGGGGTGGATGGCGATTCCGAGGCTCGGGACCGCGTACCCTTCGTCCCAGCCCCTCAGCATGCCGTACCCGAGCACCTGGTCCCGCGCGACCGCGACGCAGTAGACGTCCTCTCCCGAATAGCGCGCCCGCTCTGCCGCCGCCTCGGGTGTGAACGGATGCGGATGGAAGACTCGATCGTCCCCCGCGGCGACGAGCGCCGAGAAGAACTCCGCCAGCGGACGCTCCAGGTCCGGAGCGAGCCGCCGGAACTCCATCTGCCCGCGTCCAGGTTCGTCGCTCAACGCCGCGCCTCCCGGATCGCGCGGGCGACGCGCTCGACGTCGGCATCCGCCATGAGCGTGTAGGTCGGGAGGTTCAACCCGCTCTCGCCGAGGTGGTCCGTGACGGGGAGCACCTCGCCACGCCTGCGCGACTCCTCCCAGAACGGAGGCAGCCGGTGCAGCGGGCGGAAGAACGGGCGCGTCTCGATGCCTTGCTCGGCGAGGAGCACCATGAGCTCGTCGCGCGTCCGCCCGAAGGCCTTCGCGTCCACCGTGATGCAGAAGAGCCAGGGCGAGATCTCCGCCCAGGCCGCCTGCGGCTGGAACCCGATCCCTGGAATCCCCTCGAGCGCGGCGCGGTACCGCGCGTAGATCGCTCGGCGCCGCTCGACGATCGCGCCGATACGCTCGACCTGCGCGCAGAGGATCGCGCACGCGACGTTCGTGAGCCGGTAGTTGTACCCGGTGATCGGGAAGAAGTACCGGCGCTCGGGATCGACCCCCTGGCCACGCAGCAGACGTGCGCGGTGCTCGAGCGCGCGGTCGTCGAGCGTCACCGCGCCGCCCTCCCCGCTCGTCATGACCTTGTTGCCGTAGAACGAGAAGACGCCGATCCGGCCGAGCCCGCCGACTGGCCGGCCCTTGTAGCGCGCGAGGTGCGCCTCCGCGGCGTCCTCCACGACCCACAGCCCGTGCGTCGCGGCGACGTGGTTGATCGCGTCCATGTCGGCCGGGTGCCCGTAGAGGTGGACGGGGATGACGCCCTTCGTCCGGCGGGTGATGGCCGCCTCGAGCTTCGCGGGGTCCATGCACCACGTATGCGGGTCCACGTCCACGAAGACGGGCTCCGCGCCGCAGTAGCGAACGGCGTTCGCCGTCGCGATGTACGTGAGCGAGGGGACGAGGACCTCGTCGCCGGGTCGGAGGTCCACCGTCATGAGCGCGAGGTGCAGGGCGAGCGTCCCGTTGGCGACCGCGATCGACGCCCGCGTCCCGCACAGCCCTGCGAACTCCCGCTCGAAGCGGCCGACGAACGGCCCCGTCGACGAGATCCAGCTCGACCGGATGGCCTCGACCACGTACCTCTCCTCGTTTCCGCTGAGGTCGGGGGCGGCGACGGGGATGCGGGTCATGCGGCTCCTTCGGCGAGTGGCGGGCGTCATCTTACACTCAGGCGGGGCCCGAGGGCGGCGGCCGGGCGCTCGTTCCGTCGTGCTACAGCGCCGGCGCAGCCCCGAGGAGCGCTGCGTCCTCCGGCGTACATCGGCGCGCGGCGACGGACCGGTAGTGCGCCCGGAACAGCCGCGCCGTGCGTTCCCACGTGAAGGAAGCGACCCGCGTCCTCGCTCGGGCGACGAGCCGCTGGCGCAGCGGCTCGTCGGTCCACAGCGCGAAGATCGCCTCCGCGATCGCGTCCGGGTTGCGCGGGTCGAAGACCAGCGCGGCGTCTCCGGCCTGTTCCGGGAGCGAGGTCACGTTCGAGCACGCCGCGGGGACACCGTTCTGGAATGCCTCCCAGAGCGGGAAGCTGGCCGCCTCGAACAGGGTCGGGATCACGACTGCGCGTGCCATCCGGTAGAGCCCCTGCAGCTCGTCCGGAGAGACGAAGCCGACGAGCTGGAGCGCGCTGTCGAGCCCGAGGCGTCGCGCATGCGCGCAGATCTCCGCCCCGAAGTCGGTCACCCGGCCGGAACAGACGAGCGGCGCGACGACACCGTGGCGGTCGCGCACGCGCGCGAGCGCGTCGAGCAGCGCCTTGTGGTTCTTGTGCGGCCACGTCTGCGCCGGATACAGGGCGAAGCGCTCCGGGAGCGCGAACTTGCGACGGATCGCCGAGAGTGCCTCCGGCGACGGCTCCGCGTAGTGCTCGACGATGGGCGCCAGCGGCACGACCTGCACCTTCTCGGGCGCCAGAGAGAGGTGGCGGACGACGTCGTTCTTCACCCAGGTCGATGAGACGACGACCCTCGCCGCCTGCTCGCAGTAGGCGCGGTATGCGCGCTCGCGGTACCGCCGCTGCCGGCGGGTGAAGAACCGCGGAAGATGCACGTGCTGAAGATCGTGCGGCTGGTAGATCGACGGAATGCCCGTCAGGAACGCGTCCTGGAAGGTGAAATGGACGAGATCGACCTCGGCCCGTTCCAGGGTGCCATCGCTCCCGGGCAGACGAGGCGGGAGGACGAGGTCGTGCAGGCTTCCATACGCGCTGGCCAGCGCCGGATACGATGCGGCGGCCCGGGCACGCGCCGAGATCCGGGGAGGCTGTCCCACCCGCAGGAGCCGCGCAGGGCCTCCGAGGTGAGGCTCGAGCCAGTGCTCCTCGCCCTCGTTCGCGAGGAACAGGTACTCCTCGTCCCCATCACGGAGCTGCGCGAATCCGCTCGCGAGCCCGAGCACGACCTGCTCGACGCCCCCCGCACGCCCATGAGCGAGGCGAGCGTCGATGCAGACGCGCAGTGACCTGGAACCGGAGCGAGTCAACCCAGGGCCAGTGTACCCCGGCACCCGGCGCGCGCCGAAGGTTCGCCGACCGACCGCCCTCGACGTACCGCGCATCGCGGCCGACTCGACCTCGAAGCCGCGCCCTCGAGCCTTCGGATGGCCGCCAGCGGACGCTCGACTGCTCCTGCGAGGCCGACCGCATGGTATCCTCCCACCCCGCAGCGCGCCCCACGGGTCTCGGCGGACGCACGGCGCAATCGGTCCAATCCACCGGATGGCAACGCACTCGTGATGGCCGCCCTCGACCGCTCGCCTGGATCCGCTCCAGGCTCGTCGCTCCAGCGCGCCCTTCCGCTCCTGGGGCTCGTCGTCCTCGCCCTCGTCGCCTACGCGAATTCCTTCGGCGGCGACTTCGTGTTCGACGACGTCGGCATCGTCCGGGACAGGCGCCTCCTGCGAGACCTCGGAGCCTTCGTCGCGGACGCGGGGTGGATGATCCGCGAGAACCGCTGGGTCGGCTATCTCACCTTCGCGCTCAATCACCGGCTGAACGGCCTCGACGTCACCGGCTATCACCTCGTCAACTTCGCGATCCACGTCGCCAACGCGCTCCTCGTCCACGCGCTCGTGACGACCACGTTCGCGACCCCACGCCTCAAGGGGTCGCTCCCGGCGCCGTGGTCTCGCGCGATCGCGTTCGTCACTGCAGCGGCGTTCGTCGCGCACCCCCTGCAGACGCAGGCGGTCACGTACATCGTGCAGCGGTTCACCTCGCTCGCGACGCTGTTCTACCTGCTCGCGACCGTCCAGTACGCGCGCTGGCGCCTGCGGCGAGAGCGCGGCCCGCTGCCTCCGGCTCGCACCGCGCTCGCGTGGGCCGGCATCCTCGCGGCGGCCGTCCTCGCGATGAAGACGAAGGAGATCGCGTTCACGCTCCCGTTCGCGGTGGCCGCCTACGAGCTCGTGTTCTTCGACGCGCCGGGGCTCCTTCGCGTGAAGCTCCTCGCGCCGCTCCTCGCGACGCTGCCGATCATCCCGCTCGGCCGCGTCGGGGTCGGGGCGCCGCTCTCGGAGGTGATCTCGACCGCCGCCGACGCGACGCGCGTGCAGACGGCGCTCTCCCGCTCCGACTACCTCGCGACCCAGCTTCCGGTCATCGCGAGCTACCTCCGTCTGCTCATCCTCCCGTTCGGCCAGAACGTGGACCACGACGTCCCGGTCCAGCACTCCTTCCTCGCGCCGCTCGTCGTCGGATGCGGGCTCCTGCTGCTCGGCATGGTCGCGCTCGCCGCGTTCCTGCTCCGACGCACCTCCGGCACCACCGCTCGCCCGCTCGATCCGGCGTGGCGCGTGGTCGCGTTCGGGATCATCTGGTTCTTCCTCGCGCTCTCGGTCGAGTCGAGCCTCATCCCGATCGTGGACGTGATGTTCGAGCACCGCGCGTACCTGCCGTCCGCCGGCCTCTTCGCGGGCGTGGCGACCGCGGGCGCGCTCCTCGCCCGGCGGCGGGAGTTTAGCCCGCGCGCCTTCGTGACGGCAGGCGCGGTGCTCGCCGTCGGCCTCGCCGGCTTCACCCTCGCGCGCAACCGCGTCTGGAGGGACGAGATCACCCTGTGGAGCGACGCGGCCCGAAAGGCTCCCGCCAAGGGCCGGCCGTACCAGAACCTCGGCGTCGCGCTGGCCGCGGCTGGCAGATACGGCGAGGCGGTCGAGGTGCTCACGGCGGCCAACCGCGTCGACCCCACGAACATCGACGTCTACAACGACATGGGCGCCGCGCTCCGGGGGCTCGGGCGGGACGACGATGCCGCGCGCTGGTTCCGCGCTGCCATCCGTGAGCGACCCGACCACGCAGAGGCATACTGCAACCTCGGGTCCTTGCTCCTGGAGAAGATGAACGCGTACGCGGAGGCGGTACCGCTGCTCGACCAGGCCATCGAGCACCGACCCGACTTCCCCGCGGCCTACGCGAACTACGCCGCCGCGCTGAATCGCCTCGGGCGGCCCGGCGAAGCGATCGCTCGCCTCGAGCCGGTCGCGGCCACGCTGAGCGAGAGCCCCGAGGCTCTCTTCAACCTCGGGGTGGCCTACGCGATGGTCGGAAACTACGCAGCGGCGCAGCGCGAGACGGCTGCCCTGAGCCGCCTCGCGCCGGACCGGGCGCGGCAGCTCTCGGCCTATCTCGAGCAGCTCTCCAACCGCTGAAGGCTTCCGCGATGCTGCCGGACCGATCGATCCCCAGGACTGCCCCGCCCAGCCCCTCGCGCGCAGGGATCACACATCGACGCTGGCCCATCGCCGCGTGGGCCGCTGCCTATCTCTGCGTCGCGGCCGCCATCCAGTTCGGGTTCGTCTCGATCCCGTTCGACGCGGACACCGCCTATCACGTCGCGGTCGGACGCCTGATCCGCGAGCACGGGATCCTGCACGCGTTCCCGTGGACCCCGTTCAGCTGGCTCGCCGACCACTACGCGGACAAGGAGCTCCTGTTCCACCTGCTCTTCGTCCCGCTCGCCGGGCTGAGCTGGATCACGGCGGCGAAGATCGTGAGCACCATCCTGGGTGGCGTCGTCCTGCTCGCGTTCTACCTCGTGCTCCGGCGCGAGGAGGTCCGGTACGCGGGCGCGTGGGCGCTGCTCCCGCTCGCCCTGTCCGCGGTGTTCGTGTTCCGGTTCGCCCTCACCCGCCCGCACCTGCTCTCGATCGCGCTCACGGTCCTGGTGCTCTGGGCGGCGGCGCGCGGGCGCCTCGTCGCCCTCGCGATCGTCTCCGGCATCTTCCCCTGGGCCTACGTCGCGTGGCACCTCCCGCTCGTCCTCGTCGCGATCGTCGAGGCCGCGCGGCTCGTCTCGGGCGAGCGGCCGCGCTGGAAGCCCGTCGCGGTCGCGCTCGCCGGCATCGCAGCGGGCGTCGCGCTCCACCCGAACGCGCTGAACCTCGTGCGGTTCAACTGGATCGTCGTCTACGAGGTCCTCTTCCGCAACGCGTGGGGCGGCCGCCCGGGATTCTCGCTGGGCCAGGAGTTCGAGCCGTTCACGCTCGCGCAGTGGGCGCGCTGGCTCGCCGCGGCGATGGCGGCGCTCGTCGCCGCGCTCGTCCTCTCCTGGCGAAACCGGAGGGAAGACCCGGCGCCGCTCGCATTCGCGATCGCCGCGCTCGCGTTCGCGGCGCTCACCGCGCGCACCGCTCGGTTCGCAGAATACTTCGTTCCGCTCTCGGCGATGGCGCTCGCGCTCTCGGCGCGGTGGGTCCGGTGGCGCTGGTATCCCGCCGCGGTGGCCGCGCTCGCGATCGTGTACGCCGGCCCGCAGATCTCGACGACGCTCCAAGGCCTGGGTGACAAGCAGGAGCGCCTCCCCGCAAAGGTCGCGGCGGTGCTGCAAGCCCGCATCCCGCCCGGTGCGCAGGTGTTCACCTGCGACTGGGGTCACACGGGCACGCTGATGCTCGCGCTCCCCGAGCGCCGCTTCATCGTCGCGCTCGATCCGACGCTCGCGTACCTGAAGGATCCGGAGAGTTACGCGCTCTGGTACGGGCTCTCTCACGACGGGCCTCCCGGAACGGCCGAGGCGATCCGCCGAAGCTTCGGCGCGCGCTACGTGATCTGCTTCTGGGAGGAGTGGAACCGCCGGTTCAACGATCGGCTCGCGTTCGAGCCCGGCGTGAGAACGGTCCTGTTCGACGAGTTCTGGAACGTCTACGACCTCGGCGACGTCGCGCCGGTCCAGGCACCGTGAGCGTTCCGCGGAAGCGCGGCGCGCGAGCCGGCTCGAGGCCTCGCGACCGACACTGCGTGTGATTTAGATCAAGCGATTTGCCCCAGTTGTACCGCGCTCCGGGGCGGGTACACTGGGGCAACCTCCACAGGGTCACCACAGGCAGCGCCGCCGGCGCGTGCACACGACCCGCGCAAGCTCGAGGGCTTCGAGATGGCCATGCCTCGCCTGTTCAACGTCCCGCTGCTCGGGGCGTTTCTGCTCACCCTCCTCGCGTGCCAGGCTCGCACGCTCGAGGAGAGCCGCGCGGCCGAGACGGGTCAGTGCACCCGCTGCCACGGCGGCGAGCAGAACCAGACCGGGGCGCCTCCCCGCGTGATCGGGTCCGACCCCGCGGCCGCGGGCGCGCACTCCGCGCACGTCGAGGCGGGCGCGCTCGCCGGTGCCCTCGCCTGCTCCGAGTGCCACCTCGATCCCAGAGATGACCGGTCGCAGCACGGCAACGGGAAGGTGGACGTGACGTTCGGCGCCCTCGCGCGGACGGGCGGCGCCGCGCCGAGCTACGACCCCGCGACCGGGACGTGCTCCAACGTGTACTGCCACGGCGGGACCGCGACGACTGCGCCGCGGTGGACCGCGGTCGACGGCGCCGCGGCCGCCTGTGGCGCCTGCCACGGGACGCCCGGCAACCCCGTCCCGGCGACGCACCCGAGCCTCGCGCCCGGGGCGGCGACGGACCTCACCTCGTGCGCCGCGTGTCATCCGGCGACGGTCGGCAGCGACGGGAAGATCCTCGCGGCGTCGGGGAAGCACGTGAACGGCGAGGTCGACGTGCGCGCCGAGGCGAAGCACCCGCAGGGGTGGTCCTCGCCGTCGCTCCACGGCGCCGCCGCCGCGCAGAACGTTCGAGCGTGCCTCGAGTGCCACGCTGCGAAGGGCGAGCCGCACGTGACGGGCCTGGTCTGCGCGAGCTGCCACGACGCGGTCGCGGGCGGCAAGGACTGGACGGTGACGTGCAACACCTGCCACGGCGATGCGACGGATCCCTCCGGCGCTCCGCCGGCGGACCTCTCCGGCAACACGGCGACGACGGCTCGCGGCGTCGGAGCGCACAGGCAGCACGTGGGGGGCAGCTCGCTCGCGCCCGCCTTCGACTGCAGCTTCTGCCACCCGAAGCCCGGCACCGTCCTCGACGGCACGCACCTCGACGGCCAGGTGGAGCTCACCGGCTACACCGGCGCCGACGGCGTCTGGAAGTCCTCGGCGAAGGATCCCGGCTTCTCCCCGTCCTCGGCGAGCTGCGCGACCTCGTACTGCCACGGGGCCTTCCAGAACGGGAACGCGGCGAACGCGCCCGTCTGGACGCGCGTCGGCGAGGGACAGGCGGCGTGCGGGACGTGCCACGGCGTGCCGCCGCCTGCGCCGCACCCGCTGGTGCCGTCCGATCTCGCCGGCTGCAACGCCTGCCACCCGCAGACGGTCTCCGCCACCGGCGAGCTCATCCCGCCCTCGTCGGGCGGCAAGCACGTGGACGGCGCGATCCAGTTCTCCGGCGGCCACGAGCCCTCGTGGATGGACACGACCTCGACGAACTTCCACGCCAACTCGGCGGTCCGCAGCCTCTCGTCGTGCAAGGTCTGCCACGGCCAGAGCCTCGACGGCAGCACCGGGTTCGGCGGCTCGTGCGGCCGCTGCCACGATCGGCCGGGGCAGCCGTGGGCCACCAACTGCACCATGTGCCACGGCGGGACGGACAACGCGACGGGCGCGCCGCCCAAGGCGACCTGGGGCCGCCAGGGCGATCCGGTCCGCACGGGCGCCCACACCGCCCACGTCACGCAGGGTAGCAGCGGCGCCGTCTTCGACTGCAGCGTGTGCCACGTGACGCCGGCGGATGCGCTCGCCGCCGGTCACATCGACGGCGACACCGCGACCGTGACCTTCACGGGCGTCGCGGTGCCGACTGGCGGCGCGACCCCCACGTTCGACCGCGCGAGCGCGAGCTGCGCCTCGACCTACTGTCACGGCGCCACGCTCTCGGGCGGGAGGAACCCGAACCCGGTCTGGACGAGCACGGGCACGGGCCAGGCCGCGTGCGGAACCTGCCACGGCGTCCCGCCTCCCCCGGACGTCCACCCCCCGGTCTCGAGCAACCTCACCGGCTGCAACCCCTGCCATCCGGATACCGTCTCGCCAAGCGGCACGATCATTCCCCGCAGCGCGGGCGGCAAGCACGTCGATGGCACGATCCAGGCGGCGAGCGGCCACGACGCGGACTGGATGAACACCGCGAGCCCGAAGTTCCACGCGTACTCGGCGAACCAGGGGCTCGCCTCCTGCCAGTGGTGCCATGGCGCGGACCTCTCCGGCGGGTCCGCCGGCGTCGCCTGCGGCCAGTGCCACGACGCGAACCTCCCCGCGGGCGTGGCGAGCTGGCGGGCGAACTGCACGATGTGCCACGGCGACACGGCGTCTGGGCGCGCCTCGCCCCCGCGCGCCACGTGGGGGAACAACGTCCCGAGCGGCGCCACGAACGTCCGCATCGGCGCCCACGTGTCGCACGCCAGCTTCGACTGCGCGCTGTGCCACTCGAAGCCCGCGGACGCGCTCACGCCGGGTCACATCGACGCCGCCACCGCCCAGGTCACGTTCTCCGGTGTCGCCACGCAGGGCATGAGCGGAACGGCGTGGAACCGGACGGCGGCGACCTGCACCTCGACGTACTGCCACGCGGCCAACGGCGGCTCGAACCCCACCCCGATCTGGACGCTCGTCGGCCAGGGCCAGGCGAACTGCGGCAGCTGCCACGGGAATCCGCCGAACGACGGCGGACAGGACCGGCACGTCTTCCACGTGAACCTGGGCTGGGGTTGCGACGTGTGCCACTCCAACACGCCGCACGTCGACGGCAAGCGCGACGTCGTGCTCTACACCGGGACCGTCATCACCACGGGCTGGACGTCGCAGCAGTCCTGCAACACGCTGGCGTGTCACGGCGCCGGCTAGTCGCGAGCCGCCTCGCCTCACGCTGATCCTCTCGCACGAAGCCCCTGGTCGCGGTTCGCGGCCAGGGGCTCGTGCTCGCGGCGTTTCAGCGCGTCAGTGGCAACCGAAGCAGCTGCCGTCCCATTGGGGCTCGATGTCGACCGAGCCGTTCATGTGCTTCACCGGATCCGTGACGGCCGTCCCGACGCCGTTCGCCGTCCCGATCGCGTCGGCGTGGCAGAGCTGACACTGGTTCCCGCCGCCGTGATAGCCGTGCCAGGAGACGTTCTCCCGGGGCGGGTTCCCGTGGCACGAGTCGCACGCCATCGACGCCCCCGTCCACGACGGCGTCCCGCGCTTGCCCGCATAGCGCGTCGCGTAGGTGCCGTCGAAGAAGTAGTACGAGAACGTCCCGGAGTAGCTGCCGTGGCAGTACGTGCTGGAGCACGTCCCCGCCGTCCGGTCCCAGGCCGGCGCGGTTCCGCCGAGCGTCGCGAGCGGTCCCCAGGTGAGCGTCGCCGTCGCACCGTCGATGTGCCCAGCGGAGAATGCGTCAGTGGGCACGACGTGGCACTGGTCGCAGTCGAGCTGCGCCGCGACCGAGGTCCCCCTCACGTGCGCCGTGTGCGCGCCCACCCGGAGCGGGTCGCCGTCGTTGCCCCACGTCGTCCGGGGCGGCGCGCCCGTGCCGTCGGCCGGATCGCCGTGGCACATCGTGCAATTCCGCTCCCAGCCCGCGTCGTGGCACTTGGCACAACCCACGCCTGTCGAGCCGCCGGTCAGATCCGCGCCGTGGCACGACTGGCAGGGACCGAGGCCGCGGTTCGCCGAGAACGCGTGGAACTTCGGGCTCGCCTCATCCATCCACTGAGCGTCATGGCCGCCCTCGACGAGCCCGTCGAGGTGGAGCCCGTTTGCGCTGGGCGGGATGATCGCGCCGCTCGAGTCGACGGTGTCCGGATGGCAGACCGAGCACTCGGAGAGGCCGCCCGCGACCGAGGGGTGTGGCGCGGGGGGAGGCAGCCCGTGGCAGGTGCCGCATCCCGCCTCGCCCTGACCGACGCGCGTCCAGTTGGGCGTCTTGTTCGATCCGCCCCCGAGCGTCGCGCCGTGGCAGTAGGTGCTGCTGCAGGTCGCCGTGTCGCGGGCCCACGCCGCGGTGGGCTCTCCGCGGTTCGCGGCGAGGCCGCTGAACACGACCTTCGCCGTCGCCTCGTCGACGTGCCCGCTCGAGAGCGCGTCCGCGGGCTTGACGTGGCAGACGCCGCAGTCGAAGGGCGGCGCGATCGCGCTGCCGGTCACGTGGGTCGCGTGAGCGCCGATGCGGACGTTGCTGGCATCGCTCGGTGCGTCGTTGCCCCAGGTCGCGCGCGGCGGCGCGGACTGGCCCGTCGCCGCGTCGCCGTGGCACATCACGCAGTTCGTCCGCCAGCTCGTCACTCCGGCCGGGAGGTTGCGGTCATGGCAGTCACCGCACGCGGTGTGGGTCGAGCCGCCGGTGAGGTCGACGCCATGGCACGCCTGGCAGCTCGCGATGCGCCGGTTCGCCGAGTACGCGTGGAACCCGAGACTCGCCGATTCCATCCAGTCCGGGCCGTGGCTCACGAGCACCACGCTGCCCTTCGTGTGCTCGCCCATCTGGTGGCAGGCCTCGCAGTCCGCGCGCGTCGGGCTCTCGACGACGAGGGCCGGGTGCGTGGACGGGAGCGCCGCGATGGCGTGGCACGAGGTGCAGTCGAGCGGCCCGGGCGTCGTCCAGGAGATCGGGTGGGGTGCCGTCCCCATCGGATAGTGGCAGCCGACGGAGCACGTCGTCGGATCCGTCCCCGCGCCGAGCGTGATCGTGCCGCCGGACGTCGACGTTCCGGCGCCAGGATAGGTGAACGTGCCGAACTGGTAGGCGCCGCCGCACGGGTGGCACACCGCGCAGCCGACGCCGGACGAAGCGTGCTTGTCGTGCGCCCCCGTGCCGGCGCACACGGCGTCGTTCGCGACGATGGCGGACGAGGAGCGCGACGTCCTCGCCGGGCCTCCCTGCCCGACTTCCTGTCCTCCGCTCCCGCACGCGGACGAGAACAGCAATGCGGAAGCGGCCAGCATGGACAGGCCGAGCCTTCGATCGAGCTGCCGCGAGCGCATGCGGATCCCCCGGGTTCCCTGGCCAGCGATTGAATTGCTCGGCCAAAGAAAGCACCTCCTATCGCACGCGACGAGCCAGCGTTCGGGTGCACGTCTTTGGCCCAACCCAAGATTCCGCCCTCGGCTGCGTCAATCGATCGCAATCGCGTCCGCGCGCGTCGGTGACTCCGAGTACACGGCGTGGCGTTCCAGGAGCGGCGCGGCTTTGCCCTCAGGCGCACCTCACGCGAGGTCCACCCCGTTCCAGTCGAGGACCGCTGAAGGAAAAGGGCCGCCGCATTGCGCGGCGGCCCCGGTCCGGGCCGACATTTATTGATTTGGATCAGTACGGCATCGGGTCGTACCACCAGATCCCGAACGCGTCCACGCTCGACCACGGCGAACGCAGATCATGTACCGCGTCGCGCGCCTGCACGCGCCAGTAATAGGTCGTCCCCGGCCACTCCGTGGCGGTGAAGGTCCTCGAGTACGTCGTCGAGGGAGTCCAGGGACCGTCCAGGACGAGGGGAGCGGTGAAGCCGGGAGTGGTGGAGATCTGGACCCGGTATTCGACGGGATCCCCGTTGGGATCCGCGACGGCGCTCCACTGGAACGTGACCGGCACCGAGGTCTCCGGGTACGGCACCGCACCGTCGGGGACGGCGGTGATCGAAGGCTGGCCGGGCGCGTTCGGATCAGACGTCGTGAACGTGTACGACTGCGACACGGTCACATTCCGCAACGCGTCCGACGAGCGGACCCGGTAGACGTACTGGGTGGCCGGCGCGAGGCCCGTCAGCGTCACCTCACGACAGGGAGGGTTCACGCCGGCCCCGCAGGCCTGCGTGACGAGCACGCCATTGCCGTCGACATTCGAGGGCGTCCCCACGCCCCACTCGACGTAGGACGTGGCCTTCTCGTTGGTGTTCCAGCGCACCGTGGCGCTCGTCGCCGCGATCCCGGTGACGGCCACGGCGCTCACCGTCGGCGCCACGTACTCGGGCGTCGCAGGGAACCAGCCGGTCGAATGGCAGTGCCAGCAGTAATTGTTCGGGTCGCTGATGGCCATGCCCGGCACCGGGTGGTCCGCCCAGGTCGGCAGCCTGAAGTTCACGATGCCTTCGTGGCCGTGGCAGAAGAAGCAGGGCTTGTTCGCCCCACCGGGCACGGGGTCGGTCGTGTGACATCCGGCGGCCGAGCACCCGGCATGACGCGCGCCGGAGTGGCACCGCTCGCAGAGCGCCTCCGCTCCGACGCCTGCGCGGTTGATGGTCGCATCCGCGACGGGCGACGTGTTCACCGTCGAGGCGAAGAGGAACGCGTTCGAGCTCTGGTGCGCGTCGTGGCAGGCCATGCACGGGAGCGGATCCGCGCCCCGGGCGTACCCGATGAGCGACCCGCCGAACCCGGTGCCGGCCCGGGCGCCGTGGAAGTCGCCGTCGGCGGCGGCATAGCCCACGAGGAGCGGCGGCGTCTTGCCGGCGACCGCGGCTCCCCTCCCCCCGTGGCACTTCTTGCACGCACCGTCCACCTGCGCCGGGTCGTTCGGATCGAGCGCGCCGACCCCCTGGATCACCACCGTCCCGGAGACGTGATTCGAGGTGTCGTGGCAGTTCTGGCAAGCCGCGCGGTTCGCGGTGGCGCTGGAGCTGTCCACGCCGTGGCTCGACCTCGCCGGGAACGCCCCGGACTGCCCCTGCGAGTGGCACGAGCTGCATGCCAGCGGACCCGGCGTGCTCCAGTCGACCGGCTGCGTCGCGAGCCCCCCGACGTTGTGGCACGCGACGCTGCACGTCGTGGGCGCCCCGTTCACCCCGACGGTCACCACGTTGCCGGGGCCGGAGATCGACGCGCCGCTCGTGGGGAGCGTGAACGTGCTCGAGAACTGCATGAGCCCGCCGCACTCGTGACAGGTGGAGCATCCGAACCCGACGAGGCCATGCTTGTCGTGGGCGCCCGTGCCCCTGCAGACCGGGCCGTCCGCGGTCGCGGTCGCAGCGGCGCGCGAGGTGCCGGAGTCCGCCGACCTCGGCGCTCCGTTCACCGGATCATCCTCGCCACACGCGAGGACCAGGACGCTCAAGAACGCGGCAGCAGCCAGCGGACGCGTTCGGAACGGTATCGACATCGGGGCCCCTCCTCATTCACGCGCGAGTCGCGCCCCACTTCGGGCGACCACTACGACTTGCGGTGAAATAGGTAGGTCACCAGGGTACCATGGGTGCGAGCGCCTGCTCAGTTGCCTTCGTGGGCGGCATCAAGCCGCAGCACGAAATTGATTCACGGCAATGACGGGGTTGATGCGCGTCAAACGAAACGGGGCGCGCTCCCGTGGAAGCGCGCCCCGGAATCGGACACCTTGGATCGCTATTGAACGACCGACGTGAACATCTGCACGCGGTTGTTCGACCGGTCTGCCACGAACGCCTCGCCCTGAGCGTCGAGGCAGATCTGCGACGGGTAATAGAGGAGCCCGTCCGTCCAGCCGAGGCTGAGCTGACGCCCCAGGTAGCTTCCGTCCTGACCGAGCATGACGATGCCGGCGCCGTTCTGGTCGACCACCAGCAGGACGCCCCGGTTGTTCGCCATCAGGTAGGTGGGGAAGCTCGCGTAGTCCTTGAAGCTCTTCCCGAGCGGCGAGAAGGCCGTCGCGCCCTTCGCGGCGGACCACACCGCCGCGCGCACCCCGTCGAGCACGTAGATCGTTCCGGCGGCATCCACCGCGACGTCCGTGAACGTTCCTGCGTCCGTGGGGAGCGGGAGCGTCGCCGTCACCGAGCCCGCTGCATCGACCACGAACACCTTCCCGGCGGTCGCGTCGAGCACGTACACGCTGTCGGCGCGGTCCACCTTGAAGCTCGTGGGCACGACCTCCGCCACACCCGCGGGCTTCACGTCCAGGTAGGCCTGGAACGCGCCCTTGGGATCGAGCCGTGCAATGCGCCGCAGCTTGCGGTCGAGCACGAGCATGTTGCCCTTCGAGTCGAGCTGCAGTCGGACCGGGTGCTTGAGCTGCGGGACCTTCACCTCGGCCGCCGGCGTCACGGCGCCCTCCTTCACGAAGTACGTGAGGAGCCGAGCGTTCCCGGTATCGGCGACCACGAGCAGCCCGGCGTCGTTGCAGGCCACGCCCTCGGGGGCGGAGAGCTTGCCGTCCTTCGCGTCCCTGTACACGGTCGCCTGGTGCTTGAACGAGACGCTCTCCGCGCGTGCCCCGCTCGCGGCGAGGACGACGACGAGCGAGGCGATCACCCTCGCGTCGATGGCTCTGAGCACGGTCATCACCTCTTGAACTTCTCGTGGCACTTCGTGCACGTCTCGGGAACCGTCGCGTAGGGCATCATCTGCTTGAACTCGGTGCCGTGCGCGCGGTGGCAGCTGAGACACTG
Organism: Anaeromyxobacter terrae; assembly: GCF_022690685.1. Taxonomy (GTDB): domain Bacteria; phylum Myxococcota; class Myxococcia; order Myxococcales; family Anaeromyxobacteraceae; genus Anaeromyxobacter; species Anaeromyxobacter terrae. The sequence continues at coordinate 60,217 of NZ_JALCYY010000009.1, read as the reverse complement.
CAGCGTCAGGTTCTTGTTGCGCGGGTCGACGTACTTCGCGCCGACCGGGTGCGACGCGTGCTTCTGCCAGTCGTGGCACTTCCCGCAGAGCTCGATCGTTTCGGTCTTCACCAGCATGAGCGCCGCGTCCGAGCCGTGCGGGTCATGGCAGCTCGTGCACTCGGCGTTCTTGATGGGCTGGTGCTTCGTCACCGACATGTCGCCGCGCTTGATGGTGTCGGCGTGGCAGCTGCCGCAGACCGTCCGCATGTCGGCCTTGAGGAGCCCCTTCGCCTTCGACGCGTGGGGGCCGTGGCACGTCAGGCAGGCGGCGCCCTCGGTGACCGGACGATGGACGCGGTTCTTGTCCATCATGTTGTTGATGTTCTGGATGTGGCAGCCGCGGCACAGCGCGATCCCCGCCTGCTTCGGCTTGAAGCCGTTGGGCGAGCCCGGGGCCTCGTGGCACTGCGCGCACATGCCCTTCGCGACCGGCGCGTGGACCGTGTTGTAGAGCATGCCACGCGTGTTCGAGCCGTGCGGATCGTGGCAGCTCGTGCACTGCGCCTTCGCGACGGGGTAGTTCATGTGCTTCTTCATCAGGATCGGCCCGTCGACCTTGTGGCACCCGAGGCAGAGCTGAGGCACGTCCGCCTTGAGCAGCTTCGGGCCCGTCGCCGACGCGTGGGCGTCGTGGCAGCTCCCGCAGCCGTTCTGGACGGCGCGGTGCTTGAACTTCGAGGCCGTGGCGCCGTCGACGAGCGTCTTGTGGCACGTCCCGCAGAGCTCGGCGCCGCCCTTGACGAGGTTGAACTTCACGTTCGAGGCGTGCGGGTCATGACACTGCCCGCACTGCTGCTGCACGACGGGCTGGTGCGTGCTCTTCGCGTTCTTCGCGATGACGTCCTTGTGGCACGTCGCGCAGATCGCGTTCGCGTCCGCGGCGAGCAGCTTGCCGTGGTCGGAGGCGTGGGGGTTGTGGCACCCGGTGCACTCCTTCGACCGGACCGGAGTGTGGACGAACTGCTTCTTGAGCCGTTCGGAGAAGTCCGGGTGGCACTCGAGGCACACCTGGCCTGCCGCACCCGGCTTCAGCTTGAACTTCGGAGCGGCTCGAGCAGCGACCGGGGGTCCCGCCAGGGCGGCGACCGCAAGGACGAGGATGAAAGGTCTCGCGCTCATCGATGTCCTCTACTTCTCGACGACGTGGCAGTTGCCGCAGTCCCGCGATGCGAAGGGCGCGTGCTGCAGTCCCTTGAACATCTTGGGGTCCTTGGATGCGTGCGGATCGTGGCAGCTCGTGCAGTTCATGTCGGTCGCCGCGATGCCGAGGTGGGCCGTCGTGAACTTGCCCTCCTTCTCGTCGTGGCACTGACCGCACAGCTCGGCCGAGCGATCCACCGCGAGCTTCGGCTGCTTGGACGCATGCGGCCCGTGGCACGACAGGCAGTCCTCGACGGGCTGGTGCCGCTTCCCCGTCGCGAGCTTCTCCTTCATGCGGTCATGGCAGGTCAGGCAGACGTCCGGCGTCTGCGCGAGCATGAGGTTCTTCAGCTTCGCCTGGTGGGGGCTGTGGCACTTCGTGCAGTCGCCAGCGCTGAACGCCGCGTGCACGCTCGTCGCGCCCTGGACCGCCTTCTCCGTCTTCTCGTGGCATCGCGAGCAGAGCGCCTTCGTGTCGGACACGAGCATGCCGGCGGTGTTCGAGCCGTGCGGATCGTGACAGGTGAGGCAGTCGCCCTTCGCGAACGGCGCGTGCGTCGTCCCGCTCGCGTCCGCCTTCATCATCCCGGCGTGGCACTGCTCGCAGAGCTTCGCGCCCTTTGCCCTGAGCAGCTTCGGCTCGTCGGAGCCGTGCCCGGAGTGGCACGCGCCGCACCGGCCGTCGAGCACGGGCTTGTGGGTGTGCGTCTTGATGAAGCGGGTCTCCTCCTCGGCGTGGCAGCCGAAGCAGACCTTGTCGAGACGCGACTTCACCATGCCGGGCAGGTTCGAGCCATGGGGATCGTGACACGCGGCGCAGTCGCGATCGACGAACGGCTGGTGGGCGATCTTGCGCTTCTCCTCGAACGTCTTCTTGTGACAGCTACCGCAGAGCGTCGCCACGTTGCTCGCGAGGAGCTTCTTCTCCTTGGCGGCGTGCGGCTTGTGGCACGAGACGCAGCCTCCAGCGGCCGACATCGGCGCGTGCGCGACCGAGACCTTCTGGCCCATCTGCGGGTGGCACTCGAGGCAGAGGCGGCTACCCGGGGCGTGCGCGAGCTTCGGCGCGCTCGACGCGTGGGGATCGTGGCACGCGACGCACTGCCCGTCCTTCACGGGCTTGTGCACGACGGTGCCCCCGCCGAGCAGCTTGGCGGAGTCGTGGCAGTTCGCGCACAGCTTCGCGCCCACCTCCTGCACGGCGAACGGCTTCGCCGACTTCGCGGGCACGTGGCAGTCGGAGCAGGACGACTCCGCGACCGGCGGGTGGACGGACGCCTTCAGGAGCTTCGCGCGATCCGCGGAGTGCGGATCGTGACACCCGGTGCAGGTCGCGACCGGGTAGCCCCCGTGCGCCTTCACGAACCCGCCCGCGCTGGTCGAGTGGCACTTCGAGCAGAGCTTGCCCTCCTCCGCCGCGAGCAGGTTCTTCTGGTCGGACGCGTGCGCGAGGTGGCACGCCTGGCACCCGTCCTTCGCGAGCACCTTGTGCACGTTCTTGCGCTCGAACGCCGCCTTGTCATGACAGGCGTAGCAGACCTGGCTGCCCTCGGCCTTCAGCATGTGCGGCGCGTTCGAGCCGTGCACGTCGTGGCATTGCCCGCAGGCGCCGGTGCGGAGCACCTTGTGGACGTTCGGCTTGTCGAGGCCGAGCGACTCGCGCTTGTGGCACTTGAAGCACAGGTTCGCGCCGGGCTCCTTCAGCACGAGCTTCGGCACGACGCCGTGCCGCAGGTGGCAGTCCTCGCACTTCCGCTGCTTCACGGCGGGGTGCGTGAACTTGACGGAGTCGTACTTGTCCGCGAACGGCTTGTGGCACTCGATGCAGTCCTTCGACTTGAACTGTCTCGCCGCTTCCGCCCGGCCCGGAGCGGCGGCGAGGAACGCCGCCGACAGGGCCACGAGCGCGAGCACCCACCGGTTGGTCTTGGAGGTCAAAGCCATGCCCTCGCTGAAGTCGTGGACCGCGCTCACCCGTCGACGCGCGTGATGTAGATCTTGACGTCGTGCTCCTTGCGGAGCTTCGCCACCCACTCGTCGAGCGCCTTGTCGACGCTGCGGGCGAACAACTTCTTTGCGATCGCCTCGCGGCTCTCCTTGTACGGCGACTCCTTCGCGGGCGTGACGTCGAGGATCTGCACCACGTAAGCCTGTCCGCCGGGCGCCGCGTAGAGCCGGAACTCACCCTTCTTCGAGTTGGCGATCAGCTTCGCGAGATCGGCCGGGAGCCCCTTCGCGCTGTAGATCGTCCCGCCGAAGTCGAGGTCGCGCTGCTCCGCCGGGACCTGGTCGGTCGCGTTCGCCTTGAGCCACTTGAGGTCCGTGCCCGACTTGATCTTGTCGAGCGCCGCCTGCGCGGCCTTCTCGCTGCGAAAGGCGAGCGCATCGAGCCGATAGAAGGCGGGGGTGGTGAAATCCGCCTTGTTCTTCTCGTAGTACTCCATGAGCTCCCCCTCGGTGACCTTCACCGAAGGAACGACCGCGCGCTGCACGAACATCCCGAAGAGAAGCGACGTCTCGTACTCGGCGGTCGCCGCCTTGTACTCCTCGCTCTGGTCGAGCTTCTGCGCGAGCGCCTCTTTCCTGAAGAGCCGCCGCATCAGCATGCCCTCGAACGTCACGCGCTTCGCGATGTTCACCTGCTTCGCCCGGATCGGCCCCTCCATCCCGTGGAAGAACTTGAGCGAGATCCCCTCGCCGAGATCGCCCACCGTGATGGGCGCCTCGCCGCGGATCTTCGCGAGGGGCCGCTTGTCCTTGAACAGCACGTTCCAGCCGGGCTTCTTCGCCTCGTAGTCGAGCCGATCGATGAGCTTCTCGTCGACGACGGCGTACTTCTTCGCGAGCGACTCGTAGGTCTTGAGCACGGTCTGGCGCCGCTTCATCTCGAGCGAGCGCTCCTCGGCGATCGCCCGGGCCTCGGGGTCCTCCGGGTAGCGAACGTCCTCGACCTTCAGGATGGCGTAGCCGGACGGAATCTTGACGGGCGCGCTCACGGCGCCCGGGGTGAGCTGCGAGGCTGCCTGCACGATCTCGGGCAGGAGCTTCGACTCCGGGGCGTAGACCGGCTCGTCGTTTCCGCGCGCCTTCTTCTCCGCGACGAGGCGCTTCGCCACCTCGTCGAACGCCTTTCCGTCGCGCACGAGCGGCGCGGCCGCGCGCGCGTCCTCCTCCTTGTCGAAGGCGATCGACCGGATCTTCCACTCGCGGACCGAGTCCTTGTACAGCTTCTCGACGACGACCGGGTCGGGCTTCAGGTCCTTCGTGACCGACCGCTCGAACGTCTTGCGGAGCTCGGTCTCCTCGAACTTCGCCATCTCCTCCTTGATCTGGGGGAGATCGCCGATCCCCATGTCCCGCGCCTCGGACGCCACGACCCGGGTGTCGACGAGCCGGTCGAGCACGCGCGTGAAGTCGCTGCGGCTCGCCTGGGCGGGGGTCGCGGGCTCGGCGCCGGGCTCCGGCTTCCGCGGCGCGTGCTCGAGCGCGAGCGTGTCGACGAGCTCCCCCATGGTGATGGCGTCGCCGTCGACGGCGGCGACCGGCGTCGAGGCGAACCGCGGCGACAGGAACGGCACCTTCAGGTAGGCCTGGACGCCCTCGGGCTCGGAGGGCTTCTTCGCGCCTCCGGGGGCGGCGGTCTTCGGGGCGGCCCCTGCGCCGCTCTTGGCGGCCTCGGACTTCGGCGCGGCGGCCGGCGGCGGCGCCGCCTGAGTCGCCTTCGCGGGAGCCGCCGAGAACGCCCACGCGGGCAACGAGGCAAGCACGGCTGCGAGAACTGCACGCGTCGTCATGTCGCTCCTCTCGACCGCGCTCTTGCGCGGCCACATCGTTCGGCGGTCGTTCGCCGTCCACGTTCCGTGGCCGACGGCGCAGGCTGCAACGGGTGTGCCCCCTGACGGGCCGCCTTAAACCGCTGCAATTCCGCAGATTCGTTCCTGATTTGCCCGATTGCGCACCTGACTTCTGCGCAAGCGTTGCGTGGGCCCTCGATGATTCGATCGTTTTTCGCTGCCCTGTGTCGCCGGCCCGGAACGCCCGCCGCGAGCGGTCTGCGCGCTCTCATCCGTCGTGCGGCTCGCGACGCACGGAGCCGACGGTGCGCTGCCTCTGCGCCTCGGCGGCTCTCTGCTGCTCCTGGGTCGCTGGAGACCGATCGCGCATCCCAGGAGCGCGCTTCGTCGCCGCGGCGATGCCGTCGACGACGGTCCGTACCATCCGGCAGGCGAGCGCCGTCGCCGTGTTGACCCTGCCACGATCGAAGAGCACGACGTCGTCGTCACCCCTGTGATCCGAGGTCGCCTCCCAGACCACCTCCTCGGTGCGCGTGTCGATGAGCGTCACCGTGAAGTCGGCCTTCGGGACGGGCCCGGCGTCGTCGTACTCGCGGACGACGCCGGTGAGCACGAGGTCGCTCCCGAGCACCTCCGTCGCGGTCCGGACGGCGAGGAGCGAGACCGCGCCCTCGAGGACGATGCGGTAGCGGATGAGGGCGTCGCGCACGACCCCGGGCTCGAGGACCGTCATCGAGCCGAGCGAGGAGAGATGCCTGACGAACTCGACCGCGAGCGCCTCGCCCGCCCCTCTCCGCTCCGTCAGGTTCACGAACGGGAGGACGGCGACCGATGCGGCGCCGGGCGCGAAGCGCCGCGAGCGGAAGCTGATCCTGGGCTCGAACCGGCGCTCCGCCGGGCAGGTCGTCATGGGCGACCCCTTCCCGCCGAGGAAGCCGGCGAGAGAGGTGGTGAGCCGCGAGAGCGCGTTCCGCTCGAGCCGCCCGATGTTCGAGATGATCCCGAGGTCCAGGAAGCCTGGGTCGTCGTTACCGCTCATGACCGCGCCGTCCATCCACAGGATCTCGGGATGCTCCTGCGCGGCGACGAGCCGCATCGTGACCGCGATCTTCGGCTGTGAGCCGGCGTGATGGAGCAGCACCGACGTGACCAGCACCGCGTCGACCCCGAGCTCGTCACGGGCAGCGCTCGCCGTGTTCGAATCCACCCCTCCGGTGAAGCGAACGCGATGGCGCGAGAGGAACTCGTCGACGGGATCCTCGACGACCACCTCCGCGCCCGCGCGCGCGACCGCGAGCGAGAGGATCTGCAGGAGGTGCTTCGCGGGGACGGGGCCGCCGCTCAGGTTCTCGATGGGGAGCACCGCGATCCGGCGGCCGGCGAGACGCGGCCGCTCTCGGGGTTGCGGCTGCCCGGGAGAAGCCGGCCCCGCCGTCTGGACCGAGGGATCGGGCGTCGAACCGGCCGCGGACGTCGCGTGGGGCCCTGCGCACGCGAGTGCGGCGAGGCCGAGCGCGAGCGCCGCGAGCGATGCCCTACTTGAAGAGCTTGTTGAGGAGGTCATCGACGGCTTCCTCCGTCACGTCGTTCAACGGAGCGCCGCCCCCGCCCAGCAGGCGCGCGCCGAAGCCGACCCCTCCCTTGGTGGTGGACGCGGACCACACGATCTTCCCGGTCTGTGTCTCGATGAGCTGCAGGCTGAGCGACACCACGTTCGACGACGCGGTCCCGGACCTCAGCTCGCCGTACTCCCGGACCACGCCCGTGATCACGGCGTCCGCCTTGAGCAGACCGCCGAGCTTGACCGCCTCCTCGACGTTCGGGACCGCGGGGTTCACGATGCCGACCCGGTTCGCGCCGCGAATGACCTCGCCCTGTGGGAGGACGTAGATCGAGCCGCTCGACAGCAGCATGTTGACGAAGACGTCCCGCACGCGCTCGCCGGCCATGGAGTCGCGGCTCAGGTTCGCGAACGGCATCACGAGCACCGTGTGCACCGAGCCGAAGTCCATCTCGGCATTCCGGTACTGGCGCCGTGCACCCGGTCCCGAGCACGCCATGAGCAGGATCACGAGGAGAATGCGCGCGTTCTTGCGCGGGATCAGCATGTCGCGACTCCGATGCAACACGCGGGCCACCGTCACAGCGTCACCGTCAGGTTCGCCGTGAGTAGACGCGCGTTCGACTCCTGCGCTGCCGCGCTCGAGTCGCTGATGACATACGCGAGATCGAGAAAGGTGCCGGGGCGGATGGTCCAGCGTGCAGAGGGCGAGATGAACTGCGTCACCGCGTCGGCGGACGTGTCGAGGGTCCTCGAGTAGGTCGCGTTCAGGGTCAGATCTCCTCCCTGCAGCGGCGACCATCCCACGCCCAGGCCGGCGAGCGTGGTCGGCCGCGCCCCGCGAATGATCCGCGTCACCGACGCGCTCGCGTAGAGCGCCTCGGTGGGGCTGTACGAGGCCCCACCCTCGACCTGCTCCTGCGTGGACCTGCTCGAGGGCATGCCGCCCCCCGAGGTGGAAGTCCTCGAGAGGCGGTAGCCGCCGGAAAGCTGGAACGTGCGGTGAGGCCTCAGGCCCAGCGCGGCGCCCGTGCGCACACCGCTCGAGAGTCGACCCCCCTCGAGAAACGAGAGGGTGTATCCGCCGTCGCCGGACACGCTGACGCCACGGTAGAGCTCCGCCCTGCTGAAGAGCGAGAGGGAGTTCGTGAGCGCGCTCCCGGTGGTCCCTTGCCGCCACGAACCGGAGTAGTTGAGCGAGTGGCTCATCGTCTGGAACGGCGTATACCCGAGGCCTGCGCTCCAGTTGAGGATGCCCGAGTGCGTCGCCTTCGCGAAGAAATCCTGACGCGCAATTCGTGCGTTCAACACCAGAGGTTGCGCGAGCTTGTGAGCGAGCGATAGCCCGTTTGCAAGGGCAAGGCGTGTCTCACCGACATCGCGCCCAGGGCTCCGCGTATCGGAGCGCGCGAGCTGAAGCGAGAAATCGTGAGCCACGTTCGGCGACTGGAGCAAGACCGTCCTCGCGCTCGCGCTGACCGAGTTCAATAGTGCGCTGCTGCGTCCACGCACGGACTCGGCGGCGACCGTCTGAAAGAACTGTAGCTCGGTCACGAATATGTCCGCGTACTTGGGGTCCGGCGTGACGGCGGGGTCCAGAGGAGGCGTGACCACCTTCACGTACCTCGCCGTGGTCTCCTGGATGCGGAGCTCGAACCGGTTCTCGAACACGCCGAACACGACCGGGCCGATGAGGGCGACGGGCGTCCAGTGCTCGTTGTCGTCACTCTCGTAGACGCTGAATCGGAATGCGCTCACGACCAGCTGAGGGAGTGGCTGATTCACCCATAGACGGATCGTGTTGACCGGCGTCGCAGGGACGATCGGAAGCTCGACCCCCATCTCCCGTGCGTTGGCGTCGCCCTTCGCACGGGGGGAAAACCCGATGTTCAGGGCCGCGCCCGCCGTGGTGTTTCCGTCGACGAGGGCGGGGTTCGGGACGAGCGTCGCCGTCTCCGGGGTCGGGAAGGTCTCCACCAGGGACAGCCCGGCGAGGGGAACCTGTGCGACGGGGATCTCCGCGCCGGCGTCACGCACCGTCGTGTTCGCGAACGTCGACTGTACGTCATAGTTCAGGTGCACGAGCGTGCGCCGGTCGAACCAGCGATCGTCGTAGGTGATCCGCCCCGACTGCCCGACGGCGGTCCGCTCGGCGCCGTGGATGCGATCCTCGCTGTCGTCGTACCGCGCGGAGTAGGCGACCCGAAGCGCCTTCGACGCCTTGTACGCGGCGGTGAGGAGGAAGACGTCGTTCGTCTGATCCTGCCCGACCCGGTCGCTGTCGAACGAGTTCTGGCGGCTTGCCCCGAACGTGATCAGGGGCAGATCGAGCGGCCTCCACGAGCTGTCGAAGGCGAGGGTCTCGGAGATGAGCGACGGTGAGTGCAGGGTGAGCGTGCGCGACCACTCCTGCCGGCGGTCATAGCTGCCGCGACCGTTCAAGGTCGGCCCCCCTACGTTCAACCGGCCGAAGATGCTCGCGAGCCTGGAGTCGGTCGTGTCATTCGAGCCGAACCCGCCTTGCCAGGTCTGCGTGTCCTCGAACTGACCGCCGCCCGCGAGGGTCAGATACGGGAAGATCGTCTTGTCGGCCCCGAGACGGTACCGCTGTAGCACGACGTCCGCTGACGAGGTCCGCGCCTCGGCGCCCTGATCCGTCACCTTGGTCTCGGTCCTCGTGTACTGCTCCTCGATGACCGCCGACCACCCGTCCCCGCGAGCCCCGGTCGCCCAGAGCCCGAGCAGGAGGGCTAGCGCGGCACGCGCGTGGGGTCTCATCGACCGCGCGCCCCCGCGATCGCGAGCCCGTACGGATCCTCGCCGACGTCGGTGACGGCCAGGACGGCGCGGCTCGCGAGATCCAGGACCGCGATCGCGCGGGACTCGGGCATGAGGAGGAACAGCGTGTTCTCGACGTCGTCGATGACCATCCACGACGCGGGGCCGGGGAGCTCGATGGTGTCGACGGGCAACAACGAGAACGGATCGAACACCTGGACTCGCGGCTCGTCCCGCATCGCCACGTAGAGGAGGTCCGTCCGGCGATCCACGAGGACCGCGCCGGCCCCGAGTCCGACGAAGATGCGATCGCTCGACGCGAGGCTGGGAACGGAGAACACCGTCACGTACGGCGACCCGGCGTTCGTGACGTAGAGGCGGTTCCCGGCGGAGTTGAGGACGGCGCGCAAGGGCTCCGGCTCCGTCGACGCGGTGTTGAGCGCCGTCCGGGCCACGGTGTCCACGACCGTGATCGTGTTCGAGCGCCTGCTCAGGACGTAGGCGCGCCGTCCCGAAGGATCGAGGACGAGCCACTCGGGCTCGGGGCCGACGGGGGTGCGGCCGAGCTCGTTCCACGTGGCGGTGTCGACGAAGCTCACGGTGTAGGACCCCTCGTTCAGCACGATGAGGACCTGCCCGTTCTGCGCGAGCGCCACCGGGCCCGGCCGATCGCCGGCGTTGAGGCGGACGCGCGACAGCACCTCGGCGGAGACCAGGTCGACGACGGCGACCTCGTCCTCTCCGGCGAGGGCCACATAGGCCCGGCGTTGCCGCTCGTCGATGGCGATCCCGCGCGGCTCGCGGCCGGTGGGGACGGCGGCGACCACCTGCCGGGCCTTCTTGTCGAAGAGGAAGAGATCGTTCCAGGCGGTGCTCGAGGAGGCCCCGGCGAGCGTCGTGACAGGGACCTCGGGCGTCGCGACCGCGAACGCCGGAGTGAACCCGTAGTTGCGCTCGATCGCCTCCGCCGGCTTCAGGTACAGGAGCAGGACCCTCGCGCCGCCGCTGCGGACGTCGAAGGGCGCCTCGATCCGTGTCGGCTCCTGCGGGACGAGCAGGTTCGCCGTCCCGCCGTCGGAGCGCAGGGTGGCGTCGGCGACCTCCACGAGGAGCCCGGCATACGCGCCGGGCGCGAGCCGGCCGTGCGCGAACAACCGCTGGTGGCGCGCGTCGCGGCCGGAGAGCACGGGACGGACGAGCTCGAGCGGGACCGTCTCACCGCGCGCCGTCACCGCGGCGACCGAGCGAATGGTGACGGCGAGCTTCTGAGCCTCGACGGGGAACGGCTGCGCGTAGACGAACAGGTCCGCCTCGCCGGAGAGCGGCTCGCGGGCGACGATCCGCGGACGCGCCGCGCAGGCGAGGAGCACCGACGCGACGAGCGCGGCCTGGAGGAGGGTTCGTGTTCGCATGCGCGCTCCGATCTCGCGAGCTTCTCTCGGCGAACAACCGAACGGGCGACCTATTCACGCCCGCGACGTAATGAAGCGGCGCAGACAAGAAAGGAGGGGCCGCTCTCGCGGCCCCTCCTCATACTACACCAGCGTGCTGCGCGAGCCGACTAGTCCTTCGCGTGGCACTTGTTGCAGAGCGAGCGCTGGAAGAAGGCGTAGCGCGTCGCCGGGCGGTCGTACATCGCCGCCTGGTACTCGGCCTGCGTCAGGCCCTGGTTGAACTCGCCGTTCGCAACTTCCGCGTTCGTCGTGATGTCCTTGCCCGGCCACTGGCCGTCGACCGCGACGAAGGGCGCGTTGTTGTTCCAGCGGCTCATCTGCGGGAACGCCGTCGCGTGCGCACGGTGGCAGGAGAGGCACATCACGTTCTCCGTGCCGGTCACCGGGCCGCCAACCTGCGTGCCGTCGATGACGGCCTTCGCGGCGAGGGCAGTCACGTCCGTCGCGCCCTCCTCGAAGGGGATCATCGAGTCGTACGAGGTCGCCTGCGTGCCCGTGAGGTCGCCCGAGCCCTTGTACGCGTTGTAGATGTTCGCGATCGTCGTGCCGAGCGGGTTGCCGTTGAGGTCGTTCGCCTGCGCCGTCAGGAGCGCGCCGTTGCCGGCCGGGTGGATGAGCTTCGTGTTGCCGGAGTTGACGCCGTTGTTGTGGATCGCGCCGTGGCAGTTCGCGCACCACTCGGACATGCCCGAGCCGTAGGCGACGCGCGTGTCGGTCGCCGACTCCTTACGGTTGTAGGTCGACGGGGCGACCGCGACAGGCGGGTTGTTCACGAACGCCGTGGCGGTCGGAACCGACATCGGGACGTAGCCCGTCGGGGCGAGCAGGCGGTACACGCCGACAGCCTCCTCACCGACGATCGGGAGCGCGCCGTAGGAGCCCGACGCGCCGATGGGCAGCGTCTTCGCGCCGAAGGCCGAGGACTCGATCGTGCCAGCGGCGTCGACGATACGGGCGCGGCTGTGCGGATCGTGGCAGGAGATGCAGGAGAACTTCGTCGCGTCGTAGTTGCCGCCCGGGGCCGTCGCGAGCTTCGAGTCCGCGACGAGGCCGTAGTCGCCGGCGAGCACGTTGTGGCCGTGCTTGTCGCCCGCGTTCGTGTAGGGCGCGCCACGGATCGCCGTGACGTAGCTCTTCGCGAGGTAAGCGAAGTCGCCGCCAGGGCTCATCTCGGCGGGCGCCGTCCCGGCAGCCGGAACCGGGTACGTCATGATGTGGTAGCTCTTCGGCGACGTGTCAGCCGCCGCGTGGCAGTTGAGGCAGGTCGAGCTCTGGTCGCTGCCCTGGAGCAGGTAGATCTCGCCCTGGAACTGCACGCCGGCGCCCTTGCGGGACATCGACTTGTTGCCCTTCGAGTTGTGCATCGTGTGGCAGCCGTCGCAGGTCGCGACGCCGCCGTCGTGGAACGCGTACGCGCTGGAGAAGCTCAGCGCGGCGACCGCTGCAACGGCAAACTTGGCGAACTTCATTGTTTCCCCTTGTCTGTGTTTGGCCCTCTGCGACATCACGCGGGCCTTGCTACTGCGGGTACCACTCCCCTGCTCTGGACTTCTTCTTCACTGCTGCTGCAACTCCTGCTTCAGTCGCTCGTCACTCGTACCGGAAGACCTTCACCCCCCGGTTCGCGGACTGCGCGACGAAAACTTTGCCGTTCGCGGCGACGAGATCGAGGGGGCCGACGAGATTGTCCGGCTCGTCACCCCGGTACCCGAACTCGCCGAGGAACTGGAACTCGCGGTCGAAGACCATGACGACGGCGCGGAGGATGTCCGTGACGAGGTAGTTCCCCTTCTCGTCCGTCGCGATGCCTCCGACGATGTTGAACTTGCCCGGCGCGCTTCCGTGAGTCCCGAAGGCCCGGACGTCGCCCTTCGGCGACACGACGAACGCCTGGAACATCGGAGCGACCGTCACGAGCATGCTCCCGTCGCGATCGACGTTGAAGCCGCTCATCGCGTCGTCCTTGTGCCGCTTGTCGAACTTGAGGAGGTCCTTCAGCTCGTAGGTGGCGACCGTCGTCCCCTGGTCGTCCGTCACGAGCACCCTCATCGAGCCCTTGTCCGCGATGTACGTCCGGCCGGCCGCGCGCTGGAGCACGCTCGGAGCGAAGTCCTTCGCGAACGCGTCCGGCAGGCCCTTGATCGAGAGCTTCGCGATGGGCTCGCCGCGGAAGTTGCAGCGCCACACCGTCCAGGAGCTGGAGCGCGAGGCGAGGACGAGCAGATCTCCGCTCTCGAGGGGCACGACGCCGGAGATCGGCCCGATCTCGGACTCGTCCCCGAAGCTGTAGGTCTCGATGCCGAGATCGGTGAAGACGTGGACGATGCCCTGCGACCGGTCGACCATGAACAGCTCACGGTTCGCCGTGTCGTAGGTGAGGGCCGCCCAGCTCGAGGAGATTCGGCCGCTGAGGCTCGACAGATCGTAGCCATACCGGGTCCGCAGCTCCGCCGGCGCGTCCGCGTGAGCGGCGGTGGCGAGGAAGACGGCGAGGATGGCGGTCGAGAGGCGGGCCATGAGCGTTGGCGGCCCGTTCTGCAAGCGCGATACCGGCCCGCGGATCCCGGAAATCTCGGCAGATCTGCCCTTCCCACCCCTCGGCGACACCCAGCGGTGCGCCATTTGCCCCAACGGCTACGGGGATTGGGGCATGCGCCACACCCAGCCCGCAGCCGAGAAGAGCGAAGGGGCCGCGAGTGCGCGTTCCTGCGCCGTTTACCTACTCGGTGCTTCGTCGACGCGGACGCGCAGGCCGTCGCGCGCGCTGCGGCTTCCGCGCAACGCCCGGACACTCGAAAACCGCTGTTCCTGGGGGGGCTTATCCGACAGCGCCGCGCGCGACGGAGCCCGATCTCGCTCTGCGGTCCACAGCCGGGAGCGAGCGCCTCAAGGCCGCGGCCACACGGTGAAGACGCAGAAGCTCTCGTCCGGAACCACGTCACTCACCCCGCAGCCCTCCGCCCGCGTGCGTCTCAGGAGCTCTGGAGGTGCCGGGGTGCCCTGGAGGACCGGCACGGTGAGCACCGCCGCCACAGGCCCGCCCGTCCGGCTCGCGAAGCCGTCCACCTCCCGCCAGAGGTCGAACGGCCGCGTGCGAGCCTCGTCGTAGAGAACGAACGAGCCGTTGCGTCCGCCCGCGGGGTAATACGCGCCCTCCTTGTCGAGATAGGCGAGCACCGCCGAGGCCGCGTCGTCCTGGGCGGCGACCATCGGGAGACCTCCGATTCTCCGCTCCCGCATCAAGGCGGCCGTCTGCTTCGCCCCGGAGAAGGCGAACCGGTATTCGCCCCAGACGGCAATCGCGCCGGCGACGACGTGCAGGGCGAAGACGATCGCCGCGACGACGCGCACGGACCGCTCGGCCGCGACGACGACGCGCGCGATCGATCTCGAGAGGGGCGCCTCCGTCGAGTACGCGGCCAGCCAGAGCGCGCTCCCGAACGCGAGGAAGAGGAAGCCGTGGTGCCGGAGGTAGCCGTTGTACTTTGCGTAGAAGAACGAGAGCAAAGCAAGGGTGGCGGAGAGATAGTAGACGAGCGCCACCGGCCTGCGAAGGAGCGCGACCGCGACGGCGATGACGATGAGCACGGCGAGGATCCAGGCGTACTCGCGGTACGCCGAGAACGCGAGCAGGACCTCGGTCTGCCAGAACCAGCGCCCCGGCATGGGCAGGGGCAGAAACGCGCTCGTGACGTCGCTCAGGACGTACGCGCCATAGCTCGGGTCGAGATCGGTCTTCCACGCGACCGCAAAGCCGCTGTCGGACGGGGGGACCATCTGCGCGACGGCGAGGAGCACGCCGAGCGCCACGATCGCCAACCCGCCCCAGGTCGCCCGGCTGCGGGCTTCCGGCGCCAGCCAGAGCACCTCGATCGCCAGCCCCCCGGCGGCGGCGAGCGCGAGCAGGAGGGCGGGCAGGCTCGTGTTGGCGAGGACGAAGAGCGTCGCAGCGACGAGCAGCGGGCGCTCACGACGGCGCGGGAACAGCGCGCAGAACGCGACGAGCGCGAGCAGCCCCAGCCCGTAGTTGCGCGCGATGGTCCCGTACTCGTACACGGGGAAGTAGCCCAGCACCGCGAGCGCCCGGACCCACCTCGGGCTCGGGGCATACCGGGCGACGATGAAGGCGGCGGCGGTGACGATCGTCACGCTCAGCGCCTGCATGGCGCTCGGATCGTGCGTGATGCGCACCAGGGGCCACAGCAGCACGTACCAGAGGTAGGGGTGGCCGCCGTACCGCGCGGCGTGGAGCAGCGCCATCGGCGAGGCGCTGTCGCGCACGAGGAGCCACGCGTGCGCCTCGTCGCGCCAGAGCTCGTGATGCGCGGTCGCGAAACCCGTGACGAGCGCGAACGCGGCTGCCAGCAGCACCGCGAAGACGAGCTCGCCTCGACGGGCCGCGTCGGGGCCGAGAACGGCACGATGCTCGGTCGAGGCCGTGATGACGGGTTGCGGAGCGGCTTCCTGCGACGGCATCGTGCTCATCCTGCAGTCACTTCCTTCGCGATCGAGCTCGCATACCGCCGCGAGCTCCGCGCGTGTCAGCGAGCGGCGTCGTCGGATCTGCGCTCGAGCGCGAGCACCCGCTCGCGCACCCTCGCGACGAGCTCGGCGCGTCCGCCTCGCTCGTGCTCGATGAAGCTCCGGTAGTGGGCGATGGCCTCGTCGAGGTGACCGGCCCTCTCCATGAGCAGGCCGAGGTTGAAGTGGGCGACGTCGTCGCGCTCGTCCACCTCCAGGATGCGCCTGAAGTAGAGCTCCGCGCGCGCCGAGTCGCCGCGCTGCGCGTGGTACGTCCCGAGGTTCGCGAGCGCGAGCACGTTCCTCGGGTCGAGCTCGAGCGCCCGCGTCCACTCCGCTCGCGCGCGCTCCGGGTCGCCCGCGCGCGCGTGGGCGTCGCCGAGGGCGAAGTGCGCGTCGGCGTTGTCCGGCTCCACCCCCACGGCCGCCGTGAAGAGCGCCTCGTCGTTCCGCCAGTCGGGGTTCCTCGCGACCGTGCGCGCGGCGAGCGCGACGAGCAGCGCCGCCGCGACGGCGGCGAGGGAGGTCCGCAGCCGCGGGCGCTCCTGCCAGAGCCGCCAGGCCTGGTCCGCCGCGACGAGCCACACGCCCACGAGCGGCTGGTACAGGTAGCGCTCGGCGATCTCCGCGCTCGGGAACCACACGATCGTGCTCACCGGCAGGAAGCCGAGGACGGCCCACGCGACGCCGAACCGGGTCACGAGCCGCTTCTGGCGCAGCAGCAGGAAGGTCGCGACCGCGAGCAGCAGCCAGGCAAGCGCGAGGACGAGCGGGTTCGCGAAGTACGTCGCCGGGCGCGAGTAGACGGCGGTGAGCTGCAGGGGAAACAGCGCGACCGCCGCGTACTTCGGCACGATGTGGAGGACGTTCGAGAGGACCTCGGCCGGGCGCGTGTACGAGACCGGGGAGCCGAGGGCGGAGGACAGGACGGCGGCGCGTAATCCGAGGTAGAGCGCCGCGACGGCCGCGAAGGCCGCCAGGACCGGGCCCCGCTGCCTCGCCACCTCGCGCCAGGGCTCCCCCGAGAGCGCCTCCAGGATCGCGAGGAGTGGCAGGAGCATGAGCGCGGGCTCCTTGCAGAGGAGCCCGAGGAAGAACGAGGCGAGCGAGACCGCGCACCAGGCTCGCCTCCCCTCGTCCCGCGCCCGGAGGTAAGCCGCGAGCGCGCCGAGGGCGAAGGCGGTGGCGATGACGTTGTTCCGCCCCGAGATGAAGTTCACCGGCTCTGCGTGGATGGGATGGACGGCGAGCAGGAGCGCGGCGAACGCCGCGGGGAGGTCGGCCCTGAACAGCCGGCGAGCCGCGACGAAGAGGATGAGCGCGGCGGCTGCGTGCCAGAGCAGGCTGACGAGGTGGTAGCCCCACGCGCCGAGCCCGAAGAGCTGATAATCGAGGAGGTAGAGGGCCCGGTTCAGCGGCCGGTAGTACGGGGTCGAGCCGCCCGTCCTGTCGCACTCGGTGAGGACGACGCCGAGGTTCGCGAGCGAGTGGCCCGTCGGGTTCTCGACGATGATCTGCCGATCGTCCCAGGCGAAGCCGTTGGGCAGCGCGTTCCCGTAGGTCAACGCGACGGCGGCGACGAGGAGGGCCGGGATCACCCAGCGTCGCCGCTGCGTGGAGGCGGCGCCCGCGTCGGCCCCGCGCGCCCCGGGCGCCGGGCCAGGTCGAGCGGCGACCGCCGGCGCACGATGTACAGGGGTGTCCTGGGTTCGTCCCATCCACGTTCTCAACGCTGCGCGGGTTCCGCAGCTTCCGGCGAAGGCGCGCAGCTTACCCCAACGACGCCGCCGCCCGCGATCGCGAGCGCGCTACGCCGACACCTCGGGCGCGCACCGCGTCGCACAGCCGCAGGGCCGGGTCAGCCGCGCGACGGGCGAGCGGAGCGGCCGAGCGGCGGGCTGCTGAAGGGAGCACGGACGGCTTCGACCCGGCGTGTTGCCGGTATACTCGGCGCCCTCATGCTCACGAGGAACCCCCGGACCGCCTCTGCGTGGGCGGCGGGCGCGATCGCGCTCGCGACCGTGATCGCGTACCTCCCGGTGACGGGCGCAGGGTTCGTCTTCGATGACCACCAGTTCCTGCCCGACGGGCCGATCCTCCGCGGCCCACTGTCCGACATCTGGTTCAGCGCGTCGGCCAAGGATTACTGGCCGCTCACGTACACGGCGCTGTGGATCCAGGCGCGACTCTTTGGCGACGCACCCCTCGGCTACCACCTCACGAACGTCCTCCTCCACGCCGCGACGGCGATCCTGCTGTGGCGCGTGCTGCGCGCGCTCGAGCTCCCCGGCGCGTGGCTCGCCGGGCTCCTCTTCGCCGTCCACCCCGCGACGGTCGAGTCCGTCGCCTGGATCTCCGAGCTCAAGAACACCCTCTCCGCGCCGCTCTTCCTCCTGTCGGTCCTCGCGTGGCTCCGGGCCGAGCGCACCGGCGGCCGGCGTGAGCTCGCGGCCGCGCTCGCCCTCTTCGCGCTCGCCCTCCTCGCGAAGACGTCGGTGGTGATGCTGCCGGTCGTGCTCCTCCTCCTCGCCTGGTACCGGCGCGGCCGGATCGATCGCAGGGACGTCGCGCGGACGGCGCCGTTCTTCGGCGTGGCGCTCGCGGCCGGGCTCGCGACGATCTGGTTCCAGCACGTCCGCGCCATGACCGACGGCTGGCTGCCGCAGAGAGGCCTCGGCGAGCGGATCGGCGGCGCGGGCTGGGCGCTCGCGTCATACCTGGAGGCCGCGTTCGTCCCGGCACGGCTCGCGTTCGTCTACCCGCAGTGGCCGGTGGAGGCGGCATCGCCGGCGTTCTACCTGCCTCTCGTCGCGCTCGCGGCCGGGTTCGCGTTGCTGTGGTGGGGCCGGGCCACCTGGGGGCGGCCCGCAACCCTCGCGCTCGGCTTCCACGCGGTGATGCTCCTCCCGGTCCTCGGGCTGGTGGACATCGCCTACCTCCGCTTCGGCCCCGTCTCGAACCACCTCCAGTACGTCGCGCTCATGGGCCCCGTCGCGCTCGCCGCGGCGGGTCTCGCGAGGCTCGCGGCGAGCCACCGCCGCGCGGCCGTCGTCGCGGGGGGCGCGGTGGCGGTGGTCCTCGCGGCCGTGACCGCCACGCGCGCGGCCGCGTTCCAGGACGACCTCACGCTCTGGACGGCGGCGGTGCGCGCCGCGCCCGGGAGCCTCATGGCGCACTGGCAGCTCTCGGACGAGCTCGCCGCGCGCGGCCGTGCCGCGGAGGCGATCGCGGATCTGGAGGAGGCCTCGCGCGTCGTCCGTGGCCCCGCCTCGCGCCACCGCGCCCGGAGCCTGCTCGGCCTCCGCACCGGCCAGTTCGCGGCCGCCGTCGCCGAGTGCGACGCCGCGGACGCGCTCCGGCCCGACCGGCAGTTCCGGCGCGACCTGGGCCGGATGCTCACGCTCGCGAACGCGCCGCTCGAGGCCATCGCCACCCTCGAGCCGCTCGTCCGGCAGCACCCCGGGAACGTCGACTACCGGTACTGGCTCGGCGCGGCGCTGGCACGCGCCGGGCGGTTCGCCGACGCGGCGGACGTCCTCGCCGAGGCGTCGAGCATCGCGGGCGGGACGGACGCCGAGATCGAGGAGGCGCTGTCGCTCGTGCGGGCACGCCTCGGGCGACGGCCGTAGACGTTCGACGCGCGCCCGTCGGGCGTGTCTCGAGCCGTCTCCGCGGCGGGCGCGCTCCCGAGCGAGCCGCTCAGCCGCCCCACGGCAGCGTGGCGTTCGCCACGTGCGCGGCGACGTAGAGCGCGACGAGCGTGATGCCGCCGATCGCGGTCGCGACGAGCTGGGCGCGCGGCGCGACGGTCTGCAGCGGCTCGAGGCGGCGCGCGAAGCGGTCCCCGAGCAGCACGTCGGCGACGAAGAGCGCCATGAGGACGAGCAGGAGCACGGCGATGGCGGTCCAGAGCGGCCCCGCGAGCGCCGCCAGGTGGAGCCTCGTCGCGAGGCCGGGGACGTCGGGATCGAGGGCACGGAACATGTTCGTGTCGACGTTGTCCGGGAAGAGGATGAACGTCGAGGCGAGGTAGAGCGCGTTCACGGCGCCGTACGCGAGCGGGAAGAACAGGGCGCGGTGCCGGAGCGCGGCGAGCAGGAACAGGACGAGCGCGGGCGCGACCCACGCCATGTACTGGGGGAACCAGAACCGCGGGGCGAGGAGGGCCACGATGCTCCCCGCGTAGAGGAGCGAGACCTTCTGCCAGAGCGCGAGGCCGCGGAAGTGGCTCATCCACCCGGCCGCGACGACGAGCCCGACGAGCAGCCAGTGCGAGAGCGTCGTCCGGACAGGGCCGTCCCAGACGATCGCGTCGTAGCCGTGGTTTCTGAAGGCGAGATACCCCTCGCGGAACCCAGGGCTCCAGAACGCGGCGACGAGGAGGACGCTGACGGCGACGCCGACCGCGACCGGCGCGAGCGCGCGCCGCCAGCCGAACTCGGTCACGAGCACCGGCAGGAGGAGGACGAGGAACACGATCGGGAAGTTCTTGAGCCAGATGCCGACGAAGATGGCGAGGACGCCCGCGAACGGCCGTCGCGCGCAGACGAGATAGGCGCCGAGGAAGGTCGCGGCCGACGGGAGCAGGTCGAACTGCCCGAACACGAAGCCGACGAAGAGCAGGATGGGCGACGAGAGCGCGACGAGGAACGCGAGGCCGCCGGTGGGCTCATCCTCGCCCCTGCACAGGAACCCTTCGCAGAAGCGGCGCGCGGTCCAGGCGATCGCGAGCAGCGCGGGCAGGTAGCTGAGCCGCATCAGCAGGTACTCGGCGGTCGAGAGCGGCTGCGGGACGAGCCAGGGCGCGTAGCCGTACAGCCCGAAGACCTTCCCCACCGCGACGATCGCGCCGAACCAGAGGTACGCGAGCGGCGGGTACGTGAAGCCCTCGATGAACGGGCGCGCCGGCCCGTCGTACACGGCCTGGTAGACGTTCCACCTGCCGTCCGCGACGTAGTGCGACGCCCAGACGATGTAGTCGAGGTCCCGGTGCGAGGCGAGCGTCGAGATGGCGAGCGCGAACACGATCACGCCCATTGCCGCGACCGTCAGCCGCCACGACGCGCCGAGGAGACGCTCCGCCGCCGCCGCGGCCCCACCGAGCTCCAGATGCATCTGCCGCTCCCGTCCGTCCCCCTGGAACGAAGCCGTTTATCGCGTGGCGATCTCCGCATCGTCAAGCCGCGCGGCGGCACCGCAGTCGCCACTGCGGAGACCGGCTCCTGGAGCGGGCAAAGCGTCGGGCGGGCGGTCGCCGGGCATCCCGATGAACGCTGGCGAGGCGAGACGCGCAGGACCGACGCGATGGGCGCATCTTCCGCAGGGACCTGTGCGGCTCGACGTCCATTCCCCACAGTGAAGTTCCGCAAGCCCCTCGCGCACGCTGATCCGCGGATGGCGGCGCCTCTCAGAGCTCGCTGAACCCCTCCCCGCTCGATCTCCCCGCCTCGCGCTCTCAGGATCGGGAGAAGGCCGCGCACGTCGGGTAATGCGACGCTTGGCCACACGCCCGGTGTGATGCGGGTCAACTCTCGGTCCGTACCCGATTGCTACGGTCGCCCGATTCCACGTGTGGTCAGTTTCACGACGTCGAGCCCGCCGCTCGGCGCGTGAGGGAGAGGTCGCCGTGCCCGAAACGACCCGACGCACTCGCGCGTCGCGCCTCGCGCCGAGCCTGCACTCCGATCGCGCGCGCGCGCATCGCAGGCTCGCGACGCTCGCTGCGGCCCTCACGCTCCTCTTCACCGCGTGCGGCGACTCCGGCGCGCAGCGCGCCGAAGCGCCGACCGCGCTGCGCACGCGTTCGGCCGCGCTCGTCGCCGGAGCGGGATCGCCCGCCCACGAGCTCTACGCCACGAAGGGCTTCACCTGCGACGCCTGCCACCCGTGCGGCACGCGGTCGCCCGATGGGCACGGGGTCACCTGGATGGATCAGGCGAGCCCGGAGTTCCACGCCGCCTCCGCGAACCGGGACCTCGCGAGCTGCAAGACCTGCCACGGGGCGAACCTGGACGGCGTCGGCGGCTCGGTCACGGTGTCCTGCGCGCAGTGCCATGGCGCCTCGTGGAGAACGACCTGCACGATGTGTCACGGCGGCACGGACGGGACGACCGGCGCGCCGCCGAAGGCGACGTGGGGTAATGCCTCGGACGCGGTCCGCATCGGGACGCACACCTCCCACGTGGCCGCGGCGCACGCGCTCGCGGGCCCGGTGGGCTGCGCGATCTGCCACCCCGTCCCGACGGACGCGCTCTCCGCGGGCCACGCGGACGCGACCACGGCGACCGTGACGTTCACCGGGCTCGCCGCGCAGGGCGTGGTCCTCACGCCCACGTGGGATCGCGCGCAGGCGACCTGCTCCAACACCTACTGCCACGGCGCGACGCTCGCCGGCGGCGCGAACCGCACGCCGGTCTGGACGGTCGTCGACGGCTCGCCGCGGGCGTGCGCGGCGTGCCACGGCGCGCCGCCGCCCCCGCCGCACGTGCAGAACCCCGCCTGCGGCGAGTGCCACAGCGGCTACGGGGCGGCGACGGTGAACGCGGCCCTCCACGTGGACGGCAAGGTCGACGCGACCGTCACCTGCACCTCCTGCCATGGCTCCGCCGCGAACGCGGCCCCGCCGCGCGGCACCCGCGGTGAGACGCTCACCTCGCAGCGCGCGGTGGGCGCGCACCAGACGCACCTCGCCGGCAGCCCCATCGCGAGCCCGATCGCCTGCGCCGAGTGCCACCTCGTCCCGACCACGACGGGCCACGCCGACGGGCCCGTGCAGCTCGCCTGGGGCCCGCTCGCCTCGGCGCGCGGCGCGGTCCCGGGCTTCGACCCGGTGGCCCTCACCTGCGCGAACTACTGCCACGGCCAGACGCTCGCCGCCGGCGGCGCGAGCACGACGCCACTCTGGACGAAGGTGGACGGCACGCAGGTCACCTGCGGCAGCTGCCACGGCGCGCCCCCGCCGGCGCCGCACACCCAGAACCCGGCGTGCGAGCTCTGTCACGTCGGCTACACCGCGACATCGGTCAATCTGGCGACGCACCTCGACGGCGCGCTCGACGTGAAGAGCATGACCTGCACCTCGTGCCACGGCTCGGTGCAGAACGCCGCGCCGCCGTACGGCACGCGCGGCGAGACGGCCACCACGGACCTCGCGGTGGGCGCCCACCAGCAGCACCTCGCCGGCGGGCTCGTCTCGAACCCGATCGCCTGCGGGGAGTGCCACCTCGTGCCGACGGCGATGGATCACGCCGACGGCGGAGTGGGGCTCGCCTGGGGCGCGCTCGCGGCGAAGAACGGCGCCGTCCCGGAGTGGGATCGGGCGACCGCCACCTGCTCCTCGACCTACTGCCACGGCCAGTTCGTGGGCGGTAACGCGCTGAACGCGCCCTCCTGGACGACGGTGAACGGGACGCAGGCGGCCTGCGGCACCTGCCACGGCGCCCCGCCCCCCGCGCCGCACCCAGCGAACGCGGCCTGCGAGGGCTGCCACCCCGGCTACACGGCGAGCTCCATCGCCCTCGCGACCCACGTGAACGGCACGGTCGAGGTGACGCTCTCCTGCAACTCCTGCCACGGCTCCGCGACGAACGCGGCGCCGCCCGCCGGCACCCACGGGGAGACGCTCGAGACGCAGCGGGCGGTCGGCGCGCACCAGAAGCACCTCGCGGGCGGCCCGCTCCGCGGCCCGATGGACTGCGCCGAGTGCCACGTCGTGCCGGCCTCGATGGATCACGCGAACGGCACGCCGGAGATCACCTTCGGCCCGCTCTCGCGGCACGACGGCGCGATGCCGACGTGGGATCCCCAGACCCTCACCTGCTCGTCCACGTGGTGCCACGGCGCGCTGCTGCGCGGCGGCGGCACGAACCAGGCGCCGGTCTGGACGGGCGGCGCGGCCCAGACCGCCTGCGGCACCTGCCACCTCACGCCGCCGCCGCCCCCGCACCCGCGCACGCAGATCTGCGACAACTGCCACCCCGGCTACACGATCACCAGCGTCAACCTCGCGAAGCACATCAACGGCCTCGTGGAGGCCGAGAACCTCACCTGCTCTTCGTGCCACGGCGACAACTCGCGCGTGCTCGTCATGCAGGCGGACCCGCTCGCCATCGCGGCGCCGCCCTACGGCTCGCGCGGGGAGACGCTCTCCACGTCGCGCTCGGTCGGCCAGCACCAGGCCCACGTGAACCGGGGCGACGGGCTCTCCATCCCCAACAAGTGTCGCTACTGCCACGCGGTCCCGACCACCTTCGACCACGCGAACGGCGTCTCGCAGGTCACCTTCGGCAGCCTCGCAACGATGGACGGGGCCACGCCCACGTTCGACGGCCAGACCTGCTCGAACACCTACTGCCACGGCTCGACGCTCGGCCGCGGCGGCACGGACCACAGCCCGACCTGGACGAACCCGGCGCCGGTGACCTGCACGAGCTGCCACGGCGCGCCGCCCCCGGCGCCGCACCCGCAGGACTCCGAGTGCATCCGCTGCCACCCCGGCTACACGCAGACGAGCGTCCGCAAGGCGACGCACGTGAACGGCGTCTCGGACTTCCCGAGCGGCTGCAACAGCTGCCACGACATCCCGCCGATGACCGGCGAGCACCTCGAGCACCTGCACGAGCGCATCACCTGCGACAGGTGCCACGCGGGCTACACGACGACGAGCGAGAACCCCGTCCTCCACCGGAACGCCCGCCAGGACGTGACGCTCTCGGGCTGGGATCCCACCCGGCGGACCTGCAGCAACATCGGCTGCCACGGGAGCGAGTACTGGGGCCGCACCGGCCAGGCCGCGCGGCAGAGCTGCAACCAGTGCCACGGCGTGCCGCCCGCGTCCGGCGAGCACTTCGAGCACAGCGAGTACCCGTGCAGCCGCTGCCACGGGACCGGCTACTCGACGACCACGACCAACACGGCGACGCACATGAACAACGTCGCCGACGTGCCGTTCGCGTTCTACGACCGCACCACGCGCACCTGCTCGAACACCGGGTGCCACGGCTACCAGCGCTGGGGCACGCCTTCCCCGGTGACGCCGAACTGCGCCAACTGCCACGGCTTCCCGCCCGCGGCGCCGCACCCGCAGGACACCGCCTGCCAGAGCTGCCACCCGAGCATGCTGGCGTCGGGCGTCCTCACCGACTCGCACAACAACGGCACGCTCGACATCTCGGGCCAGGGCTGCCAGAGCTGCCACGGCTTCCCGCCGACCTCCACGCGGAAGGGAGGCGCGCACCCCGCCGACTCGAACTGCTACGGCTGTCACCCGACCACCGTCGACGCGAGCAACAAGGTCGTGCCGGACGGGACGCACAACGACGGCTACGTCCAGGTCGGCGGCGGCGGCGTTGGCACCTACGGATGCCAGACCTGCCACGGTGACCAGGCCCGGCAGGCCCCCGCGGGCGCGGACGCGAACGTGAAGGCGGCGCCGCCGTTCGGGACCCGCGGCGAGACCGAGCCCACCACGCGGTCGGTGGGCGCGCACCTCGCCCACGTGAGCCCGGCGGCCGGCACGCTCGCGGGCCCCGCGGCCTGCTCCGAGTGCCACCCCGTCCCCACGGCGATGGACCACGCGAACGGCACCGTCCTGCTCGCCTTCGGCGGCCGCGCGACGCTCCAGGGCGCGGCGCCGGTGTTCGACCCAGTCGCGGTGTCCTGCGCGTCCACCTACTGCCACGGCGCGACGCTCGGCGCGGGCGGCACGAACCACGCGCCCAGCTGGACGGGCGGCGCGGCGGAGGCCGCCTGCGGCACCTGCCACGGCGCACCTCCTCCGCCGCCGCACACGCAGAACACGAGCTGCGGCGGCTGCCACGAGGGCTACACCGCGACGAGCGTGAACCTCGCGCAGCACGTGAACGGGACCGTCGAGATCAGCGCCATGGCCTGCAACTCCTGCCACGGCAACGGCACGAACGCCGCGCCGCCGCAGGGCACCGCAGGCGAGACGCTCACGACGACGCGCGCGGTCGGCGCGCACCAGCAGCACCTCGCCGGCAGCGCGCTCTCTAACGCGATCGCCTGCGGCGAGTGCCACGTCGTCCCGACGGGCATGAACCACAAGGACGGCGCGGCCCAGCTCGCCTGGGGCCCGCTCGCGTCCGCGGGCGGCGCCGTGCCGGCCTTCGACGCGACGGCCCTCACCTGCACGAACTACTGCCACGGCGCGACGCTCGCGGCGGGCGGCACGATCACGGCCCCGTTGTGGACGAAGGTGGACGGCACGCAGGCCGCCTGCGGCACCTGCCACGGTGCGCCGCCGCCCGCGCCGCACAGCTCGAACCCGAGCTGCGGCAACTGCCACACGGGCTACACCGCGACGACGGTGACCCTCGCGACGCACGTGAACGGGACGGTCGACGTGGTCCCGCTCTCGTGCACCTCGTGCCACGGCTCGGCGCAGAACGCCGCCCCGCCGGTGGGCACGAACGGCGAGACGCTCACGACGTCGCGCGCGGTCGGCGCGCACCAGCAGCACCTCACGGCCGGCGCGTACTCGAAGCCGATCGCGTGCTCCGAGTGCCACGTCGTCCCGACGGCGATGAACCACGCCGACGCCAGCGTGCAGCTCGCGTTCGGCACCCTCGCCAGGACCAGCGGCGCGGTGCCGGCCTGGGATCCGGTCACGGCGACCTGCTCCTCGAGCTACTGCCACGGGCAGTTCGTGGGCGGGAACCTGCTCAACGCGCCGTCCTGGACCACGGTGAACGGGACGCAGGCCGCCTGCGGCACCTGCCATGGCGCGCCGCCCCCGGCGCCGCACAGCGCGAACACCGCCTGCGGGAGCTGCCACGACGGCTATACGCAGACGAGCGTCAACCTCGCGACGCACCTGAACGGGGTCGTCGAGGCGCAGGCCTCGCCGCACGCATCCGGCTGGTCGGACAAGACGCAGCACGGCTACCAGGCGAACCTCACCGGCCTCGCGGGCTGCAAGAGCTGCCACGGCGACCTCGGCGCGAGCTCCTCGTGCGGCACCTGCCACACGAGCGCCGGCTTCGCGGCCTGGGACACGAGCTGCACGTTCTGCCACGGCAGCACGACGACGGGCCGCCAGAACCCGCCGGTCGACATCCAGGGCCGGACCGTCACGACGAACGTGAGCGTGGGCGTCCACGAGGCGCACGCGACGACGACCATCGCCGCGCCGCTCGGCTGCGTGCAGTGCCACCCGGCGCGGACCACCAGCGTCAGGACCGACACCGCCCACGTGGACGGGAACGGGATCGCCGAGGTCGCCCTCGGCACGCTCGCCAAGACGGGCGGCGCGCCGGCGACCTACACCAGGACGAGCGCGACGAGCGCGACCTGCGCCTCGACGTACTGCCACGGCCGCTTCTCGGGCGGCGTGAACTCCGGCTCGGGCGCGACCGTGAGCTGGACCGGCACCACGCAGGTCGGCTGCACCTCGTGCCACGGCAACCCGCCGAGCACGGGCCGGCACTCGACGCACCAGAGCAAGAGCGTGCCCTGCACGAACTGTCACAACGCGGTCGTGAACGCGTCGAACGGGTTCGTGGACAAGACGCTCCACGTGAACGGCGCGGACAACTTGAAGTTCGGCGGCACGTACAGCGGCCGCACCGTGACCGGCACGTGGAACGCCTCGACGCGCTCGTGCTCGAGCCTGAGCTGCCACGGGAGCGAGACATGGTGACGCCGATGCCGAGGGTGGACGCGATGCCGAGCCGATTCGAGAGAAGGCTTCCGGAGCGCCACGAAGGGACGGCCATGGACCGCACCCCTGGTTACGGTGAATTCCGTTCGACGCGCGCTCGCGCGTGGTCGGTGGCGGCGCTGCTCGCGCTCGCCGCGTGCGGGCAGGGCGGCGGCTCGCCCGTCGCACCGGAGCCCGCGACGCCTTCGGCCCTGCGGCCACGGGCGGCGCACGCGTCCGCGCTCTCCTCCGGCGCGAACTGTCCGGAGACGGGCGTTCACGCGCGGCACCTCAACATGTTCGCGTGCTCGACCTGCCACCCGACCGGCGCGACCTTCGGCTTCGACGTTCCGTACACGTTCCCGGGCGGCACCACGACCACGGGCGGGACGATCGCGCTGCACACGGCGACCACCCCCACCACCTGCACCGTCGCCTGCCACTCCCCGAAGGGCGGGCCGGCCAAGGCGGTGGCCTGGGACGCGGTCGGCCCGCTCGCCTGCGTCGACTGTCACGCGACCACGTCGCTGCCCTCCGGTCACCCCTCGGTCGCCGCGAACGCGACCCGCTCCGACTGCGAGCGCTGCCACACGCTCGGCAACCACCTCGGCGGCACCGTCGCGCTCGTGGCGCACGAACCGGCCTGGGTCGATCAGGCGAGCCCCGCCTTCCACGCGTTCCAGGCGAACGCCGGGCTCGGCGCGTGCCAGGACTGCCACGGCGCCGACCTCTCCGGCGGCGCCGCGAGCTCGGCGTGCGCGTCCTGCCACGACGTGGGGCTCCCCGCCGGAATCGCGAGCTGGAAGGTGAACTGCGTCATGTGCCACGGCGGCACGGAGACCGCGTCGGGCGCGCCGCCGAAGGCGACGTGGGGGAACGCGGCCGACGGCGTCCGGGTGGGCGCGCACACCCTCCACGGCGCCGGGAGCGCGATCGCGCCCGCGTACGACTGCGGCGTCTGCCACGTGAAGCCGGCCGACGCGCTCGCGGGCGGCCACGTGGACGGCGGGACCGCGGAGCTGACGTTCAGCGGCGTCGCGATCGCTCGGAACGCCGTGCCCGCCTGGGATCGGGCGACGGCCACCTGCTCCAACGTCTACTGCCATGGCGGGACGTTGGGAGGCGGCACGAAGACGGCGCCCGTCTGGACCCGCGTCGGCCTCGGCGAGGCCGCGTGCGGCACCTGCCACGGCCTGCCGCCGCCGTCGCCGCACCCGACGGTCGCCGCCGACCTCACGCGCTGTGCGTCCTGCCACCCGGACACGATGGACGCGGCCGGGTCCGTCATCGCGCCCGCGGCCGGCGGCAAGCACCTCGACGGCCTCGTGCAGGCGTCGGGCGGCCACCCGGCCGGGTGGATGGACTCGGCGAGCGCCGGCTTCCACGCATACTCCGCGAACGCGGGGATCGCCGGCTGCCAGGGCTGCCACGGGACGAACCTCGACGGCGTGGGCGGCTCCGCCACGACGTCCTGCGCGACCTGCCACGGCGCGGGCTGGCGCACGAACTGCCTCATGTGCCACGGCGGCGTCGCGAACACGACCGGCGCGCCGCCCACCGGGACCTGGGGCCACGAAACCGATGCGCTCCGCGTCGGGGCACACACCTCCCATGTGACCGCGAGTCCGGTGGCGGTCGCGTATGACTGCACCGAGTGCCACGCGAAGCCCAGCGACGCGCTCGCGGCGGGTCACGTGGATGGATCGACCGTGACCGTGACCTGGGGCGCGCGCGCGAAGACGGGTGGCGCGACTCCGGCGTGGGACCGCGCGACCGGCACCTGCGCCGCGACCTACTGCCACGGCAATTACGGTGGAACGTACACGTACTTCTTCTTCGACGGCTATTACAGCGTGGCTTACGCCGGCAAGCGGGCCGCGCCGCGCTGGAGCGACGGGCCGACGACGTGCGGGTCGTGTCACGGCAGCCCGCCTGCGACGGGCACCTGGCACCTGGGCGGCCACGGGGGCGGGAACAACTGCGATCTGTGTCACCCGGACGCGAACGCGACCGGCACTGCCATCACCAACACGGCGCTGCACCTGAACGGCGTCGTGGACGTCGGCGCGGCGTGGGACTCCTCCTGCTTCAACTGCCACTGACGTGGGGCCGCGGGGCCCCCCCCCGGGCGGGACCCGGGGGGGGCCCAACACAGGCCGGGGGACAGTGCCCCGCG
>NZ_JALCYY010000009.1:0-31082 GCF_022690685.1 Anaeromyxobacter terrae | reverse complement strand
GGCGGGGCGGGCCACCCGCCCTCCTAAACCCCCCCGGGGGGGGGGCCCCCGCCCCCCCCCGGGGGGCCCCCCGCGGCTCGGCAATCTCCTTCACGGTCTCAAGGTCCCGAGCTGCTCCGCCTCCCGCGACGCCCTTCCGCGCGTGCGCTCCGAGATCGCGTCCCGCGATCCCCTGACGTTCGCGCGTCCGTCGCATTGAGTACGATTCCCGCGTCGGTCGGCCGCTCGTGTAGGTCCGCGTGTTCGTGTACCTTGCCGCGCCATGCCCCGTGGGCAGCTCATCATCGCGCTCGCGGCGCTCCTCTCGGTCGGCGCCGCCACCGCGCTCGACGCGCCCGCGGATGCGGAACGGATCGCGATGCTCGGCGCGGGCTCACGGCTCGTGCCCGAGCTCGCGGAGCGGGCGCTCCCTCCCGCGCCTCAGCAGATCGCGCTCCAGACGCGCTCCTACGGGACGGTCACGGTGGATCACCCCGCTCACCTCGCCCGCAGGGCGCATTGCGTGAGCTGCCACGGCGAGGGGCCGATCCAGAAGATCGAGTTCACCCCGAGGCTCGCCCACGAGCGCTGCCGCGGATGCCACAAGGAGCAGCAGGCGGGGCCGCTCACGTGCCGGGGGTGCCACGTCCTCCCCGCCCCCGCCGAGAAGCCGCTGCTCGCGCAGAACGTCGCGGAGACGCCGCCGCTCCAGATCGCGCGTGCGGGCGCCGCGCCTGCGGACGCGACGACCCCGTCGTCAGCCGCGACGGCCAGCTCGCTGGCCGCGACGCGCGGCGGCGCCGTCGACTCCGGGCGTCCCGGGCCGCCCCGTGCATCCGCGACATCGCTCACGACGGTCGCGGCGGGCGAGAGCGTGCCATCGAGCCCCGCGGGCGTGCCGCTCCGGCGCGTGCTCGAGGTCGGGTTCGCAGGCGGAACGGGGCTCGGCCCGGCGGTACGCCTCCTCTCGCGGCAGGAGCACATGGTCCTGTCGCACAGCTTCGACCGGGTCGGCGGCAGCCGGGCGCGGAGCCTCGGGCTCCTGGGCGTCGGGAAGGGCTTCCCGGTGCACGACGGGGTCGAGGTGGTCGCGCTCGGCCTCGGCGGGTTCGACATCGTGGAGAGTCCGACGGCGACGCTGCTGCCTGCCGCAGGGGCACGCATCGGAGTGATCTGGTCCGTGCGGCAGCGGTTCGTCGAGACCATCGACGTGTCGATCACCGGCGTGGCCGATCTGACGCGGAGCCACGCGCTCGGCCAGGAGGTGGGCGGCGGCACCGTGTTCGCGACGATCGCCGCGGGCATCCCGCTCCAGTAGAGATGGCGGGGAGCCGCCGCCCCCCATCAGCGCGCCGCGGACTGCTCCGGCGCTGCGCGCCCCGCCACGACGGACGAGGACGGCTCTTCGGGGGCCGGGCGCGAGGCTGCCGCCGAGTCGCTCCCCGCCCGCAAGGCGACCGCGGCGCAGAAGAGGCCCACCACGAGCCAGTAGTAGTTGCAGAACGCCTGCTTGCTGAAGACCACGAAGGCGAGCCACGCGGCGGCGCCGGCGAGGACCGCCCGCTCCAGCGACAACGGCCTCCGCACCGCTGCGAGCGCCATCGTCGCCGCCGCGATCAGCGCGGCAGGCCACGCCGGCAGGATCGGGCCTCCGCCGCGCACGACGAGCGCGGGCCAGGAGAGCGAATCCGGTCGGAAGGGCTGCTCCAGCTGGAAAGCGACGATGCTGCGGTAGAGCGCGGGCGCGTCCCACACGGCGAAGGGCAGCAGGACCAGCGCCGCGCCCGCGACCGCGAGGGCCGCGGTCTTCCAGCGGCGCGCCGCCGGCAGCGCGAACAGCACCGGCGCGAGGAGCAGCGGCGCGTATTGCTTGCTGCTCAGCGCCACCGCGCCGGCGAGCCCCGTGACGATCCAGCCGATGACCCCCGCGCCGCCGGGCGATGCCTCGCGGCGCGACGATGCCTCGACCGCGAGGAGCGCGAGCAGCGTCGAGGCGAGCACCGTCGGCTCCGTCCACGACTGCTCGACGACGAAGAAGGTCCGGGGCTGCAGCAGGACGAGCACGGCCGCGAGCTCGGCCGCGCGCGACCCGCGCCCCAGCCGCCGGACCGCCCAGGCGGAGAACAGGACGAGGGCGAGCATCGTCCAGCGAACGTCGGCCTCGAGCAGCGCCGTCGGGATCGCCAGGAGCAGCGTGAGCGGCGGATACGGGTTGCCGAGCACGTACGCGTGGTCCGGGCTCAGCAGTGACGCCGCGTAGTACGGCGTGAACGGTCCGTAGATGTTCGGATACGCCACGAGGTACGGGTCCACGCCGCGCATGATCGCGAGCGACCCGATCTGCTGGAAGTACCAGACGTCGATCGGCGGACGGGGCGACGCCCGGATGACGATGCCGCCGAGCACCGCGGCCACCCCGACGAGCACCGGGAAGCGGAACCGCACCACGGGCGCAGGCGCCCGGGCCCAGAGGTAGCTCAGGACCGCCACGGCAGCGACCGCGAGCACGGGCCGGAAGGCGCCGAGCGTCTCGGGCGGAACGAAATATCCGGGGACGACGATCGCGTCGTAGACGACGCTCGCGGCGACCCCGGCCCACAGGATCCGCGAGGACCAGGGCGTCCCCGAGCGCGCGCCGGCGCCGTCAGCTCTTCCCGCGGGGCGTCCGACGAGGAGCGCGGCGACGACCGCCGCGAGGCTCAGGCTCACGAGCACGAGCCCGACCGGATCCAGGAATCCGTCCGACCATCCGAGCCCGAACGCGAGCGCGAGCGCTGCGATCGGGACGAGGACGACCCCCGGCAGGCGTTCCTCGGCCCCGGCCGCCGGCAAGGCGCTCGAGCGCGGGAGGGATGGCATCACGCCCCGCAGCCGCGAGAGATCGCCTGCGCCGGCGGGGGCGGCAGCACCACGAGCCTGCGGCCGGTCTCGGACAGGCGCGCGGGCCTGCGCAGCCCCAGCCGCGCGAGGCGGAACTCGATCGCCGTGCCGAGCACGCCGAGCCCGTACTTGACGCTCCGCCGGAAGTTGATGGACGAGGCCTCCTCGAAGTAGCGGGCCGGGCACGAGATCTCGCCGATCTCGAACCCGAACCAGAGCGTCTGGGCCAGGAACTGGTTGTCGAACACGAAGTCGTCGGAGTTTTCCTCCAGCGGCAGCGCCTCGAGCAGCTCGCGCGAGAACGCGCGGTAACCGGTGTGGTACTCGGCCAGCTTGTACCCGAGCAGCAGGTTCTCGACGAACGTGAGGAAGCGGTTCGCGACGTACTTCCAGAGCGGCATCCCGCCGCG
This sequence comes from Anaeromyxobacter terrae, assembly GCF_022690685.1. Lineage (GTDB taxonomy): Bacteria > Myxococcota > Myxococcia > Myxococcales > Anaeromyxobacteraceae > Anaeromyxobacter > Anaeromyxobacter terrae. Next base: position 27,813 of record NZ_JALCYY010000009.1, on the reverse strand, counting down.
CAGCGCACCGACCCCCAGGATGCGAGAGCCGAGGACGCAGTCGAAGTGCCCGCTCGCCACCATCGCGGCCATGGCCGGGACGAGCGCCGGCGAGTACTGATAGTCGGGGTGCAGCATCACGACGATGTCCGCGCCCCGCGCCAGCGCCTCCGCGTAGCAGGTCTTCTGGTTGCCGCCGTACCCGCGGTTCTCCTCGTGCACCACGTGGTGGAGCCCGAGCTCGCGAGCCACCGCGACCGTGTCGTCCCGGCTCGCGTCATCGACGAGGATGACGTCGTCCACCACCGTGCGATCGATCTCGTCGACGGTGCGCCGCAACGTCTTCGCGGCGTTGTAGGCCGGCATCACGACGCACACCCGCTTTCCGGAGATCATGCCGCTCCCAACGATTCGAGGGAGCGCGATGATACCGCGCGCAGCACGGGGCACGCACGCTCGTCCGCTTCGACGACGTCGCAGCGGGACGCGCCCTCGAGTCCCCGGACTCCGGGGGGTGTCCGACACCGGAGCCGGCGTGGCGGCGCCTGGCCGCCCTGGAACCCCGGAGCCGTTTCGAATACCGTTCGCGTCTCCGTGCCGATCGAGGAGCAGAGTCCGTGAAAGTTCACGCGCGCGGTGCCCCGCGCGAGGGAAGGCCCGGGCCCGAGCGCGACCTCCCCGCGGACCCCGCGAAAGGCGCGCAGCTGCCCCGCCTGCTCGGGATCGCCGCCGCCGCGCTCGGCGCCTACGTCCTCGTGGTCGTCGCCCTCGAGTACGTCTTCGGCGTCAAGGCGATCGGGTACTTCTTCTTCGATCTGTCCGACATCCAGCTCTACTACGAGTACGCGGCCGCCCTCGCCCGCGGCGGCAGGCCGTACGTGGACGTGAAGCTCGAGTATCCGCCCCTCGTCGTGCCGCTCCTCGCGCTCGCCGGGCCGGCGGATGACATCGCCCCGTACGCGTGGCGGTTCGCGCACGTGATGTTCGCCTTCGGCGGCGGCGCGGCGCTCGTGACCGCCGCCGCGGCCGCCCGGATATGGGAGACCGGCCGGCGTCCCTACGTCAGCGCGGCGGGATTCGCCGTCGCGGTGGGCGCCACCGGCGCGATCATCGCGAACCGCTACGACGCAGCGGTCGCGCTAGTGCTCGGGGCGACCGTGCTCCTGCTCGTGCACCGCTGGTGCTGGGCCGCCGCGATCGCGCTCGGGCTCGGGTTCGCGCTCAAGCTGGTCCCGGCCATCCTCCTCCCGCTCGTGCTGCTCCTCGCCCCCTCTCCGCGCGCCGCCCTCCGCGCCGGCGTCGCGTTCGCTGCGGCGGCCGCAGCTCCGTTCCTGCCGTACGTGCCCGAGGGGATCACGGGGCTCGCGGGAGTGTTCGCGTACCACCGCCTCCGTCCGCTTCAGGTCGAGAGCGTCCTCGCGACCCCGATCTGGATCGCTCGGCTGCTCGGCGCGGTCGACCTGCGCATCGACAACGACTTCGGCTCGCAGAACGTGGTGGCGCCGGGCGCGGACGCCATCGCGGGCCTGTCGGGGATCCTCGGGCTGGCCGCGCTCGCCTCGACCTACGCGCTGATCTGGCGGCGACGCGCGCGGATCCGGGAGTGCCCTTCGCTGGTTCCTCTGGCGGTCACGTCCGTGCTGCTCGCCTTCATCGCGTTCGGGAAGGTGCTCTCGCCCCAGTTCCTGATCTGGCTCCTGCCCACCGTGGCGCTGCTCCTGCCGGAGCGGCGCGCGCTCGGGGCGCTCCTCCTGGGAGCCCTCGTGCTCACGCAGATCGAGTTCCCGGCGAACTACTTCCGGTTCATCGCCCTCGATCCTGCCGCCATCGGCTGCGTCGTCGCCCGCAACCTGATCCTGCTCGCGGCCTTCGGCCTGTCGCTCGTCGAGCTGCGGCGGATCCCCGCGGAGGCCTGACTCGGGCCGCCCTGGGAGCCCGGCTCCCCGTCACGCAGCGCGACGAGGGCGCGCACCCGGCCGAGGCCCACTCACTCGTCCATCCGGATGACGCCCTTCTTGATCGCGAAGCGCACGAGCTCGGTCCGGTTGTGCACGCCGAGCTTCTCCATGACGTGCTCGCGGTGGCTCATGGCGGTCTTCACGCTGATGCCGAGCACGTCCGCGACCTCCTTGTTGCTGCGTCCCTCGGCGACGAGCTTCAGGACCTGCTTCTCCCGGTCGGTCAGCGCCTCGTAGGGATCGACGGCGGCGCCGGTGGTCGCCTGCCCGGCGTCCTGCATGGCCGTGCGCGCCACCTCGGGGTCGAGCACGAGGCCGCCGCGGTTCACCGCGCGGATCGCGTTCGCGAGCTCGGAGCCGGCGGACTTCTTGAGGACGTAGCCGGCGACCCCCGCCTTCAGCAGCCTCCGGACGTACTCGCGATCCTCGTACTGCGACAGGATGAGGATCCTCGTGCGCCTGCCGAGCTTGTTGATCTCGAGCGCGGCCTCGATGCCGCCCAGCCCGGGCATGGCGATGTCCATGAGGATGACGTCGGGATCGAGCTGCTCGACCGCCGCGATGGCGCCCCTGCCGTCCGCGGCCTCGCCCACCACCTCGATGTCCGCGTGGAGCTGCAGGAGGGCGCGGATGCCCTCGCGCAGGATGGCGTGGTCGTCCACGATGACGACGCGGATCTTGCTCATGCGACGACTCCTCCCCGCCCTTCCTTCGCTCCCTCGGCCCGCGGCGGCTCGGCCGAGGGGAGCGGAACGCGCACCTGTACCCGCGTCCCCTGCCCCGGCGCAGAGTCTATCCGGGCCGAGCCCCCGAGGATCTCCGCGCGCTCGCGAATTCCGAGCAGGCCCCAGGGGCGACGCCCCTCGCGCCGCGCCGCGGCGGCGACGTCGAACCCCCGCCCGTCGTCCTCGATCTCGATCTGGATCTCGTTGCGCTCGATCCCCACCTGCACGAGCACGGCGGTCGCCTGGGAGTGCCGGGCGATGTTGCTCATCGCCTCCTGGCACATGCGGAAGAGCGCCGTCTCGAGCTCGGGCGGCAGGCGGCGATCGAGCTCGCCGAACTCGCAGCGGACCGAGATCCCGCGCGTCTCGAGGCTCCGCTCCGCGTACCAGCGGATGGCGGAGAAGAGGCCCAGATCGTCGAGCACCGAGGGCCGGAGATCGAGGATGAGCCGGTGCACGTCCTCGAGCGTGCGCACGGCGACCGCCTTCACCTCGTCGAGGCGCGGCGTCATCCCGGCCTTGATCGCGTCCTGCGCGGCCTCGAGCCCCATCGCGAGCACCGCGAGGCTCTGCGTCGTCTCGTCGTGCAGCTCCCGGGCGATCCGCTTCCGCTCGTCCTCCTGGGCGGTGATCACCTTTCGGAGGAGCTGGCCGCGATCCGCGTCGCGCTCCCGGAGCTGCCCGAGCGCGTCGTTCAGCTCGCGGGTCCGCTCCTCGACGCGGTGCTCGAGCTGCGCGTTCACCTCGGCCACCTGCGCGAGCGTCGCGCGGAGCGCCCCGCGCATCCGCTCGAGCGCCGTGCCGAGCCGGCCGACCTCGTCCGAGCCGAGGTCCGGGATGGGCCAGTCGAGCTCGCCCCCGGCGATCCGCTCCGCCTCCGAGGTGAGCACGCCGACGGGCCGCGTGACGCTCTGCGCCGCCCCCCAGGCGAACGTGCCCACGAGCGCGAGCTGCAGGAAGAGCCCGAAGCCCACGAAGTACCAGGGCACCGCGCCCTGCGTAGGAAGCGCCTCGGCGATGGGCTGCCGCACGACGACCGCCCACGGCGCGCTCCCGAGCGGCGCGAAGGTCAGGAGCTCGTCGTTGGTGGCCGGCCTGCTCCCGTCCTCGTGGCACTCGCGGCAGCTCACCGACGTGGTGCGGCGCGCCTCGAGGAGCTTGCGGATCCCGCCCTTGCACCCGGCTTCCCGCCCCGCGCGCCCCCGCTCGCTCGAGGCGATCACCTGGCCGTCCGCGTCGAGGAGGTCGGCGAACCCGGTGCGTCCCCGGCGAAGGTGCTCGAGCATGCGCCCGAAGTCGCGCCGGTCGGGACGGAAGGTCCCGCCCATGACCCCGACGACCTCGCCCTTCCAGCTGCGCACGGGGACGAGCTCGTGGATCACCGGCCCGCGCGCCTCGAGGACGAGCCCGGACAGGCGCGGGCGCCCGCTCGCGAGCACCTCGTCCACGAGGGCCTGGGCGGCCAGCGGGACCTCCGTGACCGCGCCGATCGGCTCCTCCGCGATCACGTTCTGCTCGCGATCGAGGAGGAAGATCGTGTCGCGGTGCCGGAAGGACTCGTGGCCGGAGCGGACCAGGCGCCGCTCGTCGGAGAGGTCCGCGTCGCCGAAGCCGGCGGAGAGCGCCGAGGCGAGCCGCTGCAGGGACTCGAGGTCGGCGGTGAGCCCCTCGTCGAAGTGCGCGGCCACCGCGCCCGCGGCGGCGTTGCGGCCGGCCAGGATCCGCTCGTCGAACCCGCGGATCCAGTAGAGGCCCGCGGCGGCCATGAGGACGATCGGGAAGAAGATCCCGATCGCCATGAGCAGGTACACCCGCGTGCGCAGCGAGATCCCGCCGACCGCATGGCCCGCCGCGCTCATCGCCCGCTCACCCCGTGCAGGCTCCGCGCGATCCGCACGAGCTCGTCGAGGTCACCCTGCGTCCGGAGCACGACCGGGCGGCCGTTCACCGTCCAGGACAGCTCCTGCCACGGCGCGCCCTCGACGAGGACCGACGCGAGCGTCGCCGGGTGCCCGCCCACGACGGTGGGCCGCGCGGCGAGCACGGTGCGGTCGGCGAGGAGCGCAGGGGCGATCTCCTCGCCCGCCTCCACCGCGGCGATGAGCTCGAGGCCAGCCCCCCCGTCGTCGCGCGCCGCGAACGCGAGCCGCACCGAGCCGTGGCGCCCCCCGGCGACGTGGATCTCCGCGGGCGGCCAGGCGAGGCGCTCGGGGTAGTAGCCGGGGAGGAGGATGCGCGCGCCGAGGCGGCGCTCCGCCTCCTGGATGGACGCGGCCCGGTGCGGCCCCTTGTCGCCGGCGAGGACGCGCGGGAGCGCGCCGAGGCCGGCGATCCCCGCCGCCGTCCCCGCGAGCACGTACGCGAGCGTCGCCAGCATCCGGGCGATCTCCACGCCCGCGCCGTTCGCCCGCTCCGCGCCCATGGTCGTACGCTCGGTCATACCACGAAGAACAGCAGCGCCGCGAGCGCCCCTCCCGCGAGCGCCACACGTGCGCCGCCGTACGGGAGCCTGGCGGGCGCGCCGTCGAGCAGCCGCCGGCACCGCACCTCGATGTCGTGCGAGCGGACCCGCGCGAGCGGCTCGGCGAGCGCGGCGGCGAAGGGCAGCGAGCGCGGCACGATGCTCGCTCCGGCCGTGGCCCGGTGGAGCGCGAGGAGCCCGCTCGCGAGCGCCAGACGGTCCCCGCACGCGGCGGCGCCGCGCTCGTCCGCGAGCCACTCCGCGTCGCGCGCGAGCGCGCGCGAGACCACCTGGAACGCCGGATTCCAGAACATGACCGCGCGGAGCCCCATGACGATCCAGCTCTTCAGCGGATCGCGGCCGGCGACGTGGGCGAGCTCGTGGGCGAGCGCGGCGGCGAGCTCGTCGCGGTCGAGCCGCGAGAGCGTCCCCCGCGACACGACGAGGGCCGGCCGCCGCACGCCCGTGCAGAAGAGCACCGGCAGGTCGCGGCCGAGGAACACGAGCGGCGGCTCCGGGATGCCGAGCGCCGCCGCGGCGCGCGGAAGCTCGGCGGCGAGGACCGCGGCGCTCGCGGGATCGGGCAGCTCTCCCGCCGGCGCCCTGCGACCGCGGCCGCGCAGGACCGGCCAGAGATCCATGAGGAACAGCGCCGCCCCAACGGCCGCGAAGGCGGTGAGCCACCACCAGAACAGGCCGACGCCGAGGAGCCGGACCGTCTCCCAGCTGCGCGCGTCGAAGAGCGCGAGCTCCTCCCGGAACCCCTCCTCGCCGCGCGCCGGGAAGAGCGCGACGAGCGCCGGAAACAGGACCAGCGGATAGCCCAGCGCCGTCAGGCGGAGGGCCATCCGCTGGCGAGGTTCGCGCACGCCCCAGCTCCGCACCAGCGCCTCGACGAACAGCGAGGCGACGAGGGTGTGGAAGATGGCTTGCGCCAGGATGTCAGCCCACGACGCGCTTTCCACCGTGCCCCGACGAGGCGTCCCCGTGCCCGCCGTGCCCGTGCGCGTCCGGCGGCAGCCCGCCCTCGAGGCGCGCGAGCTCGAGCGGGTGCTCGTGCAGGTAGCGCTCCCGGCTCACCTTGCCGGTGAAGATCGACGCGTCGAACGGGAAGACGTCCGGGTTGAGGTGCGCGTTGAAGATGTGCCAGACGGTGATGACGAAGAAGGCCATGAGGCCTTCGTTGGAGTGCGCCACCTTCGCGGCCGGGATGATCTGGCCAGGGATGAGCATCGCGGCCTTCACCGGGAAGAAGAGCATGAACCCGGTGACGACCATGATCACGTTGCCGGCGACGAGGCCCCAGTACTCGAACTTCTCCTTGTAGGTGAAGCGATCGTACTGAGGGTGCTGATCCGTCATGCCCAGGTAGTAGCGAAGCTGCTGGATCGCGTCCTCGAAGTCCTTCTTGGTCGGGACCATCGAGAAGCCGATCTTGCGCGACAGGATCGCCGCGATGCCGCTCGCGAAGTGCACGACGGTGGAGACGGCGAGCAGCACGCCGAAGAACCGGTGGACCCAGCGCGTGTTGTCGATGCCGCCGAACAGATCGACGAGCGTGTGCGCCCACCCCGTCGTGTAGAACTTCTGCGGCAGGCCGGTGAGGCACAGCGCCGCGAAGGTCGTCATCGTGACGAAGTGCTCGATCCGCTGCTTGAGGCTGAAACGGACGATGTAGTTGCTCATCGATTCACCACGACGCGCCAGAGGTGCAGCGCGATCTGGAGCACGAGCCCGCCCACCATGAACGGGATCATCAGCTTGTAGAAGAGCTGCACCGCCCAGACGATCGGCGCCTTCTCGGGCGTCGGCTCGTAGTGCGAGAGCCACGCCTTGGGGAAGCTCTCGCTCGCGCCCTCGTGGCACTTCGCGCAGGTCTTCTGGAGGTTCGCGGCCATCACGGAGGAGTTCGGGCTGTCGGCCTTCTCGATGTCGTGCACCCCGTGGCAGTCGGTGCAGACGGCGGCGAGGCGCACGCCCGGGCCCTTCTTCTTGCCCTGCTGCAGGCTCGCGGCCATGCCGTGGAAGTCGGCGAGGTAGGTGTCGACGACCTTCGTCGAGAGGCCGTACCGCTTCATGAGCTTCTCGTCGGTGTGGCAACGGCCGCAGATCTCGGGGGTCCGCGCCGCGAGCGCGCCGTCGCGCGGGTCCGTCGTGTCGTGCGCGCGGTGGCAGTCGGTGCAGACTGGCACGTCGGAGCTCGACCCCGCCAGGCGCCCGTGGACGCTCTTCGCGTAGATCGCCGCCTCCTGGCCGTGACAGCCCGAGCACATCTGCGAGATGCGCGCCCGCGGCTGCCCGGGGCGCGAGATGTCGTGCGCGCCGTGGCAGTCGACGCAGAGGGCGGCCTTGTCGTTGCCCTTCGCCATCACGGCGAAGTGCACCCCGTCGAGCGTCTTCGTGTAGTTCGCGAAGTGACAGCCCTTGCACTGCTCGTAATACGCGCGGGTGACCTCGCGCCGCGTCTTGAACTTGAGCTGACCGGTTGCGTGGTCGCTCGTCTTGTCGGTGTGACACTCCGTGCACCGGAGCGTCTCGCCGTGCACCGACTTGGCGAAGGCCTCCTGGTTCACGTAGAGCGACAGCTTCTCGCCGCTCGGCAGGTCGTATGTCTGATCCGGGTCGCTGTGGCAGCCCAGGCAGTCCTCGGACTCCGCCGGGATCCCGGCCCAGGCCGGGGATGCGGCGAAAGCGACGAGGAGCGGCAGTAGAAATCTCTTCATTGGCCCCACCCTGGAGGGAGTCGGTCTCAATCCGTTGCACGAAACGGACGAGCGATTCCTACCAGGGAGGAGGGGGCGATGTCCAACGGGTTCAGGCGCTTAAGACCGCGTAAACCCAGCAACATTCCACCGTGGCGCGGCGGGAGGACCGTTACGCAAACTTCGCAGTGATCGCACGCCTCCCCGGCATTTTGCGCAATTTTCGCAAAATACGATGACGTGTCGGGGGAGGTTTGATTCCAATCAACGCCGAATCACCCGAGAGCGCGGCCCGAACAGGGGCGTCGCCCGGAGGAACCGCCAGCCACCGGCCGCGAGGCCCTGCGCGATCGAGGCAATCCCGCAGACTGGCAGGAGAATCACGTACAGTGCGCCCGCGAGGAACGCCCCGATCGCGACGAGTGGCGCGGCGAACAGCCGCACGCCCTGGCCGAGAAGGCGTGCGGCGCCGTGTCGCGCTATTTCCGGACGGTGAATCTGATTCGGGGAGTCCGCGAAAGAGATGCGGGCCGTGGTCGTTTGCCGCACCATGCCGGCCTCACACCGTGAGGAAAGCCGTCGCGAGCGCGCGCCAGCCGGACTCGCCGATGAGCCATGGCGCGGGAGCGACGAGCTCGCCTCCGTCCGCCGCGGCGAACCCGAGCTGATCCTCCAGGAACCGGTTCCAGCGCAGGGCCTCGCGGCGCATCCAGCCCTCCGCCGCCTCGCCGTGCGGCAGCGAGGCCCACGTTCCGTCCGCGGGGGAGATCGCGACGAGCCACCCGCGACCGTAGCCGTCCCGCTTCACGAGCGCAGGGTCCCGCACGACCGCCGCGTTCACGCCCGCGACGACGCCGGGCACGGGCGCGCGGACGCGCACCTCTCGCCCGCCGCCGGAGAGCGTCGCGATGGTCTCGCCGCGCGCGACCTGCGTCCCGGCGCGCGGCACCTCGACCGCCGACACCGCGGGCAGCAGCCGCTGCGCGAGGCCGTCGATGCCGAGCTCGAGGGCGCCGCCGATGCGCGGCTGCAGCCACGTGTGGCCTGGCGCGTAGACGAGCCCCGGCCGGAACAGCACGCCGGACACGCTGCGCAGCCCGAGGCGCCGCTCGCGCCGCCGGTCGATGGCGCGCAGCGCGAGCGCCAGCACCACCGCGGGGACCGCGAAGAGCGCGATCATGGCGAGGAAGACCCCGAACCGCGCCACCATCCCGCCGAGGAACACGCCGATCGCCTGGAAGACCTCGATCACCGCGGACATGACCCCCTCCTCGCTCCGGTGCGGCGCTCCGAGCGCCGCGACAACCCGCCCGCCCCTTCCGCTCGCGCGATCGGGGCGGGCGGCCCCCCAGCTCACTGCGCGTGACAGCTCGTGCAGTCGTCGAACCCGAACGCCTGCTTGCCGTGACACGCGCCGCAGGCTTCTCCCTTCTCCATCGCCGCGTGCGTCACCTTCGCGCCCGGGCGCTCGCCCGAGCGGCCGAGGATGCTGAACCTCCCCGAGTGACAGCCCACGCACGCGGGCTTCTTCGCGTCGAGGTGGCTGTCGTGGCGGAACGTCACCACCCCCGGGCTGTCCGCGCCCTGCGGGAGCTGCAGCGGCTGCGGCAGCCGCGGCAGGCCGTCGGCGAGCGCGCCGCCCGCGATGAGCGCCCCGAGCACCGCGCCGATCCTCATGAGCTTCGTCGTCGTCATGGCCGTCTCCGTCCCTAGGTGAGGAAGTGCTCGCGGGCGAGCCGCTCCCACTCGTCTCCGGCGAGCGCGTGCGCGATGCCGTGGATGGGCGTGCCGCCGTCCTGCAGCACGTGGGCGATCTCGGGGCTCATCCGCAGGGCGAGCCGCTCGCCCGCGTCCTCGAGGAAGTGGCGCGCGGGGCCGTCCGTCAGGAGCTGGCGCAGGTTCGCGGCGAGGCGCGTGGCCTTCACCTTGAACAGCCAGCCCGCGCCGTACGGGTCCTCGAGGCCGTCCTTGCCGTCACGGACCCCGGCGTTCACCGCCACGACGGTGCCGTCCACCGGGGACAGGAGCGGGACCGTCCGATCCTCGTCGCCCATCGCGAACGCGGCCTCGCCCTGGAGGACCCTCTCGCCGAGCGCGGGGAGATCCACGCGGGCGGGTCCGACGAGCTTGTGGGCGAAGTCGTCCACGCCCACCGCGATGAGGCCGTCGTTCTCGAGCCGGGCCCAGGTGTGCCCGGGGTGCAGGTGGAGGCCAGCGGGGAGCTGGAACCACCCGGCGGTGGGCCGCGCGGCGCGCACGGCGGCGGGGCGCGCGACGGGACGGGGCGCGGTGACGGGGACCACCGCCTCCTGGGCGCGGCCGCCCTGCACGTAGCGCCAGAACGGGATGAACATGAGCAGGTAGGCGACGGCGAGGCCGTACTCGAGGAGCTTGGCCGGGTAGATGCTCAGGAAGTCATGAGCCATGGCGTCCTCCCTCAGTGCTGCCCTTCCGCGAAGCTCGGGTCCTCGCGGAGGATGGGCATGCGGTTCACGATCCAGCGGAACGCCAGCACGCCGATGGTCACGAGCGTGATCGAGACGATCACCTCGCTCGCCGACGGCACGTAGCGGACCGGCTGGTTCCAGTTGAATGCGACGATCGAGACGTTGAGGCGGTTCAGGATGATCGAGAGGACCCCCATCACCGCGGCGGCCCGGACGAGCTTCACGTTGCCGTTCCGCGAGCCGTAGGCGTAGAGGAGCGCGGGGACGAGGACGAACCCGACGATCTCCACGAGGAACCACGCCCCGTAGCCGGTGGCGAGGTAGCCCCAGGCGTGCCCGTCGATGACCCCCTGCAGCTTCAGGAAGAAGTAGGCGAACATCACGAGCGCCCCCGCCTTCCCGAGCCCCAGCGTCAGCTTGTCGACGTCGACGTGCTGCCCGGCGACCTGGGCGTGGAACGCGCGGTGCGAGAGCATCGACTCGACGATGACCATCGAGATCCCCGCGATGATCGCGGAGATGAAGAAGAAGACGAAGATGTACGGCGTGTACCAGAGCGGGTGGAGCTTCGTCGGCGCGAGCAGGAAGAGCGAGCCGAGCGCGCTCTGGTGCATGGTCGAGAACATCACGGACAGGACCGTGAGCCCGATGAGCGCCTTGCGCATGACCGAGTGGAGCTTCTTCCAGCCGAGCCACTCGAACACGGGGACCGTGAACTCGAGGAGGAGCACGGTCGTGTAGCACATGACGCACCAGGCGACCTCGAACAGCGCCGAGGCGGTGCCGTAGTTGAAGATCGCCATGACGATGTTCCACGGCCGGCCGAGGTCGGCGAGCAGCCCGATGACGGCCATCACGTAGCCGAGGAAGGCCGTGAGGATCGCCGGCCGCTCGATCGGGTGGTACGCCTTCAACCCGAAGAGCTGGACGGTCGCGCCGATGGTGAACCCGCCCGCGGCGAGCGCGATCCCCGTCATCATGTCGAACCCGATCCAGAGGCCCCACGGGGCGGTCTGGGACAGGGCCGTCGTGGCGCCGAGGCCCGCGATGAACCGGTAGACGAGGATCGGGACGCCGACGACCAGGATGGCCGCGGCGATCGCGTTCGCGGGGGTGCAGCAGGAGCGGACGTACTCGCGCACGCTCATGCCGAGCAGGATCTTCTCGCGGACGAACGACGGGTGCGCCGCGAGCGCGGCACCGGCCTGCGCGCTAGCCATGGCGGTCCTCCTTCCCGTTCTCCTGCGCGTCGCCCTCGACCGTGTCGCGGCGACGCGAGAACGCGTAGAGCCCCATCAGCAGCGGGGGCCACAGGGTCATCACGAACGGCGGGGCGCCGAGCGCGCCGGAGACGAGGCTCGGGATGTCCCGCTCCGGGACGTCGGTGCGGAGCGCGAGCTTCTCGAGATCGACGTCGGTGATGTACAGCCAGCTCGTCCCGCCGGCCTCGTGCTCGCCGTACACGTGCGACACGTACTTGCCGGGGTTCGTGTAGATGCGGGTCTTCGCGAGCTCGAGGAGCTCCGAGCGGCGGCCGAAGGTGAGCGCGCCGGACGGGCACACCTCGGTGCACGCGGGCTTCAGGCCCTTCGCCTGGCGGTCCGCGCAGAACGAGCACTTCCGCACGCGCGGCTTCCAGCTGTCGTACTCGTACTTCGGCACGTCGAACGGGCAGGCGATCATGCAGTAGCGGCAGCCCATGCACTTCGACGCGTCGTAGACCACCGGGCCTTCCGCCGTCTTGTTCATCGCGCGAACCGGGCACGCGGACGCGCAGCCGGGCGCGATGCAGTGCATGCACTGCTTCTTCGCGAAGCGGACGGTCCCGTCGTCCTTCTCGGCTCGGTTCACGACGGTGAAGACCTGCGGGGCGGTGTCGCGCCGCTCCCGCATCACGTCGTCGCTCGCCGGCGGCGCCGGGAGCGCGTTCTTCTCGGCACACGCGGCCTCGCAGGCGCGGCAGCCGACGCAGAGGGTCGTGTCGACGAGCACGCCTGGCCCGTCCGTCCCCTCCGCGTGCGGCAAGGCCGCCGACGCCGAAGCGGCGCCCGCGGCCCCTGCCGTCACTGCGGCGATCTTGAAGAACCCTCTGCGTCCGATCCTCATGGTCGTCTCCGGCGGCTCGAGGCGCCTAGCGGGCGGCGGCGAGGTTCAGGGTTCCGAGCACCGCGACTCCGAACAGCGCGAACACGAAGGCGAACATCATGGCGTCGCTCCTTTCGATTTCCTGCGGGGTGGTTGCCTTCCCTGCCTGGTCGCTAGAGCACGCGGCGGGCCATCGCGGTGGCGAGCGCGGGCGCGCGTCGGTTCGGCGATTGTTTACGCAGGGTTACTTCGATCGCGCCGTTGCGCTCCCGCGCCTCGACGTCCCCTCGGAGCGGCCGGCGTCGTCGAGAATCTCGACGACCCGCGGTGGGGGCCGCCCGGATGGCTCGGACGTTCGTGCACGATCACGCGCGGTTGCGTGCGATCGAAGGCGCGCTGGCGAGTTACTCGACGGCCGTGGAGGGATTCAACGGCGCCCGCGCTGGGCCCAGGCGAGGCTCTTCGTGCCGGCGGGGCAGCGCGCGCTCACAGGCGATCCGCGCGCTGAGGCGGCCCGCGCGGCCCATCGTCGCAGCACGCACCGCGGGCCCTTCAGCCGAGCGGGCTCGCCGCTCATCCGGAGGGCTCGCGCGAACGGCTCGCTCCGCTCGCCGCCCATGCAGGGTGCTCCGCCGTCCACCTCACCACGGGTGGGCCGGAGCCGGTCGAGGCGCCGCGCGAGCAGGCCGTCCCTACCTGCCCGCGCTGGGCTCCGTTCCGGGCGTGACCTCCGCCTCCTCGCCGTCCCTGCGGAGCCCCCACTTCTTCATCTTGTTGTAGAGGGTCACGCGGTCGATCCCGAGGATGCGGGCCGACTGGCTGACGTTCCCGTTGGTGTGCGCCAGCATGGCTGCGACGTGCCGCCGCTCGACCTCCTCGAGCGACGCGAGCGTTCCGTGCCGGGGCTGCGCGTCGAGCTTCGCGGGGAGCCCCAGATCGGAGAGCTGGATGACGGGGCCGGTCGCCACGACGGCGCCGCGCTCGAGCACGTTCCTGAGCTCGCGCACGTTGCCCGGCCAGTCGTGCGCCATGAGGGCGCTCATCGCCTCGGGCGTAAGCCCGTCGACCCGTCGCTTCATCTCCACCGCGAGCCGCTCGACGAAGTTCTCGACGAGGAGCGGGATGTCCTCCCGGCGCTCGCGGAGCGGAGGGATGAGGATCGGGATGACGTTCAGGCGGTAGAACAGGTCCTCGCGGAACTTGCCCTCGCGCGCGGCCCGGCGCAGGTCGCGGTTCGTGGCTGCGACGATCCGCACGTCCACCTCGATGGGCTCGTTGCCGCCCACGCGGTGGAAGCGGCGCTCCTCGAGCACGCGCAGCAGATCGAGCTGCAGCTTCGGGCCGATGTCGCCCACCTCGTCGAGGAAGAGGGTGCCGCCGTGCGCCGCCTCGAACTTCCCCTTGCGGCGGGAGATGGCGCCGGTGAACGCGCCCTTCTCGTGACCGAACAGCTCCGACTCGAGCAGGCTCTCGGTCAGCGCCGCGCAGGAGACCGCCACGAACGGACCGCCGGCCCGCGGGCTCTCGGCGTGGATCGCGCGGGCGAGCACCTCCTTGCCGCTGCCGGACTCGCCGAGGACGAGGATCGTCGAGTTCGAGCGGGCGGCGGTGCGGGCGAGCTCGAACACGGACTGCATCGCCGGGCTCTTCGAGAGCAGGTCGCGGAAGCGGTACTCCTGTCTCAGCGCCTGGCGCAGCACCGCGTTCTCCCGCACGAGCGACTGCTGGGAGACGATCTTCTGCATCATGAGCGACAGCTCCTCGGGATCGAACGGCTTCACGAGGTAGTCGTAGGCGCCCATCTTCATCGCGGTCACGGCCGTGTCGACCGTCGCGTAGGCCGTCATGATCACCACGGCGACGTCGGGCTGGAGCTTCTTCGCCTCCTCGAGCACCTGGAGCCCGTCCATGCCCGGCATCTTCAGGTCGACGATCATGATCGACCAGCGCTCGCCCTTGAGCGCCTCGATCGCAGAGCGCCCTTCGGGCATCGTCCCCACGGTGTAGCCGTCCTTCTCGAGCCAGCCGCCCAGAGACTCGCGGACGATCTCCTCGTCATCCACCACCAGGATGCGGGTCCTCTCGTTCGCCATGGCTTCACGCTCCTCCGGAGACGTCGTCCAGGTGGCTGCGACACTCGGCGCACAGGTCGACGCCTTTCGCGTCCACCTCGCGGACCGCGGGAGAGCGCGACATGACGCAGCGCTCGTGACCGCAGTGGACGAGGCCGAACGCGTGCCCGACCTCGTGCACCGCCTCCTTGGCGAGCCGCAGGGCGAGCAGCGCCCGGCCACCCGGGCCGGGCTCGACGAGCCGCCTCAGCGAGACCACCGCCGCCCCGCCCCCGAGCTGGGCCTCGCCGAACACGTAGGTGAGGATCGGAATGAACAGGTCACCGTCGGTGATGCCGAGCACCTTGCCGGCGCCCGGACCGGCCTCGCCGAGCCAGCTCAGGATCGGCGTCGTCCGGTGCTGCTTGCGCTTCTCGTCGTAGGCGTGGCGAGGCCGCTCCGGGGACTCCCAGAGGAACACGGGGCGGCCGAAGGCGGCGGCGAGGTGGACGCGGACGTGCTCCATCAGCTCGCGATCGACCTCTCCCTCACCGATCCACCAGACGAAGATCGAGAGCATTCCGGTTCCCGGGGGCCTCGACGCATGCCGCTCCTCGCCGCCCACGCGCGCTCATCCCGCCCCTCCCGCCGGGACGTCCGGCGCCGACACGCCCGCCGCGGGCCGCGGCGGGATGCGCAGCGCGATGCGCGTCCCCTTCCCGACCTCGCTCTCGAGCTCGACCTTGCCGCCGTGCCGCTCGACGATGCCGTAGACGACGGAGAGCCCGAGCCCCGTGCCGCGCTCCTTCGTGGTGAAGAACGGGTCGAAGATCTTGGAGAGGTGCTCGGGCGCGATGCCGGGACCGGTGTCTGCGAACGAGAGCTCCACCCAGCGGCCGCCCTCCACGAGCGCGCTCTCGATCTCGAGCCGGCCCCCGCGCCCCATCGCCTCGCACGCGTTCATGACGACGTTCACGCACGCCTGGCGGAGCTGGCCGAAGTCGGCGGCGACGACCGGGACGTCGCCGAGCCGCTTCTCGAGCGTGATGCCCTGGATGTGGATCTGGTTCGCGAGCAGCTGCAGGGCCTCGTCGACGACCTCGTTCACGTTCACGTCCTTCACCGCGAGCGGCCGCTCGCGCGCGAAGTCGAGCAGGTTGCGGACGATGGCGCTGCAGCGCTCGGTCTCGCGCTCGACGAGGTGGAGGTGCTTGATGAGCGCGCGCCGCGTCGGCTCGTCCGGGACGCCCGCCTCGAGCGTCCGCACGATGAGCTTCGCGAACGTGAGGATCCCGGCGAGCGGGTTGTTGATCTCGTGCGCGATCGAGGCGGAGAGCTTGCCGAGGGAGGAGAGCTTCTCGTTCCGGACGAGCTGATCCTGCGCCGCGCTCAGCGCGGCCGTCCGCTCCTGCACCTGCCGCTCGAGGCTGTGCATGAGCGCGTCGAGGTCGCCCTTCGCCTTCCGCAGGGAGCGCGTCATCTCGTTGAACGACGCGCCGAGGAGGCCGAGCTCGCCGCTCCAGGTGACCGGGATCTCGAGCTCGAGCTGATCGCGGGCGACCCGGCGCGTCGCCTGGACGAGCGCGGCGACGGGGCGCATCAGGTGCTGGCCCGTGAAGAGCCACACGAAGAGGCCGAGGAGCGCCGCCGCCGCTGCCGCCGCCGCGAGCGTGCGCCCGCGGAACCCCGCCGTCTCGGCGTCGAGGCGCGTGAGCGACACCCCGACGTCGAGGACGCCGAGCACCTTCCGCTCGACCGGGTGCGCGTGGCACGCCGCGGCCGAGCAGGACGCCTCGTTGTAGATGGGGGTGACGATCCCGAGGACGCGGTGGCCGTTCGGGGTGAACACCCGGCTCCGCTCCTTGAGCTCCACGCGGTGGAGCGGCTCGCCGGCGGCGTGGCACCCGGAGCACGCCTCCGCGTTGCGATCCACGCTGCGGCCGATCTCCACCCGCTCGGTCGAGAAGGTGATGCGCCCGTCCGCGTCCATCATGCGGACCTTCTCGATCCCGGGCTGGCGCGCGATGTCCTGCATGATGAGGTAGGCGTCGCCGCGCCGGTCCTGGAGCATGGCGCGGTGGAGCGCGTTGCGGATCGTGTGGCTGAGGAGATCGGACTCGGCGACGACCTGGGAGAGGAGGTGACGCTGCACCGCCACCTCCGCGAAGAAGAACGCGGCGACGACGCCCAGGGCGACGACGCCGATCATCGTGAAGAGCCGGGTCGAGAGCCGCTGCCGCCAGGGGATGTCGAAGCCGAGGTCCCCGACCGAGCGCGGCGCGATCGCGCGCGCGAGCCGCTCGAGGGCGCGCGCGTCGTCGCCGGCCGGGGCGGGCTGCTGCTCCGCGGGCGCCCGCTCGCCCTTGGGCGGCGTGCTCTCGGCCGGGTTCCCTGCGGCCCTGGACATCCTCCCCCTCCCGGAAGACCTCCGTCGCGACGCTCGCCCACCGATACGCCCGAGATGTGGGCGCGAGCCTTGTCCCACATCAACACCGACGCATTCCGGCGCACAATCTTTGGGGCGCGATTGCGCTGTATTGTCGCACCTTTTGGCTGCGTCGCGGGCCGGCGTCCGCGCTCCGTCGCGCTGGGCGATCGCCGCGCGCAACCTGGGTTCGGCGCGCTCACTGACGGCCGCCACGTCATGAGCCCGGGTCGCACGATGGGCCGCCCTCCCCACCCCTGCGCCAATTGCCCCAGCCCGACGAGGTCGACGAAAGACGGCACGAGGGAAACCGCCGGAATTTCCGGGGTTCTTCTGCGCGAGCCGATGGCACGCCGGTCGCAGCGTCAAAACATGCTCACGGGTTTCAACGGGAGGGGGCCGGGGCTGGACGCGCGTGCGAGCGCTGGGTGCGCGCGTCCGGCCCCGCTTTTTTGCTAGCCTGCCCGGTCCCGTGACCCACCCACGCGCCATCCTGCTCGTCCAGTGCCCCGACCGCCCCGGGATCGTCGCCGCGATCTCGAGCTTCCTCTTCCGCCACGGGGCGAACATCACCGACTTCGATCAGCACACCGCCGAGGAGGAGGGCGGCGTCTACTTCACGCGGCTCGAGTTCCAGACGGATCGGCTGGACCTCCCGCCGGAGGACCTCGAGCGGGCGTTCGCGCTCGACGTCGCGCGGCCGTTCGCGATGGACTGGCGCCTCACGCTCTCCTCCCGGCGCAAGCGGGTCGCGATCCTGGTCTCGAAGCACGACCACGCGATGCTCGAGCTCCTCTGGACGTGGAAGCGCGGCGACCTCGGCGGCGACGTCGCGCTCGTCGTCTCGAACCACCCCGACCTGCGCCCGGCCGTCGAGGCGTTCGGGGTGCAGTTCGAGCACGTGCCGAACACGCGCGAGATCCGCGCAGAGGCGGAGGCGCGGCTCGGCGAGCTCGTCGACGGGCGCGCCGATCTCGTGGTCCTCGCGCGCTACATGCAGATCGTCTCGCCCGAGCTCGTCGCGCGCTGGCCGAAGCGGATGATCAACATCCACCACTCCTTCCTGCCGGCGTTCGTGGGCGCGGACCCCTACCGCCAGGCGCACGAGCGCGGGGTGAAGATCGTCGGCGCCACCGCGCACTACGTCACCGCCGAGCTCGACGCCGGCCCGATCATCGAGCAGGACGTCGGGCGCGTGACGCACCGCCACTCGGTCGACGATCTGAAGCGGCTCGGCCGCGATCTCGAGCGGCGCGTGCTCGCGCGCGCCGTGCGCTGGCACTGCGAGGACCGGATCATCGTCCACGGCAACAAGACCGTCGTGTTCGACTGACCCGCCGGAGCGTCGCGCCGCCGATGCTGGAGACCGCCGGACGCCCGAGCGAGCGGGCGGCGGGGGCGGCGGGCGCGCTCCGGACGGGAGGGCGGGCCTCGCGCGACGGGCCGACCCATCTTCAGCGCGAGGAGGTCCGAATGCCCGCCCGGACGCTCAACCTGATCCTCGCGCTCTGGCTGTTCTTCTCCGCCTTCGCCTGGCCGCGCACCACGCCCTCGTTCACCAACGCGTGGGCGGTGGGGCTCCTCGCCGCGATCTTCGCGGTCCTGGGGATGACGAAGGCGAAGGCGCGCTTCGCGAACACCGCGCTCTCGGCCTGGCTGCTCGTCGCCGCGCTCGTCCTGCCGCAGCGCTCGCCGGTGGCGCGCTGGAACGACCTCGCCGTGGCCGTCGCGATGCTGCTCCTGTCGCTCGTGCCAGGCACGATGTACCGCCGGGCCCGCGCGCAGGCCTGACGCGCGGGTCCGTCACGTCCCGGAGGATGCGCGCTGCGCGGCGGCGGGCGCCGCGGCCCGGCGCGTCTTCACGAGCGAGAAGATCACCGCGCCGGCGAGGAGCGCGACCACCACGGCGAGCGAGACGAGCGCGTGCACGTGGACCCAGCGCGACGCGAGCATCTTCGCGCCGATGAAGACGAGCACCGCGGCGAGCCCCGCCGAGAGGTACTCGAAGCGGCTGAGGAGCTGCGCGACCGCGAAGTAGAGCGAGCGGAGCCCCATGATCGCGAAGATGTTGGACGTGAAGACGATGAACGGGTCGAGCGTCACGCCGAAGATCGCGGGGATGGAGTCGAGCGCGAACACGACGTCGGAGATCTCGATGAGCGCGAGCGCGAGGAAGAGCGGCGTCGCGACGAGGCGGCCCGCGTCGCGGAGGAAGAAGGCGTGCCCCTCGATGCGGTGGGTCGAGGGGACGATCTTCCTGAGGACGCGGAACGCCCAGCTCCGCTCCGGGTGATGGTGCTCGTCGCCCTTGTGGAAGAACAGCCGGACGCCGGTGGCGAGCAGGAACGCGCCGAACACGTAGATGAGCCAGTGGAAGCGCGAGAGGAGCGCGCTCCCGCCGAGGATCATGAGCGCGCGCAGGACGAGCGCGGTGAGGATGCCCCAGAACAGCACGCGGTGCTGGTAGGCGGCGGGGATCGCGAAGGTCCCGAAGATGATGACGAAGACGAAGAGGTTGTCGACCGAGAGTGACTTCTCGATGAGGTAGCCGGTCAGGAACTCGATGGCCGGTCCCGCCCCGAACCGCCACCAGACGAGGCCGTTGAACACGAAGGCGAGGCCGATCCAGACGGCCGTCCAGCGGAGCGCCTCCTTCGCGGAGATGACGTGGTCCTTGCGGTTGAAGACGCCGAGGTCGAGCGCGAGCAGCACCAGCACGAAGATGATGAACCCCGCCCACAGCCCGGGGGTGCCCACGCTCTCGCTCATCCGGTTCGTCTCCCGTGCGCCGGCCGCGGCGCTGCCTCTTCATAGACGGCCCCGCCCCGCTCAGGATGAGAAAGTTTCACGGTGTCCGTTAGACTTTCCCTCACCATGGAGTGGCTCAACTACCATCACCTCTTCTACTTCTGGACGGTGGCGCGCGCGGGCAGCATCGCCAAGGCCAGCCAGGAGCTGCGGCTCGCGCAGCCGACCATCTCGAACCAGCTGAAGACGCTCGAGGCGAGCCTGGGCGTGAAGCTGCTCGAGCGGCAAGGGCGGCGGCTCGTCCTCACGGACGTCGGGCGCACGGTCCTCCGCTACGCGGACGACATCTTCCGGACCGGCAGCGAGCTGCAGCGCGCCGTGAAGGGGCTCCCGACCGCCGGCCAGCGGCTGCGCCTCGTCGTGGGCGTCGTCGACGTCATCCCGAAGCGCATGGCCGCGCTCCTGCTCCAGCCGGCGGTGGACGCGCACCCGGACCTCACGCTCGTCTGCCGCGAGGGGCCGCTGCCGCAGCTCCTCGCCGCGCTCGCCCTGCACGAGCTCGACGTGGTGATCGCCGACGTTCCCGCCTCGGAGGAGGTGAAGGTGAAGGCCTTCAACCATCGCCTCGGCGACTGCGGGACGAGCTTCTTCGCTGCGGCGCGCCACGCAGGCCTCAAGAAGGGCTTTCCGCGCTCGCTGCAGGGGGCACCCGTGCTCCTGCCGTCGCCGGGGACCGCGCTCCGCCGCTCGCTCGACGCCTGGCTCGACGGGCTCGGTCTCCGCCCCGAGCTCGCCGGCGAGTTCGACGACAGCGCGCTCATGATGGCGTTCGGCGCGCGCGGGCTCGGGGTGTTCGCCGCGCCGCGCGTGCTCGAGGAGGAGATCCGCGCCGAGCTCGGGGTGCAGGCCGTCGGCAGGGCGGACGACGTACGCGAGGCGTTCTACGCCATCACCGTCGAGCGACGCCTGCGCCATCCCGCGGTGGTGGCGATCGCCGAGGCGGCGCGCGACGCGCTCTTCGGCGCCGCCGCCTGATCCGGGAGGAGTCGCGCCCCTCGCCCCAGGCGGAAGGTTACCTCGGATTTTTCGCAGTCTCGCGCCGACATTTTGAAATGGACTGGGGATGCCTCCGGCGACATTGATGCCGGGCTGCCTGGAGGCATTCCCATGATGAACCAGCTCAAGACCGTCCTCTTGCTCGGCGCCCTCTCCGCGATCCTCGTGGGCATCGGCGCGAGCCTCGGCCCGAACGCGCTCTGGCTGTTCACCGCGCTCGCGGTCGCGATGAACCTCTTCAGCTACTTCTTCTCGGACCGGATCGTCCTCAGGATGCACGGCGCTCGCGAGCTGGCCGAGGCCGAGGCGCCCCGGCTGCACGCCGTCGTCGCGGAGCTCGCGGGGCGCGCCGGGATCCCGAAGCCGCGGGTGTTCTTCATGGACGATCCGCACGCGAACGCGTTCGCCACCGGGCGGAACCCGAAGCACGCGGTGGTGGCCGTGACCCGCGGGATCGCGGAGATCCTCGACGAGCGCGAGCTGCGCGGCGTGCTCGCGCACGAGATCGCGCACGTGGCGAACCGCGACATCCTCGTGGCGAGCGTGGCCGCCGGGCTCGCGACCGCGGTCTCGCACGTCGCGAACGCGCTCGCCTTCGCCGGCATCTTCGGGGGCGGGAGCCACGACGACGAGGGCGGCTCCCCCGCGGGCGGACTCGCGCTCGCGCTCCTCGCGCCCATCGGCGCGACGCTCGTGCAGCTCGGCATCTCGCGCTCGCGCGAGTACCTCGCCGACGAGACCGGCGCGCGCCTCTCCGGCGATCCGCTCGCCCTCGCCGGCGCGCTCGAGAAGCTCCACCGGGCGGCGGACCACCTCCCGAGCGCCGCCACCCCCGCGACGGCGAGCCTGTTCATCGTGAACCCATTCGGCGCGGTCGCGGGCGGGCTCTCGCGCCTGTTCTCGACCCACCCACCCGCCGAGGAGCGCATCCGCCGCCTCCGCGCGCTCGCGCAGACCGTCCGCGGGCCCGCCTTCGATCCGCAGGGCGGCGCTCACCGCTCGCGCCTCGTGCGCCGCTAGATTAGAAGATCGTCATGACCGCACCCCAGGTGACCCTCTACACGAAGCGGAACTGCCCGTACTGCCTGCGCGCCAAGGCGCTCCTCGCGAAGAAGGGCGTCGCCTACCAGGAGGTCAGCGTGGAGGGCGACGACGCGCTGCGCGCCTGGCTCGTCGAGAAGAGCGGACAGATGACGGTGCCGCAGGTGTTCGTGGGCGAGCGTTCGCTGGGCGGGTTCTCGGACATCGACGCGCTCGACCGCGAGGGCCGGCTCGATCCGATCCTGCGCGGCGAGGCCTGAGCGCCGCCGTCGCGGCTGCTGAGCACGTTGACGAACGGGTTCATCTCCTCCAGAAAGGGGGGTTACCGATGCCCCCTCCTGCGCTCTCCAGCAGCGCGGCCCGCCGGGCCGCCGTCGCCGCGTCCGCCCTCGCGCTGCTGGGCGGGTGCGGCACGCTCTCGCCGTCGCGCTACGTCTCGAGCCGCGCGGCTCCGCCCCCGGACGTCGCCCGTGAGGTGTCCGCGGTCGCGCCCGCTTCGCCGGCGCCGCCGCAGCAGCCGGCGCCTGCGCCTGCGCCGCGTTCGCTCGCCGACCTCGTCGACCTGGCGCTCTCGCGCGACCCGACGACGAGGGCCACCTGGTACGACGCGCGCGCCGCGGCCGCGCAGGCCGGCTCGGAGCGCAGCCTGTACTGGCCGTCGATCGACGCGAACGCCTCGCTCCTGCGCCAGCGCTCGGGCGGGGGCCCGGGCCGCGCCGTCTCGACGAGCACGACCGCGGGCGCGACCGCGAACCTCACCTGGCTCCTCCTCGACCTCGGCGCGCGGGGCGCGCTCGTCGACGCCGCGGATCGGCTCCTCGTCGCGGCGCGCCTCGCGGAGCACGCGGCGGTGGCCGATCTCGTGCTCCAGGTGCAGCAGACGTACTTCCAGTACCTGGGCGCCCGCGCCCTCGCCGAGGCGGAGAAGTCGTCGGTGCGTCAGGCCGAGACGAGCCTCGCGGCCGCGGAGGCGCGGCGCAAGGCGGGCGTCGCCACCATCGCCGACGTGCTGCAGGCGCGCACGGCGCTCTCGCAGGTCCAGCTCACGCTCCAGCAGGCGGAGGGCCAGGCGCTCGCCCTGCGCGGTGCGCTCGCCACGCTCGCGGGGCTCCCGCCCACCGTCGAGCTCGAGGTGGGAGCGCTGCCGGCGGAGGTGGACGCGACGCGAGCCCGACCCACGGTGGACGACCTCCTCGCGCAGGCGGCGGCCCGCAATCCGGACGTGGGCCGCGCGCGCGCCCTGGCGGACGCCGCGGACGCGCGCGCTCGCGCGGCCTCCCGCGCGGCCTGGCCGACCCTCTCGTTCCAGGCGAGCGCCGGCCGCACCCACTACCTCGCGCCCGAGGGGCTCGACCCGACCACCACCTGGTCCACCGGCCTCGTCCTGCGCGTCCCGATGTTCGAGGGGCTCGGCCCTGCCTACGACGCGCTCGCCGCGCGCGCCACGGCGGACGCCGCGCGCGCCCGCGCCGACGCCGCCGGGCAGCGCGTGGCGCTCGACGTCTGGACGAGCTACCAGGGGCTCACCAGCGCGGGGCGTCGACTCGAGACCTCCCGCGACCTCCTCGCCTCCGCCCGCGCGTCCTCCGACGTGGCGCGCGGCCGTTACAAGGAGGGCGTCGGCTCGATCCTGGACCTCCTGAACGCGCAGTCCGCCCTCGAGACCGCCCAGGCCGAGGACGTGCGCGCCCGCTCCGACTACCTCGTCGCCCTCGCCCAGCTCACGCGCGCGAGCGGCCGGCTCGATCTCCCCGCCGCGGTGCCCGCGGCCCCAGCACCGTCCGACGCGCCCACCGCGCCGGAGGCGCCTCGAGGAACACCATGAGCTCCCGCACCACCTCCATCGCCGCCGCGACGCTCCTCCTCGGCGGCGCGCTCGCCGCGTGCTCGCGCGGAGACGCCCGAAACGCGGCCGGGCCCCGCCCCGTCGCCGTCCGCGCGGAGCGCGCGGTCCAGAAGGACGTCCCCGTCGAGGTGCGCGCGGTCGGCCGCATCGTCGCGAACCAGTCCGTCGCGGTGCGCGCGCAGGTGTCGGGCCCGATCGTCGCGGTCCGCTTCACCGAGGGTCAGCAGGTGAAGAAGGGTGACCTGCTCCTCGAGATCGACCGCCGCCCCTACGCGGCCGCGCTCGCCGAGGCGCGGGCGAGGCTCGCGCAGGACCGGGCGCGCGCGGAGAACGCGCGCGCCGACGCGAAGCGCTACGCCGAGCTGGTCGAGAAGGAGTACGTGACCCGCCAGCAGCACGACGCCGCCCGGGCGAACGCCGCCGCGCTCGACGCGACGGTGGTCGCCGACCAGGCGGCGGTGGACCGCGCCGCGCTCGACCTCTCCTACTGCACGATCCGCGCGCCCTCGGCCGGACGCACCGGCCGGCTGCTCGTGCACCCCGGGAACCTCGTCGCCTCGGGCTCGCAGGAGCCGCTCGTGACGATCGAGCAGGTGAAGCCGGTCTTCGCGGCGTTCTCCATCCCCGAGCGCCACCTGGCGGCGCTGCGCGGGCGCGTGATCGGCCTGCCGGTGCGCGTTCGCCCGGCGGGGGGCGCCGAGGACGTCGAGGCCACGCTCGCGTTCATGGACAACGCGGTCGACCCGGCGACCGGCACGATCCTGCTCAAGGCGCGCATCGCGAACGACGACGAGACGCTCTGGCCCGGGCAGGTGGTCGACGTGTTCCTCCGCGTCGCCGAGCGGAGCCGCGCCGTCGTGGTGCCCGCGTCCGCGGTCGCCTCCGGCCAGCAGGGCGACTACGCCTACGTCGTGAGCGCGGAGCGCAAGGCGGTGCTCCGCCCGGTCGTCGTGCAGCAGGCGGGCGACGCGGAGACGGTGATCGGCGAGGGCATCGCGGCGGGCGAGCTCGTCGTCACCGAGGGACAGCTCAAGCTGCGCCCGGACGCGCCGGTGGAGCTCCTCGGCGAGCGGGGCCCCGCGGGGGCCGGCGAAAGCAACGGCGCCGCGAAGGGCGCGGCGCGATGAACCTCTCCGCCCCGTTCATCCGCCGGCCCGTCATGACGACGCTCGTCATGGCGAGCTTCACCCTGTTCGGCGTCTTCGCCTACCGGAGCCTGCCCGTCTCCGACCTCCCGGTCGTCGACTTCCCCACCATCTCGGTGAACGCCTCGCTCCCCGGCGCGAGCCCCGAGACGATGGCCGCCTCGGTCGCGACCCCGCTCGAGCGCCAGTTCTCGAACATCGCCGGCATCAAGACCATGAACTCGTCGTCGAGCCAGGGCTCGACGTCGGTCACGCTCGAGTTCGACCTCGACCGCGACATCGACTCCGCGGCGCTCGACGTGCAGGCGGCGATCTCGGCGAGCCTCGGCCAGCTCCCGGCGAACATGCCGAACCCGCCCACGTTCCGGAAGGTGAACCCGGCGGACCAGCCCATCCTCTACCTCTCGCTCACCTCCCCCACCCTGCCGCTCTCCGAGGTGAACCGGTACGCGCAGGACCTCGTCGCGCAGCGCGTCGCGACGGTGCCGGGGGTCGCGGAGGTGGCGATCTTCGGCGCGCAGAAGTACGCGGTGCGCATCCAGCTCGATCCCCGCGCGCTCCAGGCGCGCGGGCTCGGCCTCGAGGAGGTCACGGCGGCGGTCCGGAACGCCAACGCGAACCTGCCCACCGGCGTCGTCGAGGGGCGGGACCGCGCCTACACCGTCGAGGCGACGGGCGGGCTCCTCACCGCGGCCGATTTCCGCGAGGTGGTGGTCGCCTTCCGGGACGGGGCGCCGGTCCGCCTCGCCGACCTCGGCGAGGTGAAGGACGGCGTCGAGAACGACCGCGTCGCCGCCTGGTTCGTCAAGGACGGCAAGGACCAGCGGAGCGTCACCGTCGCGGTGCGCCGGCAGCCGGGCACGAACACCGTGCAGATCGCGCGGGAGGTGCAGGAGCTGCTCCCGACGATCAACCAGCAGCTCCCCGCGGCCGTCGAGCTCAAGGTCATCTACGACCGCTCCGAGTCGATCCGCCACTCCGTCGTGGACGTGCAGTTCACGCTCCTCCTCACGCTCGTCCTCGTCATCCTCGTCATCTTCCTGTTCCTCAGGAACCTGCCCGCGACCGTCATCCCGAGCCTCGCCCTGCCGGTCTCGCTCGTCGGCACGTTCGGGATCATGGCGGCGATGGGCTACTCGCTCGACAACCTCTCGCTCATGGCGCTCACGCTGGCGGTCGGCTTCGTCGTGGACGACGCCATCGTCATGCTCGAGAACATCGTGCGCCACATGGAGCGCGGCGAGCCCGCGCGGGAGGCGGCGTTCCGCGGGTCGAAGGAGATCGCGTTCACGATCCTCTCCATGACGATCTCGCTCGCCGCGGTGTTCCTCCCGATCCTCTTCATGGGCGGGCTCGTCGGGCGGCTCTTCAAGGAGTTCGCGGTCACGATCGGCGCGGCGATCCTCGTGTCCGGCTTCGTGTCGCTCACGCTGACGCCGCTGCTCTGCGCCCGCTTCCTCAAGCCGCACGCGGCGGAGCGGCACGGGCGCCTCTACCAGGTCACCGAGCGCGCGTTCGACGCGTTGCTGCGCTTCTACGACCGCGGGCTCACCTGGGCGCTCGCCCACCCGCGCTCGGTGCTCGCCTTCTCCGGCGCCGTGCTCGTCCTCATGGTCCCGCTCTGGCAGGCCGTCCCGAAGGGCTTCCTCCCCAGCGAGGACACCGGGCGGCTCCTCATCAACACCGAGCCGGCGGAGGGCACGAGCTGGGACGCGATGGTGCGCGCCCACCGGCAGGTCGCGGAGATCGCGACGCGGCACCCCGCGGTCGAGCACGCGAACTCCACCGTCCGCAGCGTCTCGAGCGGCTTCGTGTTCCTGAAGCTCAAGGACGGCGATCGGGCGCACGTCGACCAGGTGGTCCGCGACCTCCGCGGAGAGCTCGGCGCGGTGCCGTCGCTCCGGGCGTTCCCGATGAACCCGCCGCCCATCTCGCTCGCGGGGGGCGGCGGGCGCGCCCAGTACTCCGTGACGCTCCAGGACGCCGACACCGACGCGCTCTACAAGGCGGCGCCCGCGCTCGAGGCCCGGATGCGCGCGATGCCGGCGCTCGCGGACGTGAACTCCGACCTGCGGCTCGCGTCGCCGCGCGTCACGGTCGCGATCGACCGCGACCGCGCCGCCGCGCTCCAGGTCGCCCCCCTCGCGATCGAGGACGCGCTCTACACCGCCTTCGGCTCGCGACGGGTCTCCGTCATCAACGCGCCCGAGGACCAGTACGACGTGCTGATGGAGCTCGACCCGGGGTTCCGCCTCGACCCGGGCGCCCTCTCGCTCGTCTACGTCCGCTCCGGCGCGTCCGGAAAGCTCGTCCCGCTCGACACGATCGCGCGGCTGGGCCGCGCGGTGGGTCCGCTGTCGGTGAACCACGCCGGGCAGCTCCCGGCGGTGAACTTGAGCTTCAACCTCGCCCCCGGCCGGTCGCTCGGCGAGGCGGTGCAGGGCATCGAGGCCGCCGCGGCGGAGGTGCTCCCGGCGACGGTCGCCACGCGGTTCCAGGGCACGGCCCAGGCCTTCCAGGAGTCGATGCGCGGCCTCGGGCTGCTCCTCGTGATGGCGGTCCTCGTCATCTACGTGGTGCTCGGGATCCTCTACGAGAGCTTCGTCCACCCCATCACGATCCTCACCGCCCTCCCCTTCGCGGGCTTCGGCGCGCTCGTCACGCTGCTCCTGTTCCGCACCGACCTGTCCATCTACGCCTTCGTGGGCGTCATCATGCTCGTCGGGCTCGTGAAGAAGAACGGCATCATGATGGTGGACTTCGCCATCGAGGCGCAGCGCGGGGGGAAGTCACCGCGCGACGCGATCCACGAGGCGTCGCTCGTGCGCTTCCGGCCCATCATGATGACCACGATGGCGGCGCTGATGGGCACCCTGCCCATCGCCCTCGGGCTCGGCGCGGGCGCGGAGTCGCGTCAGCCGCTCGGCCTCGCCGTCGTCGGCGGCCTCGTGTTCTCGCAGTTCCTCACGCTGTACGTGACGCCGGTGTTCTACGTGTGGATGGAGCGGCTCCGCGGCCTCGGCGGGCGCCGCGCCGCGGAGCCGGGCGGCGTCGGGCCCGACCGCTCCGCCGCCGCGCCGCAGCCCTGACGCGCGCGCGCCTGCACGAGGCGCGCCCTCAGTCCCGGCTTCGCGCGGAGCCTCG
>NZ_JALCYY010000089.1 GCF_022690685.1 Anaeromyxobacter terrae | reverse complement strand
CGCCCTCCGCCTCGCGCCCATCGCGCCGGGGCTGCGCGAGCGCGTCGCCGCCCCCGGCGCGACCGGCCCGCTCGCCCGGCTCCTCGCGCTCCTCTCCCAGTACCTCGAGCCGCTCTTCCCGGCGGACCTCGCCCGCCACGGCGTCACCCCCGCCGACCGGCTCGTCCCGCCGCGCGGTCCGGCGGTCCGGGCCGCGCTCGACGCCGCGCGCGCCGCGCTGCACGGGCGGCCGTTCGCGGCGTTCCTCTCCGGCGCCCCCGGCGCGGGGATCGCCCTCGAGAACAGCCAGCCGCCTTCGCTCGTCATCGCCGCCGGCGTCGAGGCGCTGGCGCCCGGGGCGCTCGCGTTCGCGGCGACGCGCGCCGTGGATCTCCTCGGCCACGGCTGGGCGCTCGCCGGCAAGTTCGCCCCGCGCGACGTCGGGATCCTGCTCGAGCTCGCGTGCCGCTTCTCGGGCGGCTCGCCGCCGTCACAGGGGCTCCCGCCCGAACGCGCCGGCGCGTTCCTCGCCGCGCTCGAGCTCTCCGTTCCCCCGTCCGTCCGCGAGGAGGCGCGACGGCTCGCTCGCGACGCCTCGGACGAGCTCGCTGCGACGGATCCCCGCGCGCTCGCCGCCGCGCTCCGGCGCACCGCGAACCGCGTCGCGCTCCTGCGGTGCGGCGATCCGGGCGCCGCGCTCGACGCGCTGCTCCTCGCCGACCGCAAGCTCGTGGAGAGCCCGCCCGCGCCCTCGCAGGCGCTCGCGCTCGCCGACCTGCGCGACGTCGCGCTCTTCGCCCTCTCCGATCCGTTCCTCAAGCTGCGCGTCGCCGCGTTGGGATGACCGCCGTGCACCGCCCCCTCCTCGTCACCCTCGCCGCACTGGTCCTCGCCTGCTCGGGGACCAGCGAGAGCACCTGCCCGGGCGAGCCGGTGGGCAGCTTTCGCCTCGAGGTCTCCGTGCCCGACGGCGCGCCGCCCTCCGCCTGCACCGCCGAGCCGCCGGTCGTGGATCCGCCCACGCGGGTCGTGGCGAGCTTCGTGGCAAAGCTCACCGTCGAGCCGGCGGCGGCGGGCAGCTCGCCGGCGGCGCTGTGCCCCGGCGGGCGCGGCGCGACGTACTACGGCTCGCGCGCAGCGGACGGGACCTACACGCTCGAGGCGAGCTCCGGGCTCGCGGTGCTCGACCGCTGCGGATCCAACTGCTCGGTGTCGGCGGTGGAGCACGTCACCGGCGTCGTCACCGGCGAGGGCGCCGCGGCGACGTTCGCTGGCACGCTCGTGGAGCGCTTCGAGTACCTCGCCGGGAACTGCGGTGCCTGTGCGCTGCCGTGCGCCGCGACCTACGCGCTCACGTCGGCGGCGAGCGTACCGGCCGCCTCCCCTTGAAGCCCGCTCGTGCTTCGCGAACGAAGGTGATCGCGAATCGGGGACCGTCGCTTAGAATCCCCGCCCTCATGGCAAAGACGAAGCGTGCGGTGGTCCTCCTCTCCGGCGGGCTCGACTCGACGACCTGCCTCGCGGTCGCACGGCGCGACGGGTTCGAGGCGCACTGCCTCTCCGTCGACTACGGCCAGCGCCACAAGGGCGAGCTCGCCCGCGCCCGGCGGCTCGCCCGCGCGCTCGGCGCCGCGGATCACCGGGTCGTGAAGGTGGACCTCTCCACGTTCGGCGGCTCGGCGCTGACCGACCGGGCGATCGCCGTGCCCAAGCGGCGGAGCGACCGCCGGCGCGCCGCCGAGATCCCGGTCACCTACGTGCCGGCGAGGAACACGGTCCTCCTCGCGCTCGCCCTCGCGCACGCCGAGACGATCGGCGCGGAGGACATCTTCGTCGGCGTGAACGCCATCGACTACTCCGGCTACCCGGACTGCCGGCCCGCGTTCCTGCGGGCGTTCGAGCGCCTGGCGAGGGTGGCGACGAAGGCGGGCGTGGAGGGACGGCCGCTGCGAATCCACGCGCCCCTGCTCCGGCTCACGAAGGCAGGGATCGTCAAGCTCGGGACCGCGCTCGGGGTCCCCTACCGGCTCACCCTCTCGTGCTACGACCCGGTCCGCGGACGGGCTTGTGGCGCGTGCGATGCCTGCGTCCTGCGCCGGAAGGGATTTGACGAGGCGGGTGTTCCCGACCCAACTCTCTACGTCGAGAAGTGACAGGAGAAAGAATGCCGCAGATCACGAGGAAGTACCCGGGCAAGAGCGCGGGCGAGATCTACGAGAAGGTCGACGAGGTGATGGAGCGGATCGCCCAGAAGCTCTCGCTCGACTACCAGAAGAACGACGGGTCGAGGACGGGCAAGGTCGCCAAGATGGGCGTCTCGGGCGCGTACCAGGTGCGCGACGAGGAGGTCACGGTCGAGCTCAAGTTCCCGATGCTGATCCCGGGCTCGATGCGCCAGAAGGTGCAGGAAGACATCGAGAAGAAGCTCGACGCGCTCTTCCCGTAGCCTCGCTTTCCCTCGGGCCCCCGGAGAGGCGCACGGCGCAGCCGGCGCGCGCCGGGTCACTCGAGCGGGACGACGATCGCCCCCGACCGCTCGTTCATCCGCTCCACCGCCGCATAGATGGCCTGCAGCGGCGAGTCGCCCACGCCCGTGACGGCGCGGGGCGCCTCGCCCCGGCGGCGCTTCGCGGAGGGGCCGGGGACGATGCGGGCGCTCGCCCGCCCCTTCAGCGCGTCCGGCCAGAGCCGGACCTGCATCCCGGCGCGGTAGAGCGCGAGCATCACCCGGCCCATCTCGGAAGCGACGCGTTCCTCGGCGTAGGTCATGGCGGTGTCCGGGCGCGACCGGTCCGTTCGACGGCGGGGCATGCCGCGATCCTGCCGGAACCGATCGGAGTCGGCGCATCCTAGCCGGGGGGGCTGACTTGACCGAATTTCTGGCCCGGCCCGGAGGAGCGCGCGAACGCCCGGTCGCCTCGCCGGCACGCCTGGCCGCGCTTGAAAGCGCGCGAGCGCGCCGCCACCTTGCCAGCGGATGTACGCGCGCTGGGCGAGCTTTGCGGTGGGCCTCGGGCTCATGCTCGCGCCGCTCGTGCTCGGGTACGGCTCGGTCGGGCCGATCCTGCACGACGTCGCGATGGGGCTCCTCGTGTGCATCGCCACCCTGGCCGCCTTCGAGTGGCCGCGCGCCCGCTTCGCGCTCGGCGCGCCCGCGCTCTGGCTCGTCCTCGTGGCGCGCGACGGCTCCGATCGCGTCGCCGCCGCCGCCGAGCTCTCCGCGGCCGCGCTCCTGCTCGTCCTCGCGCTCGTCCCGAGCGCCCGGCTCGTGCCACGGCTCCCGCCGCCTCCCGGTCGCGCCGGCGCGCGGGCGTGAGGGACGGAGGGAGCCGAGCGGCCGGCGCGCGGAATTGGTACAACCGCGGCGCGTGCGCACGCCCCCGACGCCGATCGAGGCCGCCCTCGCAGCGCTCGCGCCGCTCGCGCCGGGGGCGCAGCTCGCGGCGGCGCTCGCGCGGCTCGGCGGTACGCGCGGCGGGCCGCTCGCGGGGTTCCCCGTCGGCGCGGCGCCCGAGGACGGCTGCGGCGGCGCCCTCGACGGCGCGCTCCTCGAGGCGATCTGCGCGCGGGCCCTCGCGGGAGCGCGCGGGGCGGTGTTCACCCCCGCGCCGGAGGCGCGCCTGCTCGCGGCG
The DNA here is from genome assembly GCF_022690685.1 of Anaeromyxobacter terrae. Classification (GTDB taxonomy): domain Bacteria; phylum Myxococcota; class Myxococcia; order Myxococcales; family Anaeromyxobacteraceae; genus Anaeromyxobacter; species Anaeromyxobacter terrae. The sequence continues at coordinate 11,899 of NZ_JALCYY010000089.1, read as the reverse complement.
TTCGGGCTCGCCCACGCCGCCGCGCGGCGCGGGGGGCCTTCGGCCTCGGAGGCGCTCGCGGCGCTCCTCTCCGGGGCGTCCTCACCGCGCCTGTCCCGCGCCCTCGAGGGCCTCGCCGTGCTCGATCCGGCGTGCGGGGGTGGCGCGCTCCTCTGCGCGGCGGAGCGGCTCGCGCGCGCGGTCGGCGCCCGGCTCCGCCTCCACGGCCTCGACCTCGCGCCGCTCGCCGTCGAGGCGACGCGCGGCCGGCTCGCCCTCCTCGGCGCGCGGGCCGAGCTCCGCGCGCGCGACGCCCTCTCCGCGGATGGCTGGCCCGCGGCGGACCTCGTCCTCGCGAACCCGCCCTTCCTGCGCCACGAGGCGCTCCCCTCCCGGGAGAAGGCGCGCGCGGCGCGGGCGAGCGGCCTCTCGCGCCAGGCGGATCTCTCCGCGCACTTCGCCGCCGTGGCGATCCGGCGCGCGCCGGTCGTCGCGCTCGTCTGGCCTCGCGCGCTCGACACCTCCCGCTCGGCCGCGCCGCTCCTCGCGGACGCGCGCGCGCGCGGCGGCATCGTCCTGCGGCTCCGCTCGCGGGTCGCCGGGAGCTTCGCCGCGTCGGTGGACACGCTCCTCGCCGTCTGGTCCGAGGGCGCCGCGGACGCGCGGGCGGCGGAGGCGACGGTGCCGCTCGCGTCGCTTGCGCCCGCGGAGCTTGCCGCGCTCGCCCGCGGGACCGCCTCGCCACGCCTCCGGCTCGCGCCGCGCCAGGCGGCGGCGCCCGCGGGCGCCCGCACGCTCGCGGACGCGTGCGAGGTCCGCTTCGGGACGAAGACCGGCTGCAACGGGTTCTTCCAGCTCAGGCCGCTCGGCGGCGGCCGGTTCGAGTCGTCGCTCCTCGGCGAGGTCGCGCTCTCGCCCTCGGACGTGGTCCCGCTCCTCGCGTCGCTCAAGGAGGCGCGGACGCCCGAGCGCGCCGAGCCGGCGCGGGTCCTGTTCCGGCCGCTCGAGCCGTCCCGCGCGGCGCGCGCGTACCTGCGGCGCGGGGAGGCCGCGGGGGTCCACCTCCGCCCGACCTGCGCCGGGCGCGCCCCCTGGTGGCGGCTCGCGCCGGGCCGTGGCCCCGCGCCGGTGCTCTACCCGGCCAAGGTGAGCGCGCGCGCGTTCGCGTTCCTGAACGCGGAGGGGCTCTGGGAGGACAAGAAGTGGCACGCGCTCTTCCCGCGCGAGCTCCCGCCCTGGCAGGTGGCGCTCGTGCTCTGCGCGACGCCGGTGCGGCTCGCCATCGACGCCGGGGCGCGGCAGCTCACCGGCGCCCAGGCCATCGCCGACGTCGACTGCCGCGTCCTCGCCGCGGCCCCCTTCCCCGCGCCGGCGGCGCTCGCCGCGGTGGAGGCCGAGCTCGCCGGGCTGCGCGCGGCGCTCGCCGCGGCGCCGGTGACGACCGACGTGCGGGCCATGCTCGCCCGGCCGGCGCAGCGGGAGCTCGACGCCGTCGTCGGGCGCGCCCTCGGGCTCGAGCGGGCGGCGGTCGAGCGCGCCCGGCGGGAGCTCGCCCTGCGCGTGGAGGGCCGGCTCGCGCACGCGGAGGCGATCCGCAAGGTCATCGACGGGTGAGCGAGCCGGAGGCCCGGCGTCGCGCCGGCCTCCGGAGAAAGCTCACCGCCCGGCGTCGGGTCCGCCCTCGGCAGGGCCGGTCGGGGCGGGCGCTCCCGCGCCGTCGGGCGGGCTCGCGCCGGCCTCCCGGGCGATGCACTCCGGGCAGGTGCCGATGAGCTCGTGGTGGTGGCTCTCGAGCCGGAACCCGTAGCGCGTCGCGACCTCCCGCTGGAGGATCTCGAACGCCTCGAACTCGAACTCGACCACCTTGCCGCACCGCCCGCAGCGCAGGTGATCGTGGTGGTGGCGGCCGAAGGTCGTCTCGTAGCTGCGCGTCTCGCCTGCGAGGATGGCCGGCTCGAGGATGCCCGCCTCCGCGAGGAGAGGGAGCGTGCGGTAGACCGTCGCCTTGGAGCCGCGGATGCCGCGCTGCTTCAGGTCGGCGATGAGCTCGTCGATCGGATAGTGCCCCTCGCGCGCGAGCGCGGCCTCGACGATGGCCGCGCGCGCCTCCGTCAGGCGGAGATCCTTCCCTTCGAGGAAGCGCGCGAACCGGTCCAGCGCCTCCTGGACCCGTGCGTCCACGCTCTCGGTGCGACCCGGTCTCACGGCCCGTACGCTAGCGAGCGGCCGTCTCTCGTGTCAACGCATGACCCCGGAAATGCCCGCGCCCCGCCGGGCGTTCTCCTCGCGCCTGGCGCCTCGCACGCTATCCATGCGTCCGCCCTTCCGGTAAGAGAGAGCCTCCGTGACCGCCATCGTCAGGGCCGCCGCCGCGACCCTCGCCGTCGTCCTCTCCGCTCCCTCCGCCCCTTCCGCCGCAGAGCCCCCCTCGCAGCGCGACCTCCAGGTCGCGCTCGACAGCATCGTCCAGGGCAGCGCCCTCGCCGGCGCCCGCGCGGGGGTGCTCGTCGCCGACATCGGCTCGGGGGACGTGCTCTACGCCCGCGACGCGGACGTGCTCCTCAACCCCGCCTCGAACGTGAAGCTCGTCACCTCCGCCGCCGCGCTCGCGCGGCTCGGGCCGGGGTACCGCTTCGCGACCGAGCTCCTCGTGGACGCACCCTCCGCCCGCTCGCCCGCGGTGCGCACGATGTACGTCCGCGGCCGCGGCGATCCCACGCTCGTCACCGAGCGGCTCTGGGCGATCGCGGGCGAGCTCGCCCACCTCGGCATCCGCAAGGTCGGCGACGTCGTCCTCGACGACGGCTGGTTCGACGCCGAGCGCTACGGCCCCGGCTACGACCAGGAGGAGGGGGACCGGTCCTACCTCGCCCCCACCGGCGCGCTCTCGCTCAACTGGAACGCCATCGCGGTGTACGTCGGGCCGGGCGCCGGCCGGGGCCAGAAGGGCCGCGTCGAGCTCGAGCCGCAGAGCGCGTTCTTCGAGGTCGTGAACCGCACGCGGACCGTGGGGCCCCGCGGCCGGCGCCACGTGACGGTCGAGTCCTCGCTCGTCGGCGGCCGGCAGCGGATCGTGGTGTCGGGGCCGGTGCCCGCCGGCAGCCGCGTGCAGCCGGTGTGGCGGCGGGTCGACGATCCGGCGCGCTACCTCGGCCACACCCTCGCGCGGCTGCTCGAGCTGCGCGGCGTGAAGGTGACGGGCGCGATCCGCGCCGGCGCGGTGCCGCACGGCGCGAAGCTCGTCCACGTCGCCACCTCGGACACGCTCGCGGAGATCGTCCGCCGGCTCAACAAGAACTCGAACAACTTCGTCGCGGAGCAGCTCGTGAAGACGCTCGGCGCGGAGGCGAAGGGCGCGCCGGGCTCGTGGCCGAAGGGCATCGAGGCGGTGGGGGAGTTCCTCGGCAGCCTCGGGATCCCCCGCGGCGCCTACGTGATGAAGAACGGCTCCGGGCTCAACGACACGAACCGCTTCAGCGCGCGGCAGCTCGTGACGCTCCTCCGCGCGATGTGGTCGCGCTTCCCGCTCCAGGCCGAGTACGTGACGTCGCTCCCGGTCGCCGGCCGCGACGGCACGATCCGCTGGCGCATGGACGGCACCGCCGCGGACGGCCACCTGCGCGCGAAGACCGGCACGCTCGAGAACGTGACGAGCCTCTCGGGCTACGTCGAGACGGCCGGCAGGAGGACGCTCGCCTTCGCGGTCATCGTGAACGACTACCCCGGCCGCCACGCGGGCGTCGTCCGGGCGGTGGACGCGCTCGGCACCGCGATCGCCGCGAGCGGCGGGACGCGGGAGGGGCTCGACGCCGCGGTCGCGCTCGCGAACGCCCCCGAGGCGGGCGCGGTCCCGGCGGCGACGCCCGCCGATCTCGCCCTCGCGGTCCGCACCTACTACGGCCTCGGGCGCGCCGGCGACCCCCGCAACGTCTCGTTCCTCCGCACCGCGCTGCGGTCCGAGAGCGACCCCGCCCTCCGCCTCGCGGTCGCCGAGTGCATCTACCTCTCCGAGCCGGACGGCGAGACCGCCCGGCGCGCGTTCCTCGACGCGGTCACGGCGGATCCCCAGGCGCTCGGGCGGCTCCTCGCCGCGCTCGGCCCCGACGAGCCGACGCCGGTGCTCCCGTCGCTCGGCGATCTCGCCGCGGAGGGCGAGACGGACGCGCTCGCGCGGCTCGTCGAGCTCACGCCGGCGGCGGTGGGCGACGCCCGGCTCGGGGCCGCGCTCGCCGAGGTCGTGGGGGCCGTCGCCTCGAGCGCGCCCGAGGAGATCCTCACCGCCCTCCGCGCCGCGCCCGCCCCGCTGCAGGAGGCGTCGATCGCGGTGCTCGCGCGCGGGCTCGCCGGCGCAGAGGACGGCGAGCGGCCGTTCCGCGAGGCGCTGCGCGCCCTCGGCGAGAAGCCGGGGGACGCGGGCGCGTTCGCGCGGGCGCTCGGGCCCCGCCTCGAGGCGGCGCTCCGGGCCGGCGACGCGGTCCGCGCGGCGCCCGCCCTCCTGCCCGCCTCGACCGCCCCTGCGGCGAAGGCCTCGAGCCGGTAGCCCCGCTCGACCTTGCGCGGCGACCGGGCGTGACGTCAGAGCGCCCTGCTAGACCTACCTGCACGGCGTGCGGCGCACGGTGCGCGGCCCGCCGAGTTCGACGACGCCGGCCGACGAGCCGGCTTCAGGACGCCTGCGGAAGAGCCGCCGGCCACGCGAAAAGGAGAGCGACGCCATGGTGAACAGGGTCATCCTCGTCGGGAATCTCGGGAAGGATCCCGAGGTCCGGTACACGTCCGGCGGCCAGGCGGTCGCGAACCTCCGCATCGCCACCTCCCGCTCCTGGACCGACAAGCAGTCCGGCCAGAAGAAGGAGGAGACGGAGTGGCACGACGTCGAGGTCTGGGGGAAGCAGGCCGAGCAGTGCGGTGAGTACCTGGCGAAGGGCCGCCAGGTCTACGTCGAGGGCCGCCTCAAGACCGACAAGTGGCAGGACAAGGCGTCCGGCCAGGAGCGCTACAAGGTGAAGGTCGTCGCCGAGACGGTTCGCTTCCTCGGCGGCGGCGCCGGTGGCGGCCGCGGCGGCGGGATGGGCGGCGGCGCCGGCGGCCCCGGTCGCGGCGGTCACGGCCCCGAGGAGCTCACCCCGCCCGGCGGCTTCGAGGACGACGGCAGCCACGGCGGTGGTGGCGGCGGCGGCGGGCCGGACGACATTCCGTTCTAGGCCGAGCCCGAGCGAGAGCGCTCGACGAGACGGCGGAGACCGCAGGGTCTTCGCCGTTTCTGCTTCTGGGCGCCGTTCCGCGCGTCAGCGGTTCACGTCGTCGGTTCGCACGTCAACGGGCCACGCCCCGCCTTCAGCGAGTCGACGGCCGCCAGCAGCGCCTCCACCCGGGCGTCATCGCCGACATCGCTCCCGTAGTGCGCCAGCGCGATCCGGCCGCCGGGACCGAGCACGAAGTCCGCAGGCATCTGGGTCTCGCGGCCCTCGAAGCGTCCGTGTCGCTTGCCGGCGATCGTGGCTCGAACCAGCGCCAGCAGCGAGCGGGGATGGAGGTACCCGGTCAGGCTCGCTGCCGCCCCGAACGCGTCGTACAGTCCCGCGGCGGGGTCGGCGACCGCCGCGAACCCCGGCTGCCATCGAGCCATGGCCTCCCTGAGCCGTTCCGGCGTGGACTGGAACACCATCCACACGCCGCACGAGCGCGCGCGGAACTCGGGCATCGCCGCGGCCATGCGGCCGACGTGGAGCTGGCAGACCGGGCACCCCGCGTGGCGCGTGAACGTCACCACCACCGGGCCCTTTGACCGCCTGCAGTCCAGCCGCGTCCCGTCCAGCGCCTGCAGCGCGACATCCGGCACGTCATCCCCGACACGGAGCTTCATATGCCACCCTGCATGACGAACAGGCCACGCACGCCCGCGAGCAGGCGGTAGCGCCGCTACGCGTCCTTGAGGAGGGTCTCCCCCTTCACGAACCAGGAGACCCCGAACGCCCAGAGCGCGAGGGACTCCAGCCAGAACACCGGCTTCACCTGCTGGACGGGAGTCTCGTCGAGCGCGAGCTTGTAAAGGCCGATGAGGCCGATGCACGCGAGCATCACCACGCCGCACGCGCGATAGACGGCGTTGCGAGCCCGCTTCATGCGGGTCGGCGTGCCGCTCGTCTTCGTGAACAGGAAGAGCGAGAAGTAGGCGAGCACGAGGAACAGCAGCGAGGCCGAGGCGAAGTGGAGGACTTGCTCGAGGCGCGTGCCGGTGTTCGGGAAGAGCGCCGTGCCGATGGCGAAGAGGCAGGCCAGATCGCCCGCGACGTCGTCCTTCCTCTCGTACCCCCGATACGTGAAGAGGAACCAGGCGATGGTGAAGAGCGTGCCGACGAAGACGTCCCGCGTTCGAAGCCCGTAGTAGTCGCTGATCGACGGCAGGACGCGGAAGACGCCGAGGATCGAGAAGCCCCAGAGCGCGATCACGATGGGGAGGGACACGCCCAGCACGCCGACGACCCGGCGCAGCGTCAGGTACGAGACGATGACGGGCTGATGCGGGTCGGGAGCCGAGGCCATCGGTGAGAGGATTGTGGCTGAACGCTCGGTCGCAGTCACCCGTGCCATCCGGGCTCCCCTTCACCCGAGGTCAGCGTTCGTCGAACCGTCCTGCAACGGATCTCTTGCGCCGTCCGGGTGCACGCCGATAAGTGAGGCCCATGACGCGCACCGCGCTCGTGGTGATCGACGTGCAGAAGGGGATCTTCACCGGCAAGCGGCCCTCCCCGCGCTGGGCGGAGATCCTGGAGCGCATCGGCGCGCTCGCCGCCCGCGCCGCCGCGGCGGGCCTCCCGGTCATCTACGTGCAGCACGACGGCGGCCCGGGTCACCGGCTGGAGGTGGGCAGCGAGGGCTGGCAGCTCGACCCGGTGCTCGCCGCGACGCCGCCCACGGCGGTGTGCCGCAAGACCGCCTGCGACGCCTTCTTCGAGACCCCGCTCCAGGCGGAGCTCGATCGCCGCGGGGTGAAGCGGCTCGTCGTCGCCGGCTGCATGAGCCAGTTCTGCGTCGACACCACCTGCCGCCGCGCCGTGTCGCTGGGCTACGACGTGGTCCTGGTGGGCGACGCCCACGCGACCTCGGACAGCGACGTGCTCGGCGCGGACCAGATCATCGCCCATCACAACGACACGCTCGACGGGTTCGACGCCGGCAGCGCCGCGGTGACGGTGATGCCCGCCGCCGGGCTGCCGCTGGATCGCTGGGCGAGCGAGTAGCGGCGCCGCGACGAGGACCGAGGCGCGGGATCCCGGCTCAGCCCGCGCCGCCCGGGGCCGCGGCGTCGCGCAGCCCCCCGAGCTCCACCCGTAGCCCGCGCCCCGTCGCCCGCGCCCTGGCGTTCACGTGCTCGGCCGCGGCGAGGTCCTCGATGGCGAGGCCCAGCGACTTGAACACCGTGATCTCGTCGGCCGAGGTTCGACCGGGGACTCGCCCGAGGAGCACCTCGCCGAGCTCGCCGCGCAGGTGGTCAGGAGTGATGGCGCCCTCGGCCAGGGGGATGAGGTAGTCGCCGGCCTCGCCCTCCGCCGACTCCCGGCGATCCACGAAGAGGCGCGCGCGCCGCACCGCCTCGGTGTCCAGCTCGCGCGCGGCGGCGAGCGCGGCCCCGACCGCGTTCACGTGAGCGCCCGGCGAGAGCCAGGCGCCCGCGAGGACGGGGGTCCGGGAGGACGTGACCGTGCACACGAGATCGGCCCCCGCGACGGCCTCGCGCGCGTCCGGCACCGCCTCGATGGCGAGCCCGTGCCGGGCGCCCTCGCGCGCCGCGAACCGGCGGGCGTGCTCGGGGTCGCGGCTCCAGACGCGCACGCGCCGCAGGCGCCGCACGAGCTTCATCGCCTCCAGGTGACGCGCGGCCTGGACTCCGGACCCGAGCAGCGCGAGATCCCCGGCGTCCGGCCGCGCGAGCGCGCGCGTCGCCACCGCGCTCACGGCCGCGGTGCGGATGGCGGTGATCGCGCTGCCATCCAGGATCGCCCGGAGGGAGCCGTGGCGCGCCTCGAAGAGGAGCACCGCGCCCTGGTGCGAGTCGAACGCGGTGCCCTCGTTGCCCGACACCACGGTGATCACCTTCGCACCGAGCGCGCCCACCGCGTCGTAGAAGCCGGGCATGACGGCGAGGAGCCCGCGGCCGTCCGGGTACGGCACCAGGGACCGCAGCGGAAGGTGGGCCTCGCCGCGCGACAGCGCGCCGAGCGCCTCGGCCATGACCTCGATGCACTCCTGCATCGGCAGGAGCGCTGTCACGTCCTGCTGCGACAGGATCAGGACCTCGTGAGGATTCACCCCGAACCTCCGGGAGGCGAGAGGGTCCAGCCGTTCGAGTCATTAGCCTGCCGCGCCGGCGGCGCACGCGCCTCGTTGGGCGAGACACAGCGCCGTGGAGGCGTTCGATCCCGGGGAGGCTCGTCTACCGCCAGGAGACAGAGCGCTCGGGGCCGCGTCACGACGGCCACTCAACGCCGGGAGTCCATCCTTCGGCTGCATGAGTGTCCCCGTGTCGAGCCGACTCGACGGTCGCTTCACCGCTCCAGCAGCCGCTTCAGGACGTTCAGGTCCCTCTGCACCCACCGCGCGTCCTCCGCGAATCTCTCGTCGGACACGCCGGGCTGCCGGACGAGCGTGAAGACCACCTCGCTCCCGTCGCCGTTCGGGACCACCCTCATCGAGACGTGGATCGTCTCGCCCGTCTCCAGCACGACGTCGTGGTCCAGGACGCCGAGCTCGTTCCGCCCCGCGAACCTGACCTTCACCTTGCCCGCGGGGGCGTCCGCGATCCACTCACCGTCAACGTTCGCGATCGTCCCGGCGAGCCCCGTGGCCCAGCGCGGCAGGTTCTCCGGGTTCGAGGCGAACGCGTACACGTCGCGTGGCGAGCGAGCGATCGAGACGCTGACGTGCCGGACCTCGTGGAGCGCGGTCATCCGGATCCGTCCGCTAATCGCGGGAGGCGAGCACCGCCAGGAGAAGCGGGCGCGCGAGAAGCGAGCACCTCGCTCCGTCCGCTCGGGTTCCACTCCTCGCCGGACCCCGTCGTCAGCGTGCGCACCGGCGAGCGCTCCGCCGCGATCGATCGCCTGCCCGCGCGCGGCAAGCTCCTCTCGCGGGCACTCCCGCCCACACGGACGCGTGAACGGAGCGTGGCGGGGTGTCGCCCCCACCTCCTCCGACCTCCCCGGCCGGCGGGTTGCGGAGGAAGACTGTCCGCACCGACCTTGGGTTGGTAGGCTCCAGGCCCCTCCGCATGCCCCCGTCCATCGTCGAGAAATACGAGCAGATCCTCGCCGCCGATCCCCGTTCGCGCATCTTCGTCGAGCTCGCGAAGGCGCTCGTCGAGCGGGGCGACGCGGCGCGTGCGGCGGAGGTCTGCCGCCGCGGCCTCGAGCACCACCCGTCCTCGATCCTCGGCCGCGTGGTCTGGGGCCGCGCGCTCCTCGAGACCGGCGAGCCGGCCGGCGCGCTCGCGCAGTTCGAGGCCGCCGTCGCGGTCGATCCCGCGAGCCCGTACGCCTTCAACCTCGTCGGCGAGGCGCTGCTCGCGAGGAAGCTCCACGCCGAGGCGCTGCCGTACCTCGAGCGCGCCCTCGAGCTCCAGCCGGCGGACGCGCGCGTGCGCGGCTGGGTGGAGCAGGCGCGGCGGGAGCTCGGGGTGGGCCCGGCGTCGACCCCGAAGCACCGCGCCACGGAGGACGACGACGAGAAGACGGTCTCGCTCGGGATATCGAGGGGGGCGCGGACCTCGACCTCGACCTCGAACCCGACCCCGACCTCGACCGAGACCCCGCCCGCGACCGGGGGTGACGAACCGGAGCCCGGCACCGAGCCCTCGCGCCCTCCCCCGCCCGTCCTCTCGCGCGTGGCGCCCTCCGCACCGGGCCCGTCGAGCGGCAGCGACGCGAGCACCGGCACGCCAGCGGCGCCGCCCACCCCGCCCCCGTTCCGCGCCCCGCCGACGCCGCCGCCGCTCCGTCCCGACACGGCGCGGTCCGTCCTCTACATGATCCCCGGCGAGACGACCCGCGACGTCATCGGGCCGTCCTCCGCCGCCCGGCCGAGCGCGCCGCGCCCGCCCGCCGCGGCTCCGGACTCCGCCGAGGCCGATCGGCTCGCGCAGCAGTTCGCGGAGGAGCTCCGGAAAAAGCTCCTCGCCGAGACGCCTGCGGCGCCGCCCGCCTCACGCCTCCGCCGGAACCGCCGCCTCCTCGGCGCCGCCGCGCTCGTTCTTGCGGCCGGCGCCGCCGCCGCGGTCTACCTCGTCGTGGGCGCCCGCAGCGCGAGGGCGGTCGCCGCGACCGCGGCGGTCCGCGCCAGCGCCGGGCTCGCGCGCGACACGCTCGGCTCGCTCCGCGAGGCCTCGCGGCTCCTCGCCGAGGCGCGCCGCGTCTCCGAGGATCCCGAGATCTCCTCGCTCTCCGCCCAGGTCGCGGCGGTGCTCGCCAGCGAGCACGGCGACGAGGACGCGCGCAGGCTCGCGACGGAGCTCGCGCGCGACCCGAGCGCCGGCGACGGCGGGCGCGTGGCGGAGTACCTCCTCGCGGCGTCGCCCGCCGAGGCGAAGGAGGCGGAGGCGTCGCTCCTCGACGCCCGCCCGTCGTCCGCCCCGCTCGTCCAGGCGCTCGCGGGCCGCGTGCTCGTGGAGCGCGGCGAGCTCGAGGCGGGCCGCGGGCGGCTCGAGATCGCCGCGCGCGCGAACCCCCCGCTCCTGCGCGCGCTCGCCGACCTCGGCGACCTCGCCCTGCGCGGCGGCGACGCGGATCGGGCCCTCGCCCTGTATGGCGCCGCGCTCGGCGCGCATCCCACGCACCCGCGCTCGGTCGTCGGCGCCGCGGAGGCGCGGCTCACGCTCGGCCGGGACCTCGACGTCGCCGCGCGCGAGCTCACCGCGATGGAGGCGGATCCGGGGAGCGCGCCGCCTCACGACCTCCGCCTCCGCGCGCAGCTCGTCGCCGCTCGCATCGACGTCGCGCGAGGCGAGCCGGCCGCGGCCGCCGCGCGGCTCGCGCGCGCGAGCGAGGCGCTCGGGGAGACCGCTCCGCTCGCCGCCGCGCTCGCCGAGGCGCACCTCGCGGCGCGCGCATGGGAGCGCGCCGAGGGGGCCGCCGCCCGCGCCGTGGAGCTCGAGCCGCGCGAGGTCTCGCACCGGCTCCTCCTCGCCCGCGCCCGCATCGGTCGCGGCAAGCCCGCCGACGCGCTCGCCGCGCTGCAGGGCGTCGACGGCCGCCCCGTCCGGATCCAGCGCGCCATCGCCCGCCTGCGGCTCGGCCAGCCCGCCGCCGCGCGCGCGGAGCTCGAGGCGACCGGGCGCGAGGGACGCATGCCGGCCGAGGCCGCCGTCTGGTACGCGCTCACCGACGTCGCCCTCGGGCGCGCCGCCCGCGCTCGCGCCCTGCTCGAGAAGCTCGCCGCGGCGCGCACGCCGCCGCCGCTCGTCCACGCCGCGCTCGGACGCGCGCTGGAGGCGACGGGCGACCTCGACGGCGCCGAGCGCGCCTATCTCGCGGAGAGCGAGCGCGAGCCGCGCTCGCCGGAGGGGCCTGCCGGGCTCGGCCGCGTGCGCCTCGCGCGCGGGGACCCGAAGGCCGCGCTCGAGCCGCTCCAGGAGGCGGTGAAGCTCGACCCCGCCGACCTCGAGGCGCGCCGTACCCTCGGCCAGGCGCGGCTCGACGCCGGCCTCCCCGGCCCCGCCCGCGCCGAGCTCGACGCGGTGCTCCTCTCCCGGCCGAACGACGTGCCGGCGCTGACGCTCCTCTCGGCGGCCTGGCTCGCCGAGGGCGAGCCCGCCGAGGCCCGCCGCGCCGCCGAGCGCGCCGTCGCGAGCGCGCCACGGGACGCGCGGGCGCTCCTCGCCGCCGCCCGCGCCGCGCACGCGGCCGGGGACGGCGCCGCCGCGAAG
>NZ_JALCYY010000088.1 GCF_022690685.1 Anaeromyxobacter terrae | reverse complement strand
CTCACCCGCGGGCGCCGGCGCGTCGCCCACGCGGCCGCTCCGGTAGTCGCGCCACTCGTCCTCGACCGCGAGCCTGAGCGCGCGCAGCGAGCGGGGCGGCCGCGCGGCGCCGCTCTCCTTCTGCTGCTCGAGGCCGCGCCGCAGCCCGCGGCAGACGACGGCCACCGGGACGCCGCGCCGCTCCCAGTCGCTCACGATCTCCTCGTCGAGCGGCGACAGCATGAGCCCTGCGCCGCGCAGCCCGAGGAAGTACTCGGAGACCACGGCGGCGTAGTCGAGCGCGGAGGAGGGGAGGTCCGACACGGCGAGGACAGGATACGCGGCGGGTACGACGGTGGCGCGCGGCCCGGCGGCCTGCCAGGTGCTGCCTCAGCGCTCCGCCGTCCGGACCGCGAGCGGCACTCGCGCCTCGGCCTGCGCCCGCCGCCGAGGTGACACGCGCCGGTGCCCGGCGAGGTGCCAGGGGGCGTCGATGACCACCACCTGCGGTCCGCCGCGAGAGAGGAGCATCCGCTTCAGCGCGGTCGCGGTGTGGCTGAAGAACAGGGCGTGGTACCAGCGCGTCTCGACGAGCTCGGGGACGAGCACCGCGACGAAGCGCGACCGGTCCTGGGCCGCGAGCCGCCTGACGTAGGCGAGCAGCGGGTCGACGACCTCGCGGTACTGCGTCCGCAGCCGCACGAGCTGGGGCGGGTGGAGGCCGCGCCGGCGGGCCGGCTCGGCGACCTGACGGTCCCAGACGTTCGCCAGGTTCTCGACCTCGCGCTCCGCGGCGAGCACCTGTATCGCGTGCACGTCCGGCGAGATCGTGAGCGCGAACCGGAGCGCCTTGCGCGTCACCTGGTCGAGGTGGCGCACCGGGACCACCACGACGGGCGGCACCGCATCCTCGAGGTCGAGCGGCGCGTCCGTCCGGATCGCGGACAGGACCGCGTCGTAGCGGGCACGCATCCGCCGGAAGAGCACGACGAGCGCCGGGATGCACAGCACCGTGATCCAGGCGCCCTCGGCGAATTTCGACGCGAGGATGACGAGGAGCGTCGCCCCGGTGAGCGCGGCGCCGGCCGCGTTGAGCGCCAGGCTGCGGCGCGAGGACGGCCCGGGATGGCGGCGCCAGTGGACGACCATGCCCGCCTGCGAGAGCGTGAACGCGGTGAACGCGCCGACCGCGAAGAGCGGCACGAGCCGGTCGGTGATCCCGCGGAAGGCGAGGAGCAGGACGCCCGCGAGCGCGGCGAGGAGGACCACGCCGGTGGAGTACACGAGGCGACGCCCGGCGTGCGCGAACGCCTCGGGGAGGTGGCGGTCGAGCGCGAGGGCGCGGCACAGGCGCGGGAAGTCCGCGAAGCTCGTGTTCGCGGAGAGGCAGAGGACCGCGATCACCGCCGCCATCGCCACGGCGTAGAGCGGGCCGCGTCCGCCGACGGCGGCGACGAGCTGGGAGAGGACGCTCTGGTAGCCCGGCGCGCCGGGCTCGGTCGCGCCGATCCCGTAGGCGTGGGTGAGGGCGGCGATCCCGAGGAGCAGCACGACGAGGATGCCGACGACGGTGGCGAGCGTCCGCTTCGCGCGCGCCTGGGCCGGGGCCCGGAACACGGGCACGGCGTTGCTCACCGCCTCGACGCCGGTCATCGCCGTGCACCCCGCCGCGAAGGCGCGGACGACGATCCAGGCGCTCACGGCCGCCGTCGCCGCGTGGAGCGGCGTGGGCGGGACGACGGGCGCGGGGTGCCCACCCGCCAGGGCGGCGCGGACGAGCCCGAGCAGGATCACCCCGCCGAGGCACGCCACGAAGGCGGCCGTGGGGATCATGAACAGCACGCCCGTGGTCCGGAGCCCGCGCAGGTTCGCGAGGGTGAGGAGGGCGAGCAGCGCGAGGCAGAGCGGCAGCGTCAGCGGGAGGAGCCGCGGCACCGCCGAGACGAGCGCGCCCACGCCGGCGGAGATGGCGACGGCGACGTTGAGCGCGTAGTCGACGAAGAGCGCGGCCGCGGCGACGAGCCCGAGCCCCTTGCCGAGGTTCTCCTTCGACACCGTGTAGGAGCCGCCGCCGTCCGGGTACGCCCCGATGGTCTGGCGGTAGGACGTCTGGACGACCGCGAGGAGCGCGACGATGACGAGCGTCACCGGGCCGGCGAAGCGGATCCCGGCGGCGCCGAGCGCGAGGAGCACGGTGAGCGCCGCCTCGGGCCCGTAGGCGGCGGACGCGAGCGCGTCGAGCCCGAGCACCGGCACGCCCGACGCGACGCCGAGCCGCTCGGTGTCCGCGTCGCGATCGGCGATCCGCTTGCCGAGGAGGAGCTCCGCGAGTCGCACGCACTCACGATGGCCACCGCGGCGCCCGGCCGGCACGGGGGGGGCGGCGCGACGCCGCGCTCACGCGCCGTAGTAGCGCCCGTTCGCCTCCTCGCCGATCACGCCGAACCGCGCCCGCGAGCCGGCGAGCGGATCCGAGCGCCAGGTGAAGCCGAGGGACGGCACCTCGACCCGCGCCTCGGCCTGGGCGGTCGCCTTCCAGCCCTTGAAGCGGAGCTGCCGTGCGGGATCGTCGATCGTCACCGGCTCGTCGGTCGCGGTCCACACGACCGTGACGTCGAGGCGGGCACGGCGCGCGTCGGCGTCGGGCGCGGGCCAGCGCGGCTGGTCGATGACGGCGAGGCCCGTGAGCCGGAGCGTCGCCTTGCGCCCGTCCGCGGAGACCACGAGCGCGCCCGGGGGGACGTCGGCCATCCAGTAGAGGCCGTTCGGACGGATCAGCGGATGGAGGTCGTGGACCTTTTCGGCGGGGATCGACGATCCCCGGAAGATCGTCAGTCAGAGGTGCGAGAAGATCCCGCGCCGCTCGATCCGGTTCGTCGGCCAGTAGGTCGCGTCGATGAAGGAGAAGTCCGTGGAGGGAGCGCCCCACGGCAGCGGGCTTCCCTTCCCGTCCTTGCCCGTCCCCTCGAAGTCGTTCGCGCGCGCGATGCGCCCCTTGAAGTGGAAGATGTTCGAGGGGTCCATCCCCGGGCCCGGCGACTGGTTGTGGCTGCCGTTCTTGTCGAGCCAGGGGATCGCCGACGGCTCGCTCGAGCCGCCCACCGGCGCGGCGAGCACGTCTCCACCGCCGCGCGCCTTCTCCGCGCGCGCCCCGCCGGGCACTCCGCCCACGCCCGCCACGCCGAGCGCGCCGAGCCCGGTCGTGAGGAGCCTCCGTCGGCCGAAGCCGGCCGCCGCCCGCGAGCGATCACCCATGGTCATCCTCCGCGCGGGCGCATGCCCGCCGGCGATGCCCTAGCCTCGGTTCGCGCCGCGTGCGCGCCGCCGGCGAGGTCGCCCGGAGGTGCTGGCGGGAACGAGGGGGCCCGCCCGGACGTCAGGCGCGGCGGTCGCTCAGGTGTCCATGGCCCTGAGCTCCTGCGCGACCTCGTCCGCCGTCGGCGGCCGGCGGCCGGGGTCCTTCTCGAGGAGCCGCTCGGCGAGCCGCGCGAGCCTGGGGTCCGCGCCGGCGTTCACGCAGAGCAGCGGGGGCGGCGCCGCGTGGAGGATCTCGCGCCAGAGCGCGACGGGATCGCTCGACGCGAACGGTGGGACGCCCGCGAGGAGCTCGAACAGGATGACGCCGAGGCTGTAGAGGTCGCTGCGCGCGTCCACGGGCTGGCCCTGCGCCTGCTCGGGAGACATGTAGCGGTAGGTGCCGACCACGCGGCCGACCGCGGTGAGCGCCTCCTCCGGATCCGCCGCCGCGGTCTTCACGAGGCCGAAGTCCATGAGCCGAGCGACGCGCGCGTCGTCGATCATGACGTTCGTCGGCTTCAGGTCGCGGTGCACGAGCCCTTCCGCGTGCACGTAGGCGAGGGCGTCCGCGACCTGGGCCAGCGCGGCGCGGAGCCGGTGGACCCGACCCGGACGGTTGAGCGCGACGAGGAGCTGCGGAGAGGGGGGCGCGAGCCCGCACCCGCCGCTCGACGAGGGTTCGGCCGGGTCGGGCCACTCCGTCTCCGTCGCGGGCTCGTC
Organism: Anaeromyxobacter terrae; assembly: GCF_022690685.1. Taxonomy (GTDB): domain Bacteria; phylum Myxococcota; class Myxococcia; order Myxococcales; family Anaeromyxobacteraceae; genus Anaeromyxobacter; species Anaeromyxobacter terrae. The sequence goes on along the minus strand of NZ_JALCYY010000088.1, from coordinate 11,665 downwards.
GAGCATGGCGGCGAGCGCGGCGCGCGCGTCCGGGAAGGGGCCGGTCCCGCCCGACTCGGTCTCGTCGTCGGACTCGCCAGGCGAGGCGCGCGCGCAGAGCGGCGTCGGCGCGGCGTCGAGCGCGGGGGAGAGGTAGGCGCGCAGGTGGAGCCCGAGGACGAGCTCCATCGCGAGGTACGAGCAGCCGGCGGAGAACCCCGCGTCGTACACCCGGACGACGTTCGGGTGATCGAGGTCGCGGAGCACCTCGTACTCACGCGCGAGCCGGCGCGCGGCGGTCGGGTCGGCGGCCGCGCTCGGGCCGAGCACCTTCACCGCGGCGAGGTGGCCGGTCTCGACGTGCCGTCCGCGGTAGACGGTCCCGACCCCTCCCCGTCCGATGACGGACAGGATCTCGTACGGGCCGACGCGGCGGGGGGGCACGGGAATCGAGCATACGCCAACCGTCGCGGGAACGGTCAAACCCCCGCCCTGACTGACGTTCGGGCTCGCGGCCGCCCGGCGACCCGTGCTATGAGCCGCGGCGTGACCGGCGAGACCCCCGTCGAAGAGCTCGAGGCACGCGTGCGGGCGAGGCCCGTGCCGCGCCACGTCGCCATCATCATGGACGGGAACGGGCGGTGGGCGGAGGCGCGCGGGTTGCCACGCGTGCTCGGACACCGCGAGGGCTCGGAGGCGGTGCGAGCGGTGACGCGCGCCGCGCGACGCATCGGCGTGGAGGCGCTCACCCTCTACGCCTTCAGCGCCGAGAACTGGGCGCGCCCGGACGAGGAGGTGGGGGCGCTCATGTCGCTGCTCGCCGAGTTCCTCGAGTCCGAGCGCGCCGAGATGATGCAGAACGGCATCCGGCTGAACGCGATCGGCGAGCTCGACCGGCTGCCCGACGTCGTGCGCGAGAAGCTCGCGTCGGTGCGCGCCGAGACCGCGGCGAACACGGGGATGACGCTCACCCTGGCGCTCTCCTACGGCGCCCGCCAGGAGCTCGTGCAGGCCGCGCGTCGCGCGGCGGCGGCGAAGGGCGCCGAGCTCGACGCGGACGACCTCGAGGCGGCGCTCTGGACCGCCGGCCTCCCCGAGCTCGACCTGCTCGTCCGGACGAGCGGCGAGCGGCGCATCTCGAACTTCCTCCTCTGGCAGTGTGCCTACGCGGAGCTCTACTTCTCCGACGTCCTCTGGCCGGACTTCCGCGACCGGGAGCTCTTCCGCGCCATCGAGGACTTCCAGGGGCGCGAGCGCCGCTTCGGCCTCACCGGCGCGCAGCTCGGCCCCCGCACCTAGCGAATGCGCGCGTTCGATCAGAAGAACCGCCAGAACCTCGTGGTCCGCGTCGCGTCCGCGGCGGTGCTGTTCCCGCTCGCGGTGTGGCTCACCTACGTCGGCGGCCTCCCGTTCGCGGTGCTGGCGGGCGGCGCCGCCGCGATCGCCGCCTTCGAGCTCGTGGTGATGTTCGGGGCCGTCGGCGCGACCGAGGTGTTCGGCGTCGCGGTCGCGGGCGCGATCCCGTTCGTCGCCGCGTGGGAGCCGAGCGGCAACCTCCTGCCCGGGTGGTCGGGGCTCGCGCTCGGCGGCGCGACCATCGTCCTGTTCGTCTTCTCCCTTTTCCGGCGATCGCCGCTCGAGGAGGCGCCGCGCGCGATGGCGATCATCGCGCTCTCCTGGCTCTACTGCGGCCTGCTCATCGCCTCGCTCGTCGGGCTCCGGCTGCGGTTCGACGTGGGCTGGGTCATCCTCGCGTTCGTGGTGACCTGGGGCAACGACACCTTCGCCTACTTCACCGGGCACGCGCTCGGCCGGCACAAGCTGCTCGAGCGGATCTCGCCCAAGAAGACCTGGGAGGGCTTCGCCGGCGGGGCGGTGGGCAGCGTCGTGGGCGCGCTCGTCACGCGCGCGCTCCTCCTTCAGGACGAGCTCTCGGTGGGTCTCGCGATCGCGATCGGGCTCGGCGGGGCGGTCCTCGGGCCGCTCGGCGACCTGGCCGAGTCGATGGTGAAGCGCGCGGCGGGGGTGAAGGACTCCGGCAAGATCATCCCCGGCCACGGCGGGCTCCTCGACCGCATCGACGCGCTCCTGTTCGTCGCGCCGTGGGTGTACGTCTGCGCGGCGTACCTCCGGTAGGGCCGTCCGGTCGCACCTCGCCCGCCCGTGATAGAGATTCGCTCCGTGAAGCGCGTCGCGATCCTCGGCTCCACCGGCTCCATCGGCGTGCAGGCGCTCGACGTCGCCGGCCGTTTTCCCGAGCGCTTCCAGGTGTTCGGGCTCGCCGCCGGCCGCAACGCGAGCCGGCTCGCCGAGCAGGTCCGGCGCTTTCGCCCGCGCCTCGTGTCCGTCGCGGACGAGGCCGCCGCGCGCGCGGTGCGCGAGCTGGCGCCCGGCACCGAGGTGCTGGTCGGCGAGGCGGGGGCGGTCGCGGTCGCCTCGCACCCCGACGTGGACTTCGTGCTCGCCGCGATCTCCGGCGGCGCGGGCCTCCGCTCCACCGCCGCGGCGATCGAGGCGGGGAAGCCCGTCGGCCTCGCGAACAAGGAGTCGCTCGTGCTCGCGGGCGAGCTGCTCACCGCGCGCGCCGCGGCGCGCGGCGTGCCGATCCTGCCGGTCGACTCGGAGCACAGCGCCATCTACCAGTCGCTCGTCGGCCACAACCGGCGCGAGGTGCGCCGCCTCATCCTCACGGCCTCGGGCGGCCCGCTCCGCCTCGTGCCCGCCGCCGAGCTCGCCGACGTCGGCCCCGAGCGTGCGCTCAAGCACCCGAACTGGTCGATGGGGGACAAGATCACCATCGACTCGGCGACCCTGATGAACAAGGGGCTCGAGGTGATCGAGGCGCGCTGGCTCTTCGGCGTCGAGCCGCGCCGCATCGACATCGTCGTTCACCCGGAGTCCATCGTGCACTCGATGGTGGAGTACATCGACGGCTCGATGGTCGCGCAGCTCGGCGTCTCCGACATGCGCGGGCCGATCAGCTACGCGATGGGCCACCCGGAGCGGCTGCCGCTCGACCTCGCGCCGCTCGACCTCGCCCGCCTGGGCAAGCTCACCTTCGAGCAGCCCGATCCGGCGCGCTTCCCGGCGTTCATGCTCGCCTACCGCGCGCTCGAGCTCGGCGGCACCGCGCCCGCGGTGCTCTCCGGAGCCGACGAGGCGGCGGTCGCCGCGTTCCTCGCCCGCCGGTGCCGCTTTCCCGACATTGCCGACATCTGCGCCGCCGTCCTCGAGGCGCACGCCGTCGAGCCCGTCCGGAGCGTCGAGCAGGCGCTCGCCGCGAGCGAGTGGGGCCGCCGCGAGGCCGAGAAACGCGTCGCCCGCGCGGGTCGGTAGCCCGCGCGCCCCCCGCCGCGCCTTCCTGGCTCCATCAAGGCGACGAAAGTTTCGTCACGGGCCCGGGCGAATCGCCCGGCCGCCCGGTACGATGGGGATGACATGCCGGATTTCCTCCTCAAGGCTGGGTCGATCGTCCTCCTGCTCGGCGGGCTCATCTTCGTCCACGAGCTCGGCCACTTCCTCGTGGCCAAGGCGCTCGGGGTGAAGGTCGTCCGCTTCTCGATCGGGTTCGGGGTGCGGCTGTTCGGGTTCACGCGCGGCGAGACCGAGTACCGGATCTCGCTCCTGCCGCTCGGCGGCTACGTGAAGATGGCGGGCGACGACCCGTCCGAGGAGCTCGCGCCGGAAGATCGCGGCCGCGGCTTCCTCGAGCAGCCGCCCTGGAAGCGGCTCCTCATCGCGTTCGCCGGGCCGGCGATGAACCTCGTCTTCCCCGGGCTCATCTACTTCGCCCTCATGATCGGGCAGAACGGTGAGCCCACCGCGGGTCCGGTGGTCGGCACCGTCGCCCCGGGCTCGCCCGCCGCGGAGGCGGGGCTGCGCGCCGGGGACCGGATCCTCTCCGTCCAGGTGCCGGGCACGGCGCCCGCGCCGGTGCGCTACTTCGGCGACCTGCGTGATCTCGTGTCGCCGCACGCGGGGGAGCCGCTCACGTTCCGCGTCGAGCGCGACGGGGCGGCCGTCGAGCCCGTCACCATCGTGCCGGCGTCCGACGAGGAGTCGAACCCCATCGAGACCACCCGCCGCGGGGTCATCGGCGTGACGCCGTTCTACGCCCCCGCCGTGGTGGCGCCGGCGCCCGGCGCCGCAGGGCCGCTCGAGCCGTTCGATCTCGTCGTCGCGGTGAACGGGCAGAAGGTCCGCCACCTCGGCGAGCTCGATCACGCGGTCCGCGCCGCGGCGTGCAAGCCCGTGTCGCTCGAGGTCGTCCGCGAGAGGCCGGTGGCGCTCCCCGGGGCGACCCTCGCGACCTTCGATCCGGTGAAGCTCGAGGAGGTCCCGACCTGCGTGGAGGGACGCCCAGCCTTCCTCCCCGCCGACCCGTCGCTGTCGACGTTCGTCGCGGCCGTCGTCCCCGGCAGCCCCGCCGACAAGGCCGGGCTCCGCCGCGGCGACGCGATCGCCGCGATCAACGGGAAGCCGGTGCGCTCGTTCACGCGCGACGTGAACGCGCTCGGCCGCGAGTTCCAGGCCGGCAAGCCGGTGACGCTCACGCTCGCCGGCGGGCGGACCGCGACGCTCGTCCCGGCGAAGGAGAGCTACGTCGACGACCTCACGAAGGAGCGGAGGGAGCGGCTCGTGCTCGGCTTCCACCCCGATCGCCGCGCGCTCGTGGACGCCAAGGCGCTCGTGGTCGACGAGATCCCGCTCTCGCGCGGCGTGGTCGAGATGGCCGAGCTCGCGTGGCGCCAGCTCTCCGAGGTGGTGCGTCTCACCGTGCTCGGCATCCAGCGGATCGTCACCGGCCAGATCAGCTTCAAGACGGTGGGCGGGCCGATCATGCTGTTCTCCATCGCCTCCGAGGCGGCGCAGGAGGGCTGGGCCTCGTTCCTCTTCAAGATGGCGCTCATCAGCGTGAACCTCGGCCTCATGAACCTCCTGCCGATCCCGGTCCTCGACGGCGGGCACATCGCGCAGGCGCTCGTCGAGTCCGTGACGCGGCGGCCGCTGTCGCTCCGCGCGCGGGAGATCGCCAACATCGTGGGGATCATCCTGCTCTTCACGCTCATGATCTTCGTGTTCAAGAACGACATCGTGCGGCTCATGGGGTAGAAGCGCGGCATGCTCGTCGCCGCCCTCGACACCGCCACGCTCACGCTCTCGTGCGCGCTCGTGGACGTCGTCGCCGGCGCGTCGCCGCGCGTCCGCCGCGAGCGGACGGAGCACGCCCCGGCGCGCCCCGCCGCGGGCGCGACCGGCGGCCACGGGGCGCGGCTCCCCGGCGCGCTCGTCGCCCTCCTCGACGCGGAGGGGCTGCGGCTCGCCGACGTCGAGGGCTTCGCGATCGGCATCGGCCCCGGCTCGTTCACCGGGCTCCGCATCGGGCTCGCCACGTGGAAGGGGCTCGCCTACGCGAGCCGCCGTCCGATCGTGGGGGCGTCGAGCCTCGCGGCGATGGCGCTCGCCGCGGCGGCGGACGCCCGCCCGGGCGAGGTGCTCGTGCCGCTCCTCGACGCCAAGAAGGGCGAGGTCTACGCGGGCTTCTACCGCGCGGCGGGCGAGGCGGTCGAGGCGGTGCTGCCGGAGGCGGCGCTCTCGCCGGCCGCGCTCCTCGAGACCGTCGCGGCGCTACCCGGCGCCGCCGCGTTCGGCGAGGGCTACGCGACGTACGCCGCGGCGCTCGAGGGCCGGCTCGCGCGGCTCGCCACCGCCATCGTGACGCCGACCGCGGCAGCGGTCGCCGCGATCGCCGCGCCGAGGCTCGCCGGCGCGAGCTTCGACCCGCAGGCGCTCTTCGCGCTCGAGCCGCACTACGTGCGCCCGAGCGAGGCGGAGCTCAGGTTCCCGAAGGGCCTCGGCCCCGGCGCCGACCGCTGACTCGGTGCACGATCCCGGGCCTGCGGCGGGCGTCCTCGCTCCTTGCGCCTGCGGCGCACTGCCAGGCGCCGCTGTGCGCGGCTCCCCTCGAAGGAGCGCCTCGACGCGCGTCGCTGCGGGTGCCCGCCTCGGCTCCGGTTTCGTGCACCTCGTTGACCCGGCCGGCGCGACCCGCCGAAGGATTCCGCATACGGCCCACGGCCCCCTCGGGCGCGCAGGCCCCGACTCGGCTATCTTCCGTCCTTCGCCCCTCCAACGGTCACGACCGGCCGCGAAGGCCAGAACGCCCACCATGGAAGCCGCCGTCTTTCGCCCTGCGCTCCGCAACGTCCTCCTCGCCCTCGTCGCCGGCGCCGCCGGCGGCGTCGTCCTCGGCGTCGTCGCGGGCGCGCCGTTCCTGCTCTCGCTCGTGTTCGGCGCGGTCGCCGCCGCCCTCGCGCTCGCGTTCCGGCAGCTCACCGGCCTGCGCGTCGTCGCGACGGTCGATGGCCTCGCGGTGAAGGGGCGCGACGCGTCGCTCTCGGCGCGCTGGGAGGAGCTCCGGCTCGGGTTCGGCAGGAGCCCGCGCCCCGACGGCTCGTGGCAGCGCTACGCCATCGTGGCGGACGCGCGCGGCCGCTCCTTCGCGTTCGCCGACTTCGCCGGCACGCGCACGTGCGAGCCCGTGCGCGGGCTCGACGGCGCCGAAGTCGAGGTCGAGGACCTGCGCGATGCCGCGCTCCTGCTCGGCCTCGTGGTGCAGCGTGCCCCGGCGTGGCACGTCCTGCCCCCGGCCCTGCTCGCGCCCCCCGTCGTCGAGGCGGCGCTCGCGCAAGCCGAGGCGCCGCCCGAAGGGCGCCGGTCGCGGGTGGGGCTCCTCGGCCTCCTCGGCAAGCTCGGCGGGACCCTCGCCAAGGCGGCGAAGACCGCCAACCTCGGGTGGGCGGCGGCCTCCGCCGCGACCTACGGCGTCCTCTTCTCCTGGAAGTTCGCGGTGGCGCTCCTCGTCCAGCTCTTCGTGCACGAGTACGGCCACGTGCACGCCATGCGGAAGACCGGCATGAGCGTGCGCGGCATGTACTTCGTGCCGTTCCTCGGGGCGATCGCCGTCACCGACGACGCCTTCTCCTCGCGCCGCCAGCAGGCGTACGTCGCGCTGAACGGGCCGCTGTGGGGCTCGATCTTCGCGCTCCTCCCGGTCGCGCTCTGGCTGTGGACGCGGGATCCGATGTTCGCGGCGGTGGCGACGTGGTGGGCGGTCATCAACCTGTTCAACCTCCTCCCCATCGCCCCGCTCGACGGCGGCCGCGTCATGCAGGCCTTCGCGTTCTCGTTCTCGTCGAGCCTGGGGGTCGCGCTCACGATCCTCGGCCTCGGCGCCGCGGTCGCGGTGGGCACGACGCTCGGCTACGAGCTCGTCTGGATCATCGCGCTCCTCGGCGGGCTCGAGCTCGTCGCCGAGACGCAGGCGCGCGCGGGCGGACGGGCGCTGCGGCTCTTGCCCGAGCGCGCCCGCTTCGGTCCGGCGCAATTCCGCTACCTGCGCGCGGTGGCGGGGCCGCCGCTCGGCTCGCCGTCCGAGGCGCTCTTCGTCCGCGACCTCCAGCGGATGGAGCAGGCCGCGAAGGCGGCGCCGCTCCGGCCCCTCGAGATGGCCGCCTTCGGCCTCGGCTACGCGGCGCTCGCGGCGGGGCTGCTCGCCCTCGTGCACTTCATGTCGCACGTGCCCGGGGCGAACGTCGCCGCGCAGATCCTGTCGTAGGAGGCGCGATGCACGTCTTCGTCACCGGCGCCACGGGGCTCATCGGCCGCGCCGTCTGCGGCGCGCTCCTCGGGGCGGGGCACGCGGTCACCGCGCTGTCGCGCAGCCGCGGCGCGGGCCGCGTCCTGCCGGCGGGCACGCGCATCCTCCGCGGGGATCCCGCGCAGCCGGGCGGCTGGGAGGAGGCGCTCGCGGGCTGCGACGCCTGCGTGAACCTCGCGGGAGAGCCCATCGTCGAGGGACGCTGGACCGCGACGAAGAAGGTGCGCATCCGCGAGAGCCGCGTGCGCGCGACGGAGCGCATCGCCGCGATCGTGCGCGCGGGCGGCCCGCGCGTGCTCGTCTCGGGCAGCGCCGTCGGCTACTACGGCTCGCGCGGCGACGAGCTCCTCGACGAGCGCTCGCCGGCCGGAGAGGGGTTCCTCGCCGACGTCTGCCGCGAGTGGGAGGCCGCGGCCGCGCCCGCCGCGGCGCGGGCGCGCCTCGTGCTCCTGCGCACCGGCATCGTCCTCTCGCCCGAGGGCGGCGCGCTCCCGAAGCTCGTCCGGCCGTTCCGGCTCTTCGCGGGCGGACCGCTCGGGAAGGGCGACTTCTGGATGCCGTGGGTCCACCTCCACGACGAGGTCGCGCTCGTGCGGTTCGCGCTCGAGGACGCGCGGGTCGAGGGGCCGCTCGCGGCCTGCGCGCCCGAGCCGGTCCGGAACCGCGACCTCGCTCGCGCGATCGGCAAGGTGCTCGGGCGCCCGAGCCTCCTCGCCGCGCCGGAGCTCGCCGTCCGGCTCGCGGTCGGCGAGGCCGCCGAGGCCGTCCTCGCGAGCCAGCGCGTGGTGCCGCGCAAGGCGCTCGACCTCGGCTACCGCTTCCGCTTCCCGACCCTCGAGCCCGCGCTCAGGGAGCTCTTGCGGAGGGCGGCGTAGGGGCCGACCTCGACCGCGACCGCGAACCTCACCCCTCGGAGATCCCCGTGCCCAAGCTCCCCATGACCCTCGCCCTCGTCGGCGCCACCGGCGAGGTCGGGCGCGCCGCGCTCGACGCGCTCGATCAGCTCGACCTTCCCGTGAAGGCGCTCCGGCCGTTCGCGTCGCCCCGCTCCGCGGGCGAGACGGTCGAGTTCCAGGGCGACGACCTGCGCGTCGCCCCGCTCGCGGATGGCGCGTTCCGCGGCTGCGACGTCGCGATCTTCTGCGCCGGTGCCGACGTCGCCCGGGCGTGGGCGCCGCGGGCGTGGGCGGAGGGCTGCGCCGTCGTGGACGTCTCGCCCGCGTTCCGCGCCGACGCCGAGGTCCCGCTCGTCGTCGCCGAGCTGAACGCCGACGCGCTCGCCGGCTTCCGCAGCCGCGGCGTCGTCGCGACGCCCGGTCCGACCGCGACCGCCCTCGCGCTGACGCTCGCGGCGCTCCGCGCCGCGGGGACCGAGCGGGTCGTCGTCTCGACGTACGAGCCCGCCTCCGGCGCGGGCCGGGGCGGCGTCGCCGAGCTCGAGCGCGAGGCGCGGGACCTGCTCGGCCTCAAGGAGCCTGATCCCGCGGCGCGCTTCCCGCACCGGCTCGCCTTCAACCTCATCCCGCAGGTGGGCGCCTTCGGCGAGGGCGGCGCGACCGACGAGGAGGAGGGGATCGCCCGCGACGTCCGCCGCGTCCTCGCGGCTCCGGAGCTGCGCCTCACCGCGACCGCGGTGCGGGTGCCGGTCTTCTACGGCGAGGCCGCCGCGGTGAACCTCACGACGCGCGAGAAGCTCGGCGCGGACGAGGCGCGGGAGCTCCTGCGGGCCGCGCCGGGCGTGAAGGTCGTCGACGCGCCGGGGGAGGGCATCTACCCGATGCCGATGCTCGCCGCGAACGAGGACGCGGTGCTGGTCGGCCGCCTGCGCGAGGACCGCTCGCAGGCGCGCGGGCTCGACCTGTTCCTCGTCGTCGAGAACACGCGCAAGGGCGCGGCCACGAACGCGCTGCAGATCGCGCGGCTCCTCGCGGAGCGACACCTCTAAACGACCGAGCATGAATTCGGAAACAGTCACCGAGCGAAGCGAGCCCGCCGGGGCGCCACCGCGATAGCGGCGAAGCCGCCCGCGGTGGCGCAAGGGACCCGGCGAGCAGGGGCGGGGGCGCAGCCCCCGTTAGAACATGGCTGCCAAATTGTCAGCGGGGGAGCGCGGGCGCTGCCATTTTGACGGCGCCCCGCCGGCGAGGGGCACGCGACGCTTGAAATCGCGAGGCGGCCGGCGGGGATCGTTCCCTTGCCCCCCTGGCGCTCCGGTTGCAGAATCGGCGCCCATCATGCGCCGAGCACTCCTCCTCGCAGCGCTGGCCCTGCCCGCGCTCGTCCGCGCCCAGACGGCGGGCACCCTCACGTTCACGCCGGACAACCTCCTCGGCTCGGCGGACTGCGATCCCACGAGCACCCAGACGGTGAGCCTCTCGTGGGCGGTGTCGGCCGTGAGTGTCGCGGGCGGGACGTATCGCGTCTACGCCTCCTCGCGCCAGCCGACGACCGGCACCACGACCGGACTGAAGCTCTGCGACACGAGCCCGACCACGGTCGACGGCGTGGCGGTGAACGCCGCCCAGGTCGGCGACGACATCACCGCCACCGCGAACCCGCAGAGCGCCGACTTCCGGACCGCCGACTTCGTCAAGGCGGCCGGCTACTCCTGCGCGGAGACCACGGCGCGCACGATCTACGTCTGCGTCCACTTCAGCCCCTCCAGCGGGAGCGATCCCACCGCGTCGGCGACGGGCTCGATGAAGCTCGACCTGAAGGCTCCCGCGAGCCCAGTCAACGTGACGGTCGAGCCGGGAGAGAATGGGCTGCGCGTCTCCTGGGACAAGGGCGTCGGCGGCGCGGCCGACGCGAGCTACTACAAGATCCACGCGAAGGCGACCGATCCGACGAAGGATGCCGGGGATCACTGGTCGGGGAAGATCCTCGACGAGACCGGACGCATCAGCGGCCGGGTCGACGGGCTCACGAACCTCGTCGAGTACCAGGTGACCGTCCTCGCCTACTCGTCGTCCGACAACGCGAGCGCGCCGTCGGATCCCCCGGTGCCGGGGACGCCGCAGCCGGTGGAGGACTTCTGGGAGTACTACCACTCGAGCGGCGGCCAGGAGCAGGGCGGCTGCGCGAGCGGGCCCGCCGGCGCGCTCGGCATCCTCGGCGCCGCGCTCGCGCTGGCGTTCCGGAGGCGCAAGTGAACGCGAAGGTCCTCCTCACGCTCGCCCTCGCGGCGCTCGCGATGCCGGCCGCCGCGCAGACCAGCTCCCCGAAGTGGGGATCGTTCGAGATCGGCGCGGGCACCTACACGCCGAACCTCGACTCGGAGTTCGCGACGAAGCCCGGCCCGTACGAGCGGATCCTCGGCGGCGGCCACGGCTGGATGTTCCGCCTCGGCGCATCGAAGGCGCTCCTCGCGAACCAGTTCGGCGCGATCGAGGTGGGGCTGCGCACCGGTTACTTCCAGAAGCGCGGCAAGGGGCTCATCGAGCAGGTGAACCCGGACGGCTCGACGAGCCTCGTCCCCTCGGTCGATACGACCACGCTCGACATCGTCCCGACGAGCGCGACCGTGACGCTCCGCTTCGAGTGGCTCGCCGAGCGCTACCGCTTCGTGCCGCTCTCGTTCTACGGGCGCGCGGCGCTCGAGCGCTACAACTGGTGGGTGACGGGCGGCACCGGCAGCTGGTCGAAGAAGGGCGCGACGAACGGCTGGTCCGTGACCGGCGGCGCCGCGCTGCTCCTCGACGCCTTCGACCCGGGGCTCGCGCGCGAGCTCGACAACGACACCGGCGTGAACCACACGTACCTGTTCTTCGACGTCACCCGCGCCCAGGTGGACGACTTCGGCAGCGGCAAGAGCTGGAACCTGTCGAGCGACGGCGTCTCGCTGCAGGGCGGCCTGATGCTGGTGTTTTAGGGTCGATGAGGAGGCAGGGTTGCGAGGCGCACGAGGCCGTCGCCGAGCCGGGCACGCGAGGAGCGAGCAGCGCAGGCGTACTGCTTCCGTACGTCGAGCAGCACAGCGACGAGCCTGCCCGGCGCAGGCAGGCATCGTGCGCCGCAGCTGATCTC
>NZ_JALCYY010000087.1 GCF_022690685.1 Anaeromyxobacter terrae | reverse complement strand
AGCTCCGCCCCTCCCGCCCGCGTGTCCCCGGACAGGCAGCACGCCTCGGCGTGAAGCGCGCGCGCCTCGGCGGCGAGCGCCGGGGGGAGCGGGCCCGCGTCCGCGCGCGAGAGCTCGGGCAGCGCCGCGCCCGCCTCGCCGCGGGAGTAGAGGGCGCGCCCGAGGAGGTAGGCGGAGAGCGGCCCCGGGACGCGCGCCACCCGCGCGAGGGCGAGCGCGGGGTCGCCGTCGCCGAGGAGGTAGGGGCGCGCCGCCGCGCCGAGCGCCGGGGCCGCCGCTGCCGCGCGCTTGGCCTCGAGGAGTCGCGCCTCCGCGCGATCCGGGTGCGCCGCGAGCGCGCTCGCCCAGGCGCGATCCGCGGCGGAGAGGTCGCCGCGTCGCCAGGCGAGATCGCCCTCTGCGGAGGCGATCGCGGCCCGGAGCGCGCCGTCCTCCGGAGCGGCCCGGGCGCGCGCCGCGGCGAACGCCGCCGCCGCCCCATCGAGATCCCCGCCGCGGGCGAGCGCGTCCCCCGCCGCCTTCTCCGCGCCGGCGGCCTCGCCGAACGTGCCGAAGCGGCGCCACAGCCGGCACGCCTCCGCGGTGCGCCCGCTCCCGGCTGCGCCCGCCGCGTCGAGCGCGATCGCCGCCGCCTCGCGCGCGCAGCGCCGCGCGAAGAGGCTCGTCCGCCCGAGCCGTGCGCGCGCGGCGGCCTCGAGCCCCGGCGGCACCGTCACCCCGTCGAGGAACGACTGCCACTCGGCGACGAGCGCGTCGAGGGGCGCGCCGAACGCAGCGGCGAGGTCGCCGTCGCGGTACGCGCGGGCGAGCTTCGCCGCGCCGTGCCGCTCGAGCAGGAACGCGAGGAAGCTCCCCGACGCCGTGTAGGCGCGGGCCGGCGCCTGCGTCCAGAACCCCGCCGGCCCGACGATGGCCGCGACGTCGGGCAGGAGGTGCAGGTCGCGGGCCGCGCGCGACCACTCGTGGATCGTCCAGTCGCCGCGCGGGATCTCGAGCGCGACGGCGAGCCCCTCCACGAGCCCGGCGGACGGGAGGAGGCCGGCGCGCGCCGGGACCCGGAGCGGCCCGCGCGCGATCGCCCCCGCCAGCGCGTGGACGAGCTCGTGCCGCAGCACGGGGTGCGGCAAGGGCGCGTCGACGACGTGCGCCTCCGCGAGCCAGGGCTTCGCGTACTCCGTCGCCGCCGCGCCGACGAGGCGGCGCTTCTCCGCGGCGCTGCGGTACACGAACACCGTCACGTGCGGCGGGGTCTCGAGCCCGAGCACGCGCGCCAGGTCCGCCGCGTTGAACTCGCACTCGGCGAGGAGCCCGTCCGCCGCCGCCGCGGGCTTCTCGGCCGGGAGGTGGAGCGTGCAGCGCGGCCCGTCGCGCCGGCCGCCCAGCGCGCGGGCGATCGCGGCCCGATCGCCGGAGAGCGCGAGCGCGTCCCGGGTGGCGCGCGCGCCCGCCACTGCGCCGGCGGCGACGAGGAGCGCCACGAGCGGCGCGGCGGCCGCGCGGAGCCCGGCGCGGCGCGTGCGGACGACCGCCTCGGCGACCGCGACGAGCGCCGCCGCCCAGGCGGCGGCCTCTCCGCGGAAGAGCAGGAGGCGCGCGTCGATCGGGAGCGCCTCGTCGTACAGCGGGCCGGGCCAGGCGCCGAGGAGGGGATCGAAGAGGAAGGCTGCCGGGCCTCGATAGGCGGCGCGGAGCGTCCAGGCGAGCGCGCCGACCAGCGCCGCCGAGTAGAGGGCCGCCGTCGAGGGCGCGCGCCCGCGCGCGGCGAAGGCGGCGAGCGTCGCGATCGCGGCCGCGAGGAGCGCGGAGGGGAGGGCGAGCAGCGGGAAGAAGGCGGCCGCCTTCGTGAGCGCGCTGCAGGGCCCGATCGCGGCCCGGGCCACGCTCCCGGCGAAGAGGAGGGCGAGGAGCGCGGACGCGACCAGAGCGGCGCCCCCGAACGCGGCGGCGGGGGACGGTTCGGGGCGGCTCCGCTCGATCCGCACGGCGGCGAGCGCGAGGAGCGGGGCGAGCGCCGCCGCGAGGAGCGCGCCCGCCTCGCCGAGCTCGTACCCGGGCGCGTCGAGGAGGGGCAGCGAGCCCGCCGCGAACCCGAGGGCAAGCAGGGCGAGGGCGCCCGCGCGGACGGCGCGGCGGCGCGCGAGGGCGGCGGCGATGTGGAGGAAGGGCGGCTCCACGAGAGGGCCTCTGCCGGCGCGTGCTGTCGGCCGCGCCGGCTCCGGGATAACATGGCGCGAGATGATGGAGAACCGCGAGCACGCCCGCGCGCCGATCGAGCTCAAGGTCGACTACAAGAAGCTGAACAGCTTCTTCGCCGACTATACGAAGAACATCTCGAAGGGCGGCACGTTCATCAAGACGCGCAAGGCGCTCCCGGTGGGCACCCGGTTCCTGTTCCGTCTCACCATCCCGGGGCGCCCGGCGCCGTTCGAGCTCTCGGGCGAGGTGGTCCACGCGGCCACGGGCGGCGACGCGCCGGGGATGGGGATCCGCTTCGTCTGGGCGGATTCGCGCGACCGCGGCGCGTTCGAGACCACGGTCGAGGGCCTCATGTCCGAGAGCCTCGGCCCGCAGCTCGCGAAGAAGCTCTTGCGCAAGGCGTGACGGGCAGAGAACGCTCGTCGGCGGGCGGGTTCGCCGGGAGCTTTCACCGCGGCCGGGGTGGGGGCCCCGGGGGGGGCGGGGGGGCTGGGGCCGCTGCCCCCCCCGGCGGGGAACGGTCGCGAACCCGCGAAGCGGGCGCGACCGTTCACGGGACCCGCCGAGCAGGGGTGGGGCCCCGGCGACGGCGGTCAGCCGTCGGCGGGGCGGGGACGCAGTCCCGAACGATCGAAGCTTCGCCAGCAGGCGAGCGAAGCAAGCCCGCCGGGGCGCCACCGCGTTCGCGGCGAAGCCGCCACGCGCTGGCGCACGGGACCCGGCGAGCAGGAGTGGGGCCCCGGCGACGGCGGTCAGCCGTCGACGGGGCGGGGACGCAGTCCCCGTGAGATCGTCTCAGAACCGCGGCACGTTCTCGAACCGCACCCGGTCGCCGGCGCGGACGCCGCGCGCCGCGCACCAGCCCCCGTTCACCTCGAGCACGTAACGGCTCGGCGCGCCCACCTCGCGCAGCGTCGTCGTCCGGGGCGCGGCGCTCTCGACGATCCCGACGATCCGGCCGTCGTCGCCGATGAAGATCATGTCGAGCGGGATGAGGGTGTTCTTCATCCAGAAGCCGTGGACCTCGCTCTCCTCGAAGAGGAAGAGCATGCCCGCTTCCGGGTCGAGCCGCTCCCGCCACATGAGCCCGCGCGCGCGCTCGGCGTCGTTGCGTGCGAGCTCCACGCGGACCGGGTGGTGCGCGCCGGCGGAGGTCTCCACGACCACGCGGGCGGCGGGCGCGGGCGAGTCGGGCCCCTTGGCGTTCACGCAGCAGAGGGCGAGGAGCGCCGGGAGAGCGCGCGCGAGGCGCACCGTCAACGCGGCACGACGCAGTAGGACGAGAAAGCGATGTCGCCGAGGTAGCGCTCGCGCACCGCGGGGTCGAGCGTGGCGAGGAAGTTCTCGTCCGGCAGGAGGATGTCGCAGACGAGCCCCGTCTCGCTCGTGTAGCAGTCCTTGTTCGAGACGCACGGCTTGGAGCAGTAGCCGCAGTTCTCCCCGTTCGCCGCCGTGCAGCGGTCGGCGTACCGCGAGCCCGCGGCCGCCGGCGAGACGATGCAGACGAGGTCGTCGCAGGCGGGGTTGCCGGACTGGAAGTAGTCGCCCTTCGCGTCCGTCGGAGTCGGGCGAGGGAGCGAGCTGTCACTTCCCCACTGCAGCGTGCACGGCTCGCCGACGTCGGGGTTCTGGCAAGCGGCGAACGCGAGGGTGGAGGCGAGCGCGACGGCGAGCTTGGAGGCGGCGGAGCGCATGGGTCGCGGAATCGTTAGCACGCGCTCTGCCCTCCGACAAGCTGGCGTCCAGGGAGGCGGTCGAGCGCCGACAGCGGCGTACAGCCGCGTACCGACGCGGTTTTCTCGCGGGTCGGTTCGTTGCCCCTCCACCGCCCTTTGGCTAGGATGCCCACCGGGCGCTGCCCACGCCACCTCATATGAGAACGCTCCTCGCCACCTGGCTAGCGGTCGTGCTCTCTCCTGCTTGGACGTTCGCGCAGGAGGTGCCCGGCATCGATCTCACCCAGCCTCCGCCTCAGGAGGCTCCGGAGCAGCGGCCGCCCTCCGATGCGGAGGAGCAGCCGCCGATCGACCTCTCCAAGCCCGGCGGTGCGCGGGCGGGCGAGCGGCCGGCGGCGGCTCCCGAGAAGGAGAAGCAGGGGAAGCGGCCGCTCCTGCCCTTCACGGACGAGGACGTCGCGCTCGGCGACCGCGTGAAGGCGGTCCAGCGCAAGGGCTTCCTGAAGCGCGGCCGGCTCGAGCTCACGCCGATGTTCTCGGCGACGGTGAACGACGCCTTCTACCAGAAGTTCGGCGGCGGCCTGCGGCTCGCCTACAACCTGCAGGACAGCTTCGCGCTCGCCCTGCGCGGCACGTACTACGAGCGGCTGCGCACCGACAACGTGCGCGAGGGCAAGATCGCGTTCCAGAGCCAGCTGCTCACGTCCCAGCTTTACGGGCAGGCGATGGTCGACGGCATCTGGTCGCCAGTGTACGGCAAGGCCTCGATCCTCGGCTCGGACATCCTCCACTTCGACGTCTTCCTCGCGGCGGGCTTCGGCCTCGTCTGGAGCGCGACGAGCCTCGAGCCGCGCAAGGAGGGGCCGCACCTCGCGACGGATCTCGGCGGCGGCGTCCGCTTCTATCCGAAGGAATGGCTCGCCTTCGAGCTCGGGCTCATGGCGACGCTCTACCCGGACCAGCCCATCCTCTCGGTGCCCGGGACCGTGCAGAGCGTGTTCGTGGCCAACGTCGGCCTGTCGTTCTTCTTCCCCCCGCGCTTCGAGTACGTCTACCCATGACCGCGCGCCGCGCCAGAAGCAGCGTCCTCGCGCTCGTCGCGCTCGCCGCGCTCGCCGCGGCCGCGCCCCGGGCCGCCCTCGCCCAGACCAAGGCCGACGCCTTCGCGGGGAAGATCCCGCCCGTCTCCGGCCAGCTCTACCGGAAGGCGGGCCGGTTCGAGCTCACCGCGACCGGCGACCTGTCGCTGAACGACGCCTTCTACTCCAAGTACTTCGGCGGCCTGAAGCTCGGGTACCACCTCACCGAGGCCTGGTCCGTCTCCGCGCAGGGCGCCCTCGGCGCCACCGCGCGAACCGGCTCCGCCGTGGTCTGCCCCAAGAACAGCGGCTGCGTCGACGCGAACGACGCCATGCTGCTGCAGGTGCCCGGCAAGCTGCGCCGGATCGTCGGCGCCGAGATCGCCTGGGCGCCGGTGTACGGCAAGCTCAACGTGTTCGCGGAGAAGGTCGCGCACTTCGACCTGTCGATCCTGGCGGGCGCCGACCTCATCTCGCACGACGAGGTCCTCGGGCCGACGGACGCCGCCGCGCTGGCGGCGAGCGGGAAGGACCCGGCGCTCGTCAGCACGGTCGGCGGCCACGTGGGGCTCGGGGCGCGCCTGTTCCTCAAGGAATGGCTGGCCCTCCGCCTCGAGGTGAAGGACTACGTGTACGGCGTGGAGGTGCCGAACAACGGGGCCGGCAAGGACTGGCAGAACCAGATCTTCACCGAGCTCGGCCTCTCCGTCTTCCTCCCGTTCGGCAACCGTCCGCTCCCGTGAGCCCGCCCATGACGCGCCCGACCTGCCACCGTCTGTCGTCGAAGGGCCGCCTGGCCGTCCTCCTGGCCGCGCTTCTCGCCGCGCCCGCCGCGCGCGCGCAGCTCGGGATCGACCTCTCCGCGCCGAAGAAGGAGGAGACGAAGCCGGCCAAGAAGAAGGCTCAGGCGACGAAGAAGAAGAAGCCCGCGCCCAAGGCGGCGCCCTCGTCGCCGAAGCGCGAGGAGGCGCCCCTGCCGCTCCCCGAGCCCACGCCCGAGCCCGAGAAGCCGGTCGAGGCGCTCCCCGGCGAACCGCCGGAGCAGCCCGCGGCCCGCGCCCCGGAGGCGCCGCCGCCGCAGGAGCTCCCCGGCCTCAAGCTCGCGCCAGCCGATCCCAAGGCCACCGCGATCGCGAAGGAGCGCCTCGCCGCGGCGAAGAAGCTCCTCGACGAGAAGGCGACCGAGACGGCGGCGCTGGCGTTCGACCAGATCCTGCGCGAGCCCACCTTCCGCGAGGTCCACGACGAGGCGCGCTACCAGCGCGCGAAGGCGCTCGTGCGCATGGGGCTCAACCACTCCGCCCTCGCCTCGTTCGACGAGATCCTGGAGAAGGGCCCGCGCGGCTCGCGCTTCTACCACTCCGCGCTGGAGTGGGTGTTCCACGTCGGCCGCAAGCTCAAGAACGAGCAGCCCGTGCTGAACCGCGTCGCCCGGCACGCGCAGTGGGGCTTCCCGCCCGCGTACGAGGACCGCTTCCACTTCCTGCTCGCGAAGTACGAGTTCGAGCGCGGCCGCGCGCTCGCCGACGCCGGTCGCGCGGCCGACGCGAAGGCGGCCTGGGCCGAGTCGCGCAAGCTCGTGTCGCTCGTACGCCGCGAGGCGGGGGCGGCGCCCCCCGTGCCGTCCGACGCGCCCTCCGCCGGCGAGGACGCGGGCGACATCTACGCGAAGGCGCGCTTCGTCGACGGCCTCGTGCTGTTCGCGCAGGGCGAGGACCAGGCCTCGGTCGAGGCGTTCAAGGAGGTCATCCGCCTCACGAACCCGAAGCGCGGCCGCCACCCGGACCCGGAGCTGCGCGAGCTCGCGTTCCTGCAGCTCGCGCGCATCCACTACCAGAACCGGCAGAACCGCTACGCCATCTGGTACTACGGCAAGATGCCCTGGGGCGGGGAGCGCTGGCTCGAGGGGCTGTGGGAGGCGTCGTACGCCCACTACCGGATCGGGGATTACGAGAAGACCCTCGGCAACCTCCTCACGCTCCAGTCGCCGTACTTCCAGGACGAGTACTTCCCCGAGTCGTACGTGCTCGAGGCGATCGTCTACTACGAGAACTGCCGCTACCCCGAGGCGCGCCGCGTGCTCGAGTCCTTCTCGCGGCTCTACGAGCCCGTGTACGAGGAGCTCGCGGCGATCACCACGCGGCCGCAGACGCCGGAGGCGTACTTCGAGGTCATCGAGCAGTCGCCGCACGGCAAGGGCGGCGCGATCATGCGCCGGATCCTGAAGGTCGCCTACACGGACCAGAACATCCGCCGCCTCGCCGAGTCGATCGGCGAGATCGACGACGAGACGGACGCGGGCATCGCGGGGCGGCGCCCGGAGTTCCGCGAGTCGGCGCTCGCGAAGGACCTGCTCGAGAAGCTCCGCGCGGACAAGGCGGCGCTCGTCCAGGAGGCTGGTGCGCGCGCGCGCGGCAAGCTCGAGTACGAGCGCGACTCCCTCCGGACCTTGCTCGCGCAGGCACTGCGGATCCAGATCGAGGTGTCGCGCAAGGAGCGGGAGGTCCTCGAGGGCGCGCTCGCGCGGGGGAGCCAGGTGGAGGTCGTCCGGGATCTCAAGTACTCGACCGCCGTCTCGGACGAGCACCTCTACTGGCCCTACGAGGGCGAGTTCTGGCGCGACGAGCTCGGCACGTACTCGTACACGCTCACCAAGGGCTGCAAGGATCGCCTGCCGCGGTCCCGCGCCGCGGCCCGGTAGAAGTCCGAGAGGAGCCTCGAGGATGCATCGTGCTCTCGTCGCTGGCGTCGCCCTGGCGCTCGGCATTTCCACGGCCGGTGCGGATTCGAAGGCCCCGCCCCGCGAGGCCGACCTCGGCCAGAAGCGCTCGGTCGCGCCGGACGCCGCCCTCGGCGGCACCCTCGAGGCGGCGCGCCCCGGGGCGAAGGACGCCGGCGGCCCGGCGCTCGCCTTCGAGGCGTTCCGCAAGACCATCGAGGTCCAGGTCTCGGACAAGCGGCGCGAGGAGATCGCCTCCCTCCGCAAGCTCATCGACCTCGGCGGCGGCTCCGAGGTCGAGACGCCCCAGTGGTACTTCCGGCTCGCCGAGCTGCTGTGGGAGGAGTCGCAGTACTTCTTCTTCGAGGCGAACCGCCGCGACGATCAGCTCATCGCGCTCGGCAAGGGGAACCCGGCCGAGACCGCGCGGCTCCAGGCGGAGAAGACCGACCTCGAAGGTCAGTCCCGAAAGCTCCAGGGGCAGGCGGTCGCCCTCTACAAGGCGATCATCGCGAAGTACCCGAAGTACCCGCGCCTCGACGAGGTGCTCTACTTCCTCGCCGAGAACCTCTCGCAGCACGATCGCTTCGATCCCGACGCGCTCAAGGCCTACCGCGCGCTCATCCAGCGCTTCCCGAACTCGCGCTACGTGCCGGACGCGTGGATGGCGTTCGGCGAGTACTACTTCGAGAAGGCCAACAAGGCGGACCGCACCGGCAACCTGAAGCAGGCGCTCGAGTCCTACAAGAAGGCGGCGGAGTACCAGGAGAGCTCGGTCTACGCCTACGCGCTCTACAAGCAGGGCTGGGTGCACTACAACCTCGGCGAGTACGACCAGTCGCTCGAGCTGTTCCGCGCCGTCATCTACTTCGGCGAGCTGCCGACCAGCACCGTCCCCGCGGACAAGAAGCTCGCGCTCGTGAAGGAGGCGCGGAAGGACTACGTCCGCACCTACAGCCACGTCGGCTCGGCCGAGGCGGCCGCGGAGGAGTTCCGGCGCGTCGGCGGCGAGAAGGGCTGGTGGGACATGCTCCGGTCCCTCGCCGACCTCTACTACGGCGACGGCAAGGACCGGGACGCGATCCTCGTGTACGCGCGACTCATCCGCGAGAAGCCGCTCTCGCCGGAGTCGCCCTTCTACCAGTCGCGCATCGTGACGTCCGCCGGGCGCATGGGCCGCAAGGAGGCGGCGGTCCAGCAGGCCCACGTGTTCGTGAAGATGCTGCGCGACATCGAGGCGTCGCCGGCGGCGAAGGACGAGAAGAGCAAGAAGGCGCTCTCCGAGGCGCGCCGGGACGCCGAGCAGACCCTGCGCGTGCTCGCGGTGCAGTACCACAACGAGTGGAAGAAGACGCGCGACGAGCCGGTGGCCGCGTACGCCGCGGCGGTGTACCGCGACTACCTCGACGTGTTCCCGAACGAGCCCACCGCGTACGAGATGCGCTTCTTCCACGCGGAGCTCCGCTACGCGCTCGCCGACTTCGAGGGCGCGGGCGCGGAGTACGAGCAGGTCGCCCTCCAGGACGTGAAGGCGATCGAGGCGAAGCCGCCCGCGAAGCCCGGCAAGTTCTTCAAGGACGCGCTCGAGAACGCGGTCTTCGCGTGGGACCTCGTCGCGAAGAAGCTCGACGAGACCGAGAAGCGCGTCCCCACCGATCCCAAGAAGCGCCTCCCGCTCGCGCCGCCGCGCCAGAAGCTCCTCGCGGCCTGCGAGCGGTACCTCCGGTACCAGCCGAAGGGCGAGAAGTGGGTCGAGATCGCCTACAAGGCGGCCAACATCCACTACCGCCACAACGCGTTCGCCGAGGCGACCGACCTCTTCACGCGCATCGCGCTCGATCACCCCGACCACGAGCTCGCCGGCTACTCGACGAACCTCGTCCTCGACGCCTACAACCTGCTCGGCGACTGGCGGAACGTGAACGGCTGGGCGAAGCGCTTCTACTCGAACGCGGCGCTCCTCAAGGCGCACCCCGCGCTCAAGGACGACCTCGCGCGCGTCATCGAGCAGAGCGCGTTCAAGATCATCGAGGAGCGCGAGCGGGCGCGCGACTACGAGGCGGCGGCCGAGGAGTACATCGCGTTCTCGCGCGACTGGCCTCAGTCGCGCCTCGCCCCGACCGCGCTCTACAACGCCTCCGTCGACTACGGCCGGGCGCACCGGCTCGACAAGGCGATGGAGGTCCGCGAGCAGTTCCTGCAGCGCTACCCGGGCAACGAGCTCGCGCCGAAGTCGCTCTACGACAACGCCGAGGCGTTCGAGGCGATCGCCGACTTCGCGAGGGCGGCCGACCTGTACGAGCGCTACTTCCGCGAGTGGAAGCGCACGGCCGGCGAGCCGCGCGGCAAGGGCGGGCGGGGAAAGCCCGCCGAGCCGCAGGAGCGCACCGCGGCCTACGACGAGAAGAAGGCCAACGACGCCATCATCAACGCGGCGGTGTTCCGCGCGGGCCTCCGGGAGTGGGCGCGCGCGGAGGCGGCGAGCGAGGCCTACCTCGAGACCTGGCCGAAGGGCGCCGACGCTCCGCGCATGTTCCTCTCCCTCGCCGATCTCTACGGCAAGCGCGGCCAGCCCTCGAAGGAGCTGAAGCAGCTCGAGGAGTACCGCCAGCGCTACGCGCGGGATCCGGACGAGTGGCTCGCCATCACCCAGCGCGTGGCGAAGCTGTACGAGAAGGCGGGCAGCGCTCGCCTCGCGCGCGAGACCTACGAGGAGGCGCTCCACTACTGGAAGCGGAACCAGGGGCGCGTGAAGGACCGCGGCCTGCCGGTCGCCGCCCAGGCCATGTACCTCGAGCTCGAGCCCGAGTTCGCCGAGTACGAGCGCATCACCCTGAACGTCGCGCCGAAGCAGCTCAAGGCGCAGCTGCAGGTGAAGGGTCGCAAGCTGAAGCAGCTCGAGGGGGCGTACGGGCAGGTGGTGAAGCTCAAGCAGGCGGAGCCGGCCATCTGCGCGCTCTACAAGATCGGCCTCGGCTACAAGCGCTTCGCGCAGACGCTCTTCGACGCGCCGATACCGCGCGAGATCCGCGGGCAGCGGGCGCTCGTGGAGGAGTACAAGGCGCAGCTCGCGCAGGTCGCCGAGCCGCTCGAGCAGAAGGCGATCGAGGGGCTCGAGCTCGCCATGAACGCGTCGCGCGACTACGGCGTGGTGAACGACTGCGCCAAGCAGGCGACGGCGATCCTCGTGAAGTACAAGCCCGACGAGTACGGGCCGTCCCCCGAGGTGCTGCCCCGCATCGCGACGCCCGAGGCGCGCGACATGCCGAGCGGCTACGGCATCCTCGCGCAGATCCAGCCCGTCGCTCCCGCGGCGAAGCCGGCGCAGGTCCACCGCGCCGAGCCGGCGTTGCCGCCGCTCCGCGTGACGCCGGCGGCCCAGCGCAGCGAGGCGCGCGCGCCGTCGGCGGACCCGCAGCAACGCGCCGTGAAGGACGAGCCGCTGCCGTCGCGGAAGGACCGCAAGAAGGCCGACGACGAAGACGAGGACCTGCTGCCGTGACGACGACCCGACGACTCGTCCCCGCGATCCTGCTCGCCGGCGCGATCGGCTGCGCTGGATCCCGCCCGCGTCCCGCGGACGCCCCCCACGACCGCACCCGGCCGGCCACCTCCGCGCCGTCGGCCAGCTCCCCGGACGGCGACGCCGGCGGGGCGCGCGCCCAGCGGCTCTTCGCGGAGGCGCTGAAGGCGCAGGAGGATCAGCGCAAGCTCGGCGTCCCCACCGACTGGGCGCACCTCGAGCGCAAGTGGCGCACCGTGCTCGACGCCGAGGAGATCCCGGAGGCCCGCTACAACCTCGGCGTGTCGCTGGAGGGGCAGGGCGACGCCTCGGGCGCGCGGGCGGCGTACGAGCGCGCGCTCGCCGCGAAGCCCTCGCTCCGGCAGGCGGCCGTGAACCTCGGCGTGCTGCTCGAGAAGCAGGGCGACGTCCCCGCCGCCTCCGCCCTCTATGCCCGGATCGTCCGTGACTTCCCCGAGGACGCGATCGCGCGCGCCCGCCTCGCGGCGCTCTACCGCGCCTCGGGGCAGCTCGACGAGGCGTGGCGGCTCGCGCGCGAGGCGCTGCTCCGCGATTCGTCCTCGCTCGGCGCGAACAAGGTGCTCGCGCGCGTCGCGCTGCAGCGGAACGAGCTCGAGCTCGCGAACCTCATCGCGCTCCGCGCCCAGAAGCTCGACCCGAAGGACCCCGAGCTGCCCTGGGTGAGCGGGCAGGTGCTCGCCCGCCAGGGAGACGAGGCCGGGGCCGCGGCTCAGTACCGCAAGGCCCTCGCGCTCTCGGGGGACTACCTCCCGGCGCGGTATGCCCTGCTCGAGGCCGCCGCCCGGAAGCAGGCGTGGAGCGCGGTCGCGGAGCACGCGGCGGCCATCCTCCTGGTGGAGCCGAAGAACGCTCCTGTGCACCTCGCGCTCGGGGTGGCGAAGCGCCACCTCGGGAAGCCCGACGAGGCGCTCGCGTCCTACGGCCAGGCGGAGAAGCTTGCTGGAGACACGCTGCCCGAGGTGCACCTCGCGCGCGGGGTGCTCTACATGCGGGTGAAGAACGAGTGCCAGCCGGCCATCGAGGCCTTCCGCGCGTACGCGCGCGCTGCGGGGCCGGTCGCTGCCACCGACTCCCCTGCGCCGCGGCTCGAGCGCGAGTGCGTGCAGATCCTGGAGGAGAACCGGCGGGCGACCGAGGCGGCGAAGCAGATGCAGCTCGACGCCGAGCGCAAGGCCGCCGAGGAGGCGGCGAAGAAGGCCGGCCAGGGCGCGGTGAAGCCGCCCGGCGCGCAGGCGCCGGGTGCGGTCGATGCGGGCGCTGCGACCACATCCACGCAGGGCCCCGCGCGGTGAAGCGAGGAGGCGGGCGCTTCTTGCCCGCGCTGCCACGGTGGTAAGCTTTCGAGAGGAACGAGGTCCCGAAGATGCGTAACCTTCTCGCCGTCGCAGCGCTCGCGCTCCCGCTCGCCACGCTCGCCCAGTCGCGCGAGCCCGCGCAAGCGCAGCGGTCCGCGCAGGAGCCGAAGGTGGAGTACGAGAAGAAGACGGTCATCAACTTCGAGGACGACACGATCGAGGGCGACCTGAAGCGGCCCGACGGCGAGTACGTCGAGGCGCGTCGCAAGGTCGATCACTCGAACCTCATCAAGATCCGCGAGAACTGGCGCGACAAGGTGATGCAGGCGTCCGGCGACCTCTAGGAACCCATGGCCACCCCCATCACCCTCACGGTCTTCCGCGGCGACGAGCTCGTACGAAGCGAGCAGTTCAACCGCGAGATCATCAAGATCGGGCGCCTCGCCTCGGCGCACCTCTGCCTCGAGGACGACAAGATCTCCCGCATCCACTCGGTCATCGAGGTCGCGCCCGACGGCGCGATCTCGATCATCGACATGGGCAGCGCGGAGGGGACGTTCGTCAACGGCAAGAAGGTGAGCCGCGGCGCGCTGCGCGTGGGAGATCAGATCACGCTCGGCGGCCTGCGCATCGTGCTCGAGTCGCCCGACGCCCGCGCGGCGCTGTCGGAGGCGGCGGCGACGCCGAACCACGCCGTCGCCGCGCCGGCGGTCGCCGCCGCGGCCCCGGCCCGCGCGAACGGCGCGCACGCCAACGGCACCACGAACGGCAAGCCCGCCCACGCGGTCGAGGCGACCGCGCCGGCCGCGGTCGAGCCCGCCGCCGCCGCGCCATCCCCGGAGCCCTCCCCGGCGAGCGCCGCGCCCGTCTCCGTCTCCGCTCCGGCGCGGCCGGTGGCGCAGACCGCCGCGCCGGCCGCGCGCAAGCCCGTCCCGCGCACGCGCCGGGCCGCCGCCTCCGAGCTCGAGGACCTCTCCCGCGAGACCGATCTCGGCGTCGAGCTCCGCGTGCTGTGGGGCGACACGCTCCTCGAGGCCGGGACGTTCGTGCAGCCGAAGGGGCCGGTGCTCCTCGGCGAGAGCCCGAGGTGCGACGTCCGGCTCGAGGGGCTGCCCGTCGACGACTTCCCGGTCCTGCGCTTCGAGGACGGCGAGTACCGCTTCACCTTCCGCCGCGGCATGACGGGCGTCCTGGAGGAGAAGGCCGGCACCCAGACCTTCGGCGAGCTCGTGCGGGCCAGGAAGGCCGCCCAGGACGAGAAGGTCGAGGGCGCCTACTGGATCCCGGTCCCTCGCGCGGGCGCGGTCCGCGCGGAGATCGGCGCGCAGCTCGCGGTGGAGGCGCGGCCGAAGCGGCCAGAGCCGGTGAAGGGCGCGCCCTTCTGGGAGCGCATCAACTATCAGTTCCTGAACCTCTTCCTCGTCCTGTTCTTCGTGCAGGCCGGGTTCATGGTCGCGGCGAACAACTTCCCGTACGACACCGACGTCGTCGCGGACGACCTGTTCAAGAACCCCTCACGGATGGCGAAGTTCATCATCAAGGCTCCCGAGCCGCAGAAGAAGCTCGAGGCGCCCAAGGGCGAGAAGAAGGGCGATCCCGGCGAGATGGCCGAGAAGCACAAGGGCGAGGAGGGTCAGATGGGCAAGAAGGACGCCCCGAAGACCAACGCCCGCTCGGCCCCGAAGGCCATCGACCCGAACGCCAAGGAGATCGTGAAGAGCACCGGCCTGCTCGGCGTGCTCGGCCGGGGCGGCTCGGCGGGCCTCTCGACGGTGTTCGGCTCGGGGGGGCTCGGCGGCGACCTGAAGGGCGCCGTCGGCAACATGTTCGGGCCGGTCGTCGGCGACAGCTACGGGCTCGGCGGCCTCGGCATCCGCGGCTCGGGCAAGGGCGGCGGCGGCTCCGGCGAGACGATCGGCATCGGGGCGGTCGGCACGAAGGGTCGCGGCGGCGGCTACGCCGGATACGGCACGGGCGTCGGCGGCCTCGGCAAGAAGGGCGATCGCGACGTGAACGTCGCGACGGGGAACGCGGTGGTGATGGGCTCCATCGACAAGGAGCTCATCCGCAAGGTGATCCAGGATCACGCCGCGCAGATCCGCTATTGCTACGAGCAGCAGCTCCTGATCAATCCGAAGCTGCAGGGCAAGGTCTCCATCAAGTGGATCATCAACGGCGACGGGTCGGCGGCGAGCCCGCAGGTCGACGGCCCGGCGACGACGCTCGAAGACGCGAAGGTCCACGAGTGCATGATGTCCCGCATCACGAGCTGGCAGTTCCCGAAGCCCAAGGGCGGCGGCATCGCGGTGATCACCTACCCGTGGATCCTCCGCTCGTCGGGCGGGAATTAGGGAGACGGCCTTGAAGCGATTCGTCCTCGCCGTGGCGCTCGCGGCGCCCCTGTTCGCCCTCGCGCAGGAATCCGCCCCCGCGCTGCAGGAGGATCCGCGCGCGGCGCGGTTCCGCGACGTGGAGCGCGGCTTCTTCATCGGATTCGAGGTCGGCTACCTCGGCCTCCTCGACACACCGACCTCGGATCGCGCCAAGTTCCCGTACGCGGGGGAGGGCGGAGGACGGGCCGGGGGCCTGCTCGTCGGCGCGAACGTCGGCGTGGACCTGGGCCGCCGGATCTCGGTCTCGCTCTACGGCCAGGGAGGAAACGAGCGCGCGAACGACGATTACGGCGCCTTCAGCCTCTACAACGCGGGTCTCGACCTCCGCGTCGCGGTGCTCGGGGCGAAGGACCGGAACGACTTCGAGCGGTTCTACGTGTACCTGCACGGCCGCGGCGGCTACGCCCGCAGCTACCCCGAGGGCCTCTTCGGCAGCGACGACCTGGTGGTCGCCGGAGGGCCCGGGATCGAGTACTTCACGCGCCTCCGCCACTTCTCCGTGGGCCTCGCCGCGGACTACGTGTACGCGACCACGGCGAAGGCGAGCGGCTTCGCGATCTACCCGACCGTCCGCTACACGTTCTAGCGAGCGATCCGCTCCTCGAGAGGTCACGAGCTCGGCGCCGGAGACGGCGCCGATTTTTTTTCGAGTGCGGGATGGATCTCCGGAAAGGCCCGTGTTACATGCTCGCCCGCCGCGACGAGATGCAGCGCGCGGCGCGGTTCGAGGCGGAGTAGCTCTTCCTCGAACCCCCGGCGGGACGCGAGGGTGGCGGTAGGCGGCGTTCCGGCGGATGAGGCGAAGCGGCGCGAAGAAACATGGTTGACGCGCCCCGGAGCCGATGGTAGATACGCCGCCCTCGCTGACGGAACGGATTGTCCTCGCGACACCGCGCAAGTCAGGTCCGAGCCGGTAACGGTTCGGGCGGGTTCGTTCGGTCTTTGAAAACTGAATAGCAAGCCTACGACGGAATGCGGAACCGCATTCCTTGAGTTTGCAAACAATTCCGATGCATCACCATGCCAGTCGGCCTCGGAAGAGGCAGGCGGG
>NZ_JALCYY010000086.1 GCF_022690685.1 Anaeromyxobacter terrae | reverse complement strand
GGCGGGCGCGCGCGCCACCCGGGACGCGCTCGCGCTCTCCGGCGATCGGGCCGCGATCGCCCGCGCGCTGGGCGGCCGGCGCGACGGGCCGCGCTGCACGCTCCACCTCCCGGCCGAGAAGCCCGCGGCGGCGGCGGACGGGCTCCTCGCCGAGTGCGAGTTCAACGCGGCGGACCTGGCGCGCGTGCTCGGGCTCGAGACCCCGCCGCACGTGACGGTGTTCGTGTACCGCAGCGCCGCGGAGAAGCGCCGCCTCGTCGGCGCGGCGGCGACGGAGTACGCGAAGCCCTGGCTCGCGGAGGCGCACGTCGTCGACGCGCCCTTGCCGCACCCCGTGCTGCGGCACGAGCTCGTCCACGCGCTGGCGGGGGCGATCGCGCGCGGGCCGCTCCGGGTCCCGGCGCGCGCCGGCCTCCTCCCGTCCGCCGGGCTCGTGGAGGGGCTCGCCGTCGCGCTCGAGATCCCGCGCGGCGACTGGACGATCCACGAGTGGTCGCGCGCGGCCCGCGACCTGCACCTCCTGCCCGACGTCGCGGCCATCGTCGGGCCGGCGGGGTTCTGGACGCAGGCGCCGGCCCGCGCCTACACGGCGTCGGGGAGCTTCCTCGCGTTCCTGCTCGAGCGGCACGGCGCGGCGAAGCTCGCCCGCGCGTACCGCGACGGCGACCTCGCCGCTGCGTTCGGCGCGCCCCTCGACGCGCTCGTCGCCGAGTGGCAGTCGTTCCTCGACGGGGTGACGGTGCCGCCGGGGCTCGAGGCCGCCGCGCGCGCACGGCTCGGGCGGACGAGCCTCTTCGCGCGGCGCTGCGCGCGCGAGGCGGCGGCGATCGCGCTCGACGCGGCGGGCGCAGCCGGGAGCGGGCGCACCGCGGAGGCGTGCCGGCTGTGGCGCCGCTTCGGCACGTTCGGCGAGGCCGCCGGCGCGGAGAAGGCGGCGGGGGACGCGCTCGCCCGCGGCGGGGATCTCGATGGGGCGGCGGCGGCGTTCGCCGCGGCGCGCGCCCGGGCCGCTCCGGAGGACGGCGCGCTCCGGGCCGCGATCGCCTCCGCAGAGGGCGATCTCGCCTGGCGACGCGGCGACCTCTCCGCCGCGGATCGCGCCTGGGCGAGCGCGCTCGCGGCGCACCCGGATCGCGCGGAGGCGCGACTCCTCGAGGCCAAGCGCGCGGCAGCGGCGGCCCCGGCGCTCGGCGCGGCGGCGCGCCCCTACCTCCTCGGCGACGGCGACCCCGCGCTCGCCCTCGCGCGGGTGGCGCGCGTCCCGGGGCCGCTCTCCGCCTACCTCCTCGGGCGCGCCCTCTACTCCCGCGGCGAGGCGGGCGCGGCGCTGCCCGAGCTCTCGCGCGCGGACGCGGGCCCGCTCCCCCCGGCGCTCGCCGCCGAGGCGCGCGCGCTTCACGCCGAGGCGTGCTGCCTGTCCGGGGACACGCGGGCGGGAGGGGCGGAGCTCGCCGCGATCGCCGCGAGCGCGGCCGGCGAGGCCGAGCGGGTGCGCGCCGAGGCGGGCGAGCGGCGCTGCCGGTTCGAGGAGGCGCGGCGCGCGGAGGCGGGCACGACGGCGCCGGGCGCCCGCCTCGCGCCGTGAGGCCCGGCGGCGTCGCTACAGCCCGTGGCGCAGCCGGTCGATGGCGGCCTTCGGGTTCTTCACCCCGTTCTTGAGCAGCCACCAGCTCACCTTCATTCCTCCCAAGGCCAGGACCCCGAGGTAGCCGTGGCCGAGGAGCTGCGAGGTCGAGGCGTCGATCCTGACCCGCACCTTCACGGCGGGATCGCGCTCGAGCACGAGCTTGAAGAACTCGATCCCGAACGCGCCCACGTCGTCGGTGTCGAGCGAGGTGATCCGCTGCACGGCGCCGGCGGGCATCGTGAGGGTGAAGTCCGGGTCTTGCGCCGCGGCGTCGCGGACCTCGGGCGCGCCGCCCTCCATCGTGAAGTGCGCCGCGCCGGACTCGAGGGCGAGGTTCACCCGTGCGCCGCGCGCGAGCGGCTTCGTCGCCTTGCGCGCGGCGGGGGAGGTCTCGAAGAAGCGCTTCAGCGCGTCGAGGCTCGGGCTCATCGTGCGGGCAATCTAAGCCGGACGCGCGCCGGCCGGGGGTACCGGCGCGGGGCCTCCCGCGCGGTCATCGCGGAGCTTGACCGTCCCGCCGTCGCGAGCCACAGTCCCGCGCATGACGCCCCGTCCCGTGCTCCCGCTCGTGCTCTGCGCCGCCGTCGCCCTCTCCGCCTGTGGCCCGAAGCGCATCCCCGGGACGGAGATCCCGGACAACCGGGACACCCGCGCCGTCTACGACGTGATCCACACCTACCAGCGCGCCCTCGAGGCCCGCGACGCCGCGGGCGTCCTCGCGCTCGTCGCGCCGGACTATTTCGACGCGGCCGGGACGCCGGATCCGTCCGACGACCTCGATCGGGCGAAGCTCGAGCAGACCCTCCCCGGCGACCTGGCGCGCCTCGAAGGGGTGCGCGTGGACGTCACGGTCCGTCGCATCGACGTGCAGGGAGACGCGGCTACCGCCGAGGTCTTCTACGAGGACTACTACCGGGTGCAGACGCCGGGCGGCGCCGTGCCGCGGCGGGACTCGGACGTCCACCGGCTCCTGCTGAAGAAGGTCGACGGGCAGTGGAAGATCTCGGCGGGGCTGTAGCTCCCCCCGGCCATCAGACCCCGAGCAGCGCCCGGTAGCCGCGCTCGCCCAGCTCGCGCAGCGCCACGAGCCGGTCGCGGTAGCGACGCCAGTCCTTCCACGCGAGCCGGTCCGCCCCGATCCCGGCGAGGTGGAAGGCGTGGATGCGCGAGGCGGTGAAGCGCAGCGCGGCGTAGCGCGCCCACGCGTGGAGCGCGTCCACCGTCTCGGGCTCGAGGCGACGCTTCGCCCGGTAGCCCTCCACGAGCGCCGCGGCGCGCGCGGGGTCGTAGCGGTCGGTGTAGCACCAGGCGTTCACCGCGACGCCGAGGTCGTAGGCGAACGGCGCGACGCAGCTCATCTCCCAGTCGAGGATCGAGCTCACCCGATCGCCGATCCAGAGCACGTTGTCGATGAACAGGTCGCCGTGGACGAGCCCCTGCGGCGCGCCGGGCAGGGACGCGGCGCGGGCGAGCTCGTCCTCGAGCAGGGGCAGCGCCGCCGCGACGGCCGGATCCCCCTCGCCGTCGGGCCGGAGCCCCGCGATCCACCCCTGCACGCGCGGCAGGCCGTACGGGTTCGCGCGCGTGGCCGTGAAGCCCGCCGCGAGATCGTGCAGGCGCCCGAGCTGCTCGCCCAGCCGCCGGCAGCGCTCCGGGCCGGCGTCCTCGCGCGCGATCTCCTCGCCGGGCGAGTAGGCGAACAGCATCGCCAGCTTGCCGGCGACCGGCACGAACGAGCGCCCATCGTCCGCGAGGTGGAGGTGCGGCACGGGGAAGCGCGCCTCGTGGAGGTAACGCTGCACCTCCGCCTCGAAGGCGACGTCCTGCTCGGTCTTCCCCTCGTTGATGCGCAGGAAGAAGCGCTGGCCGCCTGCCCAGACGTGGAAGTTCGTGTTGACGCTCCCCTTCGGCTCGGGCCGGACGCGATCGGGCGCGGGGAGGCCGAACGGCCGGATCGCGGCGGCGATCTCGTCGGGCGTGAGGTCGGTGTAGAGGGCCATGAGGGGTGGGCGAGCATGCCCGCTGGGCGGCGCACCCGTCAACGCCCGGGCGCCGGCGGCGCCGGCGGACCCTCGATCGCGTCGGCGAGCGGGATCGCGCGCCAGCGAGCCCCGACGACGCGCCAGCCCCCGGCCTCGCGCTCGAGGACGAGATCGAACCGGTGCGCGCTCGCCTCGCCCGGGAGCAGGTCCACGAGGGCCTTCCCCGCGCCGAGCGAGCGCGACAGCACGGCGTCCGCGACCGCCGTCGCGCGGTCGCCGTCCACCGCCACCCGCACGCCCGAGATCGACACGCCCACCCACTCCCCGCGCAGCACCTGGGCGGCGACGAGCTGCTTCAAGCCGCGCCGGTCGAGCCCCTCGCCGCGGAACCGCTCGGAGACGCCCGCGACCACGTCCCCGATCCGGCGCTCCACCGCCGCGCGCGCGGCGCCGTCGAGGAGCGCGCGGATCCGCTCCTCGTCGCTCGGCGGCGGCCGGGCGAGGCGGGCGACGATCACCGCGCCGAGCGCGGCGGCGAGCGCGAGGACGACCACGAGCGTCCGACGGTTCATCCCTCGTTCCTCCACTCGCCCTGCGGCCGGCCGGGCGGGCGCCTGTCACGCCCGGCGCGGGCGGGCGCGGACGAGCGAGTTAGATTCGATGGTGCCAACCACCGCCCCCGCCGGGGCGAAACGCAAGTACACTCCACCGCCGTGAGCCGGGACAAGAAGGACCACATCGCGCTGTCCGACGCGCACAACTCGCGCGGCATCGAGCTCGCCGACCGCGGGTGGCTGGACGAGGCGATCAAGGAGTTCAAGAAGGCGATCGAGCTCGACCCGAGCTCCGCGCACGCGCACGACAACCTCGCGACCGTCTACTCGGAGAAGAAGCTCTACCGCGAGGCGCTCTCCGAGTACCTGACCGCCCTCCAGCTCGAGCCCGACAGCGCGACGGCCCACTACAACCTCGCCTGCTTCCTCGCCACCCACGGGCACGACATGGCGGTCGCCGAGTACCGCGACGCGATCGACCTCGATCCCGAGTACCCGGACGCCCACCTCAACCTGGGCCTCACCCTCGCCGACCAGGGGAAGCCCGAGGACGCGGTGAAGGAGCTCGAGGTCGCGATCCGGCTCGACCCGAAGGATCCGTTCCCGCGCCACGAGCTCGCCGCCCTGCTCATGGACGAGGGCGACTACCGCACCGCGATCACCCAGCTCAAGGAGGTCGTGCGGCTCGAGGCGGACAACTTCGAGGCGCACCTCGACCTCGGCATCTCGTACGCGCAGAAGGGCTTCTACGCCGAGGCGGAGCGCGCCTACGCCCGCGCGCGGGAGCTCCAGCCCGAGGACCTCCTCCTCAACTACAACGCCTCGGCCCTCTACGCGCTGTGGGGCAAGCCGCGCGAGGCGCTCGACGCGCTCCGCAAGGCCGTCTCGGCGGACGCGCCGAAGGTCCGCGGCTGGCTGCAATCGGACCCGATGTTCGAGGCGCTGAAGGGCTCCGCCGAGTTCGACGAGCTCGCGCACGGCTGACGGCTCGGGCCCCGTCGCCGCGGGTGCGCACGGGTGGGCGCCCGACGCACGGCGTCGCCTTCTTGACCGCGGGTGACGAGATCCGCCTTCACGGAGCGTTCTCGTTTCGCTACGCTCCGTCGCATGCCCGAGCTCGCCTTCTTCCGCCACGGAGAGGAGCTCCTCCGCGTGGCGCTCACCGGCCGCACCGAGATCGGCCGCGCCGCCGAGTGCGACGTCTCGCTCCCCGATCCCGCGCTCTCGCGCCTGCACGCCGTCGTGGAGCCGCGCGGCGGGGCGTGGCACCTCGTGGACCGATCCGGCCGCGGCACGCGCGTCGGCGGCGCGGAGGTCACCGAGGCCCCGCTCGCGGACGGCGACGAGATCGCGCTCGGCGCGTGGCGCGCGCTCTTCCGCGCCGCCTCGGCCGGGACGGCGGAGGAGACCCGGGCCTCGGGAGGCACCCAGCTGCGCGCCGGCGAGGCGGCGGCCGGGCCCGCCTCGGCCCGGCTGCGCGTGCGCGCGAGCGGCCGCGAGCGAACGCTCCCCGTGACCGCCGCCGGCGTGGTCGTCGGCAAGGACCCGACCTGCGACGCGCCCCTCGACGATCCGTACGTCTCCGCACGCCACCTGCGGATCGAGCCGCGCGGCGGCGCGTGGCACGTGGTGGATCTCGGCTCGACGAACGGCACCTTCATCTCGGGCGCGCGGATCTCCCAGGCGCAGCTCCCGCTCGGCGTCCCGGTCTCGCTCGGCGACGCGGAGCTCGTGCTCGAGCGGCGCGACGCGCCGGAGCCGGCGCGCGCCGAGGCGTTCGAGGGGATGACCACGCGTGACGCGGCGATGCGGCAGGTGTTCGAGCTCGTGGAGCGCGTCGGCTCGTCCGACGCGGCGACCACGATCCTCGGCGAGACCGGCACGGGCAAGGAGCTCGTCGCGCGCGCCCTGCACGCCCGCTCGGCGCGCCGCGACGGACCGTTCATCCCGGTGAACTGCTCGGCCATCGCCGAGACGCTCATCGAGTCGGAGCTCTTCGGCCACGAGAAGGGCGCCTTCTCCGGGGCGGAGCGGATGCGCAAGGGGGCCTTCGAGGAGGCGGATCGCGGCACGATCTTCCTGGACGAGATCGGGGAGCTCCCGCTCGACCTGCAGCCGAAGCTCCTGCGCGTGCTCGAGCTCGGCGAGGTGAAGCGGGTCGGCGCCTCCCGCCCGATCCAGGTGAACGTCCGGATCGTCGCCGCCACCCACCGCGACCTGCGGGCCCAGGTGCGGGCGGGGCGCTTCCGCGAGGACCTCTTCTATCGGCTCTGCGTCGTCCCCCTCACGGTCCCTCCCCTCCGCCAGCGCAAGGGCGACGTCCGCGCGCTCGCGGAGACGTTCCTCTCCCGGGCCGCGCCGCGCGGGCTCCCCGTCCGCTGGAGCCCCGAGGCGCTCGCCAAGCTCGAGGGGTACGACTGGCCGGGCAACGTCCGCCAGCTGAAGAACGTCGTCCAGCGCGCGCTCCTGTTCCGCGGCGAGGGCCAGAGCATCCCCGCGAGCGCCGTGACGTTCGAGGACACGCGCGCCGCGCCCGGCCTCACCGGGGACGACGACACGCTCTACTTGCGAGGGCTCACGCTCGAGGACATCGAGCGGGAGGCGATCCGGCTCTCGCTGCGGCGCAACAAGGGCAAGCGCGCGGCCGTCGTGAAGGAGCTCCGGATCGCGAAGAGCACGGTGATGAAGCGGATCGGGCAGTGGGGGCTCCACGACGAGGGGCGCGTCGCGGGGGAGCCCGTGGAGCCGGAGGAGGACGCCTAGGCGGCCGCGACGGGGGGTCGAGGTCGTCGCTCGACTCCGCGTCTCCGCTGTCGCGGGGACGCCACGCTCGGGATGCGCCGCCTCTCGACTCCTGACGGCCGGCGTCGGGGTGGGAGATCCCTCGCCGACTACTCCACGCCCGTCAGATCCGGATCGGGCGGCCCCGGCGGCGGGCCGTATCGCTGGAGCACCGCCTGCTGCTCCGCGAGGAGCGCGGGATCGTCGCCGACCGCCGGCGTGAGCGGCAGGAGCCGGCCGTCGTAAAGGCGGCCCGTGGGCTTCACCTTCGTGCGCGCCTCCGCCTCCCTCGCGCGCCGCTCCTGCGTCGCGGCGAGCTCGCGCAGCACGCGCCGGTCCTCCTCGCGGGTCGCGCGCTCCGCGCGGCGGCGCGCGATGTCGATCGAGCGGCGGATCGAGGCGAGCTCCGCCTCGGCCTTTCGCGGCGCGCCCGCGTCGCCCCAGGCGCCCTTCGTGTCGGGCCAGAGGGTGAGGATCCCGAGCCCTCGGCCGCGCTCCCCCGCGGCGGTCACGAGCGTCGCGCCCGCGGGCACCGCCTCGATGCGCCGGGCGTCGTGGGCGAGCACCGCCGCGTCCACCTCGGGCACCTCGCGGACGAGGGCGCGCGCCTCGCCGTCGGGCATGTGCAGGAGCGCGACGACGAGCGTCGCGCCGCTCTCGCGGAGCGCCGCGGCGGCGCCCCGGACCGCCGCGACCGGGTCCGAGGCGACGAGGCCGCCCGGGTACTCGCCCGCGGCCGCGGCCGCGAGCAGCCCCACCCGCTCGCCGCCCACCTCGACGACGCGCGTGCCGGGGAACGGGTGGACCCCGTCGCGCCCGGCGAGGTTCAGGGAGAGGAGCGGAACTCCCGCGCTGGCGGCCTCCCGCGCGAGCCAGCCGGGGCCGAGGGCGAGCTCGCGCTCGCCCACCGCGAGCGCGGCGTAGCCCATGCGTCCCATCGCGGAGAGCAGGAGCCGGGCGCGCGCGGCCGCGGGCTCGTCCGCCGCCCCCAGCACGGGCGCGTGGAACAGGGCGTCGCCGGCGTCCACGAGCAGCGCCGGCGCCTCGCGCCGGGCCGCTTCCACCGCGCTCGCTCGACGGGCAAGACCGCCCGTCGGCTTCACGCGTCAGCCACAGGGGCCGATCTCGCCGTGCCCGTCGCCGGTGAAGAGCACCTGGACCCTCCGCCCCTCGGGCGAGGCGGGGGGACCGGAGTGCACGCACGCGGCGAGCGCGAGGAGCGCGGCGGTGAGGGTTCGCACGGTAGCCGGGAGCTTAGCACCGCTGCGGCTCGCGCCGCCGCGCCGGCCTGGGGCGGCCGCTCGGCGGGAAGAGCGACACGGGAAGCGGCGGCGCGGGGACACCCGCGCGCGCCGCCCCGTGGAGACGACTCACGTCTTCTTGCGCGACGGCGCAGGCTTCCGCTTCGGCGGGGGCGGCGCGAGCGCCTTGAGCCGCTCCTTCGCGCCCTCCGCCGCGTCGGCGCGCGGATAGCGCTCGAGGAGCTGCTCGAGGACGGCCTTCGCCTCGGCCTTCATCTCGAGCTTCAGCATGGCGTCCGCGGCGCCCAGCATCGCGTCGGGCGCCCGGACGGACTTCGGGAAGTCCTCGGCGACCTTGCCGTAGGCGAGGAGCGCCTCGCGGAAGCGCTTCTGCTCGAAGAGCAGCTGCCCGGCGCGGTAGCCGGCGTCGGCCGCGCGCGCGTCCGAGGGCCACTTGCGCACGTACTCGTCGTAGAGCTCGCGCGCCACGCCCTTGTTCCCGGCCTCGTCCTCCTTCGCGGCGAGCGCGAAGAACGCGGCCTTGTCCTCGGGGCGCTGCAGCGTCGCGAGGCGCTGCTTCGCCTCGAAGGCGTCGAGCGCGCCCGCGCCGCGCAGCGCGGCGAAGCGGCCCTCGGTCTCGGTCCGCAGGGCGTCGAGGTTCCGCTCGATCTCTCCGAGCCGGTGCTGCTCGACCTCGAGATCGCCCTTGTACTTCGCGAAGTCGTCCTGCAGGTGCTGGAGCGAGACGCCGAGGTCCGCGCCGCTGCGGCGAGCGGCGCGGTTCAGCTCGTCGATCTTGGTCTGCACCTCGGCGACCTTCTGGTCGACCTTCGCCACCCGCTCGCGGACGAGCTCACGCTGCTCGTCGAGGCGCCGCTGGTGCTCGGTGTTCTGCACCTCGAGCTGCTGGAGGCGAACCTCCATCTGGCGCCCTCTCTCGATGGGCACCCAGCAGCCGGCGAGGAGCGCGAGCCCGAGCGGCGCCGCGCGGCGGAGCAATGTCACCGATCCACCTCGAACTCGACCCGGCGGTTCTGCGCCCAGCACGCCTCGGTCGACTCGGAGCAGAGCGCCTTCTCCTCACCGAAGCTCACGGTGTCCATCTTGCCCTGGACGCCGAGGTCCTCGAGGTACTTGCGGGCGGCCTCGGCGCGGCGGTTGCCGAGCGCGATGTTGTACTGGGTGGTGCCGCGCTCGTCGGCGTAGCCCTGCGCGACGACCCGCTTCGCCGGGGCGCCCTTCAGGCAGTCGGCCAGCTTCTGGAGCGTGCCCTGCGAGTCGGGCGTGAGGTTCGACTGATCGAAGCCGAAGCGGACCGTGAACGCGCCGGCGTCGGCGCACGCGGCCGAGGCCTGCGGGGCGCGCGCCGCGCACTTGCCGTCCTGGCACTGCTGATCCGGGCCGCAGTCGCGATCGGAGCCGCAGGTGCCGGCCTGGCGCGCGACGCACTGCTCGTTCACGCAGGACTGACCGGGGCCGCACTGGTCGTCGGTCGTGCACTGGGGCTTCGGCACGCAGCGGGCGTCACGGCAGGCGAACCCGTCCTTGCAGTCGGTGTCCGCGGCGCACTCCTGGCAGCGGCCCTCGACGCAGACCTTCCCGTAGCCTTCCTGCTTGGCGCAGTCCGCGCTGGACTTGCACTCGCCCGGCTTCACCTTCGGCTTGCATGCGCCAAACGTGAGAGCGCCAGTGACGAAGAGTGCGAGAAGGAGAACGCGACGCATGTGACCTCCGAGAGCTTCGGTTTCGATATCGATGAGGTTGGGGGGACCCGGGCCATACAACTCGATCCGGGACCGATGTCAAAGCTTTTCCTCCCAGCCGCATTAACATCGCCGAATGCCTGCCACGATCCTCGTCGTGGATGACGAGAAGAACATCCAGCTCACGCTCTCGCGCGCCCTCTCGATGGAGGGATATGTGGTCGAAGCTGCGAGCGGCGGGCGCGAGGCGCTCGAGAAGATCGCCGCGCTCCCGGTGGACGCCGTGGTGATGGACGTACGCATGCCGGATCTCGACGGGCTCGCCGTGCTGCAGCGGGCCCGAGAGACCCGGCCCGACCTGCCGGTCGTGATCATGTCCGGGCACGGCTCCATCGACACGGTCCGCAGCGCCTTCAAGCTCGGCGCGTTCGACTACCTCGAGAAGCCCATCACCGAGCGGGACAAGCTCCTCGTGGCCGTGAAGAACGCGCTCGCGCTGCGCAGCCTGCGCGAGGAGAACGCCGAGCTCCGCCGCGAGGCCGGCCGGCTCGACATGATCGGCGGCGGGCCCGCGATGCAGCGGCTCTTCGAGCTCGTGCGCCGCGCCGCCCCGTCGGAGGGGCGCGTCCTCGTCACCGGGGAGAACGGCACGGGCAAGGAGCTCGTCGCCCGCGCCCTGCACGAGAGCTCGCGGCGGAAGTCGGGGCCGTTCGTGAAGCTCAACTGCGCCGCCGTCCCGGCGGACCTCATCGAGAGCGAGCTCTTCGGCCACGAGCGCGGCGCGTTCACCGGCGCGGTCGCCGCGCGCCGCGGGAAGTTCGAGCTCGCCGACGGCGGGACGCTCTTCCTCGACGAGGTCGGCGACATGCCCGCCGCGATGCAGGCGAAGGTGCTGCGGGTCCTGCAGGAGGGCGAGTTCGAGCGGGTGGGAGGCGCGCACACGTTGAAGGTCGACGTGCGCGTCGTTGCGGCGACGAACAAGGACCTCCCCGCTGAGGTCCAGGCCGGCCGCTTCCGGGAGGACCTGTACTACCGGCTCAACGTCGTCCCCGTCCACGCGCCGCCGCTGCGCGAGCGGAAGGAGGACATCCCCGCGCTCGCCACCCACTTCCTCGCGGAGGCGTGCGAGCGGAACGGCCGCCGGCCCATGCGGCTCGAGCGCGACGCGCTCGCCGCGCTGCAGGCGCACGAGTGGCCCGGGAACGTCCGCGAGCTCCGGAACCTCCTCGAGCGGCTCGCGATCCTGTGCGACGGCCCCGCGATCGGCGCCGACGACGTCGCGGCGATGCTCCCCGGCGTCCGCCGCCCCCGCACCGAGCGGTTCCGCGCGGGGGCCTCGTTCCACGACCTCGTCGAGGAGGCCGAGCGGGAGATCATCCTCGGCGCGCTCGACGCGCACGCGGACAACGTCTCGGAGACCGCGCGCGATCTCGGGCTCGAGCGGAGCCACCTGTACAAGAAGATGCGCGCGCTCGGCGTGAAGCGCGGCGGCGACGCACCCTAGGACGAGGACCGGGTCCGCGCCCTCGAGCCGACGCCGTCCTCGCCGAGCGTCCCCGCCGCCGTGCGTCGTCGGAGCCCGCGCCGGAGCTCCGGGATCGAGCCCTTCGTGGCGGGGTCCGTGTCCCCTCCCCCACACCTCCCCGTGTCCGCCCGCCCACGCGGGGCGGAATGGCAGGCCTGCCCCGCTGTTCCTCGCGGACGGGCGCCGAGTGGGCGCGTGGCACGGCGACTGCTCTGGCGGGGCAGGACATGCGAGACCGCGCTCCCCCTGCTTTGCCCCGCCCTCCCCCCGGCGCTATCGTTCGACCCCTCGCCTTGGACACCCCCCCGCCCAGCGCCCGCCCGTCCGCCCGCTCGCCGGGCGACCCAGCCCTCCCCGAGGAGTCCCCCCGCTTGCGTCGTCTCTCGCCCCGCGCCCGCCGCCTGCTGCGCCACGGTGGCGTCGCCGCCCTCGTCCTCGCGCTCCTCGGCGGGGGCCTCCTCTTCGCCTGGACGCGCGAGCTGCCCGCGTTCGACACGCTCAAGGACTACGAGCCGCTCGTCTCCACGCGCGTGTTCGGCGCCGACGGCAAGGAGGTGTTCCAGTTCGCGCGCGAGCGGCGCACGGTGGTGCCGCTCGAGGAGATCCCGCCCATCGTGCGCAAGGCGGTCCTCGCCGCCGAGGACGCGGGCTTCTACGAGCACGAGGGCGTGAACTACCTCGCCATCGCGCGCTGCGCCGTGAAGGGCGTGCTGCGCGGCGGCGTCGCCTGCGGCGGCTCGACGATCACCCAGCAGGTGGTGAAGACGTTCCTGCTCTCCTCCGACTGGAAGGTGAAGCGGAAGGTGAAGGAGCTCATCCTCGCGCCGCGGCTCGAGGAGAACCTGTCGAAGGACGAGATCCTCTACCTCTACCTGAACCAGATCTACCTCGGTCACCTGCGCTACGGCGTCGAGGAGGCGAGCCGGTTCTACTTCGGCAAGAGCGTGCGCCAGCTCGCGCTGGGCGAGGCCGCGACGCTCGCCGGGATCGTCCAGTCGCCGATGCGGCTCTCGCCGGTGAACCACCCGGAGCGCGCCAAGGAGCGGCAGCGCTACGTCCTCCGCCGGATGGCGGAGGAGGGGTTCATCACCGAGCAGCAGGCGGCCGCGGAGGCCGCCCGGCCCATCGTGACGAGGCCGCCGGAGGCCGACGCGCCGGGGACTTGGTACGCGGACGCGGTCCGCCGGATCCTCGACGAGAAGTACGGGGCCGAGGTAGTCGAGACCGAGGGGCTGCAGGTCGACGTGGCGATGGACGCGGGCATGCAGCGCGCCGCCGAGAAGGCGCTCGAGGCCGCGCTCCGCGCGGTCGACAAGCGCCAGGGCTGGCGCGGCCCGGTCGTCCACCTCGAGCCGAAGCAGGTCGAGGCGGCGATGCCGCTGTGGCGCGAGCGGCTCGCGGGCACGCGCGCCCGGCCGGACCAGGTGTTCGTGTGGGACCTCGCCTCCGTGAACCCGGAGGACATCGAGCCCGCCGAGGAGCAGGAGAAGGACGTGGCGCGGATGGCGCGCGCGCGGGTCCTCGAGACGGGCGAGGTGTACGCCGGGCTCGTCACGGCCGCGGACGACCGGAGCGCCCGCGTCGACCTCGGCGGCGCGCAAGGCGAGATCGCGCTCCCCGACGCGCAGTGGGCGCGCAAGTGGAACCCGACCTCCGCCACCGCCGCGCCGCGCAAGATGTCGTCGGTGGTTCGCCCCGGCGACGTCGTCCCGGTGCGCGTGCTCCCGGCCAAGCTGCCGCCGCAGCGCGCGGCGCGCGAGGGCAAGCCGCTCACCCTGGCGCTCGAGCAGACGCCGAAGGTGCAGGGCGCGCTCGTCGCGATCGATCCCGTGACCCGCGGCGTCCGCGCGCTCGTGGGGGGCTACGACTTCCGCACCTCCCAGTTCAACCGCGCGACGCAGGCGCGGCGCCAGCCGGGCAGCGCGGTGAAGCCGTTCGTGTGGGGCGCGGCCATCGAGTCGCGCCGCTTCACCCCGGGCACGGTCGTCTACGACACCCCCGATCTCTACCGGGATCCTTGGACGGGGAAGGAGTGGAAGCCGCGCAACTTCGAGAAGGACGCGTTCGACGGCCCGATGCTCCTCACGACCGCGCTCGCGCAGTCGAAGAACACGGTCTCGGTGAAGCTCGTCGACGCGCTCGGCGTGGACGCCGTGATCGGGTTCGCCCACCGCATGGGCGTCTCCTCCGAGCTGCCCCGCAACCTCACCCTCGCGCTCGGGACGGGCGAGGTGTTCCCCATCGAGCTCGTGAACGCCTACGCGTCGATCGCGGCGCGCGGCTTCTACGCCGAGCCGGTGCTGCTCGTGCGCGTGCGCGATCGGCACGGCAACGTCCTGGAGGAGCACCCGGCGGCGCTCCCGCCCTGGAAGACGGAGCCCGCCCGCGCGGAGCCCGAGCCGGCCGCGTTCGCCGACGGCACCGAGGGTGCGGACAACGCGCACCCGGGCGCGGCGGCCCCCGCGCCGGAGTTCACCCTCCCGGAGCAGGGCACCCGCCCCGACGTCGCGTACGTGGTGCAGAGCATGATGCGGGCGGTGGTGGAGGGCGGGACGGGCGCCGCCGCGCGCGCGCTCGGGCGGCCCGTCGCGGCGAAGACCGGCACGGCGCAGGAGCACCGCGACGCCTGGTTCGTCGGCTTCACGCCGGAGCTCGTCGCGGGCGTCTGGATCGGCTTCGACGACCACACGCCGCTCGGGCCGCGCGAGACCGGCGCCGGCGCGGCGCTCCCCGCCTGGCTCGCCTTCATGCAGACGGCGGTCGGCGCGCAGCCCGCGGCGGACTTCGCTGCGGTCCCGGGCGTCGAGCTCGCGCGCGTCGATCCCGCGACGGGCAAGCTCGCGCCCGAGGGGGCCGAGGCGCCCTCGCTCGCGTTCCTCGCCGGCACCGCGCCAGCGGAGGCGGCGCGGAGCGACGCGGGCGCGGCGCCCGCCAACTTCTTCATGGACGATCCTTGAGTTTCGTGTCGTCCTGACGGCGATGCGCCTCGCCGCCGCCGCGCTCGCCCTCGCCACCGCCATCCGCGTCGCCGCCGCGCCCCCCGCGCTGGGCGCGGCGGCCGACGCGCTCGCGGCGGAGATCGGCCCGCCCGCCGAGGGGCGCCGCGCGCTCGCCCTCGCCGTCGAGACCCGCTCCTCCTCCCTCGCGCGCCCGCTCGAGGCCGCGCTCGAGCGCGCGCTCGCCGGCGCCGGCTACACGGTGACGCCGGTCCGCGGCGCGGCCGACGCCGAGGCGGCGGCGCGCGACTCCGGACAGGACTGGCTCGTGCGGGTCCAGGGCGGGCTCGTGCCGGGGCGGCGCGAGCTCGCGCTCGTCGGCGAGGTGATCCCCACCTGGCGCTCGTTCTTCCTGCAGCGGCGGCCGGACGCGCGCGCGATCCCGCCCCGGCTCGTGTCGGTCCGCGCGCCCGCGGACGCCGAGGCGCTGGTCCTCGCGCGTGAGG
This sequence comes from Anaeromyxobacter terrae, assembly GCF_022690685.1. Classification (GTDB taxonomy): domain Bacteria; phylum Myxococcota; class Myxococcia; order Myxococcales; family Anaeromyxobacteraceae; genus Anaeromyxobacter; species Anaeromyxobacter terrae. Next base: position 1,288 of record NZ_JALCYY010000086.1, on the reverse strand, counting down.
GGCGTCCCTCCGGCGCGCCGTTCGCCGCGGTGCGCCCGCTCGCGCGCGTCGACGGCCGCGTGCTGGCGCTCGCGATCGGGGATGCCGGCGGGGGCGGCGCGGCCATCGCGGCGGTGCTCACGGACGCGGTCGTGATCCTCTCCCCGGCCGGCGCGCCGCTCGCGCGGCTCGCGATCGACCCGTCCGCGCGGGGCCCGGTGCGGGATCCGGCGGCGACGATCGCCCTCGGCGACTTCGGCCCGGGGCGCGTCGCGGTCGCATGGGCGGGAGGCGCTCCCGAGGTGCTCGCGCTGCGAGGCGGCGCTCTCGAGCGCGCGGGGACGCTCGCGGCGGTGCCGCTCTGCGCGGGGGAGCCGGGCGCGGTGTTCGGCGCGTTCGCGCCGGGGACGGGGGTCCTCCTCGACGCGCTCTCGCGCGCGCCCGGCGGGCCCTCGGCCCAGCGCTCCGCGCGGCGCCTCTACGGCGTCGCCGCCGCGCCGCGCGGCGGCCCCGTCGCGTTCGCGGCGCTGGGGACGGACCTGCGCCTCGAGCTGCTCGGGCCGGAGCTCCAGCCGGCCGAGGTCGCGACGTCGACCCTCCCCTCCACGCGCCCAGCGAACTTCCCCGTCCTCCTCCCCTCCGTCGGGACCGGCTTCGCGCTCGCGGATCTCGACGGCGACGGCGTCGCCGAGATCGTCGCCTCGGCTCCCACCCCCTCGCCGCCGGATCGCGTGCGTGTGCTCGCCGCACGCCAGGGCGCGGCGCCGCTCCTCGAGTGGGGGCCGATCGACGGGCTGATCCTGGCCGGCGCGGGCGGTGACCTCACCGGGGACGGCGTCGACGACGCGCTGCTCGCCGACGTCGTACGGGTCCCCGGCGGCGTCGCGACCGAGCTCCTCCTCGTCACCTCGGATCCGCGGGAGGCCCGATGAACGGCCTCGGTCGGCTCCACGCTCTCGCCGCGGCGCTCGCGCTCGGACCCGGGGTCGCGCTCGCCGGCGTCCGCCCGGCGCCGGGCGGGAGCGTCACCGTCGCGCTTCCGTCCGAGGCGCGGACCGGCGATCCCGCGCTCGCCGAGGACGCGGCCGACCTCCTCCTCGCGCGCGCGACGAGCGCGCCGCTCCTCGAGCGCGACGCCGAGGGGCGGCTCTCACCGGGCGTGCTCGCCGAGGTGCCCACGTCCGAGGACGGCGGCCGGACCTGGCGGCTGCGCGTGCGCGACGGGCTCGCGACGGCGGCCGGCGCGCCCCTGGGCGCCGCCGAGGTGGCGGCGGCCATCGCGCGGCTCCTCGCGCGCGCGCCCGCGTCG
>NZ_JALCYY010000085.1 GCF_022690685.1 Anaeromyxobacter terrae | reverse complement strand
GGCTCGCGCGGCCGCGCGCCGGCCACGACGCCTCCGGCCGCGGGCTCGCCGGCGTGTGGGCGCGGCTCCGCGCCGGCCTCGGCGCGGCGCACGAGCCGCGCGCGCTCGGCAAGTCGTTCCTGTGGGGGATCGCCGGCTGGGGCGCGGAGCTCCTCGTCGCCTGGTTCTCGCTCGCAGCGCTCGAGCTCCCGACCACGCTCGAGCTCGCGGCGCTCCTCGTCGTGGCGACCACCGCGGCGAACGTGATCTCGCTCTCGCCCGGGAACGCAGGTCCCTTCGAGGCGGCCGCCGCGCTCGTCGTGGCCGGCCTCGGAGTCCACGCCGCCCCGGCGCTCGCGTTCGCGCTGCTCTACCACGCCGCCCACCTCCTCCCGATGTTCGCCCTCGGGGCGATCGCGCTGGCGCGCGAGGCGCGCGAGCCGCGCGAGCCGCGCGCGGCGGACGCAGTGGACGCGGCGGTAGACGCGCACGAGCGGCGCGCCACGGGCACCTGACCGCCCGCCCGAAGCGCGGTAGAAGTACGCCTCGCCGAGGAGCTCGACCGATGCCCCGCTCCGCCACGCCTCGCCGCAACGCCGCCGCGCCCCGCCGCGCCCAGCCCCGGCCCGCCCGCGAGGACGGCGCGCGGGTTCGCTCTGGCCTCGACGCGCTCGCGCGGAGCCGCTTCAGGCAGCTCCGCGGCCGGCGCGTCGGGCTCGTGTGCAACCCGACCGCGGTCACCGCCGAGCTCGTCCACGCGGCGGACCTCCTCCACGGCGCGCCGGGCGTCGAGCTCGCCGCGCTGTTCGGGCCCGAGCACGGCGTCCGCGGCGACGCGCAGTACATGGCGGCGGTGGGCGGGGAGCGCGACGCGCGCACGGGAGTGCCGGTCCACTCGCTCTACGGCGAGCGGCCGAGCTCGCTCAAGCCCTCGCCGGAGGCGCTCGAGGGCCTCGACGCGCTCGTGTTCGACATCCAGGACGTGGGCGCCCGCTACTACACGTACCAGGCGACGATGATGCTCTGCATGGAGGCGGCCGCCGACGCGCGCGTGCCGTTCGTCGTGCTCGACCGCCCGAACCCGATCGGCGGCGTGCTCGTCGAGGGGCCGCGGCTCGCCCCCGGGTTCGAGAGCTTCTGCGGCCTGCACGATCTCGCGCCGCGCCACGGGATGACGGTGGGCGAGCTGGCGCTCCTCTTCCGCGCCGAGCGGAAGCTCGAGCTCGACCTCGAGATCGTCCCCTGCGAGGGCTGGCGGCGCGGGGCGACGTTCCGCGACACGGGGCTGCCGTGGGTGTTCCCGTCGCCGAACATGCCGACGCCGGAGACCGCACTCGTCTACCCGGGGATGTGCCTCCTCGAGGGCACGAACCTCTCCGAGGCGCGCGGCACGACCCGGCCGTTCGAGCTGTTCGGCGCGCCGTGGCTCGACGCGCACCGGCTCGCCGAGGACCTCGCCCGCGAGCGGCTCCCCGGCGTGCGTTTCCGGCCGGCGAGCTTCGTGCCGACATGGGACAAGCACGCGGGGGTCCGGTGCCACGGCGTCGAGCTGTTCGTCACCGACGCGGCGCGCTTCCAGGCGTTCCGCACCGGGCTCGCCTGCGTGCTCCACGCGCGGGCGCAGGACCCGGCGCGGTTCGCCTGGCGCACCGAGCCCTACGAGTTCGTCTCGGACGTGCCCGCGTTCGACCTGCTCTGCGGCTCGGCGCGCGAGCGCGAGGGGATCGAGGCGGGCGCGACCGTCGCGGAGCTGGCGCGCGCGTACGCCCCCGAGGAGCGGGCGTTCGCGCGACGGCGCGCGGCCTACCTCCGCTACGCCGGCTGAGGTAGGCTCCGCCCGGGCTTCCCGGGACGGGGTGGGCGAGGAGGGCGACTCGTGAAGATCGGGCTGGCGAGCGACACGCACGGAAACCTCGACGCGCTCCTCCGCGCCTTCGAGCTCTTCGAGCGCGCCGACGCGGAGCAGGTCTTCTTCCTCGGCGGGCGCCACGCGGACGTGGACGGCGTCCTCGCCCGGCGCCGCCGCGGGACGCCCGACCCGCTCGCGGCTCGCATCGTGCGCGTCGCGAGCCGCGCCTGTCCGGAGGCCGCGAGCGGCGAGGCGCCCACGACGCACGTCGACCTCGTCGAGGGCCGGATCTGCTGCCTCGTGCACGACAAGGCGGACCTCTCCCGGGACGACATCGCGAACGCCTCGGTGTTCTTCCACGGGAACAGCGCGCGGGCCGCGGTCGTGCAGATCGGCCCGCGCTGCTTCGTGACCCCCGGCCACCTGCGCGCCGGCGCGCTCGCGGAGGCGCCTGCGACGTTCGGCATGGTCGAGCTCACCGAGCGCGACGTCGTCCTCACCGTCTACTCGGCGGAGGGGGCGGAGCTGCGCAAGGAGCGCTGCGCGCCGGCGGCGCAGGGCCGGATGTCGGTGAAGTGATGGCGAGGCGGCCGCCGGGCGGGGCGCGGGCGCGCGCGGGGGGAGGGCGGGCGGTCGCGATCCTCGGCGGCTCGTTCAACCCGCCCCACGTCGCGCACCTCATGGCCGCCTACTGGGCGCTCGCGACGCAGGACGTCTCGGAGGTCTGGCTCCTCCCCGCGTTCCGTCACCCCTTCGGCAAGGCGCTCGCGCCCTTCGAGGACCGCGTCCGGATGTGCGAGCTCGCCGCGCGCGCGATCCGCGGCGTGGGCGTGTGCACCGCCGAGGCGGAGCTCGCGAAGGATCCCCTCGTCGGGAAGACCGCGCGCACGCTCGAGCACCTCCAGGCGAAGCACCCCGAGCACCGCTTCACGCTCGTGGTCGGCGCGGACATCCTGCCGGACACGGACAAGTGGTACCGGTGGGACCGCGTCCAGGAGCTCGCGCGCATCGTGGTCGTCGGGCGCGAGGGCTATCCGCCCGTCGCGGGCGCGCCCACGCTCCCGGCGATCTCGTCCACGCTCGTGCGCGAGCGGATCGCCCGCGGAGAGGACGTGTCCGGGCTGGTCGCGCGGAGCGTGCGGGAGTACGTCGAGGAGAAGGGGCTGTATCGGTGAGGCGGACCCCGACCTCGACCTCGACCCCGACCCTCAGCGCACGAACGCGGTGATCCACCCCGCCGCCGCTCCGCCCGCGACGAGCCACGCCGAGTTCACCCGGTAGCGAACGAGGAGGAGCGCCGCGACCGCGCCGATCGCGACGGAGGGGAGGCTCGCGAGCGCGTCGCGCGCGAGCTGGAACGTCACGACCGCCATGAGCGCGAGCGAGGCGGCGTTTACGCCGTCGAGGAACGCGCTCGCCCCCCTGGACGCGCGCAGGCGCGGCACGAGCGGACCCGAGAGCGCGACGAGCAAGAAGGCCGGCAGGAAGATGCCGACCGTGGCGGCCGCGGCGCCGGCCGGTCCGGCGACGAGGTAACCGACGAACGTCGCGGTGGTGAAGACCGGGCCGGGCGTGACCTGGCCGACGGCGATCGCGTCGAGGAGCTGGGCGTCGGTGAGCCAGCCGAGCCGCTGGACGAGGTCCGCGCGGAGGAAGGCGAGCAGCACGTAGCCCGAGCCGTAGAGGACCGCGCCGATCTTCACGAACACGGCGAACAGGCCGGCCGCGGTCGCAGGCGCGGCCGGGGCCGTCGCGAGGGCGAGCGGCGTGGCCGCGGCGCCGAGCGCCGGCGCGGCGACGCAGGCGAGGCCGGGCGGGCGGAGGACTCGCAGCGCGGAGAGGACTCCCGCCCCGAGGAGGACGAGGAGCTCGTTCGCGCCGAGGAGCGTCGCGGCGATGGCGACGGCGACGAGCGCGGCTTCACCCGCCTTCCCGCGGGCGTCGAAGCTCGGCCGGAGGACCACCGTGCGCGCGAACCGGACGAGCGCGTCCGCGACCACGACGAGGACGACCGGCTTCACCCCCGCGAGGATGGCCGCGACGTCAGGGAGGGCGCCGAAGCGCGCGTAGGCCCAGGCGAGCGCGCCCACCATGAGCGCGGCCGGCACGATGAAGCAGGCGCCCGCGACGAGGAGCCCCGGGAAGCCCGCCCTCACGTAGCCCAGGTGGATGGCGAGCTCGGTCGAGTTCGGGCCGGGGATGAGGTTCGCCGCCCCGAGGAGATCGAGGAACCGCTCGCGGGTCACCCACCCGCGCCGCCGGACGAGCTCGTCCTCCATGAGGGCGACGTGGGCGGCGGGCCCGCCGAAGGCGGTCGCCCCGAGGCGGGTGAAGACTCGGGCGACCTCGAGGAGCGCGGCGCGCCGGGAGGTGGGGGCGGGGTTCACGCCTGGAGTGTTGCGGCGGGCCCGCGCGCGGTCAAACTCCGTCCATGCCCGAGTCCCTCCGCACGCGCCTGCAGCGCTTCGGCTTCAACCTCTTCCCCGCGTACCGCGGGACCGGCGGGCGGGTGGCCTTCATCGCGCACGACTGGCGCGAGGTGCGGGTGGAGCTGCCGCTCTCGCGCCGGACGCGCAACTACGTGGGCACGATCTTCGGCGGGTCGATGTACGGGGCGGTCGATCCCATCTACATGCTGATGCTCATCCGCTGCCTGGGCGCCGGGTACGTCGTCTGGGACAAGGCGGCCACCATCCGCTTCCTCCGGCCGGGGCGCTCCACGCTCCAGGCGAGGTTCACGCTGCCCGTCGAGGAGACCGACGCGATCCGGAGCGCGCTCGAGACGGAGCGCTCCGTGGACCGGGTCTACACCGTCGAGCTCGTGGACGGGCAGGGGACCGTCTGCGCGGCGGTGGAGAAGACCCTGTACGTGCGGCGCCGCGAGAGCGCCCGCTGACGGTCAGCCGCGCGCCGCGCGCGAGATGGTGAGGTCGCCTGCGCGGTCGACGTCGACGAGCGCGACGTCGCCCGGGGCGAGCTCGCCGGCGAGGATCTTCTCGGCGAGCGGGGCCTCGACGTGCCGCTGGATGGCGCCGCGCATCGGACGGGCGCCGAGCGCGGCGTCGAAGCCGCCGTTCTCGACGAGGAACGCGATGGCCTCTTCGGTGGCGTCGAAGCGGATCTTCCGCTCGGCCTGGAGCCGGCGGGAGGAGTCGGCGAGCAGGAGCCGCGCGACCTCGGCCACGTCGGCGCGCGAGAGCGGGGAGAACGAGACGCGCTCGTCGAGCCGGTTCCAGAGCTCGGGCGGCACGCCGCCGCGGGCGGCCTGGAGCACGCGATCCGCGCGGGGCAGGGCGCGCTCGACGGCGCCGAACCCCATCGCGCCGGTGGAGGTGCGCGTCGCCTCCTCGGCGCCGAGGTTCGAGGTGAGGATGACGACCGTGTTCGAGAAGTCGACCTGGCGGCCGCGGCCGTCCGTGAGCCGTCCCTCCTCCAAAATCTGCAGGAGCAGCATCTGCACGTCGCGGTGCGCCTTCTCGATCTCGTCGAGCACGACCACCGAGGCCGGCCGGCGGCGGACCGCGTCGGTGAGCTGACCGCCCTCGCCGTAGCCGACGTAGCCGGGCGCGGCGCCGACGAGGCGCGCGACCCCGGTGGTCTCGGCGCACTCGCTCATGTCGAGCTGGACGAGCGCGTCGCGCGCGCCGTAGAGCGCGTCGGCGAGCGCGCGGGCGAGCTCGGTCTTCCCGACGCCGGTCGGGCCGAGGAACAGGAACGAGCCCATGGGCCGGCGGGTCGCGAAGCCGGCGAAGTTGCGCTTCAGCACCGCGGCGACGCGCGCGATGGCGTCGGCGTGGCCGACGACCCGCGCGCGCAGCGCCGCCTCGAGGCCGAGGATCCGCTCGCGGTCGGAGGCGAGCAGGCGCGACTCCGGGATCCCCGCCATCTTCGCGACGGTGCGGGCGACGTCCGCGGCGTCCACCTCCGCCGCGCCCGCGCGCGAGGCGCGGGAGCCGGCGAGGTCGAGCGCCGCGACCGCCTTGTCGGGGAGGAAGCGGTCCGTGACGTAGCGGGCCGAGAGCGAGGCCGCGGCCTCGAGCGCGCCCTCCGCGAAGCGCACGCGGTGGTGCTTCTCGTAGCGCGGCGCGAGCCCGCGCAGGATGGTGACCGTGTCCGGGATGGACGGCTCGCGCACGAGCACCGGCGTGAAGCGGCGCTCGAGCGCGGGATCCTTCTCGATGTGCTGGCGGTACTCGTCGTGGGTCGTCGCGCCGATGCAGGGGAACTCGCCGCGCCCGAGCGCCGCCTTGAGCTCGTTCGCCGCGTCCTGCGGCCCCTCGCCCGTGGCCCCCGCGCCCATGAGCGTGTGGATCTCGTCGATGAAGACCACCACCCGGCCGGCGGCGCTGCGCACCTCCTCCTGGATCCCGAGGAGCTTCTCCGAGAACGCGCCGCGGAGCTGCGTCCCGGCGACCACGCTCGCCATGTCGATCTCGACGACGACGCGGTCGCGCGCGCTCGCGAGCAGCCGCTGCGCGATCCCCTCGACGATGGCGGTCTTGCCGACGCCGGGCTCGCCGACGAGGAGCGGATTGTTCGTGCGGCGCTTGCCGAGGACGTCGATCGCCTCCTCGACCTCGTGCTCGCGGCCGACGAGCGGATCGAGCCGGCCCGAGGCGGCGAGCTCGGTCAGGTTCCGCCCGAGCTGCGACAGCCAGGGGAACTCCTTGGGATCGAGGGCGTGCGGGGAGCGGCGGGCGCGAGGCGCGGCGGACGTAGGGGTCGCGGTCGGCGTCGCGGTGGGGCTCGCAGGCGGGGTCGTCCCTCGACTGCGCGTGTCCGCTGCCGCGGACACGCTTCGCTCGGGACGAGCGGCCTCCCGCTCCGTCGAGGTCGCGTCTCCGATCGCCTGCTCCAGATCCCCATCGAGCTCGGCGTCTCGCCTCGGATCCGCGGCGCGCCCGCGCGGCTCGCTCCGCCGCGGCGGGACGATCGGCTGCGGCGGGCGCACCTGCACCGGCTGCAGCTCGCGGAGCCGGCGCGGCATGCGCGCGGTGAAGTAGGAGAGGGCGACGTTCCGCAGGGTCGAGAGCTGGAGCCCGCACGCGCCGAGGAGCTGATGCGCGGCGCTCGCGCGGACGCGGCCCATGGCGATGAGGAGGTGCAGGCAGTCGACCTCCTCCGCCCCGACCGACTCCGCGACCTCGCGCGACCGCTCGCGCAGGTCGCGCAGGACGCCCTCGGGCTCCTTGGGCTTCCCGGTCATCGTCGCGAGGATCCGGTCCTCGTCGATGCCCCGCTCCTTGAGGAGGATCTCGGCCCGGTTCGGGACGGTGAAGAAGGCGAGGAGCTGGTGCGCGCTCGTGAGCTTCTGGTTGACGCTCGCCGCGATGTCAGCGGCTTCCGCGATGACCTGCGCCAGCTCCATCGACTCGATGACGGGGGGCATTCGGCGGGACGATGCGATATCGGCCCGAAGGGGTCAATTTTCCCGCCGATCCGCTATGTTTGACCGGCATGCGCCGCCTCCTCGCCGCCTCGGTCCTGCTCCTCGCCGCCTGCCGCACCGCGGCGCCGCCCGCCCTCGTCACCGAGCGCCAGCCGCCGCTCGTCGCCACCCCACCGGCCCCGCCCGTCCCCCCGCCCGCGCCCATCCCCGAGCCGCGCATCGCGCTCGTCCTCGGCGGGGGCGCGGCGCGCGGCTTCGCCCACATCGGCGTCATCCGCGTCCTCGAGCAGGAGCGCATCCCCGTGTCGCTCGTCGTCGGGACGAGCGTCGGGAGCCTCATCGGCGCGCTGTACGCGAGCCACAAGGACAGCTTCGAGCTCGAGTGGACCGCGTTCCAGCTCGACCGGGACGACCTCTTCGACTTCGGCCTCGTGAACGCCGTCGTCGGGATGGGCTACGCCAAGGGCGAGAAGCTCGAGAAGTTCGTCCGCGAGAGCGTGAAGCAGCGGGACATCGAGCAGCTCCGCGTCCCGTTCGCTGCCGTGGCCGCCGACCTGAACTGGGGCCAGACGGTGGTGCTCGACAAGGGCTCCGTGGCGCGGGCGGTGCGGGCGTCGTCGGCGATCCCCGGCGTGTTCGAGCCGGTCGAGCACCAGGGCAAGCTCCTCGTCGACGGCGGCGTGGTCGACAACATCCCCATCGACGTCGCGAAGGCGAAGGGGGCGGACCTCGTCATCGCGGTGGACATCGGCGCCGACGTCGGGAACACCAACATCAAGAACGTCGTGGACGTCATCCTCCAGGCGTCCGACATCATGTTCGCCGTGAACGTCGGGTTCCGGCGGCAGGGCGCGGACGTGCTCGTCCAGCCGAAGGTGGGCGGCGTCGGCATGCTCGACTTCACGAAGAAGAAGGAGTGCATGCTCGCCGGCATCCAGGCGACGCGCGACGCGATGCCGCGGATCCGCGCCGCGATCGATCAGTGGAAGGCGCGCAAGGCGCTCGAGGGGCGGCCGCGCGGCTGACCCCGGCCGGCGCCTCGCGCGTCGCACCCCCGGGCGGACCCCTTCCGGCGTGCACCCGCGCGCCGGGGCGAGCGTAGGCTCCCCTCGGGAGGTGCGTCATGACCGAGAAGACGCCGCTGCCGCCGCCGCGGGACCTGCTCGTCCGCGCCGCGGATCGCGTCCGGCTCCAGGAGGAGTCCGCCCGTCACCCCTGGAACCCGAAGTCGGAGATCCACGGCTACATGCTGGGCCGGAGGACCGGGCTCACGCGCGTCGGGGTGAACCTGCTCCGCGTCCCGCCGGGCAAGGAGTCGTTCGTCTTCCACCGCCACCTGCGCGAGGAGGAGTTCGCCTTCGTCCTGTCCGGCAAGGGCGTCGTGGACATCGGCGACGAGACGTTCGAGATCGGTCCGGGGGACTTCCTCGGGTTCCCGGCGGGCGGTCATCCCCACAACATCCGGAACACCGGCACCGAGGACCTCGTCTACCTCTCGGGCGGCGAGAACCGCCAGGCCGACTTCGCTGAGTTCCCGCGGGACGGCAAGGTCATGGTGCGCATCGGCCGGGACGTGACGATCTACCCGTCTGCTCTCGGCGAGCCGTTCTGGCCGGCGACGCCGGCCGCGGAGGGGGAGTGATCGCGCCGCGAGCGCGGCCAGGGGTGTGATCCGTCGCGGTCGGGTTTGGTTCTGGCCGACATCGCCGCGGGCGAGGTCACCGTGGCGCGCCGCCGGGACGGGACCTCACGTCCTCGGCGGGCCACGATGGACGGGGACAAGGTACGGGGGGCGGTGCCGTCCGCCAGACGCCGCCGGCAACGCGGGGCTGCGGGCGGGAGCTGCGCATGGGCGAGGGCGCCGTGGCCAACCGCGTTGCATTGCGGTCCGTGGGTCGGGGCGGTGCCTACCGAGTCCAGTGGCCCGCCTGCGGGCGCGAGGTCCCGCCACGTAGGGCGGCGCGCTGCGGGCGGGGTGAGTGGGCGGTTCGGCGCGAGGGGATCGGGCGGTCGAGGTCGGGGTCGAGGTCGAGGTCGGGGAGGTCGGGGTCGAGGTCGAGGTCGGGGTCGGGGTCGGGGTCGGGGTCGAGGTCGAGGTCGGGATCGGGATCGGGATCGGGATCGACGTCGGGATCGAGGTCGAGGTCGCAACGATGCCGCTTGGCCGCGACCTGGATCGAGCGGCTCGGCTGGGATATGAGCGCCCCCATGCCCGCGCCCTCCCGCTTCGACGCCCAGTATTACCGCCGCTTCTACGGCGGGCCCGGCAAGACCCACTCCGCGAGCGAGGTCGCCCGCCTCGCGGCGGGCGTCGATGGGATCGCCGCGTGGCTCGGCGTCGAGATCCGCTCCGTGCTCGACGTCGGCGCCGGGACCGGGCTGTGGCGCAGCTGGTTCCGCCGCCACCGGCGCGAGGTGAGATACCGCTCGATCGAGGTCTCACCCTACGCGTGCGAGCGCTACGGCCACGAGCTGCGCGACATCTCCCGCTGGCGCGCGCGAGAGCAGTTCGACCTCGTCGTGTGCCACAGCGTGCTCCAGTACCTCGACGACGCCGCCGCGGCGCGCGCGCTCGACAACATCGGCCGGATGTGCCGAGGCCTCCTCTACCTCGAGGTCGTCACGAGGGCCGATTTCCCGATCCTCGATCTCGAGAAGTCCGATACGCGCATGGACCTGCGCACCGGCCACTGGTACCGGGCCCACCTCGGGCGCCATTTCTTCCAGATCGGCGCGGGGCTGTGGGGCTCGCGGAAGAGCCCGATCCAGCTGTTCGATCTCGAGGGCCCGGGCGCGCTGGAGAGCCGGCGCTAGCCCGTACGTCGAGCTTCGCTCGGCGGGGCGGGGACGCAGCCCGCTGGGGGGGGCCCCGCCGCGAAGCGACGGGGAGGGACGCAGTCCCTCCCGGCGGGGAACGGTCGCGAACCCGCGAAGCGGGCGCGACCGTTCACGGGCCCCGCCGCGCAGGGGTGGGGCCCCGACGAGCTTTGCTCGGCGGGGCGGGGGCGCAGCCCCCGTCAGATCAATTCAATCCAGCCCACGCGCCCACAGCTCGTCCTCGTCGAGCCCGAGGAAGTGCCCGACCTCGTGGACGAGCGTCACCCCGATCTGCTCGATGAGCTCGTCGCGGCTGCGCGCGAAGCGCTCGAGGTTCTTCTGGAAGAGGACGATGGACGAGGGCAGGTGGCTCCAGGGATCCATCGAGACCTTCTGGCCGTACGGTGCCCCGCGGAAGAGGCCCAGGATGGCGGGCGAGAGGGGCGGGTCCGAGGCGCGGAGGTCGTCGTCACCCGGCAAGTCCTCGACCGTGATCGCGACGTTCGAGAGGTAACGGCGGACCTGCTCCGGGATCGCGGCGAGCGCGGCCTCGACCGCCTCGTCGAACGCGGGCGGCGAGAGCGCGATCGGCTCCGGGAAGCCCTCCGGATCGAGCCTTCGCGCGCGCGCGAACCGGCGCCGCGCATCGTCGGTCGCGCCCTGCCGCTCGGCGACGAGGCCGAGGTGGTGCTGTGTCCAGGGCTCGTCGGGATCGAGCGCCTCGGCGCGGAGGAGCACCGCGCGCGCCTCGTCGAACCGGCAGAGCTCGTAGAGCGCGAACCCCTGCTCGACCTTCACCTCGATGGCGTCCGGCAGGGCCGCCTCCGCCTCGGAGAGCTTCTCGAGCGCGGCGCGTGACTCGCCGAGCTCGTTCAGCCCCGCGCCCTCGAGCCAGGCGAACTCCCCGACGAGCGCGGCGTCGCCCGCCTTCCGCGCGAGCTTCGCGCCGCGCCGGGCGAGCTCGAGGCCGCGCTCGACGAGCTCGCGGTCGCCGTCGTCCTCCCCCAGGCGGTTCACGTGGAAGTCCGCCGCGCCGAGGAGCAGGTCGAGGTCGTCCTTGCCCACCGCGAGCGCCGCCTCGTACGCCGCGCGCGCATCCTCGAGGCGCCCGAGCTCGGCGAGGGCGGCGGCGCGGTACTGCAGCGCGCCCACGCTCCGGGGCGACGCGCGGAGCGCCTCCTCGGCGCGCGCGATGGCGTCCTCGAAGCGGCCGTCCTCGAAGGCGTCGCCGGCGGCCTCGACGAGCGCCTCCCCGGGATCCGGGCGGGCAGGGGACATGGTCAGCGCTCCTCTCGGCCGTGGCTCACGGGCGCGGCAGTAACGGTCGGGCGGACGCCTGTCAAACCCGGCTCCCCCGCGAGGGGACGGCGGGTGTTCACCCGGAGAGCAGTCGGCGGCGCGGCCCGGGAGCCCGCTTGACCGAGGTCCGCTCGCGGTTATCTTAGCGGCCGCCCGGGGTGACTGCCAGCGCGCAGACCGGTTGAATTCTGCGAAACCACACGGATTTTCGACAAAGGAGCCTTCGCCATGCCGGCCAAGGAGATCGCATTCCACCAGGGGGCCCGCGAGGCCATCCTCCGCGGCGTCCAGACGCTCGCCGAGGCGGTCGCGGTGACGCTCGGCCCGAAGGGGCGCAACGTCGTCATCGAGAAGAGCTTCGGCTCTCCGACCATCACGAAGGACGGCGTCACGGTCGCGAAGGAGGTCGAGGTCGAGCCCAAGTTCGAGAACATGGGCGCTCAGATGGTCCGCGAGGTCGCGTCCCAGACCTCGGACAAGGCGGGCGACGGCACCACCACCGCGACCGTGCTCGCGCGCGCGATCTACGAGGAGGGCCTGAAGCTCGTCGCCGCCGGCCACAACCCCATGGACCTGAAGCGCGGCATCGATCGAGCCGTCGAGGTCATCGTCGCCGAGCTCAAGAAGCTCTCGAAGCCGACGCAGGGCAAGAAGGACATCGCCCAGGTCGGCACCATCTCCGCGAACGGGGACGAGACGATCGGCAACATCATCGCCGAGGCGATGGAGAAGGTGGGCAAGGAGGGCGTCATCACCGTCGAGGAGGCGAAGGGCCTCGAGACGACGCTCGAGGTGGTCGAGGGCATGCAGTTCGATCGCGGCTACGCCTCGCCCTACTTCGTCACGAACCCGGATCGCATGGAGGCCGTGCTCGAGGACCCGTACATCCTCATCACCGAGAAGAAGATCTCGGCGATGGCGGACCTCATCCCGTTGCTGGAGCAGGTCGCCCGCTCCGGCAAGCCGCTCCTCATCATCGCCGAGGACGTCGATGGCGAGGCGCTCGCCACGCTCGTCGTGAACAAGCTGCGCGGCACGCTGCACGTGGCGGCGGTGAAGGCGCCCGGCTTCGGCGATCGCCGCAAGGAGATGCTGAAGGACGTCGCGACGCTCACCGGCGGGAAGGTCGTCGCCGAGGAGCTGGGCCTCAAGCTCGAGCAGCTCGGGCTCGAGGATCTCGGCCGCGCGAAGCGCATCACGATCGACAAGGACAACACCACGATCGTCGACGGCGAGGGCAAGCGCGCGGACATCGAGGCGCGCATCAAGCAGATCCGCGCCCAGATCGAGGAGACCACCTCCGACTACGACCGCGAGAAGCTCCAGGAGCGGCTCGCGAAGCTCGTGGGCGGCGTCGCGGTGATCAACGTCGGCGCGGCCACCGAGACGGAGATGAAGGAGAAGAAGGCCCGCGTCGAGGACGCGCTCCACGCGACCCGCGCGGCCGTCGAGGAGGGCATCGTCCCCGGCGGCGGCGTCGCCTACCTCCGTTCCCTCCAGGCGCTCAAGAAGCTCGATCTCCCCGAGGGCGATCAGCGCTTCGGCGTCGCCATCGTCCAGAAGGCGCTCGAGTACCCGGCGCGCCGCATCGCCGAGAACGCCGGCTGGGACGGCGCCGTCGTCGTCGCGAAGATCAACGACGGCAAGGGCGCCCACGGCTTCAACGCGGCGACCGAGGTGTTCGAGGACCTCGTGAAGGCGGGCGTCATCGATCCCACCAAGGTCTCCCGCACCGCGCTCCAGAACGCCTCGTCGGTCGCGAGCCTGCTCCTCACCACCGAGGCGATGGTGGCCGAGAAGCCGAAGAAGAAGGCCGCGGCCGCGCCGGGCGGCGGGATGGGCGGCATGGAGGACATGGACTACTGATCTGACGGGGGCTGCGCCCCCGCCCCCCCCCCCCGCGCGGGGGGGGGGCCCCCCCCCGGCTCGGCGGGGCCCGTGAACGGTCGCGCCCGCTTCGCGGGTGCGCGACCGTTCCCCGCCGGGAGGGACTGCGTCCCTCCCCGTCGCTCCGCGACGGGGCCCCTCCCTGCGGACTGCGCTCTCGCCCCGCCGACGGCTGACCGCCGTCGTCGGGGCCTTCCGCGGCGAGCGGCTCGGGTCTCCGAACCTCCCGGATTCGCTGGGGTGACGCGAAGCGCCTTGACGGTCCGTCACTCCTCCGGTATGTACCGCGATCACGGGACGCGGCGTCGGGAGAGAGGCCGCGCCTCCGGATGACGAGGGCAACCGCTACTACGCGCTCTGCCGGGCGGAAACTGGGTGTCGTCGTCAGCGGGGCCAAGGGCAAGCGCTCTTGGCCCCGTTTTTTTTCATGATCAGGCGCGCTCGCCGGCCGGCACCGGCGGCAGGTCCTTCGAGGCCATGTACACGACGTTCCGGTTCGAGCGCTTCCCGCGGTACATCGCGCGGTCGGCGAGGTCGAGCAGCTCCGCCTTCGCGGACGCGTGCTCCGGGTAGCTCGCGAGGCCGATCGAGGCGGTGACGCGGACGCGCTGGCCCTCGTGGGAGAGGAACCGGTGGTCCTCGATCGCGCGGCGGATACGCTCCGCGACCTTGAGCGCCCCGCCCGAATCGATGCCGGCGAGGATGACGACGTACTCGTCGCCGCCGTAGCGGACGACGACGTCCTCCTCGCGCACGCACGCGCGCAGGACGCGCCCGACCTCGACGAGCAGGCGCGAGCCGGAGAGGTGCCCGTGCTGGTCGTTCACGGCCTTGAAGTGATCGAGGTCCATGAACAGGACCGAGAAGGCCCTGCCGCCGCCGAGCTCGCGCTGGAGCGCCACCTCGAGGTAGCGCGTGTTGTAGAGGTGGGTGAGGTCGTCGAGGTAGGCGAGGTGCTCGACCTTCCGCAGGCGGCCGAGGTTCGTGAGCGCGAGGCCGAGGTGGCGCGCCAGGAACGCGGCGCCCTCGGCGCACTCCTCCGAGAGCGGTCCCGTGACGAGCACCGCCGCCGCGCCGAGCACCTCGCCCTCGTCGGCGACCGGTACGCAGACCACCCGATCGTGCCCGTCCGGCCCCACGCCGGCCGGCGCGCGCGCCTCGACCGCGTGCTCGCGCCCGAGCGCGGCGAGCGCGGGCCGGATCGCCTCGAGCACCGCCTCCGCCTCACGCCGCTCGAGCCCGTGCGCGCCGGCGAGGCTCCAGCCGCCGGCCGCGGGCTCGAGGAGCGCGCACGCGGGCGTCACGCACTGCGCGGAGAGCGCCGCGAGCGCCATCGGCACGAGGCGCTCGCGGTCGAGCGTGCCCGCGATGCGCTGCCCGGTCTCGAACAGCCTGAGGTGCTCGCGCAGCGAGCGGTTCTCGGCGAGCACCTCGCGCATGGACAGGCAGCGCTGCACCGCCACCTGGAGCTGCTCGGGCGTCACCGGCTTCACGAGGTAGTCGCTCGCGCCCGCGCGCATGGCGCGGACGGCCGGGTCGACCTTGTCGAGCGCGGTGATGACGATGACGCCGATGCCGGGATCGAGCTGCTTCGCGGCGTCGAGGAGCTCGAGACCGTCCTGGGGGCCGGGCAGGATGACGTCGGTGAGGAGGACGTCGAAGCGGCGCCGCGCGAGCTGCCCGAGCGCCGTGTCCGCGCCGTCCGCGACCTCGACGTCGTAGCCCGCCGCGCGGAGGTAATCCGCGTACACGGTGCGCGCGAATCGCTCGTCGTCGACGAGGAGGACGGCGTGTCCCATGGGTCTTCATCGTATCATGAGGCCCGTGGGCTCCCTCGCGTCCGATCGCAAGGCGCTGCTCTTCTCCGCGGGCGGCGTGCGGCTCGCGCTCCGGCTCGGGCACGTGCGGGAGATCCTCGCCGTGCCGCCCGACGCGGGGGAGGTGAGCGTTCGCGGCGAGCCCGTGCCGACCGCCTTCGTCTCGACCGTGCTCGGGCTCGCGGCAGGCGGCTCCGGCTTCGCCCTCGTGACCGAGGGGCCCGCGCGCGTCGCGCTGCGCGTCGAGGCGCTGCACGGGATCGTCGATC
Organism: Anaeromyxobacter terrae; assembly: GCF_022690685.1. Classification (GTDB taxonomy): domain Bacteria; phylum Myxococcota; class Myxococcia; order Myxococcales; family Anaeromyxobacteraceae; genus Anaeromyxobacter; species Anaeromyxobacter terrae. The sequence goes on along the minus strand of NZ_JALCYY010000085.1, from coordinate 1,148 downwards.
TCGCCGAGGCGGAGGTGTTCCAGCTCCCGGGGCGCACGCCGCTCCCGCAGCCGGCGCCGTTCGCCGGCGCGATCGTCGCGCGCGGCGAGCTCGCGCTCGAGCTCGCGGTCTCGACGCTGGGCTTCGCGCCGCTCGAGCCGGCGGAGGAGCTGCCGCCACCCGACGGCGGCCTCGGCGCCGGGACGGAGCGGGAGCTCCGCTTCTGCCGGAGCGGGCGCACCTACGCGGTCCCGATGTCGATGCTCGTCCAGATCCTCGAGGCGCCGCGCGTCGCGAAGGTCCCGCTCACTCCGCCGTCGCACCGCGGCCTCCTCCACCACGCGCGCGCCCTCCACCCGGTGGTGGACGTGGGCGTCCTCTACGGCGACGCGCCCGCGGCGGAGGGGCGGACCGTGCTGCTCGTCGACGCGGGCGGCGCGGGGGTGGGCGTGGTCGCCGATCGCGTCGTGGGCGTCGCCGAGGGCGGCGACGAGGTCACGCGGCCGCCCTGGGACGCGGTGTTCGGCGTGTAGCGGCGCGGCGCTTCGAGGCGCCGATGTGCGCACCGGTCGATCGTCGCCAGGAGCCCGTAAAGCCTCGCGAATGTTGACATTCGGACGATCGCGGCGTTACTGGTTACGGTCTTTTCTCCCCTCCGCTCCCCGGGATCGCCGATGCCCAAGAACCTGCTCCTCGCGGACGACTCGATCACGATCCAGAAGGTCGTGGGCATCACCTTCGCGAACGAGGACTACCAGGTCGTCGCCGTCGACAACGGGGAGGACGCGATCGCCCGCGCCCGCGAGCTCCGCCCGGACGTCATCCTCGCGGACGTCGTCATGCCGAAGCGGAACGGCTACGAGGTCTGCGAGGCGGTGAAGGCCGACCCGGCGCTCGCGCACATCCCGGTGGTGCTGCTCGCCGGCACGTTCGAGGCGTTCGACGAGGCGCGCGCCCGCAGCGCGCGCGCGGATGGCCATGTCGCGAAGCCGTTCGAGAGCCAGGCGCTCATCAACAAGGTGCGCGAGCTCGTCGAGGGGAAGGCGGCCGTCGCCGCCTCGGCCGCTGTCGCGCCGCGCCCCGTCGTCTCCTCCCCCGCGCCCCGGCCCGCCGCGCCGATGCCCGGCGCCCCGATGCCCGGCGCCCTGGGCACGCGCCCGGGCGCGCCC
>NZ_JALCYY010000084.1 GCF_022690685.1 Anaeromyxobacter terrae | reverse complement strand
CGCCGCGCGCGCCTCGAGGCGCCGGATCCAGTCCTCGGAGAGGCCGCGCGCCCGGGCGCCGCGGAGCAGCACCTCGAGGTAGGCGGGGGACGGCGGCGCGTCGTTCGCGAGGCGACGGGAGTTGGCGGCGCGGTACGCGATCGCGGGGATGTGCGGCCCGCCCCCGACCGGCGAGAGCTGCACCTCGAACGCCTCGTAGAGCCCGGACACCGCCCCCTCCTTGTGATCGGCGAGGCCGCGCGACGCGCCGGGCATCGGCAGCGCGAGCCCCTCGACGAAGTCGCCGGGGGATCGCGCGAGGCTCGCCACGGCCCCGCCCCACGCACGGGACAGCACGTCGAACGCGAGGCGGTACCCCACGAGCCGCGCGCGCCGGGCGCCCTCGAAGGACGGCACCGCGTAGCCGTGCTCGTGGGCCCACGCGGCGAACGCCTCACCATCGAGCGACGAGCCGTACACGAACCAGACGAAGTCCGCGCCCGCGGTCGCCTCGTGCGCCTTGCCGAAGAGGGGGAGCTTCATGCGCCGGCGATCTATCGTGGAACGCGGCGGCGCGCCCGGGCCCGGGCGTGGCGCGTGGTGCTCTGCTCCACGTGCGCCGGTGCCGCACCTCGTCGCCCTTCGTCCGCACCTGGCGCAGCGGGAGAAGGGGCTGCCGCGGCGCGGTCGAGGGCGGCGCCCCTCGGCTCGGCGGAGCGGCCCTTCACGACGAGTACCCGTGCGTAGCGTAAACTCCCGATCGGCCGATCCGCGGACCCTCGCGCGGCTGCGACTGCGCTACGGCGCCCGGCCGCTCTCGCCCCGCTCGAGCCGATCCTTGAGATCGCGCACGCCCTGGCGGTCGTCGGACCAGAGGAGCCCGAGGTGGATCGTCCGCGGCGGCGCGCCGTCCTCGTCGACCACGTCGTAGAGCGCCTTGAGCCGCCAGCGCTCCTGCTCGCAGGCCTTCTTGATCTCGAACCGCACGTCCTTGCCGGTGCGCCGCAGCGACTCGAGCGCGGCGGCGGCTTCGTCGGGGAGCGACAGCACGGGCGCATGAGAGCATGGAGCGGCGGGCCCGGCCAAGGCCCTCGGCCCGTTCGCCTCCTCGCGCCCGCGCACCCGCCCGAGCGCCCGCTCGGCGATGGCGCCCCGGCCGCTCGTGGCCGGGGCGCCGTCCGCTGCTCCCACGGGTCAGTAGCTCGTGAGCTCCGTGCCCTTCGTGAACGTCCGGATCGCATTCGCGGCGGGCGAAACGAAGTCAGGCCGCATCATCTCGTTGTCCTCGTGGTCGATGATGTGGCAGTGCCAGACGTAGTTGTGCGTGCCGCCGCCCGACGGATCGAAGGCGAAGGTCGAGCTCTGTCCGTCGGTCGGCGACCACCGGACCATGATGCGCGTGACCATGCCCGGCGGCGCCTGGACGGTGTCCTTCCAGCCGCGCTCCTGCGTCGCGGCGGGCGCGGGTGCGGACGACAGGAACCGCGCGACGTCGGGGTTGCCGCCGACCACCGGGACGTTCGCCTTGACCGGGTAGGTCCGGGTGAACGCCTGCGGCTGGTACGTGAGCGGCGGGCCGAAGCCGGGGCAGTAGCCGGTCGCGTCCTTCGGCGTACAGGTCGTCGGGAAGGCCGCGCCGTACGCCGCGGAGTACTTGCCCACGTCGAACCGCTGCCGGTTGAGGATCTGGAACTGCACGAGGTGCAGGTGGATCGGGTGCGCATCGGCGGTGAGGTTCACGATCTCCCAGACCTCGACGGCCCCCTCGTTCGGGACCTCCGAGTATCGGAGCGGATCGTCGTCACGCTCGACGAAGTCGGCGCGCGCCGCGCCCATCGGGCCGGCGCCTGCCCACTTCGTGTTGTTCACGAGGATCTCGAGCGGGCCACCGGGATAGTTGGTGAGGAGGCCGTTGATGGGGTTCACGGCGGCCATCGGCATCCCCATCACCTCGTTGAGCGTGAGCTGGCGGACGAGGTCGGGCTTCACGGCCGGCGTCACGGCGCCCGCCGCGACGAGCCGCTGCATGGGCGGCCGCAGCGCGCCGTCCTTCGCGGGGTCGTAGCTCGCGTCCGCCACCGCCGCGCCGATCCTGAGCTGCAGGATCTGCCCGACCGTCGCGCCGTTGGGCGTGGCGCCGCCGGGATAGGGCGTCTTCGCCGTGTTGCGCAGGAACAACGTCTGGCCGGCGTAGGCCGTGAAGTCGATGATCATCTCGTAGCGCTCGCCCGGCATGATCACGAGCTTCGTCGGGCTCGGCTTCGCCGCGTTGGGATCGATGAGCGCCGGCGCGTCGAGCAGCCCGCCGTCATTGCCGATCACCCATAGCGGCGGCCCGTTCACCTTCGTCGCCGGGTTCGTGAGGAAGAGCTCGTAGGTGCGCGCGTTGGACCCGTTCAGGAAGAGGAAGCGGTACCGCTTCGCCTGGAGGTCGAGGCGCGGCCACACCTTCCCGTTCACCGCGATGACGTCACCCACGAACTCGGGGTTCCAGTACGGGTGCTCGGGGTTGAGCGCCCAGCCCGGGCTCGCCAGCGCCGGGTTGAAGCCGTTCAGCCCGGCGGTGAAGAAGAGCTGACCGTTCGTGTCGAACATGCGGTCCTGGATCACGAGCGGGATCACGTCGGAGACCGGCTGGAGGTTCGGCGCGAGGTTCGCCTCGGGGTCCAGCAGGTAGTACCCGCCCGCGAGGCCGGCGTAGACGTTGAGGCGCGTGGCGCCGAGCGTGTGATCGTGGAACCAGAGCGGGGCACCCTCCTGCACGTTGGGGTACGTGTAGACGGCCTGGCCCGGCGTCACGTCACCCTTGGTGTAGTACTTGGGGCCGAAGAGAGCCGCGCCCTCGCTCGTGAACCACGAGTCCGGAGAGCCGTCCACCTCTGCCGGAACCTCGCCGCCGTGCAGGTGCGCGACCGCGGCGATCGGCCCGCCGTAGTTCCAGGCGCACGGATCGGCCTGGGGTGGGTACATCACCCCGACGCCGTTCACCGTCCAGCTCCCCATCGCCGCCGTCATCATGCAGCCGAGCTCGAGCGGATCGGCCCAGTGCAGCGTCTGGTCGGTGCTCGTCTTGTACGCGAGCACGTTCGTCGACGCTGCGTCGCCGAGCGCGTTCACGTAGGTGACCTCGGTAGGCACCCCGCGCTGGGCGAGGATCACCGGGCCGATGTACGTGTCGAGCGGCAGCGTCGAATCCTTCGTGTAGTCCGGACACGGACCGGCGATGTACGCCCAGGCCCACGTCGCAGGCTTCACGTTCGGTGCGAACGTGCCTGCCGGCAGCGCGTTCACCTTCACCTCGCACATGTGCAGCGTCAGCTGGCCCGGCGCCGGCGTCGTCCCTGGGACGAAGCCGAGGAGCGTGTTGATCGTTCCCCCCTGACCTGCGAGCCGCGGGAGCGCCTCCTTCCACTTCGGGATCGCGCTCCCGGGCAGCATCGTCTGCGTCTGACCGTACCCGGCGCTCGTCCACACCGCCGCCAGCAAGGCCGCGCCGGTGCGGAGCCACCTCTCCACTCGCCTCGTCGTCTTCATGTCCCCCTCCTGCCGACCGTTCGTCGACGCTAGGTGGACGTGCGCAGCGACGTATGCCTCCCGAGGACGCTACGCGGGAACCCCTAGCCCAGGGGTCGAGGTGCCGGCCGTGCGATACGCCAGGGGTTTCGCGGGCGTTTGGAGAATCGGTCGAGCGAGGTCCGCTCGAAGAGGGGTTCCAGCGGACGGCAGGACGACCCACGAGAGTGCGAGCGCCGGCAGGGACGGAACCCGAGGCGACGTCAGTCGGTGGCGGCCGCCTGCGCGAAGACATGGGGTGACGCTCCGTGAATGCCACCTCACGAGGTTCGAGTCGAAGCCGGCCGAGGTCACCGTGGCGCGCCGCCTGGGCGGGACCTCACGTCCTCGGCGGGCCACGATGGACGGGGACAAGGTACGGGGAGCGGTGCCGTCCGCCAGACGCCGCCGGCAACGCGGGGCTGCGGGCGCTGGCTGCACATGGGCGACGGTGCCGAGGCCGACCGCGTTGCATTGCGGTCCGTGGGTCGGGGCGGTGCCTACCGAGTCCAGTGGCCCGCCTGCGGGCGCGAGGCCCCGCCACGGAGGGCGGCGCGCTGCGGGCGGGTGAGTGGAAGGCTTGCCGCGCTCGAGCTCGAGGGTTGAGGTCGCGGTCGCGGTCGGCCGCAACCCGCTGACCAGACTGGCGTTCGTGTCGCATGTAGGCCGAAAACTTGCGGCCCCCCGGCCCTCTGCCATCCTCCAACATCGGGCGATACCGCCCGGAAGCGCGGCGGCCGTGTGCGGCGGTCCCGCGACCGGGCGCTGGGGAGCGGCGGTGGCGCGGGGTCCGAACCGGCGGCGCGTGGACAGGGTTCCGGGGGAGCGGCGGCGCAAGGCCGCGGCGGCCCTCCGCTTCGCGTTTCCGTTCGCCGTGCTCGCCCTCTGCCTGGCCGGCGTCGGCCTGGGCGTCTGGCGCGTCGCGGTCGTGGGCAGCCTGCTGCGCATCGACGAGATCCGCTTCGAAGGCCTGTCCCGCGCGACCGCGCAGGAGCTGCTCGAGCTCTCGCCGGTCGCCGTGGGAGACCACCTGCTCGCGGTCGATCCCGACGTCGTGGCGGCGGCGCTGCGGCGCCATCCGTGGATCGCGTCGGTGGAGGTCCGGCGGCGGTTCCCTGCGGCGCTCGAGGTCGCGGTGGTGGAGCGGCGCGCGCGGGCGCTCGTGGATCTCGGGGCGCTCTACCTCGTGGACGAGCGGGGCGAGGTGTTCAAGCGGGCGACGCCAGGAGACGGGCTCGACCTGCCGGTGGTGACGGGCATCGGGCGCGACGAGTGGGTCGAGCACCGGGACGAGGTCGAGCCGCGCCTCGCGGGTGCGCTCGCCCTCGTCGATCGCTGGGCGGAGCGCGGCCTCGATCGCCGCGCGCCCATCTCGGAGATCCACCTCGACGCGGACTACGGGACGACGCTGTGGGCCGGCGACGAGGGCGTCGAGATCCGGCTCGGACAGGGAGAGCTTCCCGAGAAGCTCTCGCGGCTGGAGCGCGTGCTCGCGGCGGTCGACGCCGAGGGACAGCGCGCAGAGGTGCTGCATCTCGACAACCGGCGGCGCCCGGACTGGGTGGCCGTGCGGCTGTCGCGCGCGAAGGGCTCGCCTGAGCAGGCGGCCCCCTAGCGCGGGGTGAGCTTCGGCTCGCGGCGCGGCCGGTGGTCGGCGCGGCGCGGGTGGTGGTGGCGGTGGTGGCGGTCCGAGAGGGCCGCAGGTGGGCGAAGCGCGACGGCGCCAACTCGCCCGGAGGTGGTCATGGCGAAAACCGGGGACATCCTCGTCGGCCTGGACATCGGCACGACGAAGATCTGCGCCATCGTCGGCGAGGTGACCGACGACGGCATCGACATCATCGGCATCGGCTCGCACCCGTCGAAGGGGCTGCGCAAGGGCGTGGTCGTCAACATCGACGCCACGGTCGCCTCGATCAAGCGCGCGATCGAGGAGGCCGAGCACATGGCGGGCTGCGAGATCAGCACCGTCTACACCGGGATCGCCGGCGGCCACATCAAGGCGTTCCCGTCGCACGGCGTCGTGGCGGTGAAGGACAAGGAGGTCCGCCAGCAGGACGTCGACCGCGTCATCGATCAGGCGAAGGCGGTCGCGATCCCGCTCGACCGCGAGGTGATCCACGTCCTGCCGCAGGAGTACGTGGTCGACGACCAGGACGGGGTGAAGGAGCCGGTCGGGATGAGCGGCGTGCGCCTCGAGGCGAAGGCGCTCATCGTCACGGGCGCGGTCTCCTCCGCGCAGAACATCGTGAAGTGCGCGCAGCGCACCGGCCTGAACGTCGCCGACATCGTGCTGCAGCCGCTCGCGTCGTCGCTCGCCACCCTCTCGGACGACGAGAAGGAGCTCGGGGTGTGCCTCGTCGACATCGGCGGCGGCACGACCGACATCGCGGTCTTCCACAACGGCGCGATCCAGCACACCGCCGTCATCTCCCTCGGCGGCAACCACCTCACGAACGACGTGGCGGTCGGGCTCCGCACCCCCACGCACGAGGCGGAGCGGATCAAGAAGCAGTACGGCTGCGCGATGGGCTCGATGGTCGACAAGTCGGAGACCATCGAGGTGCCGAGCGTGGGCGGCGGCCAGCCGCGCGTCCTCTCCCGCCACATCCTCGCCGAGATCGTGGAGCCGCGCGTCGAGGAGATCTTCATGCTCGTCCAGCACGAGCTGCAGAAGTGCGGGATGGAGGAGATCCTCGCCTCCGGCATCGTCATCACCGGCGGCTCGACGCTCCTCGCCGGCATGACCGAGATGGCCGAGGAGGTGCTCGGCCTGCCGGTGCGCAAGGGGATGCCGCGCGGCATCGGCGGCCTCGTCGACGTGGTGAAGAGCCCGATGTACGCGACCGCGGTGGGTCTCGTGATCTACGGGGCCCAGCAGCAGGACCTCTCCCCGTACTTCAAGATCCGCGAGGAGAACGTGTACCGGAAGGTGAAGAACCGGATGAAGGAGTGGCTCGGGGAGATCTTCTAGCCCGCGGGGAGCCTGCCATGATCGAGTACACGGACAAGCAGGACGGCGCGCGAATCAAGGTGATCGGCGTCGGGGGCGGCGGCGGCAACGCGATCAACACGATGGTCGCGGGGCGCCTCGACGGCGTCGAGTTCATCGCCGCCAACACCGACGTGCAGGCGCTCGCGGCCAACAAGGCGAGCGTGAAGATCCAGCTCGGGCGGAGCGCGTCGCGCGGCCTCGGCGCGGGCGCGAACCCGGAGGTGGGACGCACCGCGGCGCTCGAGGAGCGCGATCAGATCGCTGCGGCGCTCGAGGGCGCCGACATGGTGTTCGTCACCGCCGGCATGGGCGGCGGCACCGGCACGGGCGGCGCTCCGGTCGTCGCGGACATCGCCAAGTCCACGGGGGCCCTCACCGTCGGCGTCGTGACGAAGCCGTTCCTCTTCGAGGGGAACAAGCGGCGCAAGCAGGCCGAGCAGGGGCTCGCCGAGCTCAAGGCGGCCGTGGACACGCTCATCGTCATCCCGAACCAGCGGCTGCTCTCGGTCGCGGGCGAGAACATGTCGCTCGCGGACGCGTTCAAGCGGGCCGACGAGGTGCTGCTCAACGCGGTGCAGGGCATCTCCGACCTCATCACCGTGCACGGCCTCGTGAACGTCGACTTCGCCGACGTGCGCACCATCATGAGCGAGCAGGGCCTCGCGCTCATGGGCACCGGCCGCTCCGCCGGCGATCGCCGCGCGGTCGAGGCGATGCAGGCCGCCATCAACTCGCCGCTCCTCGAGGACGTGACGCTCGACGGCGCCACGGGCCTCCTCGTGAACATCAGCGGCGGGCCCGAGCTCACCCTCTTCGAGGTGAACGAGGCGGTGTCGATGGCGCAGGCCGCGGCCGACCCGGACGCGAACATCATCTTCGGCTCGGTGATCAACGAGCACCTCGGCGACGAGGTGAAGATCACGGTCATCGCCACCGGCTTCCAGCAGCGCGAGGTGAAGCCCACCGCCCGCCCGGGCGCGCAGGTGCAGGTGCCCATGTCCGCGCCGATCGCGAAGGCGATGCCGCCGCCGCTGCCTCCCGAGGCGAAGAAGGATCCGATCCGGCTCGCGAGCCCGACCGTCCCCGCGACCGCGCCCGCCGTCGTGCGCACGCCGGTCTCGATCCGCCGCGAGCCGGCCGTCTACAAGCCGCTCGACGAGGACCAGTACGACATCCCGGCGTTCCTGCGCCGCGGGGGCCGGGACTAGCCGCCCGCCGCCCGGCCCGTCCTCGTTCCGTCTCCCACGCGGCCGCCCTCCGGGGCGGCCGTTCTCTTTCGCCCCGGGCAGGGCCGGCGACCGGAACTGACGATCCGCCTAGAACAGGAGCCGGCTCACGTTCACGTCGACGCGGACCGTGGCGGTGATGTCGACCGTGGTGTCCACCGTGGGCGGCGCGCCGGTCGCCTCTACGCCCAGCGTCGGGGACTCGCCGGTGAGGTACGGCTTCAGATCGACGTCGCCGTGCACGTCGAGGTCGAGCGCGCGCGTCCCGGCCGGCAGCGTCCGGATCCCGTGCTTCTCGGCGACGACGACGTCGGGCAGGCCGACGGCCCGCGCTCGCAGGACGACGTCGTCGAGCCAGGTCTCGAGGCTCGCGCCGTCCCGCACCTCGAGGTGCAGCCTGCGCGGGTGCGCGGAGTCGATGTCGCCCGGATCGATCCCCTGGGCGCGGAGCGCCTCCTTCCCGCCGAGGTCGATCGCCGCGATCCCGCCGATGGTCCCGGAGGGGCCGCCGCCGGGGGTCCCCGGGATGGTGAGCGTCGCGGAGCGCGTGAAGTCCACGTCGTCGAGCCGCCCGCAGGCGGTCGCGGCGAGGAGGAGCGCGAGCGTGGTCCTGGACATGTCTCCAAGCTAGGGACGGGCCGGAGGACGGCGTCGCGGCCCAGCGGGGCGGTCGGCTCGCGCGGGGCGCCGGCGTCCTCCCGGCCGGCCCGCTAGCCCGCGACCGGCTCGGGCGGTTCCTGCGGGACCGGCGCGTCCGGGAGGTCCGGCGCGGGCACGCCCGCGAGGCCCAGCCGGTCTGCGATCGGGATCTGCGCGCGGATGACGAGCGCGACGAGCTCCGGCAACGGCGCCCCGATCTCCTCGGCGCCGCGCCGGATGTACTCGCGGTCCACCGAGCGCGCGAACGCCTTGTCCTTCATCTTCTTCACCACCGACTCGGGCGGCAGGTCGACGACGCTCCTCGACGGCCGCACGAGCGCGCAGGCGCCGACGAACCCGGTGAGCTCGTCCGCCGCGACGATGGCCCGCTCCATGGGCGTCTCGCGCGGCACGCCCGTGTAGAACGCGTGCGCCCCCACCGCCTTCACGACGGCCTCCGGCCAGCCGCGCGCGCGGAGGATCTCCATGCCGCGGAAGACGTGGTCCGCCTCGGTCGGCCAGCGCTCGTAGTCGAAGTCGTGCAGGAGGCCGACGAGGCCCCACGTCTCGAGCTCGTCCGGATCCGCGACGCCCGCGCGCCGCGCGAGCGCCCGCATCGAGGCCTCGACCGCCAGCGCGTGGCGCCGCAGCGGCTGCGTCTTCGTGTACTCGCAGAGGAGCGACCAGGCGTCGGCGCGGCGGGAGGAGGACATGCCGGGATGATAGCGCCCCGGCGTTCCGCGCACTCGCCCGGCGATCCGTCGTGTGGCTCGCCGACCCCGCGGGCGACGAGGACGTGGCGCTCGGGCGCCGCCTCGCCTCCCGCAGGGGTGCGGCGGCTCAGCCGCGCGCGAGGCGCGGCGCGAGGAAGCGCAGCGACACGTCGTACCGGTAGTTGATGCCCATGTGGCCATCCTCGAACTCCTCGTGGACGACCTCCACGCCGCCCGCCCGCAGGGCCTCGACCACCATGCGGGCGCCCCAGCGCAGGTGGAACTCGTCGCGCGTCCCGCAGTCGACGAACACGCTCGCGAGCCGGCGGTAGGCCTCGAGCGCCCGCGGCGCGAAGCGGACCGGGTCGTGCTCGAGCCAGCGCGCCCAGACGTCCTCGCGGACGCGGCCGGAGGGCAGCTCGAACGGCAGCGCGAGCCCGAGCGGCGCGCGCGGGTCGGGTCCGTAGTGCGCCGCCATCGCGAGGACGTTCAGGACCGGGTGATCGCCGCCACCGAGCTTCGTCTCGGCCGCGCGGCGCTTCGCGTCGGCGAGCCACGCCGACGCGTCCGGCGCCGTCGCGAGCGCCGCCGCCGCCTTCGGGAGGTCGGGCAGGTAGCAGTACTCGAAGTAGGCATCCCCGGCGTGGCAGGCGAGGTGGGCGAACACGTCGGGCCGGTCGCGGCCCATGACGAGCGCGCCGTAGCCGCCCGAGCTCTTCCCCACGATCGCGCGCCCCTCGCGGCGCGGGACGGTGCCGAGCGCGGCGTCGACGTGCGCGACGACATCCTCCGCCACGTAGTCCTGGTAGCGGCCCACGGCGGGCGCGTTCGTCCATTGCGTGCCGCCGAGCGCGGTCATCCCGTCCGGGAACACGCCCACGACCGGCGGGATCGCGCCGGTCGCGACGAGCGCGTCGAGCCGCTCGGGGACCGTCGGCGCGAACACCGAGGTGTTCGTCCAGCCGCGCGCGCTCCCGGTGAAGCCATGCAGGAAGTAGATCGCCGGGAGCGGCGCCGCCCCGTGGCCGGGCGGCAGGTAGACGAGCACGAGCCGGCGGGCGGGATCCCCGAGCGCGTTCCCCGCGAGCGCGCCCGACTCCACCTCGAGCTCGATCAGCTTCCCGTGCATGCCTGCCCTCCCTCGCGGTCGCGCTCGTCGAAGGGGTACTCCGCGCCCGCCCCGCCCGCAACCGCGAACGAGGAACGGCCGCCCAGGGGCGGCCGTTCCGGTGAAGCGGCGACTTCGACGAGCAGGGGCTACAGGTCGAACCGGCCGCGGACGCCGACGTGGATCCACTCGTGCGCGTCCTTGTTCGTGAAGTCGGACGTCATCGAGGTGCCGCCGCTCGTGGAGATCTTCCCCTCGCCGTAGCGGCCGATGCTGAACATCACATACGGCCCGAACGCGAACTGCGGGGAGGCGAGGTAGTCGCCGCCGAGCTGGAGGTTCAGGATCTCCCACCCGGAGAGCGTGACCTCGACGTTCTCGCCGCCGCCCTCCGCCTTCACCTTGTTCCGCTCCCAGCCGGTGCCGACGCCCGCCCAGGGCTGGAACTGCCCCGTCGTCGAGAACGCGTACGTCGCCTGCACGCCGAGCCGGAGCACGCCGCCGGAGCAGTCCACCCCGTCGAGGTCGCAGAGCCTCGTCCCCTCGAGGTCCAGCTGCGGCTGGCTGAAGCCGTAGGACGCGTAGCCGCCGAGGGAGAGCTGCGGGTTGAGCCGGAACATCACGTCGAGCTGCAGCGGGATCTGGCTCTTCGTCCAGTCGCTCATCTTCACGCTGCTGTCGGCCGTGTCACTGCCGGTCTTGCCCATCGACGGCGCGAAGCCGAGCCTGGCGCCGATGGAGACCTGGGCGGACGCCGCGACCGGGAGGGCGAGGGCCGCGAGCACGGCGAGGAACGTGTTCTTGCGCATGGGTTCGTTGACTCCGGGTTCGAGATCCGAGCGAGACTGCCCGCCCCCGAACGCGGCCGCAAGGGAGGGGATGGCGCACAGTGAACGTGGAGCGGGGAGCGACGGCACCGGGCGGCGACGGCGCGCCGAGGCGCGCGTCCCGCAGGCGTGGGACGCGGCGTCAGCTCCCGCGCGCGAGCACCACGCTGCAGCGCGCGGCGAGCTCGGTCGTGCGGGCGAGGAGCGCCTGCGCCTCCTCGTAGAGGGCGGTGGCGTCCCCGTCGCCGCCGGGATCCGGCAGCTCGCCGATCTTGTCGAGCAGGTCGGAGACGCGCAGGAGGTGCTGGTGCGCGAGGAGGAGGTCGCGGCCGAGCCGCGCGCCCTGGCGCGTGAAGATGAGGCCGGTCTGGAAGAGCCGACCGAGGGCGCCGCGGTTCACGTCGGTGACGGTGCGGCAGCGCGCCTGGAAGTCCCTGAGCCGCCGCGCCTCGCGCGCTCGCGCGAAGTCCACGATTCGTGAACGTCGGCGCTGCGGGTGCGGGCGGGGGGCCGGAGCCATCGTGCGGGGAGAGATCGTAGGCGCGCGGCGCGGGCGCGGTCAACGCCGCACCTCGCTTGACACCGACGCTCACCACCCGAACGCGGTCCGGCGTTCCCGGTGTGACGCCACGATCACCCGAGCGCGGCGACCACGAGCTCCTGCACCTTCGCGAGCGCCTTCTCGAGGCCGGCCGGGTCCGACCCGCCCGCCTGCGCCAGGTCCGGCTTGCCGCCGCCCGAGCCCCCGACGAGCTTCGCCGCCTCCTTCACGAGGTCGCCGGCCTTGAGCTTCGCGGTGAGATCCTTCGTGACCGCGACGAGCAGGATCGCCTTGCCGTCCTGCTCCGCGCCGAGCGCGACGACGCCCCTCCCGATCCGGTCGCGCAGCTTGTCCGCGAGCTCGCGCAGGCTCTTGCCGTCGCCCTGCACGCGCACGGCGAGGACCTTCGCGCCGTTCACCTCGCGCGCCTGGGCGGCGAGATCGCCCGACTGCGCCGCGGCGATCTTGCCCTTCGCGTCGTCGAGGGCGCGCTCGAGCTCCTTCACGCGCCGCTGGCTCTGCTCGATCTTCTGCGCGACCTCGAAGGCGCCCGCCTTGAGGAGCGCCGCGGCGCGCCGGAGCTCGTCGGCCTCGCGCTGGGAGAGCTCGACCGCCTTCGGCCCGGTGTACGCCACGATGCGTCGCACGCCCGCGGCGATCGACTCCTCGCTCGCGATCTTGAAGAAGGCGATGTCGCCGGTCCGGCGCACGTGCGTCCCGCCGCAGAGCTCCTTGGAGGGCCCGAGGCGGACGACGCGGACGACGTCGCCGTACTTCTCGCCGAAGATCATCATCGCGCCGGACTGGCGCGCGTCCTCGAGCTTCAGCACCGCGGTCTCCGTCTCCGCGTTCTCGCGCACGAGGTCGTTCACCCGCCGCTCGATGGCGAAGAGCTCATCCTCGGAGAGCGGCTGGAAGTGCGAGAAGTCGAAGCGCAGGTAGTCCGGCGCCACGATCGAGCCGGCCTGCTTCACGTGCTCCCCGAGCGTCTCGCGCAGCGCGAGCTGGAGGAGATGCGTCGCCGAGTGGTTCGCGCGGATGAGGTCGCGGCGCCGGTCGTCGACGGCGAGCTCCACGACGTCGCCCACCGCGAGCGCGCCCTCCTCGACGACGCCGGCGTGGGCGACGAGCCCGGGCACCGGCCGGCGCGTGTCCTCCACCCGGACGCGCACGCCCGGCGCCGAGATCGTGCCGTGGTCGCCGACCTGACCGCCGGACTCGCCGTAGAACGGCGTCGCGGCGGTCACCACCTCGACCCGGTCCCCCTTCTCCGCCTTCGCGACGCGCGCGCCGTTCGCGATGAGCGCCTTCACCTCGGCCCGCGCCGTGGGCGCCTCGTAGCCGAGGAAGCGGGTCTCGCCGAGCTCGCCCGCGATCTGCTTGTGCAGATCCCCGACCGCCTGCTCCCCCGAGCCCTTCCACTCCGAGCGGGCGCGCTGCTCGGCCATGTGCCGGTCGAAGCCCTGCTCGTCCACGTCGAAGCCGCGCTCCGCCGCGATGACGCGGGTCAGGTCGAGCGGGAAGCCGAACGTGTCGTAGAGCTGGAACGCGACCTTGCCCTCGATGACCGGCCGCGTGCGCTCCGGCGGCGGCGTCGCGGGCTTGCCGAGGTGCGTCTCGGGTGCCGTGAGCTTGCGCATCTCGGCCTCGAGGATCGCGAGGCCCTTGTCGAGCGTGCGCCGGAACGACTCCTCCTCCTGCCCCGCCACCTTGGTGATGAACGCGCGGTTCTCGCGCGTCTCGGGGTACGCCTCGCCCATCTCCTCCATCACCGCCTCGCAGACGTCCGCGAGGAAAGGCTTCTCGAGGCCGAGCCGCTTCCCGTGCCGGATCGCGCGCCGCATGATGCGGCGGAGCACGTAGCCGCGCCCCTCGTTGGCGGGCAGGACGCCGTCGCCGACGAGGAAGGTGGTCGCGCGGGCGTGATCGGCGATGACGCGCATCGAGACGTCGTCGTCGGCGTCGGTCGCGCCGTAGCGCTTGCCGGCGAGCTTCTCGATCGCGCGAATGATGCTCCGGAAGATGTCGGTGTCGTAGTTGGAGCGCTTGCCCTGCGCGACCGCCGCCATGCGCTCGAGGCCGGCGCCGGTGTCGATCGAGGGCTTCGGCAGCGGGGTGAGGCCGCCGTCCGCGCCGCGCTCGAACTGCATGAACACGAGGTTCCAGATCTCGAGCCAGCGGTCGCAGTCGCAGGCGACGCCCTGGCACGCGCGGCCGGCCTTCTCCTCGGCGCAGGGGATGTCGTTCCCCTGGAAGAAATGGAGCTCGGAGCACGGGCCGCAGGGCCCGGTGTCGCCCATGGCCCAGAAGTTGTCCTTCGCGCCGAGCTTGTGGATCCGCTCCGGCGGGACGCCCTGCGCCTTCCAGAGGTCGTAGGCCTCCTCGTCCCAGGGCAGGGTCCCCTCACCCGCGAAGACGGTGGCGGCGAGCCGGTCCTTCGGGATCGCGAGCCAGCGGTCGGAGGTGACGAGCTCCCACGCCCAGGCGATCGCGTCCTGCTTGAAGTAGTCGCCGAACGAGAAGTTCCCGAGCATCTCGAAGAACGTGTGATGACGGGCCGTGAACCCGACGTTCTCGAGGTCGTTGTGCTTGCCGCCGGCCCGGACGCACTTCTGCGCGGTGGTCGCCCGGGAGTAGTCGCGCTTCTCTCGGCCGGTGAAGACGTCCTTGAACTGGTTCATCCCGGCGTTCGTGAAGAGGAGCGTCGGGTCGTTCTGCGGGACGAGCGAGGAGCTGGGGACGCGGCGGTGCCCCTTCTCCTCGAAGAAGCGGAGGAACAGCTCGCGGATCTGGGCGGCGGTCTTCATGGCGGAGAGCGTTTTTTAACAGAGGGTTTGGCGCCTGGCTACCGGCCGGAGGGCCGCTGCGGACCCGGGAGGACCACCCGCCAGCGCCCGTCCTCGCGCACCATCTCGACCTCCTCCGGTCCGGCCGCGCCCTCGACCTCCACCGCGAGCACCGCCGCGTCGCGCGACTCGCGCCGCACGGTCACCGAGGCGACCCGGCCCGCCGTGGGCGCGAGATCGCCGAGCACGAGCTCGCGGGCGGTCGCGGGCAGCACGCCGGGCGCGGCGCGCGCCCCGACCTCCTTCGCCCGCTCCTCGAGCCGGGCGCGCGAGCGCTCCGAGAGCATGCTCCAGACGGTGTCGGTGTCGCCGGCCCGCGCGGCGGCCGCGAAGACGCGGTAGCGGTCGGCTGGCCCCTCGGGCCGACGGCAGGCGATGGAGAGGAGGACGAGCAGGGTGGCACCGAGCGCCCTCTTCGCGAGTCGAGCTGTCATCTCCGCAGCATAGCCGCACGCCGCGCTCGTCCGGGCACTCAGGGCGCGGTGCCGGGCGGGGGCACGCCGCGCGGAGCGGGGGGCGGGCTTGGACTCGCGACGCGCGCCTCGGCCGCTCCTCGCTCAGCCGGAGTCCACATATTTGGTCCCGGCGGCGGCCCTGCGTCGATTCCCGCACGCTTGCCCGGACCTTCGGGTGGGGCTCGCCGGCCGATGAACCCGCGCACAGCTTTGCGCACCAGGAGGGGGAGAAGAATGCAGATCCGCAAGATGGCGCTGGCGTTGCCGCTCGCGTTCGGCGTCGCCTGCTCGACGTCCCACGCGAACCGCACGGCCCGGACCGAGGGGACCGCCGGCAGCACCGCAACTGCTCAGACCGGCACGTACGGCACTCCGGGATCCAGCACGGCGGCCGGCAGCTCGGACATCAAGGGCCACGACAGCGACAAGGTCCTGATGGGCAAGGTCGCGGAGGTCTCCTCGAGCTCGCTCTCGATCCAGTCCGACATGGGCGACAGCAGGACGCTGCAGGTCGTCCCCGAGACGATCGTCACCGTCGATGGGCGCGAGGGCCACATCTCCGACATCCAGCAGGGCCAGGAAGTCCGCGCGAGCTTCAACGAGCAGGACGGCAAGCAGGTCGCGGTGAGGGTCGAGGCGGGCCGGCCGGCCGGCGACATGGGCGGCCACATGGGAAGTGACACCAGCACCCCCGCGGCCCCCGGCACGGGCTCGGGCACGACCGGCACCGGCACCGGCACGCCGACCGACATGGGCGCGCCGGGCTCCAGCCCCTCCGGCAGCAGCTCCACGTCCGACACCGGCACGAGCAGCGGCTCGACGGGCACGTCCGGCACCGGCACGGGCGGCGGCTACGACACCTCCGGCACGCGTTGAGCCAACGGGGGCTGCGCCCCCGCCCCCCCCCCCCCCCCGCCCCCCCGCCCCGGCGCGCTCGCTTCGCTCGCGAGTCGGGGTCCCGATCCGCGCGCGCACGGCCCGCGATCCGGCCAGCCGCGCACGCACGGCCTGCGGTTCCCGTCGTTCAGCGCGGCTTGCGCATCCGGAGCCGCCACACCGGCTGACCGGTCTCGAGGTAGCGCTTCTCGCGCGTGGAGGGAATCTCGTCCGGCGGCCGCGGCGCGAAGGCGCCCGCACCTGCTTCGTTCGAGAACCCCGCCTCCTCGAGCCGCACCACCGCCTCCCGGGCGTAGCGCTCGACGTCGGTGCGGAAGTCGAGCAGCCCGCCGGGCGCGAGGAGCCCGAGGATCAAGGTCGACATGCGGTCGTCGACGAGCCGTCGGCGCACGTGGCGGCGCTTCCACCAGGGATCCGGGAAGTGGACGTGGATCGCGGCGAGGGATCCCGCGCGGAAGAGGCGCGGCGCGAGGATGCGCGCGTCGCCCTGGATGACGACGAGGTTCGCGTGTCCGCGCCGCTCGCCCTTCGCCCGGACCTCCTCGGCGAAGGCGCGCCGCTGCTCGATCGCGACGAGCGCCCGGTCCGGGTGCGCCTGCGCGAACCCGAGCGCGAACCCGCCGTGCCCGCAGCCGATCTCGAGCTCCAGCCGGGCCGCGGCAGGCCCGAGGCGGGCGGCCCAGTCGGGCGCGAGGTCGAGCGCGATGGGGGCGTCGTCGTCGTTCGAGAAGATCATGAGCGCGCCTGTTTAGCATGCTAAGAAACCCGCGTGATCCGCCGCGCGGCCCCGGCACTGCTCGTCGCCGTCGCGCTCGCCGCGGGGTGCCGGGGGTGTGGCTGCCGGGAGGCCGTACGCGGCGCCCCGCCGGAGCGGTTCCTTCCAGCGAGCGTGCAGGCGGCCGTCGTCGCGCCGGAGCTCTCGCGCGCCGCCTCGGACCTCGCCGCCCTCCACGCCACCGCAGCGACCCTCCCCGGCGCGGGCGAGCTCGCCGCCGCGCGCGGCGCGCTCACCTCCCAGCTCGGGTTCGATCCCCTCGACCGCGACGGCCTCGCCGCAGCCGGCCTCGACCCGCGCCGCGGCGGAGCGCTCGCGCTCGCCGGACCCGCCGGCGCCACGCCGCTCCTCGTGCTGCCCGTCGCAGACGCGGGCCGCGTCGAGGCGCTCCTCGCGCGCCTCGCCCGCGAGCGGCTCGGCGCCGCCCTCCGCAGTGACGCGTCGCACGGCGCCGAGTCCGTCGTCGTCCTGCGCCGCGCCGCCGCCGAGCCCGCCGCCCTCTCCTACGCGATCGTCGAGCGGACCGCCCTCGTCGCGCCCGGCCCGGACGGCCCCGCCGTGGTGGCGGAGGCGGCGGCAGTCACGCCGGGCACCGCGCTCGGCGCCACCGCGGCGTTCGGCGCGGCGCGGGCCGCCGCCGCGGAGGGCGCCGCCGCGCTCGTGTTCGTCCCGGGGGGCTCGCCGCTCCTCGCCGAGCTCCCGCAGGCGCGCGGCGGTCTCGGCCTCGGGCTCTCGGCCACGAAG
>NZ_JALCYY010000083.1 GCF_022690685.1 Anaeromyxobacter terrae | reverse complement strand
GCCCTCCCCCGCCGCCGCGAGCGCCCCCTCCGCGGCCGCCAGCGCCGCGCACGCGGCCGCACCCTCGCGCCGCAGCCGCTCGGCGTATCCGGCCGCGCCCTGCAGCGCCGCGGCCGGCGACCGCTCGCCGTCTCTCGATCCTTCGGCGCTCGCGCGGCGAGCGACGTCGTCCCGGGCTTCCCTCCGGGCATCGCGCTCCCGCCGCGCCCGGTCCTCGCCCGCGAGCGCGCCGGCCAGCGCGGCCTGCGCCGCCTCCTCGTCGCGCTTGCGCACCGCGAGCAGCGCCGCGAGCGGGTAGGCCTCCGTCACCGGACGAGCTCCTCGAGCCTGGCGCGCGTGCGCTCGGGGTCCTCCGCCTCGTCCGCGCGCTGCCGCAGGAACGCCTCGATGGCTGGGAGCCGCTCGATGGCGGCGTCGGTGTCGGCGTCCGAGCCGGGCGCGTAGGCACCGAGCGCGATGAGGTCGCGGTGACGCTCGTGCGCGGCGAGGAGCGCGCGCAGCCGGTCCGCCGCGGCGCGGTGCGCCGGGGTGGTGACGGCGGGCATGACCCGCGAGAGGCTCCTGAGGACGTCGATGGCGGGGTATCGACCGGCCGCAGCGATCCGCGGATCGAGCACGACGTGGCCGTCCAGGATCCCGCGCACCTCGTCGGCGATCGGCTCGTCGAGGTCCCCACCCGCGACGAGGACGGTGTAGAGGGCGGTGATGCCGCCCTGAGCGCGGTTGCCCGTGCGCTCGAGCAGGCGCGGCAGCGCGGCGAAGACGCTCGGCGGATACCCGTGACGCGCGGGGGGCTCGCCGGCGGCGAGGCCGACCTCGCGCTGGGCCCGCGCGTAGCGCGTGAGCGAGTCGAGCATGAAGAGCACGCGGCGGCCGCGGTTCGCGAACCACTCCGCGATGGCGGTCGCGACCTGCGCGGCCTTGAGCCGCTCGAGGGCGGGCGCGTCGCTCGTCGCGGCGACGACGACGCTCCGCTCGAGCCCCTCCCGCCCGAGCGCCTCCTCGACGAAGTCCCGCACCTCGCGGCCGCGCTCGCCGACGAGGCAGATGACGGACAGCTCCGCTCGCGTGTTGCGGGCGATCTGCCCGAGCAGCGTCGACTTGCCGACCCCGGCCCCCGCGAAGATCCCGACCCGCTGCCCCTCGCCGATCGTGAGGAGCCCGTCGATCGCGCGGACCCCGAGCGCGAGCGGCGCGGTGATCCGGCGCCGCGTGAGCGGGGACGGCGCGGGCCGCTCCACCGCCCACTCCTCCAGGCCGCCGGGCAGCGGCGCCCCGTCGATCGGCCGCCCCAGCCCGTCGAGGACGCGCCCGAGCAGCGCGTCGCCGGCGCGGATCGCGAGCGGGCGGCCGGTGGGGAGGATCTCGCTGTCGGCGCCGAGCCCGGCGGGATCGCCGAGCGGGACCAGCACCGCACGGTCGTCGCGGAAGCCGACCACCTCGGCGAGGAGCGGCGGGCGGCCCGGGGTGTGGATCTCGACCGCCTCCCCCTGCCTCACCCCCGCGGCCTCGGCCTCCACGACGAGGCCGACGAGCCGGGTCACCCGGCCGCGCAGCCGAAGCGGCGCGGCGCGGTCGAGCGCCTCGCGCAGGCGGCGCTCCGTCACCGCGGGTCCTCGTCGAGCGCCCGCGCGAGCGCGGCGAGCTGCGTCTCGACGCGGGCGTCCACCCGCCCCGCCTCGGTCTCGACCACCGCGTCGCCGCGCGCGAGCGCCGCGTCCTCGCGTACGGTAAGCCCCGGAGCCCGCGCGAGCACCGCGGCGAGCCGGCCGGCCGCCGTGCGGATGGCCTCCGCGTCGGCGGGGTTCACCCGGAGCGTCACCTCGCGGCGATCGCGCGCGGCCGCCAGCGCGCGGGCCGCGAGGTCGGCGACCGCGCCGGGATCCTGCGAGAGCTCGCGTCCGATGATCGTCCGCGCCACGTCGACCGCGGCGGCGGAGACCTCGCGCTCGGCGAGCGCGAGCCGCCGATCGCGCGCGGCGGCGGCGGCGGCGAGGGACGCCGCGGCGCGGGCGAGCCCCTCGCGGCGACCCTCCTCCGCCGCCTCGGCCCGGAGGCGCTCGCGCTCCGACTCGGCCTCGGCGCGGATCCGGCGCGCCTCCTCCTCGGCGGCGGCGAGGAGCGCGCGCGCCCGCTCCCGCGCCTCGTATGCCGCGGCCTCGATGCGGCCGGCGCCTGCCGGCGGCTGCCCCTTCAGGATCTTGGCCAAGCGCCCTCCCGTCGGCCCCATTGTAGCGCGGCTGGCGGGCGGACGGACCCTTCGTGAAGTCGGGCCCCACGGGGCGGCGGAGGGCCTCCCGGTCACCGCGGGAAGGACCTTGCCGTACTTCACGCCACGTGTGCGACGAGGCCTCGCACCACTGGCGCGCGGCCCACCCTCAGGAGAGCGAACGGCTTCATCGAGGCGGCCA
The DNA here is from genome assembly GCF_022690685.1 of Anaeromyxobacter terrae. GTDB lineage: Bacteria > Myxococcota > Myxococcia > Myxococcales > Anaeromyxobacteraceae > Anaeromyxobacter > Anaeromyxobacter terrae. Next base: position 15,286 of record NZ_JALCYY010000083.1, on the reverse strand, counting down.
ACCGCCCACCTCGCGCGCTGCACCGCGCGCGAGGCCCCGCTTCACGCGGCGCAGAGGACCTCGAGGAACGTGCAGCGCCGCCGAGACATCAAGGCCTTGAGGCAGCGGAGGTAACACCGCGGTCCCCACAGCCGAACGATCGTGAGCGACTCGCGGACGACGTCCTTCCCTGTGATGCAGCCCTGCATGGGAAACCACCGTTGCAACGCCGGTGCCGGTTCGATCGCGACCGATCGGCCTCGCAGCGCACGCCGCGCGGATGAACGAAGGTCTGCGACGGTGAGCTCTCGTCGTCGGCAGCGTCGATTTCAAGACGCGCGTCGGATCTTCGTCGCGCGCTCGGGCGCGGGGGAGGGACGCCGGCCGGCGGGGAGGCGACCCGGCTGGCGGGTGGGGCGTCGACTGAATGCGCGCACGAGCGCACGGAGCTCTGCTCGGCGGGGCGGGGGCGCAGCCCCCCGTCAGAACATGGCTGAACGACAGCGTGATTCGCGGCACCGAGGTGATCGCGAATCACGAGCTGTCGTTCAGCGGAGGGCCTCGCCGGTCGTCGCGGGGAGGACCTTGCCGTACTTCACGCCGCGTGTGGCGACGAGGCTGTCGGCCATCTGCAGGATCTCGCCGGCCCGGCCGCGGAGCACGAGGACCTCGAGGCAGTTATGCGCGTCCATGTGGACGTGGAGCGCGGAGACGACCGCCTGGTGGTTCTCGTGCTGGATGTGGGTCAGCTTCTGCGCCAGGCTCGAGGACTCGTGGTCGTACACGATGGCGACCACCGCGACCTGCTCGCCGCGCTCCGACTCGGACCACTGGCGCTGGACGAGCTGGTCGCGGATGAGATCGCGGACCGCCTCGGAGCGGTTCACGTAGCCCTTGCGCTCGATGAGCTCGTCGAACTGCTCGAGCAGGCTGCGCTCGAGCGAGATGCCGATCCGTTCCAGCATGGCCGGCATCGTTACCAGCGCGCCCGGCGAGCCGCAAGCTGGCCGCCCGAAAGCGGCGAGCCCGCCGTCCGGCTGGACCGGGCGGCGGGCTCGCGAGGTTCGCGGTGGGCGGCGCCGGACTAGGCGGCGTCGCGCTCGCCGGGCTGCAGGTACCGGTGGAGGAACTGTTTCGTCTTCAGCTCCACCTGGCGGACGCGCTCGCGCGACACGCCCCAGCGCTTGCCGATCTCCTCGAGCGTGCGCGGCTGATCCTGCTCGAGTCGGTTGTGGACGATGTCCCAACCCAGCTCGCCGATGCGCTTGCGCACCTTCCCGAGCGCCTCGCGGACGTCCTTGTCCCCCTCGGCTTGGAGGTAGGTGTCCTCGGGGCCCGGGCCGTCGTCCTCGATGCGCTCGAGGTGGGTGGCGTCCCCCTCCTCGTCGATGGCGCTGTCGAGAGAGAGGTCGGGCTGCGCGACGGTGCCGCTCTGCGGGCGCACCGTGGAGCGCGCCTCCTTCAGATACTTCCCGATGTAGGCGCGGATCCACCACACCGCGTAGGTCGAGAAGCGCGTGCCGGCGTGCGGATCGAACTTCTCGACCGCGCGCATGAGGCCCACGTTGCCCTCCTGGATGAGATCGTCGAGCCGGACCGTGCCGCGGCGCTGCTTCCGCGCGATGGCGACCACGAACGCGAGGTTGTGGCGCACGAGCTTCTGCTTCGCGCGGACGTCGCCCTTGCGAGCGCGGAGCGCGAGCGCGTGCTCCTCCTCGCGGTTCATCGGCGGAAAGTCGCGGACCGCCTTGAGGTAGGGAGCGAGCTCTTCGAACTCCCTGCTGCTCTTCTGAGTGGTCGCCGTCCTCATTTACCGATCGCCTCTCTGGCCTGCGTCGAAGTGCCCCGGGTAGGTTACGTAACGTGACTTTATAAAAGCGGACTCATCGAGTCAAGTATCCCCCATATGCCCGTAGACCCTGGAAGTCTTCGGCAACATCGGGGAACCGCACACCACGCAAGTCCGAAGTGCCGCAGAATATGAACACGATTTGGGAGTTGGCATTCGTCAAGCGCGTGCCTCCTCCCACGGTACCCAGACAAGTGCGCAATATTGCTCCACATCAAGTTTGGCAGCGGCCCATCCGGGACTCACGGTTCGTGCGGGCGCCCGGACCTAAGCGGCTTCTTACGCCACCCCGAAAGACTGCGTTGCTCGAGATCAAAAAGGAAAGGGCCCGGCCCCACTTGGGACCGGGCCCGGATCCGGGCTCGAGCTGACGCGCGGAGGCGGCGGCTACTCCTCCCCGCTCGCGACGGCGAGGGCCTCCTCGGCCTCCTCCACCGCGTCCACCGGCGTCTCGACCTCGATGTCGAGGTGCTTGTAGTGCGGCAGGCCGGTGCCGGCCGGGATGAGCCGGCCCATGATGACGTTCTCCTTGAGGCCGCGGAGGTGGTCGACCTTGCCGCTGATGGCGGCCTCGGTCAGCACCTTCGTCGTCTCCTGGAACGACGACGCCGAGATGAACGACTCGGTGGAGAGCGAGGCCTTGGTGATGCCGAGCAGCAGGGGCTCACCCTGCGCCGGGCGGCCGCCCGCCGTGATCACCTTGTCGTTCTCCTCCTCGAACACGAACTTCTCGACCTGCTCGTCGGCGAGGAAGTTCGTGTCGCCCACGTCGACGATCCGGACGCGGCGCAGCATCTGCCGGACGATCGTCTCGATGTGCTTGTCGTTGATCTTCACGCCCTGCAGCCGGTAGACCTCCTGCACCTCGTCCACCAGCCAGCGGGCGAGCTCCTTCTCGCCGAGCACGCGGAGGATGTCGTGCGGGTTGGCGGCGCCGTCCATCAGCGCCTCGCCCGCGCGCACCCGGTCGCCCGTGTGCACCGAGATGTGCTTGCCCTTGCCGATCAGGTACTCCTTCGCGAGATCGGGCCGGAGCTTGCCGTCCACCTCGGGCGTGATGACCACCTTGCGCTTGCCCTTCGTGTCCTTGCCGAAGGCGACGACGCCGTCGATCTCGGAGATGACCGCGTGCTCCTTGGGCTTGCGGGCCTCGAAGAGCTCGGCGACGCGCGGGAGGCCGCCGGTGATGTCCTTCGTCTTCGTGGTCTCGCGCGGCATCTTCGCGATGACGTCGCCGGCGTCGACCTCGTCCCCGTCGTTCACGACGAGGTTCGCGCCCTCCGGGAGCATGTAGCGCGCGTCCGCGTCGGAGTTGGCGAGCTTCCGCGTCTTGCCCTCGGCGTCCTTGATCGAGATGCGCGGGCGCGCGTCCGGATCCTTGGAGGCGATGACCGCCTTGCGGGCGAGGCCGGTGATCTCGTCGACCTGCTCGGAGATCGTGACGCCGTCGATGAGGTCGCCGTACTTCACGCGACCGGCCACCTCGGTGATGATCGGCATCGAGTACGGATCCCACTCCGCGAGGAGCGTGTTCGTCTCGATCTTCTGCCCCTCGCGGACGAGGAGCTTCGCGCCGTAGACCACGCCGTAGCGCTCGCGCTCGCGGCCCTGGTCGTCGGTGACGATGATCTCGCCGTTGCGGTTCATCACGATGAGCGTGCCGTCCTTCTTCTTCGCCACGCTCACGTTGTTGAACTTCACGAGGCCGGGGTTCCGGTTCTCGATCGTCGACTGCTCCGCGCGCCGGGACGCCGCGCCGCCGATGTGGAACGTCCGCATCGTGAGCTGCGTGCCGGGCTCTCCGATCGACTGGGCGGCGATCACGCCGACCGCCTCGCCGATGTTCACCTTGCGGCCGCGGGCGAGATCGCGCCCGTAGCACTCGACGCAGATGCCGCGCCGCGCCTGGCAGGTGAGCACCGACCGGATCTTCACCTTGTCGATGCCGGAGTTCTCGATGAGCTTGACCCTGTTCTCGTCGATCTCCTCGTTCGCCTTCACGAGCACGGTCGTGGCGAACGGGTCGTGGATGTCGTCGAGCGCGACGCGGCCCAGGATGCGCTCGCCCATCGGCTCGATGATCTCGCCGCCCTCGACCAGCGCGCCGAGCGTGATGCCGTCCATCGCGCCGCAGTCGTACTCGGTGATGATCGCGTCCTGCGCGACGTCGACGAGGCGCCGGGTGAGGTAGCCGGAGTTCGCGGTCTTGAGCGCCGTGTCGGCGAGGCCCTTGCGGGCGCCGTGCGTCGAGATGAAGTACTGCTGGACGTTCAGGCCCTCGCGGAAGTTCGCGGTGATCGGCGTCTCGATGATCTCGCCGGACGGCTTGGCCATGAGGCCGCGCATGCCGGCGAGCTGCCGGATCTGCTGCGCCGAGCCGCGGGCGCCGGAGTCGGCCATGATGTAGATCGGGTTGAACGAGGGCTGCTTGCGCTCCTCGCGCTTGCCGTCCTTGCCGGGGCCGATCGCCGTCTCCTGGCCGATCTGGGTCATCATCTCCTGGGCCACCTCCTCGGTGACCTGCGCCCAGATGTCGATGACCTTGTTGTACCGCTCACCGATCGTGATGAGACCCTCGGTGTACTGGGTCTGGATGTCCTCCACCTCGCCCAGCGCCCGGTCGAGGAGCTCCTGCTTCCTCTTCGGGATGATCATGTTCTCGAGCGCGATCGAGATGCCGGCGCGCGTCGCGTTCCCGTAGCCCATCGAGCGGACGCGGTCCGCGAGCAGCACCGTCTCCTTCTCGCCGCAGAGGCGGTAGGTCAGATCGATGAGGTTCTGGAGCTGCTTCTTGTCCATCACCTTGTTGATGGACTCGAAGGGCAGCCGCTTCGGCACGATGTCGTAGAGGAGCACGCGACCGACGGTGGTCTCGACGCGGCTGCCGTCGAGGCGGACCCAGATCTTCGCCTGGAGATCGACCTCGCCCTGGTCGTACGCGGCGCGGACCTCCTCCGCGCTCGCGAAGACCTTGCCCTCCCCGCGCGCGAACGCCCGCTCGCGGGTCATGTAGTAGATGCCGAGGACGATGTCCTGGCTCGGCACGATGATGGGCTTGCCGTGCGCGGGCGACAGGATGTTGTTCGTGCTCATCATGAGCACGCGCGCCTCCATCTGCGCTTCGATGGAGAGCGGCACGTGCACGGCCATCTGGTCGCCGTCGAAGTCGGCGTTGAAGGCGGTGCAGACGAGCGGGTGGAGCTGGATCGCCTTGCCCTCGATGAGCACCGGCTCGAACGCCTGGATGCCGAGGCGGTGGAGCGTCGGGGCACGGTTCAGCAGCACCGGGTGCTCGCGGATCACCTCGTCGAGGATGTCCCAGACCTCGGGACGCTCCTTCTCCACCATCTTCTTCGCGCTCTTGATGGTGGTGACGTAGCCCTTCTCTTCGAGCTTGTTGTAGATGAACGGCTTGAACAGCTCGAGCGCCATGATCTTCGGCAGGCCGCACTGGTGCAGCTTGAGCTCCGGGCCGACCACGATGACGGAGCGGCCCGAGTAGTCGACGCGCTTGCCGAGCAGGTTCTGGCGGAAGCGGCCCTGCTTGCCCTTGAGCATGTCGCTCAGGGACTTGAGCGGGCGCTTGTTCGGCCCGGTGATGGTCTTGCCGCGCCGGCCGTTGTCGAACAGCGCGTCCACCGCCTCCTGCAGCATCCGCTTCTCGTTGCGGATGATGATGTCCGGGGCGTTCAGCTCCTGGAGCCGCTTCAGGCGGTTGTTCCGGTTGATGACGCGCCGGTAGAGGTCGTTGAGATCGGAGGTCGCGAACCGACCGCCGTCGAGGGGCACGAGCGGGCGGAGATCGGGCGGGATGACGGGGATGACCTCGAGCATCATCCAGTCCGGCTTGTTACCGGACGCGACGAACGCCTCGACGACCTTGAGCCGCTTCGCGATCTTCTTCCGCTTCGCGTCGCTCGTCGCCTCCTTCATCTCGGCGCGGAGCTCGGCCGCGAGCCCGTGCACGCCCTCGCCGTGGCCCTTGTCCGCCGGGCCGACGACCTTGAGGAGCTCGAGGACCGCCTCGCCGCCCATGCCGGCGAGGAACGCGTCCTCGCCGAACTCCTCCATCGCCTTGTGGTAGCGCTCCTCGGAGAGGAGCTCCGCGCGCTGGAGGGTGGTCTCCTTGGGGTCGATGACGATGTACGACTCACAGTAGAGGACCTTCTCGAGGTCCTTCAGCGTGATGTCGAGGAGGTTGCCGATCCGGCTCGGCAGCGACTTGAGGAACCAGATGTGCGCGACCGGCGTCGCGAGCGTGATGTGGCCGAGCCGCTCGCGGCGGACCTTCGACTGGATCACCTCGACGCCGCACTTCTCGCAGACGACCCCGCGGTGCTTCATGCGCTTGTACTTGCCGCAGTTGCACTCGTAGTCCTTCACGGGGCCGAAGATCTTCGCGCAGAACAGGCCGTCGCGCTCCGGCTTGAAGGTCCGGTAGTTGATCGTCTCCGGCTTCTTCACCTCGCCGTGCGACCACTGCCGGATCTTGTCCGGGCTCGCGAGCGAGATGCGGATCGCGGAGAACGACAGCGGATCCTTCGGCTTCTCGAAGAAATTGAAGATGTCCTTCACGTCTTGACCTCGTCCAGCAAGAAGGGTCTCTGAACCGTACCGTCGGCCCGCGCGCCCGCGCGGACCGGGCTCGCGGACCGGCGGCTCCACGCCGCCGGCCCCAGGCCCGGGTTACGCGGTGTTCTTCTCGGCCGCGGCGCCGCGCGGCGTGCCGAGCGGCCCACCCAGGTCGCCCTCGGCCTGCTCGCGAGCCGCCTTCGCCTCAGGCGTCTCGAGGAGCTCGACGTCGAGCGCGAGGCTCTGGAGCTCCTTGATGAGGACGTTGAACGACTCGGGGAGGCCGGACTCGAGCGTGTTCTCGCCCTTGACGATCGCCTCGTACATGCGGGTGCGGCCGACGACGTCGTCGGACTTCACCGTGAGGAACTCCTGGAGCGAGTAGGCCGCGCCGTAGGCCTCCATCGCCCAGACCTCCATCTCGCCGAGGCGCTGGCCGCCGAACTGGGCCTTGCCGCCGAGCGGCTGCTGCGTGACGAGCGAGTACGGCCCGATGGAGCGGGCGTGGATCTTCTCGTCCACGAGGTGGTGCAGCTTCAGCATGTACATGACGCCGACCGTGACGTCCTGGTCGAACGGCTCACCGGTGCGGCCGTCGAAGAGGATCGACTGCATCGTCGCGGAGCCCTCGCCGAGGAGCCCCTTCATCTCGTCCTCGCGGGCGCCGTCGAACACCGGCGTCGCGACGTGCATGCCCTCGCGCAGCTTCATGGCGAGCTTCGGCAGCTCCTTGTCCGGGAGCTCCTCGATGAGCTGCGCGAGCCGCTCGGAGGCGCCGTCGCTGCCCTCGAAGACCTTCTTCAGCTTCTTGCGGAGCTGATCGGGGCCGAAGTTCTTCTCCACCATCTCCTGGAGCCGCCAGCCGACGTTCTTCGCCGCCCACCCGAGGTGCGTCTCGAGGATCTGGCCGACGTTCATGCGGGAGGGGACGCCGAGCGGGTTCAGGACGATGTCCACCGGCCGGCCGTCCTCGAGGTACGGCAGGTCCTCCTCGGGCAGGACGCGCGAGACGACGCCCTTGTTGCCGTGGCGGCCCGCCATCTTGTCGCCCACCGCGAGCTTGCGCTTGATGGCGACGTACACCTTCACCATCTTGATGACGCCCGGCGGGAGCTCGTCGCCCTTCTTCAGGCGGCCGATCTTCTCCCCGAAGAGGAGCTTCACGAGCTCCTTCTGCTCCTCGAAGTTCTCGACGATCTTGCGGACGAGGTCCTGCACGTCGCCCTCGACCGCGATCTCGCCCCAGTAACGCTGGGGGACGGTGTCGAGGAGCGCGTCGTCGAGGACGTCACCCTTCTTGAGGAGCTGGTTGCCCTTGTCGTCGACGAGGCGGCCCGAGACCTCCTTGCCGAGGAGCAGGCGCCGGATCTTCTGGAACGCCGAGTCCTGGATGATGCGGATCTCGTCGTTCTGATCCTTGAGGAGCTTCGCCTCCTCCATCTCTTCGATGGCCTTCGCGCGCTCGTCCTTCTCGACGCCCTTGCGGCTGAAGACCTTCGCGTTGATGACGGTGCCGGACACGCCCGGCGGGACGCGGAGCGAGCTGTCGCGGACGTCGCCCGCCTTCTCGCCGAAGATCGCCCGGAGGAGCTTCTCCTCGGGGGAGAGCTGCGTCTCGCCCTTGGGCGTGATCTTGCCGACGAGGATGTCGCCCGGCTTCACCTCCGCGCCGATGCGGATGATGCCCGACTCGTCGAGGTCCTTCAGGGCCTCCTCGCCGACGTTCGGGATGTCGCGGGTGATCTCCTCCTTGCCGAGCTTCGTGTCACGCGCGACGCACTCGAACTCCTCGATGTGCACCGAGGTGAACACGTCCTCCTTGAGGAAGCGCTCGGAGAGGAGGATCGAGTCCTCGAAGTTGTAGCCCTGCCAGGGCATGAACGCGACGACGACGTTCTGGCCGAGCGCGAGCTCGCCCATCTCCGTCGCCGGGCCGTCGGCGATGACGTCGCCCTTCTTCACCCGCTCGCCCGGCTTCACGATGGGCTTCTGGTTGATGCAGGTGTTCTGGTTCGACCGCTGGTACTTGATGAGGTTGTAGATGTCGACCTCGTTCGCGACGTCGGTCGCGGAGGTCGGCACGTCGGCCTTCACCACGATGCGGGCCGCGTCGACGGACTGGATGACGCCGTCGCGCTTCGCCACCACGCACACGCCCGAGTCGCGCGCGACGATCCCCTCGATCCCGGTGCCGACCAGCGGCGAGCGGGTGCGGAGGAGCGGCACGGCCTGGCGCTGCATGTTCGAGCCCATGAGCGCGCGGTTCGCGTCGTCGTTCTCGAGGAACGGCACGAGCGAGGCGGCGACGGACACGAGCTGGTTCGGGCTCACGTCCATGAGGTCGACCTCGTCCGGGCGGGCGTTGATGTACTCGCCCTCCTTGCGGCACGAGACCAGGTTCCCCGTGAACACGCCCTTCTTGTCCACCGGCGCGTTCGCCTGCGCGATGATGTGCTTCTCCTCCTCGAGCGCCGAGTAGAAGGAGACCTCCTCGGTCACCCGCCCCTTCTCGACCTTGCGGTACGGCGTCTCGACGAAGCCGTACTCGTTCACGCGCGCGTGGGTGGAGAGCGACGCGATGAGGCCGATGTTCGGGCCTTCAGGCGTCTCGATCGGGCAGATGCGGCCGTAGTGCGTGGAGTGGACGTCGCGGACCTCGAAGCCCGCGCGCTCGCGGGTGAGGCCGCCCGGCCCGAGCGCCGAGAGGCGCCGCTTGTGCGTCACCTCGGAGAGCGGGTTCGTCTGATCCATGAACTGCGAGAGCTGGCTCGACCCGAAGAACTCCTTGATGACGGCGGTGACCGGCTTCGCGTTGATGAGATCGTGCGGCATGAGCGTCTCGATCTCCTGGAGGCTCATGCGCTCCTTGATCGCGCGCTCCATTCGAACGAGGCCGATGCGGTACTGGTTCTCGAGCAGCTCGCCCACCGCGCGGACGCGGCGGTTGCCGAGGTGGTCGATGTCGTCGACGTCCTTGTTCGGCGTGCCGTTCTTGAGGTCGATGAGGAAGCGGACCACCTCGAGGATGTCGCGCTTCGTCACGACGGTGTTGTCGAGCGGCTCGTCGATCCCGAACTTGTGGTTGAGCTTCAGGCGCCCGACCTTCGACAGGTCGTACCGCTCCGCGTTGAAGAACAGGTTGACGAACAGGTTCGTCGCCGTCTCCGGCGTCGGCGGGTCGCCCGGGCGGAGGCGCCGGTAGATCTCCATAATCGCCTCCTCGGGCGTGGAGATCTTGTCCTGGATGAGCGTGTCGCGGAGCGACGGGAGGACGTTCAGGTTGTCGATGAAGAGGACCTTGAACTCGAGGATGTTGCGCTTGCGGAGCTCCTCGAGCTTGGCCTCGGTGACCTCCTCGTTGACCTCGAGGAGCACCTCACCGGTCTCGGCGTCGACCACGTCCTCGGCGGAGATCTTGGTGTAGACCTCCTCCGGCTCGATGGGCAGCGACTTCATCTTCGCCGCGACGAGCTTCTTGATCGCGCTCTCCGTGAACTTCCGGTTCTTCTTGACGATGATCTCGTTCGTCTTCGGGTCGCGGATGTCGCGCGTCGCGCGCTGACCCTTGAGCAGATCCGGGTTCAGGTCCTTCTCGAACTTGCCCTTCCCTTCGACGCGGATCGTCTCCGTGTCGTAGTAGTACTTGAGGATCTCCTCGGCGGAGCCGTGGAACTCGACCGGGCTCTTCTTCGCCGTGTCCGGCACGCCGCCGAGGGCGCGCAGCAGCACCGTCGCGGGCAGCTTCCGGCGACGATCGATGCGGACGTAGAGGATGTCCTTGTGGTCGAACTCGAAGTCGATCCAGGACCCGCGGTACGGGATGATCCGGGCGTTGAAGAGCAGCTTGCCCGACGAGTGGCTCTTGCCCTTGTCGTGGTCGAAGAAGGCGCCGGGCGAACGGTGGAGCTGGCTGACGACGACGCGCTCCGTGCCGTTGATGATGAAGGTCCCGTTCTCCGTCATGAGCGGGATCTCGCCGAAGTAGACCTCCTGCTCCTTGACGTCGCGGATCGACTGCGCGCCGGTCTCCTCGTCCTTGTCCCAGACGACCAGGCGAACGACCACCTTGATCGGCGCCGAGTACGTCATGCCGCGCTGGTGGCACTCGTCGACGTCGTACTTGGGCTTCTCGAGGTGGTAGCTCACGAACTCGAGGGAGCTCGTCTCGTTGAAGTCCTTGATCGGGAAGACCGACTTGAACACGCCCTGCAGGCCCGTGTCGTCGCGCTTCTCGGGCGGGACGTCGGCCTGGAGGAACTTGTCGTAGGAAGATTTCTGGATGGCGATGAGGTTGGGAATCTCGGCGATCTTGTTGATCTTCCCGAAGTTACGCCGGATTCTGAAGTTGTTCTGGATCGTCGTCGCCATCGAGTTCGGTCCTCTGTCCCTTCGAGACCCGTACAAACAGGTCTAGCCGGCCAGCCGGCCGGCTACCCAACTGCGTCCGGCCAAAACGGCCGGGATTCCGGAATCAGTGAAAGGGATACGGGTTCTTAACGACTCCACCCTCACCCGTCAAAGATTCCAACGTGGGCCACGGCGGGGCGGCTTGCAACTCCGCCCCGCCGTGCGCACGCCTCGCTACTTGATCTCGACCTTGGCGCCAGCGCCCTCGAGCTTCTTCTTGAGCTCGTCGGCCTCCGCCTTGGCGATGCCCGCCTTGACCTCCTTGGGGGCGCCCTCGACGAGGTCCTTCGCCTCCTTGAGGCCGAGGCCCGTGATCGCGCGGACTTCCTTGATCACGTTGATCTTGTTCGCGCCGGCGTCCGCGAGGACGACGGTGAACTCGGTCTTCTCCTCGACGGGAGCCGCGGCGGCAGCCCCGCCCCCGGCGCCGGCCATCATCACCGGCGCGGCGGCAGAGACGCCCCACTTCTCCTCGAGCTGCTTCACGAGCTCGGCGGCCTCCATCACCGTGAGGCCCGACAGCTGATCCACGATCGTATTGAGATCGGCCATTTCCTTCTTCCTTCTCTTTTCCAGGGGCGCCCTTCGGACGCCCACAGCGTCTGGCCCGCGCGTCACCGCGCGAGCGGTTCACGTACCGTTTAAGACTGCTTCTCGAGCTGCTCGCGGCGCGCGCCGAGGACACGGGCCAGCTGCTGGCCCGGGGTCCCGATCATGCGGGCGAGCTGAGTCGCGGGCTGCGCGATCATCGCGGCGATCTGGCCGCGGAGCTCCTGGAGCCCCGGCATCTTCGCCAGGGACTGGATCCCCTTGGCGTCGACGACCCGACCTTCGATCACCGCGGTGCGGATGGTGAAGTTCTCGCGGTCCTTCATGAACTCCGCGAGGAGCTTCGCCGGCGTGACGACGTCGTCGTAGCTCATGACGAGTGCCGTCGGCCCCACGAACTTCTCCGCGATCGGCTCCACCGGCGTGCCCTTGGCGGCGCGCGCGGCGAGGGTGTTCTTCACGATGCGGTACTCCACCTTCGCCTCGCGCAGCTTGCGCCGAAGCTCGGTGACCGTCGCGACGTTCAGCCCCTTGGGCTCCGCGAGGATGGCGGCCTTCGCCTTCGCCATCTTGTCGTGGAGCTCACCGATGACCTGCTCTTTTTCCGTCCGGTTCAATTGAGTCTCACCACCTTTCGGACCGGCCGGCTCTAGCCGGCGCGGTTTCGCTCGGGGTTCGGACCGGACGTCCGGTACGAAGACCCCCTGGCCAAGCAGGGGACGCTGCGGAGAGGCTGCAGGTTCCCGTCTCGGCGGGTCGGACCCTCGCGGATCCGCTTGGCCGCTCGCTCGCCCCGGTACTGCGCTCGCACCCGGGGCCGTTCGCGGGCCCGCTGTCTTGGACCAGAAACCCCGGCGGCGTCATGCCGCCGGGAACTCGGAAAACGTCTCGGCTAGCCGTGCTGCGCGGCGAGCTCGGCGAGGTCGAGCTTGATGCCCGGGCCCATCGTCGTGGAGAGCGTGACGTTCTTCACGTACACGCCCTTCGCCGTCTGCGGCTTCGCCTTGTAGATGATCTCCATGATCGCGGAGAAGTTCGCCTTGAGCTTCTCCGGGTCGAAGGAGGCCTTGCCGAACGGGACGTGGACGATGCCCGCCTTCTCGACGCGGAACTCGACCTTGCCGGCCTTCTGCTCCTTCACGGCGCGGGCGATGTCCGCCGACACCGTGCCGACCTTCGGGTTCGGCATGAGGCCGCGGGGGCCGAGGACCTTACCGAGGCGGCCGACGACGCCCATCATGTCCGGCGTCGCGAGCACCTTGTCGAAGTCCATGAAGCCGCCCTGGACCTTCTCCGCGAGATCCTCGGCGCCGACGATGTCCGCGCCGGCCTCCTGGGCCTCGCGCGCCTTGTCGCCCTTCGCGAACACCGCGATCTTGACGGCCTTGCCCATGCCGTGCGGCAGCACCACGGCGCCGCGGACCACCTGATCGGCGTGCTTGGGGTCGACGCCGAGGTTGATCGCGGCGTCCACCGTCTCGTCGAACTTCTTCGTCGCGGTCTGCTTCACGAGGTTCATCGCCTCGTCGAGCTTGTACCGCTTCACCCGGTCGACCTTCTCGACCGCCGCCTTGTACTTCTTCGCAACGTGAGCCATGTCCTTGTCCTCCTCGCGGCTAGCCGACGACGTCGATGCCCATGGACAGCGCGGTCCCCTCGACGGTCCGCATCGCGGCCTCGAGGCTCCCCGCCGTCATGTCCTGCATCTTCGTCTTCGCGATCTGCTCGACCTGCTTGCGCGTCACCTGCCCGACCTTCTCCTTGCCGGGCTTGTGCGCGCCGGAGCCCTTCTTCTTCTCCGTGTGGAGGCCGGCCGCCTTCTTCAGGAGGATCGCCGCGGGCGGGGTCTTCAGCTGAAAGGTGAAGGAGCGGTCCTGGTACACCGTGATGATGACCGGGATGATGAGCGCTTCCTTCGCCTGCGCCTGCGTCGCCGCGTTGAACTGCTTGCAGAACTCCATGATGTTCACGCCGTGCTGGCCGAGCGCCGGGCCCACGGGCGGAGCCGGGTTCGCCTTGCCGGCGGGGAGCTGCAGCTTGATCTGTCCAGTGACCTTCTTCATCGCTGCTCCTCGAGGCCGCGAGGGCGGCCCCGCGTGGTCGAACGAGCCGTTGACTCGGCTCTCCCACGTATTCGCCCGCGGTGACTCACCGCGGGCGGTGCTTCGTTACGTCTTCTCCACCTGCATGAAGTCGAGCTCCACCGGCGTGGCGCGTCCGAAGATCGAGACGAGCACGCGGAGCTTGCCCTTGTCCGGCTTGACCTCCTCGACCGTGCCGTTGAAGTTCGAGAACGGGCCGTCGATCACGCGGACCTGATCGCCCTCCTCGAACTGCACCTTCGCCTTGGGCTTCAGCGAGCCCTCGGAGATCTGCACCGTGAGCCGCTGGACCTCGACGTCCGACACCGCCGGGACCTCGTTCGGGGTCTTCGCGTTCCCGACGAAGCCCGTCACCTTGGGCGTCCCCTTCACGAGGTGCCAGGTGTCGAGCGTCATCTCCATGTTCACGAGGATGTAGCCCGGGAAGAACTTGCGCTTCGAGGTCTTCTTCTCCCCCTTCACCATCTCCTGGACGACTTCCATGGGGATGAGGACCTCGCCGAACTGCTCCTGGAGGTTGTGCTGCCGGACGCGCTCCTCCAGCGACTTCTTCACCTTGTTCTCGAAGCCCGAGTAGGTGTGGACGACGTACCACTTCTTCGCCATTTGCGCGTCTCCGTGTCGTCGCCGCGTGCCCCGCCGAAACGCCGCGGGAGCCACCGGCGGCCTTCCGCCGCCCAGGGGCTCCCGTCGCTCGTGAGCCTGCCCTCAACCGCTCGGCCGCGAGCGACCTAATAGACCTTCGAGCTGAGCCAGCTCCAGACGAAGTCGAACACGCCGAGGACCACCGCCGCGATGGCCGAGGCCACGATCACCGCCACCGTCGCGGCGCGCGTCTCGCGGAGGCTCGGCCAGGTGACCCGGCGGAGCTCCAGGGCGATCTCGAACGAGACCTGCTGGGTCTTCGGGTACCGCCAGAGCCCGACCGCGAGCGCGATCGCCAGCGCGAACCCGACGACGGTCGAGAGCGTCCAGTCCCCGAGCACCGCGAAGTCGTTCACGCGGGCGTACGAGAACGCGAGCGAGAAGATCCGCTCGAAGAACACCCCGACCGCGATCGCGGCGAGCACGTAGAAGATCACCACGATCCGCTTCGGCTGCTCGACCCCGCCCACGTTTTCCATGACTCGCCCTTCGGCCTTCGTGCTGCCGGGGGCGGAACGCGCTCGGCGCCCCGCCCCCGACGTTTTCTGCTCGGCTCGTCAGGCCGGGAGGGATTCGAGATCCAACCCGCGCCCTTCGAAGACGAGACCGCTGCTCTCAGCCTACTCGCCCTGCCCGTTTGGCAGGCCAGGAGGGATTCGAACCCCCAACCCGCGGTTTTGGAGACCGCTGCTCTACCGTTCGAGCTACTGGCCTATCCCGGCAGCTTCGCGCTACTTCGTCTCCTTGTGCTCCACGTGCTTGCGGCAGCGCGGGCAGAACTTGGACAGCGCGAGCTTGTCCTGCGTCTTCTTCTTGTTCTTCGTGGTCGTGTAGTTACGCTCTTTGCAGGTCTTGCACTCGAGCGTGATGATGCTGCGATTCCCGGCCATGGGATCCCTTCCTTACTGGATCACCTCGGCCACGACGCCGGCGCCGACCGTGCGGCCGCCCTCGCGAATCGCGAACCGAAGCTCCTTTTCCATTGCGATCGGCGTGATGAGCTCCACCGTCATCGCGATGTTGTCCCCGGGCATCACCATCTCGACGCCCTGCGGAAGCTGCACCGACCCCGTCACGTCCGTCGTGCGGAAGTAGAACTGCGGCCGGTAACCATTGAAGAACGGCGTGTGGCGCCCACCCTCTTCCTTCGTGAGGACGTACACCTCGGCCTTGAACTTGGTGT
>NZ_JALCYY010000082.1 GCF_022690685.1 Anaeromyxobacter terrae | reverse complement strand
GCGCGCCGCCCCACCGCCGCCGACGGCCCCCGGGCCGGCCCCGGCCCCGGCGCCTGCGACGCGCGGCCGCGGCGACGAAGGCGCGCCGCTCGCGTGGCCGCTCAAGGGCGTGCTCTACGGACGGTACGGGGTCCGCGCCGGACAGCGCCACGACGGCATCGACATCGCCGCGCCCGAGGGGGCGCCGGTCGCCGCGGCGGCCGACGGCGTCGTCATCTACGCGGGCGAGCAGCCCGGCTACGGCGCCATCGTCATCCTCAAGCACGCCGACGACCTCGTGACGCTCTACGCGCACAACTCACGCGTCCTCGTGAAGGACGGCCAGCAGGTCTCGCGCGGCGAGCCGATCGCACGCGTCGGCCAGACCGGCCGGACGACCGGGCCCCACCTCCACTTCGAGGTCCGAAAGGCCACCCGTCCGCGGAACCCGCTCCTGTTCCTGCCGTAGCGGCGGATCCGCCCGCCGCGTCGTCGCTCCAGCGACGATGCCCGCGCGGGGCCGTGGTAATGTCGGCGCCCATGGAAGCCGTCCGCGCCCGCATCCGAGACGTCCCCGACTTCCCTCAGAAGGGAGTCGTCTTCAAGGACATCACCCCGGTCCTCGCGGATCCGGCCACCTTCCGCGAGGTCATCGACGCGTTCGTCTCCCGCTGGAAGGACGAGCGCATCTCCAAGGTCGTGGGGATCGAGTCGCGCGGGTTCCTGTTCGCGGCGCCGCTCGCCTACGCGCTCGGCGCGGGGCTCACCATCGCGCGCAAGCCGGGCAAGCTCCCGTGGGAGACGATCCGCGAGGTCTACTCCCTCGAGTACGGCGAGAACGCGCTCGAGCTACACATCGACGCGGTCAAGGCCGGCGAGCGCGTCCTCGTGGTGGACGACGTGCTCGCGACGGGCGGCACCGCCGACGCGGTCGGACGGCTCGTGGCGCGCCAGGGCGCCCACCTCGTCGCCTACTCGTTCCTCGTCGAGCTCGGGTTCCTGGGCGGCGCGAAGCGGCTCGGCCGCGAGCACGTCCACGCGCTCCTCTCGTACTGACCGGCTGCCGGCGCGGTCCCTCCGGATTACAACCGGCAGGTGATCCCGCCGGCGCGCACGCTCAAGTTCCTCGGCACCGCCGGCGCGCGGTTCGTCGTCTCGACGCAGCTCCGCCACTCCGGCGGCCTCGTGTGGACGCTCGACGGCACGACCGTCTGGGTCGATCCCGGTCCGGGCGCGCTCGTGCGCGCGCTCGCGTCCCGGCCACGGGTCGATCCGGCCAAGATCGACGCGCTCGTCGTGACGCACCGGCACCTCGACCACGCGGGAGACGCGACCGCGATCGTCGAGGCGATGAGCAACGGGGGCTTCTCGCCGCGCGGGACGCTCCTCGCGCCGCGCGACGCGCTCGAGGACGAGCCGGTCGTGTTCCGCTACGCGCAGCGGTTCGTGGCGCGACGGCTCGTGCTCGCCGAGGGGAGCCGCCACGAGCTCGCGCCCGGCGTCTTCCTCGAGACGCCGCTCGCGCACGACCACGGGATCGAGACCTACGGCTACCGGCTGTCGGCGCCCGGATTCACGGCGGGTCACGTCGTGGACACGTTCTGGATGGACGCGTTGCCGCGCGCATACGCCGGCGTCGACCTGCTCGTCGTGAACACCACGCGCGAGCACGGCCGCGACCGGAAGTACCTCCACCTCGGCGCCGACGACGCGGAGGCGCTCGTGGGGGAGATCAAGCCCCGGGTCGCCGTGCTCACCCACCTCGGCATGCAGCTCGCGCGCGGGCGGGCGGAGGAGCTCGCGCTCGCGATCTCGGGGCGCACCGGCGTCCCGACGGTGGCGGCGCGCGACGGCTGGCTCCTCGACCTGGACGAGCTCGAGGCCGCGGCGACGCGCCGGCGCGTCCCGCCGCGCCGCCCGCGGGGAGATGACGCTCGGTGACACGCCCCTCCCGAGCCGTCCGGCCCCCGCCGCCTCGGACGCGCCGCGGCGCGCTCGCGGTGATAGGTTTCGCGCGATGACGGGCCCCACGCAGCACGCCGCCGTGCCGGTCCTCGAGGCCTGGGACGAGACCTCCGCCTTCCGGGGCGTGAGCGTCGCGCTGCCTCCCCCGCTCGCGGCGGCGCACGTGCGACCCGGCCAGGTGGTCAAGATCCGCACGGACGCCGGGGAGGGGTTCTTCGCGCTCGCGAGCGCGCCCGACCCGCGGGGAGTCGCCGACCTGCTCGTGAAGCGCGGCGGGCACGTCGCGGACGCGGTGATCGCGCGCGCGGTTCCCGGAGGCCACCTCGAGCTCACGCCTCCGTTCGGAAAGGGCTTCCCGGTCGCCGAGGCGGAGGGCAAGGACGTCCTCCTCTTCGCCGCCGGCTCCGCGATCGCGCCGGTCCGCGCGCTCGTGCAGCACATCGCGCGCGAGCGGGGCCGCTTCGGGCGGGTGACCCTGTTCTACGGCCAGCGGCTCGGCGCCGAGTTCGCGTACCTCGACGAGCACATGGCCTGGGAGCGCCACGGCGTGCGCGTGATCCTCTGCCGCTCCGCCGCCGACGACGCCTGGGTCGGGGTCCGCGGGCGAGTCCAGGACGTGGCGCGCTCGCTCGCGTTCGGCGGCGCCTCGCCCGGCGACGCGGTGGCGTTCGTCTCCGGGATGACGGCCATGGTGGAGGACGTGCGCCGCACGCTCGCCCAGGCGGGGATCCCGCCCGAGCGCGTTCACGCGAACTTCTAGGGACCCCGCATGCCCCCGCCCACCCACGCACGCGCGCTGCTCATCGCGATGCTCGTCGTCGCGATCGCGCTGATGTTCACGCTCATCTGGCCGTTCTGGGTCGCGTTCTTCCTCGCCGCCGTGCTCTCCGCGACGCTGCGGAGCCCGATGGAGTGGCTCACGCGCAAGCTGCGAGGGCGCCGGCAGATCGCCGCGACCCTCCTGACCCTCGCCGTGCTGCTCGCCGTGGTGCTGCCCGTGGCGGGGATCGGGACGTTCCTCGTCCGCCAGGTCCTCGACGGCATCGAGTGGCTGCGCAACCTCATCGCGAGCGAGGGCTTCGGCGGCCTCCTGACGCGGCTGCCGGAGCCGGTGGAGAACGCCGCGCGGCGGTTCTTCACGACGGTCCCGCAGCAGCAGCAGCAGATCCAGCGCATCGCCGAGCAGGGGCAGCAGGCGGCGGGCGTCGTCACCAGCGTGATCTCCGCCACCGGCACGGTCGTGTTCCAGACGGTCATGATGCTCATCGCGCTGTTCTTCATGCTCGTCGACGGCGCGCGCCTCGTCGCCTGGCTCGACCGCCACGTGCCGCTCCGGCCCGGGCTCCTGCGGGAGCTCATCGAGGAGTTCCGCAAGACGAGCGTCTCCGTCCTCACCGCGACGCTCGCGACCGCCGGGATCCAGACGGTGACCGCGCTCGTCGGCTACCTCATCGCCCGCGCACCGAACGTCATCTTCTTCACGCTCGCGACCTTCGTCATCGCGCTCGTCCCCGCGCTCGGCGCCACGGTCATGGTGGTCACCGTCGCGATCCTGCTGCTCGCGACCGGCCATCTCCTCGCCGGCGTGTTCCTGGCCGCGTGGGGCATCGGCTTCGTGTCGATCGTCGACAACGCGGTGCGGCCTTACCTGCTCAAGGGCGGCATGGAGCTGCACGGCGGGGTGGTGTTCTTCGCGCTGCTCGGCGGCCTCGCCGTGTTCGGCGGCATCGGGCTCGTGCTCGGCCCGCTGATCGTCACGTTTTTGCTCGCCGTCCTGAAGATGTACGAGCGCGAGTACGGGCGCGGCGTGACCTCGGAGCCGCCGGCGGAAGTGCGCCCGGGGTAGCGGCCCCGACCCCGATCACGCCGTCGGCTTGAACGCCCGGAACGCCAGCATCGTCACGGTGTGCGCGACGCCGGCGACCTTCTGCAGCCGGTCGGGGATGAGATCGCCGAACTCCTCGTAGCTGGGCGCGTACAGCTTCACGAGCAGGTCGTGCTCACCGGTGATCGAGTGCACCTCGGAGACGCCCTCGATCTCCATGATGGCGTTCGCGACCTCCTCGAGGCGCCCCAGCTCGCACTTCACGAGAACGAACGCAGCCTTCATCGCGGACCTCTCCGGTATGCGGGATCCGGGAGCGTTCTACCACGCCCGGCGCGGGCCGGGCCGCGGTCTCCCGGGAAGCGCGCCCCTCCGCTCACGGCCAGGCCGGCCGCTCGCCGTGCCAGTCGGCGGTCACCTCGAGCCACATGGCGAGCCCGGCGAACGGGCCGTACGGTGCGTACCAGCGGCGGAGCGCGCGGTCCGTCGGGACGCGGCGCCGGCCGCGCAGCGCCGCGAGCTTCGGCCGCGTCCAGGAGTCGAGGGCGAGGTGATCGTGCCGGCCGAGGAGCCGGAGCAGGTGCTCGGTCGCGTAGGGGCCGAAGCCCGCGAGGGTACGGAGGCGCCGCGCGAGCGCGTCGGTCGACTCGGTGGAGGCGCGCAGGGCCTCGAGGTCCAGCGCGCCCGAAGCCACGTCGCGCGCGAGCGCGCCGAGGAACGGCGCCCGGTAGCCGGCGCGGATCCCCTCGCGGTAGAAGCGTTCGGGCATCGCGGCCATGGCGGCGGGCGTCGGGAACGCGCGGGTGCCGAGCGGCGCCGCGGCGCCGAGCGCGTCGCACAGGCGCGTCACCATCGCGCGTGTGAGCCCCCACGAGCAGTTGGTGGTGCAGAGGGTCTTCACCGCGTCCTCGAACACGGTCGGCGAGCGGAGCAGCCGGCCCGCCCCGCGCGCCAGCGCCCAGCGCAGGTCGGGGAGATCCTTCCCCTCCCCCACGGCGCGCCGCGCCTCGAGCGCCGCCGCCCGCGCATAGAACCCGGACAGATCGTCGTCGAGGGCCAGGCAGTGGCGAAGCGCGGCCTGGGCCGCCCGCGCCTCCTCGCCCCCGAGCCGGCCCTCGGCGAAGGCGCGGAACGCGAGCCCGCCCTGCCCCTCCGCGACCTCCGCGTACGCCGTCCGGCCGCCGGGCAGGAGCAGCGGACGGCCGAGCACGCGGCGCTCGACGTCGTACCGCCAGGGCGGCAGGTCGTACCAGCCGTGGCTCCGCACGGTGAGATCGAGGTCGAAGGGCTCGGATACGCGCACGGGACGCTCCAGGCGAATAGGGAGCATCGGGACGCCGCGCGGGCAACTTCTTTCCGCGGTCAGGACCCCGACCCCCGACCCCCAGCCCCAGCCCCAGCCACAGACCCCGACCCCGACCCCGACCTCGACCCCGACCTCGACCCCGACCTCGACCCCGACCCCGACCTCGACCCCGACCTCGACCCCGACCTCGACCCCGACCTCGACCCCGACCTCGACCCCGACCTCGACCTCGACCTCGACCGCGACCTCGACCTCGACCTCGACCGCGACCGCAACGACCGACGCCGAGCCCTCCACCTCCCCCGCCAGCAGCGCGCCGCCCTACGTGGCGGGACCTCGCGCCCGCAGGCGGGCCACTGGACGCGGTAGGCACCGCCCCGACCCACGGACCGCAATGCAACGCGGTTGGCCACGGCGACCTCACCCATGCGCAGCCAGCGCCCGCAGCCCCGCGTTGCCGGCGGCGTCTGGCGGACGGCACCGCCCCCCGTACCTTGTCCCCGTCCATCGTGGCCCGCCGAGGACGTGAGGTCCCGTCCAGGCGGCGCGCCACGGTGACCTCACCAGCGGTGATCTCAGCAGAGGACGTGAGGTCCCGTCCAGGCGGCGCGCCAAGGTGACCTCACCAGCGGTGATCTCAGCAGAGGACGTGAAGTCCCGCGCAGGCGGCCCGCCACGGTGACCTCACCAACGGTGATCTCAGCCGAGGACGTGAGGCCCCCGGGGGCGCGCCACGGTGACCTCACCAGCGGTGATCTCAGCCGAGGACGTGAGGCCCCAGGCGGCGCGCCACGGTGACCTCACCAGCGGTGGCCTCGGCAGCGAACTCGACCTCGACCCCGCCCCTAGAACGCCTCCAGCACCAGCACGTACAGCTCGGGCCCCGCGGGCCCCGCGGCGACGTCGAGCCGGATGTTCGCGCCCTCGTCGGTGAGCCGCCAGCGCAGGCCCGCGCCGCCGGCGACCTTGATCGTGTCGAGCCCGAGGTCGCGCGGCGAGTGCGCGACCTCGCCGAGGGCGCCGAAGGCGGTGGCGGAGAGCCTCCCGCGAACGGGCACGCGCAGCTCGGCCTGCCCCGCCCAGGAGAGGCGATCGCGGTAGCGCCCCTCGCGGATCCCGCGCAGGAAGCGGGTCGAGCCGAGCCGCGGCAGCATCGTGAACGGCACGTCCCCGTTCGACCACTCGGCGATCCCCGCGAGGCCGAGGGTCCGGCCGCTGCCGAGCGGCAGGAACTTGCGCGCCTCGGCGAGGCCGCGCCCGAGCCCGCCGTGATCGCCCAGCGCGCGCGGGTAGAGCGTGTACCAGGCCTGCGCGTACGCGCCGCGCGAGGGCCAGAACGCGCTGTCGCGCGTGTCGAACGTGAGGCTCCCGCCCGCGCCCGCGCCGCGGAAGCCGCGCGCGCCCGGGACGCCGCCCGAGGCGAGGGCCCCGCCGGCCTCGAGGTCGCGGATCTCCTCGGCGCGGAAGTCGACGCGCGGGCCGGCGCGGAGGGCGGTGCCGGCGATGGGCCACTCCGCGACGAGATAGCCCTCCACCGTCCGCCGCGTGAACGGCTCGCGATCGCCCTCCGACGAGCGCGGGCCGAGGCCGTAGTAGACGTCGGGGAAGTGCAGCGCGCGCACGCGCCCCCCCACGAACACGCCGCCGCGCGTCGTGAGATCCCCGGCGACGTCGACCGAGCCCTGCCCCTCGAGCGTGTAGACGAGGGCGGCGAACACGGACGAGGCGCGCGGCGCGCCGCCCACGTGCAGGTGCAGCCCGCCCGTCGCGCCGAGCCCGAGCTTCGTCTCGGGCAGCCAGAACAGCACCGGCAGGGCGAACCCGCGAACACCGCCCGGCGGCGCGCGGACGCTCTCGGCGGCGGCCTTCGCGGCAGGCTCTGCCGGCGTCTCCGCGGACGCCGCTCCGGCGGCCGGATCGGTGGCGTGCGCTGCGGCGTCGGCGCCGCGGGCCTCCTCCGCGGCGCGCGCCGTGGAGGCCGCGCCGAGGGCGAGCGCGAGGAGCAGGGCGGAGGCGGAGCGGAGCTTCATTCGAAGGGGCGGCAGAGAGTAGCAGAGTCGGCGCCGGCCTCGCGGGGCGGGCGTCCGACCGGACGGCGCGGGCCCTGGAGACGGCGCGGCCCCCGCGCTCGGAGCGCGGAGGCCGTGTGTGTGGAACGGTGCGGGCGCGCGGCGCTACACCGCCGCCTCGGTCGCGCCGTGGCACTTCTTGTACTTCTTGCCCGATCCGCAGGGGCACGGGTCGTTCCGCCCGACCTTGGGCTGCGTGCGAACGACGGTCTCCTGCTTCGCGCGCGGCTTCTCCTCGCCGTCGCCGCCCTCGCCCGCCTCGGCGTGCGTCTCGGTGATCCGCTGCATCGCCCGGCGCTGGGCGGCGAGCCGCTTCTGCTCGATCTCCTCGGCGCTCTCCTGGCGGACGAGCTGGAGGCGGAGGAGGTTGCCGATGACGGCGCTCTTCACGCGCCAGGTCATCTGCACGAACATCTCGTAGCCTTCCTTCTTGTACTCCTGCTTCGGGTCCTTCTGGCCGTAGCCGCGCAGGCCGATGCCCTGGCGCAGGTGGTCCATCGAGAGCAGGTGGTCCTTCCACTGCTGGTCGATGGCCTGCAGGTAGAGCCACTGCTCGTAGCGGCGCAGGACCGAGATGCCCTCGGCGTCCGTGCCGAGCTCGGCCTCCTTCTGCCGGTAGGCCTTCTCGACCACCGCGAAGACCTGCTCCTCGATCTCGCGGCGCGCGTCGGCGGCCTTGCCGTTCGGCGGCGCGAACTTCATGTCGACGCCGAACTGCTCCTTCACCATCGCGGAGAGGCTGTCGAGGTTCCAGTCGGAGACGCGGTTCGGGCAGCTCGCGCCGACCATGTCGAGCACGAGATCCTCGAGGAGGTCGAGCACGTGCTCCCGCTGGTCCGCCCAGGTGAAGACCTGCTCGCGGCGGGTCTTCTTCTTCGTCTTCGGGTCCTCGTCGAACTCCACCACCGGCACGCCCGCCCCGAACCCGAGCACCCTGCGGCGCAGCCCGTAGATCGAGCGGCGCTGCTGGTTCATGACGTCGTCGTACTCGAGCAGGTTCTTCCGGATGTCGAAGTTGTGCGCCTCGACCTTCTTCTGCGCGCCCTCGATGGCCTTCGTGAGCCAGGGGTGCTCGATCTGCTCCCCGTCCTTCATGCCCATGCGGCTCATGAGCCCCTGGATCCGCTCGGATCCGAAGATGCGCATGAGCTCGTCCTCGAGGGACAGGTAGAAGATCGACGAGCCCGGGTCGCCCTGCCGGCCGGCGCGGCCGCGGAGCTGGTTGTCGATGCGGCGCGACTCGTGCCGCTCGGTGCCGACGATGTGCAGGCCGCCGAGCGCGACGACGTCCTCGTGCTCCGCCGCGGTCTGCTGACGGAGGCGCTCGGTCGTCTCCGCGATCCGCCGCGCCCATTCGGCCCGGCGCGCGAGGAACGCCTCCTCGGTCTCGCCGTCCATCGGCAGGTCGGGCTCCGGCCCGACCTCGTGCTTCGCCATCATCTCGGCGTTGCCGCCGAGGATGATGTCGGTGCCGCGGCCGGCCATGTTGGTCGAGATGGTGACGGAGCCCTTGCGGCCCGCCTGCGCCACGATCTCGGCCTCGCGCTGGTGGTGCTTCGCGTTGAGCACGTTGTGCGGGACGCCGCGGCGCTTCAGCAGGGTCGCGACCACCTCGCTCTTCGCCACCGACACCGTGCCGACGAGGACCGGCTGGCCCTTCTTGTGCCGCCCCTCGATCTCGTCGCAGAGGGCGTTGAACTTCTCGCCCTCCGTCTTGTAGACGACGTCCTCCGAGTCCTTGCGGACGTTGTGCTTGTTCGTGGGGACGACGACGACGTCGAGGTTGTAGGTCTTCGCGAACTCCTCCGCCTCGGTGTCCGCGGTGCCGGTCATGCCCGCGAGCTTCGAGTACATGCGGAAGTAGTTCTGGAAGGAGATCGTGGCGAGGGTCTGGTTCTCCGCCTCGATCTTCACCCCCTCCTTCGCCTCGACCGCCTGGTGCAGGCCGTCCGACCAGCGGCGGCCCGGCATGAGCCGGCCGGTGAACTCGTCGACGATGAGGACCTCGCCGTTCTTGACGACGTAGTCGACCTCGTTCCGGTAGAGGTGGTGCGCGCGCAGCGCCTGCTCCACGTGATGGAGCGTCTCGATGGCGTCGGGGTCGTACAGGTTCTGGATCCCGAGCTTCTTCTCCATCTTCTCGACGCCCGAGTCGCTCATCACGATCGTGCGGCTCTTCTCGTCGACCGTGAAGTCCTGGTCCCGGATCATCGAGGGGATGACCTGGTTCACCCGGTAGTACAGGTCCGACGACTCGTCGGAGGGCCCGGAGATGATGAGCGGGGTGCGGGCCTCGTCGATGAGGATCGAGTCCACCTCGTCGACGATCGCGAAGTTGAGCTCCCCCTGCACGTAGTCCTGCAGGCGGAACTTCATGTTGTCGCGGAGGTAGTCGAAGCCGAACTCGTTGTTCTGCCCGTAGGCGATGTCGGCGTGGTAGGCGTCCTGCCGCTCGCGGTCGGAGAGCCCGTGGACGATGACGCCCGTCGTGAGCCCGCAGAACCGGTAGAGGCGGCCCATCCACTCGGAGTCGCGGCGGGCGAGGTAGTCGTTCACCGTGACCACGTGGACGCCGCGGCCGGAGAGCGCGTTCAGCACGGAGGGCAGCGTCGCGACGAGGGTCTTCCCCTCGCCGGTCTTCATCTCGGCGATGCGTCCCGAGTGGAGCACCGCGCCGCCGATGAGCTGCACGTCGAAGTGGCGCATCCCGAGCGCGCGCACGCCCGCTTCACGGACGAGCGCGAACGCCTCGGGCATCAGCTCGTCGAGCGGCCGTCCCTTCTCGCGGACCTGCTGCTTCCACTCGGCGGTGAGCCGCGGGAAGTCGGCGTCGGTGAGCGCCTTCATCCGCGGCTCGAGCTCGTTCACGCGTGCGACGAGCGGCCGGAGCTTCTTCAGCTCCCGGTCGTTCTTGGTGCCGAGCATCTTCTTCAGGACGTAATTGACCACGGGGGCCCTCGAGCAAAAGAGACGGGGGCCCGCCGGATCGCAGCTCGGCGACAGGCGGGCGCCCCGTCTTACCCCGTTAGGTAACGACGCGCCACAGGATGTCAAACAAGGGAAGTTCCGGGCGGTTGGGGTATCTTCGGCGGGTGGCGCCCGCTCGCTCGGCCGCGCTCGCGCTCCTCGCGCTCGCCGCCTGCGCCGGCCCCGGCCGCGCGGGCAGGAACCCCTTCGCCGACGACGAGCTCCCCGTCCGCCTCGCGGGACGCGCCGCCTCGCTCGTCGGCCACGCCGGGCGCTTCGAGGTGGGCGGAGCGCGCCTGAACGCCGACTGCTCGGGGTTCGTCCAGGCGGTCTACGAGGCGGAGGGCGTGCCGCTCCTCCGGCTCGTGGCGACCGCGGCGCCGGGCGAGCGCTCGGGGGTGGCCGGGCTCTTCCGCGCGATGGAGCGGTACGGGACGGTCTTCGGCGGGGGCGGCGCGTGGCCCGCGCCCGGGGACCTCGTCTTCTTCCACGACACCTACGACCGGAACCGCAACGGCACGCGGGACGATCGCTTCACCCACGTCGGCGTCGTCGAGCGTGTCGAGCACGGCACGGTCGTCTTCCTGCACCGGGGCGGCAGCGCGGTCGTGCGCGGCGTGATGACGCCCGATCGTCCGCTGGAGCCCGCCGACGGCGACCGCGTCCTCAACAGCGCGATCCGCCAGAAGACGGCGCGGGGGGCGCGCGTGGACCTTCGGGACACGGCGCTCGCCGGCGCCCTGTTCGCCGGCTACGCCCGGCTCGATCCGCGCCGGATCCCGGCGGAGCTCCAGCCCGGCCGCTGAGGCCTGCCCGCGAGGCGCGCGAGGCCCCTCGTCTACTCGAGGATGAACTTGCGGGGGTTCTCCGGGATCCCGTTCACCCGCACCTCGTAGTGCAGGTGCGTCCCCGTCGAGCGGCCGGTGTTCCCGACCGCGGCGACCTTGTCCCCGCGCCGGACGTGCGAGCCCATCCGCACGAAGATCTCGGACAGGTGGCCGTAGCGGGTCTTCACGCCATAGCCGTGATCGATGACGAGGACCTTGCCGTAGCTCCCCTCGGTGCCGGCGAACACCACCGTGCCGTCGGAGGGCGTGTAGACGGGCTGCCCGTGCGGCGTCGCGATGTCGAGCCCGTGGTGCATCTTCCGCTCGGCGGTCCAGGGGTCGAGGCGCGTCCCGAAGTCGGAGGTCACCCACCCGCGCGCCGGCCAGATCGACGGCGTCGACGCGAGCAGGGAGCGCTGGTCGTCGAAGTACTCCTGCAGCTCGCGCAGGCTCTGCTCCTGGCGCGACGCCTCGGTCTCGAGCGAGGAGAGCTTGCCGGGCAGCGCCGTGAGGCTCGCCTCCGCCGCCGGGGCTGGACCGGGGATCTGCGCGTCGGCGTCCGTGTTGCCAACCGGGCCGATCGCGAGGTTCCGCTCGGGATCCTGGAGCTGCGTGACGGCGGTGCGGAGCTTCGCGTCGAACCGCTCGACGCGGTCGAGCGTCGCCGAGATGTGCGCCACCTTCTCCTGCACGAGCAGGATCTGCGAGCGCAGCTGCGCGTTCTCCTCCTTCAGGACCGCGTTCTCGGACGCCGACCCGAGGAGGGCGAAGTAGTGGCCGATGACGATGAGCGCGGCGAGCGCGACCGCCCCGCCACCGTAGGCGAGGTTCACGAGCCAGCGTCGCGGGACCCGGAACTTCCGGACCGCCTGCGAGTGGTCGCTCACCACGATGACGGTGAAGACCTGCGTCTTCGGAGGTGCGGCCATCCCGATAGAGCTCCGCGGCCCGCCCCTGGGCGCGCCGAGAAGCTAGCGACGCCACCGACGAGCCAGAACGCCAGCCCCGGGTGCTCGGGAGCTCGCGAAAGACCTTCAGACGGGTAACAGAGGGGTCGGCCGGCTGTCAAGCACGCGTCTTGCCTACACATTCACCTCGGGTCGCCTCGCGGAAGCGGGTGCGGCGCCCCCGCTGACTCGAGCGGCGCCGCGCCGGCGCCGGACTTCACGCGCCGGAAGGGTTCCCCGTCCGGAGGACGATCACGGTGATGTTGTCGTCGCCGCCGCGCGCGTTCGCCAGCCCGACGAGCCGCGCCGGGGCCTCGTCGAGCGGCGACTCGGAGACGATCCGGAGGATCTCGTCGTCCTCCACGAGGTTCGTGAGGCCGTCGCAGCAGACGACGATCGCGTCCCCGGAGGCGAGCGCGAACGCCATGACGTCCACCTTCACCTCGCGCTCGAACCCGACGGAGCGCGTGATGATGTTCTTGAAGCGGCTGTGCTTGGCCTCGTCCGCGGTGATCGCGCCGGCCTTCACCTGCTCGTTGACGAGGGAGTGGTCCTCCGAGACCTGCTGGATGCGACCCTCTCGAAGCAGGTAGCAGCGGCTGTCGCCGACGTGTGCGACGAAGGCGGACTGTCCATCGATGAGCACCGCCGTGGTGGTGGTCCCCATCCCCGCGAGCTCCGGGTCGGCCTGCGCAGCGGCGTAGATCACCGCGCAGGCCTGCTCGACCGCGCCGCGGAGGATGCCCGCCAGCGCGCTCGACTCTGCCGGGACGGGCGCGAACGCACCCGGCGTCCGCGCGCGCGCAGCCCGAACCGTCCGCTGGATGGTCTCGACCGCGAGGCGCGAGGCCGTGCCCCCGCCCGCATGCCCGCCCATGCCGTCCGCGACGACGTAGAGGTGCAGGCCGTCATCGACCAGCAGGGCGTCCTCGTTGTGGTCGCGACGACGGCCGACGTCGGTCAGGCCGTGGGCGGTGACGGAGAGCAGGACCGGTTGCACCACGCGTCGAGCGTAGCATCGGGGCGCACCCCGCGCCTAACGATCTCGGGCCTCCGCGCTCACGCGGCGCGCCGCCGCCCGGGCCGGCGCGGCGCGCCGGCCGCGCTCGGGGGTGGGCGCCCGGGCCGCCGCGATCAGGGCGCCGGCGTGCTCGATCGCGGAGTCGGTCACGGTCGCGCCCGCCATCATCCGGGCGATCTCCCCCCGGCGGGCTTCCTCGCTCTCGAGGAGCGCGACCGCCGTTGCGGTCCGACCGCCCGAGACGCGCTTCTCCACCCGGTGGTGGCGCTCGGCGAAGGCCGCTACCTGAGGGAGGTGGGTCACGCAGATGACCTGCCGCCCGCGGGCGACGTCGGCGAGCACGCGCCCCATCGCCTCCGCCACCGCCCCGCCGATCCCCGCGTCCACCTCGTCGAACACGTAGGTGGAGACGGGGTCTCTCCGGGCGAGCGTGCGCTTCACTGCGAGCAACACGCGCGAGAGCTCACCCCCGGAGGCCGTGCGCGCGAGCGGCCGGAGCGGCTCGCCCGGATTCGGCGCGATCCGGAGCTCCGCCCGCTCCGCGCCCGTCGGGCCGAGGAGCTTGCCGCCGACGTCGACGCCGACCTCGGGTGCAAGAAGAGCGATCTCGAGGCGGCAGCGGCCCATCGCGAGGCCGTCGAGCTCGCGCCGCACCGCCTCCGCGAACACGCGCGCCGCCTCGGTGCGCGCCCGCGTGAGGTCCGCGGCGAGCGCGAGCGCCTCCTTCGCGCGGGCGTCGATCTCGGCGCCCACCTCGCGCAGCCGCTCTCCGCCGCCGGAGACTCGCGCGAGCTCCTCCCGCATCGCCGCGCGCCGGGCGATCGCCGCATCGAGCGAGCCGCCGTGCTTGCGCGCGAGCGCGCGGAGCAGCTCGAGCCTGTCCTCCACGACCGCGAGCCGCTCGGGATCGCCGCCCACCGCGTCCCCGTAGCGGCCGAGCTCGCGCCCCGCCTCCTCGAGCTCGACGGCCGCCGAGCGGAGCAGCGCGAGCGGCGCCTCGAGGCGGCGGTCGAGGAGGCCGGCCTCGGCGAGGGCGCGCGCCGCCTGCGCCACCCGCTCCGACGCGCTCCCCTCCTCGCCGTAGGCGAGCGCTTCCGCGGCGCGCGCGGCGTCGCGGAGCTTCTCGGCCGAGGCGAGCACGCGCCGCTCGTCCTCGAGGGCCTCGAGCTCCCCGGGACGCGGATCTGCCGCGTCGAGCTCGCGGAGCTGGAAGGCGAGGTAGTCCGACCGCCGCGCCCGCTCGCCCTCGTCCGCGGCGAGCGACTCCCGCTCGCGGACGAGGGCGGCGAGCGCCGCGTGGGCGGCGCGGAACCGGAGGAGGGTCGGTTCCACGCCGCACAGCTCTGGCCCAGGCTCTCCTTGCGCGTGTCGAAGGCCCGCGAACGCGTCCAGGATCTCGGTGTGGGTCGTGGGATCGAGGAGCGACACGTGCTCGTGCTGGCCGGACACGTCGACGAGGCCGCGCAGCGCCTCCTCGAGCATCGACACCGTGCAGAGCGCGCCGTTCACGAACGCGCGCCCGCGGCCTCCGCGCGCCGCCACCCGCCGCACGAGGAGCTCAGCGCTCTCGCCCCCGGCCGGCCCTGCCCCCACGGGCAGTCCCACGTCCCTCAGGCGGGCGAGCACCCGGTGGTCGGGAGGCAGCTCGAAGAGCCCCTCCACGACCGCCTCCTCGGCCCCCTCGCGCAGGACCTCGGCGCTCATCCGTCCGCCGAGCACGAGGTGCAGCGCGTTCACGAGGATGGACTTCCCGGCCCCGGTCTCGCCGGTGAGGACGTTCAGCCCCGGGCCAAAGCGGACCTCGATCGCATCGACGATCGCGAAGCCCGAGATGCGCAGCGTCGTGAGCATGGCGCCATTGATCCACGGCTCCCTGACACTGCGCAAATTTTCAGTGGTACGGACGTTCGGGCGCCCGCTCCCCGAGCCGCCGAGCCCCACCGCCCGCGCAGTCCCGGCGAGGCGCCTTCCCGCGCCGCCGGCGGGGTGGGACGCTCGCGGGCACGGAGGACGTCATGACGATCCACGTGTCCGGGACGGTGCGCGTGCTGTTCGAGCGGCACGAGCTCGAGGTGCCGGGGGATCCGCCCGTGAAGGTTCCGGCGTTCCGCTGCCGCTGGTGCGACTTCACGGTCGTGACCGACGAGGCGAGCGCGCTGCCCGATCACGCGTGCGACGGCCCGGCCGCGTCGGAGACGTACCGGAACATCCCGCCGCCGCCGCTGTCGCACGCGCCCGCTTGAGAGAATCGGAGAGGCGTCGGCACGCCGCGAGCGGCCGCCTCACGAGGCGCACGAGGCCGGAGCCGAGGCGGGCTACCGCAGCGACGCGCGCCGAGGCGCCCCTCTCCTCGAAGCCGCGCCCAGCGGCGCCTGCAAGTACGCCGCAGGCGCAAGGAGCGAGGACGCCCGCCGCAGGGCCGGGATCGTGCGCCGAGCCGCCCTACCGCTCGCCCCAGCGGAGCTTCGCGCGCAGGATGCCGAAGTAGTCGAGGTTCGGGTTCCTGACGAGCAGGACCCGGTTCGCCGACTGCTTCACCTGCACGAGATCGCCCTTCGCGAGCCTGACGCCACGCTGCCCGTCGAGCGTGAGGTACACCTCGGAGTCGTTCATGAGGACGATCTGCACGGAGAGCTCGTCGGGCAGGACGATCGGTCGCTGCGTGAGCGTGTGCGGGCAGATGGGCGCGAGGATCACGCCGCGCATGGTGGGGTAGACGATGGGGCCGTTGGCGGCGAGCGCGTAGGCGGTCGAGCCGGTGGGCGTCGCGACGATGATGCCGTCCGCCTTGTACGTCGCGAGGTAGCCGCCTGCGCAGCGCGCGTCGAGCTCCGCCATCCGCGCGAGCGCGCCCTTGCCGATCACCACGTCGTTCAGCACCTCGGCGTCGACGTCGCGCTCGGGCCGGCCGCCGCGGTGCAGGTGGACGCGCAGCTTCATCCGCTCGGACACGAGCGCCTCGCCGGAGAGCACCCGCTCGAGCGCGGGGTACAGCTCGCCCTGCGGCACCTCGGTCATGAAGCCGAGGTTCCCCATGTTCACGCCGAGGATCGGCGCGGGCCGGCCACCGAGCAGCCGCGCCGCGTGGATGAGCGTGCCGTCGCCGCCGAGCACCACGACGAGGTCCGCGACGCGGCCGACCTCCCCCTCGTCGGTCACGACCTCGACGCCCTTCGAGCGGAGGAACTGCTCCACGAAGTGCGCCGTCTCCGACGCCTCCGCCGAGCTGACCTTGTGGACTAACCCCACGCGCCGCGGCACGGGACACGGATGGTCTTCCATGCCCGGCATTATATAAGCGGTTCGCCATGGACCTCTTCGATCGCGCGGCCGAGAAGGACGAAGGCGGAAAGCCGCTCGCCGAGCGGATGCGCCCCCGCCGCCTGGAGGACTTCGTCGGCCAGGAGCACGTGCTCGGAAAGGGCACCGCCCTCCGGCGCGCCCTCGAGGCGGACCAGGTGCCTTCGCTCATCCTGTGGGGCCCCCCCGGCACCGGGAAGACCACGCTCGCGCGCATCGTCGCGCAGCGGACCGGCACGGACTTCGTGCCGTTCAGCGCCGTGCTCGGCGGCGTCAAGGAGATCCGCGAGATCGTCGCGGCCGCGCGGGACCGGCGCCGGCTGCACCGGAAGCGCACGATCCTCTTCGTGGACGAGATCCACCGCTTCACCAAGGCGCAGCAGGACGCCTTCCTTCCCCACGTCGAGGACGGGACCATCACCCTCATCGGCGCGACCACCGAGAACCCCTCGTTCGAGGTGAACGCCGCGCTCCTGTCGCGCTGCCGCGTCGTCACGCTGCGCGCGCTCACCGAGGAGGAGGTCGGGGCGCTCCTCGACCGCGCTGCCGCGGCGCCCGGCGGGCTCGCGGGCGCCGTGTCGCTCGAGGCGGACGCGCGCGAGGCGCTCGCGCGCTACGCGTACGGCGACGCGCGCCGGGCGCTCAACGCCCTCGACGTCGCCGCCTCCGCCGTGCGGCTCGCCGGGCGGACCGCGGTGACGCGCGCCGACGCCGAGGAGGCGCTGCAGCAGCGCACCATCCTCTACGACAAGGCCGGCGAGCAGCACTACGACGTCGTCTCCGCGTTCATCAAGTCGCTGCGCGGCTCGGATCCCGACGCCGCCGTCTACTACATGGTGCGGATGCTGGAGGGCGGCGAGGATCCGCGCTTCGTCCTCCGCCGGATGGTGATCTTCGCCTCCGAGGACGTCGGCAACGCCGACCCGCAGGCGCTCCAGGTCGCGGTCGCGGCGCTCCAGGCGGTGGAGCTCGTGGGCCTGCCGGAGGGCGTCCTCACGATGAGCCAGGCCGCCGTCTACCTCGCGCTCGCCCCCAAGTCGAACGCGGCCCTCACCGCCTACGCGGCCGCGCGCCGGCTCGTGCAGGAGAAGGGCCCGCTGCCCGTCCCGCTCAAGCTTCGCAACGCGCCGACGAAGCTCATGCAGGGGCTCGGCTACGGCGGCGGGTACCGCTACCCCCACAACTTCGAGGGTCACTACGTGGCCGAGCAGTACCTCCCCGACGCGCTCCGCGGCGAGCGCATCGTGAGCCTCTCAGGCAACGGGCTCGAGAAGACGCTCGCGGAGCGACTGCGCGCGCTGCGCGGAGAGCCGGGGCCGGACGGTAAGTGAACGGGTCGGGGTCGGGGTCGGGGTCGGGGTCGGGGTCGGGGTCGGGGTCGGGGTCGAGGTCGGGGTCGAGGTCGAGGTCGGGGTCGGGGTCGGGGTCGAGGTCGAGGTCGAGGTCGAGGTCGAGGTCGAGGGTCGGGGTCGAGTCGGGGTCGAGTCGAGGTCGAGGTCGAGGTCGGGGTCGAGGTCGAGGTCGAGGTCGGGGTCGGGGTCGAGGTCGAGGTCGAGGTCGAGGTCGGGGTCGGGTTCGGGGTCGGGGTCGGGGTCGTTCTGGCCGACACCGCCGCGGTTGACGTCACCGTGGCGCGCCGCCTGGGCGGCACCTCACGTCCTCGGCGGGCCACGATGGACGGGGACAAGGTACGGGGGGTGGTGCCGTCCGCCAGACGCCGCCGGCAACGCGGGGCTGCGGGCGGGGGCTGCGCATGGGCGAGGTCGCCGTGGCCAACCGCGTTGCATTGCGGTCCGTGGGTCGGGGCGGTGCCTACCGCGTCCAGT
>NZ_JALCYY010000081.1 GCF_022690685.1 Anaeromyxobacter terrae | reverse complement strand
GCCGGTGCCCGATGCGCGCTCGACGTCGCCTGCCACGCGCGAGGTCGAGAGCGAGAGGCCGAGGCGCAGGCCGGAGACCGTGGCGGTCACCGAGAGCCACTGGTCGCTCCGCGTCACCCTCGACCGCGCCTGCAAGGAGGACCTCGAGACGCTCCGGTGCCTTCTCTCGCACAAGATCCCGGACGGCGACCTGGCGGCGGTGCTCCGCGAGGCGATCCGCTGCGGCATCGAGAAGCACGGCAAGCGCAAGGGCGCGGTGGCGGCGGAGCGAAAGACGAAGCGCCCGGAGCCGACGGCGGCGACGTCCCCGGAGGCGACCTCCACGATCCCGGCGATAGTGCGCCGCGCGGTGTGGAAGCGCGACAGCGGGCGCTGCGCCTGGGTCGGTCCGGACGGGTGCCGCTGCAGCAGTCGCTGGAAGCTCGAGCTCGACCACATCCAACCCGCCGCGCTCGGGGGGCCCTCGACGATCGACAATCTACGGCTCGTCTGCCGAGCTCATAACCTGCTTCACGCTGAGAGGATCTTCGGACGCGAGCACATGGAGCGCTTCCGTGGCACCCCGGGCCACCGGCCGACGCCGCAGGAACGCGGCGGCGTCGCGCTCCCGCGTTCCGTCCTGCAGCTGGGGATGTGGGCGCCGTGAGACTTGCGCGCGCCAACGAAGGACGAGTGACGCGCTGGGCACGGACGGCCTCGCGCGCCGGAGCGACCGCTCTCCAGCTGCGGTCGGGCCGAGCGTCGCGGCGCCGCGCCTCCGCCAAGCGTTCCGGACTGCGCGCTGAGTCGCTCGTCGAACGGCAATCGCGAGCACGGGTCGCATCCCCAGGATGTGATGAATGAGGGCGCAGAACACGGCTAAACGACAGCGCGATTCGCGTCACCGTAAGTGATCGCGAATCGCGAACTGTCGTTTAGAATTGCCTCCGCATGGTCATGACCGGCCAGTTCCTGGAGCGGCCCGCGCTCGTGGACGCAGAGGGCGTCGTCCTCGAGGCGCTCTATCACCGGGGATCACGGCGGCCGGCGCTGCTCGTCTGCCCGCCGCTCGGCGCCGGCGGCATGGACGCGCCCGCCGTGGCCGAGCTCGCATGGGCCGCAGCGCGCGCGGGCCACCCGTCCCTTCGCTTCCAGCACCGGGGCATCGGCGCCTCGCAGGGCACACCCGATCCCGCACGCGCGCTCGACGACGCCGTCGCCGCGCTGCGCCACCTCACCGAGACGGTCGGCGGGTCGATCGCGCTCGCGGGGGTGGGATCCGGCTGCGAGACCGCGCTCGCCCTCGCCGAGGCGCGTCCCGAGCTCGCGCGGCTCGTGCTGGTCGCCCCCGAGCGCGCGCTGCGCGCGAGGGCCGGCGCGCGCCTGCTCGTCCTCGTCCCGGAGCACGACGCGCGGGTCTCGGCGGAGGACTGCGAGGGAGCGCGGCTGGAGCAGGTGCCGGAGGCCGACGCGCTCTTCGGAACGGGGCTGCCCGCGCTGGGCCGGAGGGCGGTGGAGTGGATCGGGAGGGGATGACGGCCCCGCCGGTACCCGACCTCGACCCCGACCCCGACCCCGACCCCGACCCCGACCCCGACCCCGACCTCGACCCCGACCCCGACCCCGACCCCGACCCCGACCCCGACCTCGACCCCGACCTCGACCGCGACCTCGACCCCGCCCTACCCCACCCGCCTCAGCACGAGGCACTTCAGATACCGCCCCTCCCGGAACTGCAAGGACACCGGGTGGTCCGGCGTCTGCCGCGTCTCCTCGACGAGCTGCAGCTCCAGCTTTGCCTTGTACGCCGCCTCCTTCACCGCCTCGGTGAACTGCTCGGCGGACACGCGCGCGGAGCAGCTCGCGGTGACGAGCAGGCCGCCCGGCGCGAGCACCGCGAGCGCGGCGCGGTTCAGGGACGCGTAGCCCGCGAGCGCGGCGTCGACGGCCTTCTGCGACTTCGCGAACGCGGGGGGATCGCAGACGACGAGGTCGAACCGGCGGCCCTCCCGCTTGTAGCGGGCGAGCAGCTCGAACGCGTCCTCGGAGGCGAACGCGTGGTCGGCCGGATCGAGGCCGTTCGCGCGGAAGTTCTCGCGCGCGAGCGCGATGGCGTCCTTGTCCACGTCCACGGACACGACGTGGCGCGCGCCGCCGAGCGCGGCCGCGACGGAGAAGCCGCCCGTGTAGCTGAACAGGTTCAGCGCCTCGGGCCGGCCCTTCGCGAGCGCCCGCACGCGGCGGCGGTTCTCGCGCTGATCGAGGAAGTGGCCGGTCTTCTGCCCGCGCCGCACGTCCACGAGCACCTGCATCCCGTGCTCGTCGTAGGCGATCCGCTCCGGCGGCTCCGCGCCCCAGAGCACGCGGCCCTGCGGCGCCCCCGCGTCCGAGTCGTCGAGATCGTCGCGCGGGATCTCGTCCCGGCCGTACACGCCGGCGAGCTCCTCGGCCTCCGCCCGCAGCGCCTCCACGATCGCGCCGCGGTGGGGGGTGAGGCCGGCGGAGTAGAGCTTCAGCACCGCGAAGCGGTCGTAGCGATCCGCCACGACGCCCGGCAGCCCGTCCGACTCGCCGTGGACGAGCCGGAAGCCGGTCGTGCCGTGGACGAGCTCGCGCCGGAGCGCGATCGCGCGCGCGATCCGGCGGCGCCAGAAGGTGGCGTCGATCGCCTCGGCCGGCTCGCGCGTCAGGATCCGGACCGAGATGGCGGAGTGCGGATCGTAGTAGCCGCGCGCGACGAACCGCCCCTCCTCGGTGACGTCCACGATGGCGCCGGCCGGGAGCCCCTTCGGCGCCCGCTCCACCGCCTTGCGGAACACCCACGGGTGACCCGCGCGCAGATGGCGCGCGAGGTCCTTGCGCAGCTCCAGCTCCGCCTCGCCGCGCACCGCGCTCCCGACTGCCCTCATCGCGCCTCCGCCCGGCCGCGCCTCGCGCGCCGGCCCGTGCGCGCGCGCTCCTCGCGCGCGCGTGAGAAGTTCCCGACGACGAGCCCCGGCCGCGCCGCCTTCAGCTCGGCCACGAGCCGCCGGATCCCGATCGCGCGGCCCGCCCCGCCGCGCCCGCGCGCGATCTCCGCGTAGACGTCCGGATCGAGCGCGAGCGGCCGGGTCTGCACCTGGTCCACCCGCGTCTCCGCGACGAGCCGGCAGAGCCGCTCCGCCTCGCCCTCGCGGTCGGTGACGCCCGGGAACGTGAGCAGGTTCAGGGCCACGTAGGCGCCCTTCGCCTTCGCGACGCGGATCGAGCGGACGACGTCCTCGAGGCCGTAGCCGCTCGGGCGGTAATACGCAGCGTAGAGATCGGGCGACGCCGAGTTCGTCGAGATCCGCACGGAGTCGAGCCCGGCGTCGCACAGCTTCCCGAGCGCGTCGGGGAGCGAGCCGTTCGTGTTCGCGTGCAGGGAGCCGCGGCGGGTCTCCGCCCGGACGCGCCGGAGCGCCCGCTCGATCTCCTTCCAGCGCGTGAGCGGCTCGCCCTCGCAGCCCTGGCCGAAGCTGACCATCACGCGCCCGGTCGCGCGGGCGAGGTGGCGCAGGGCCACCTCCGCCATCTCGTCCGCGCTCGGGGCGCGCGGGATCCGCTCGTGGCTCGACGGGGGCATCCCCTCCTGCTGCTCGGAGAGGCAGCCCACGCAGGAGGCGTTGCACGACGCCGAAGCGGGGATCGCCCCCTCGTCGCGGGCGTAGAACGTGTTCTGCGCGGTGAAGCAGCGCCACTCGAGCGCGCAGCGCGCGAGCTGCCGGTAGATGGGGTTGTCCGTCTCCTCGAGCGTGCGATCGACGAGGTCGGGGAGATCCTCCGTCGAGTGCGCGGTCGGGCTCCAGTGGCTCCGGCGATCCGTATGGAGGGCCCACGCCACCGGCCCGCGCGCGCCGAGCGCCGCGGCGGTGTACGCCCATTGCGGGAGGATCGGCGCCTCTCCGGTCGTGGGGAGGGCGGCCCGGGCCGCGGCGGGCAGGAACGTCCTCGTGTACCCGGGGGGCAAGGTGGCGCCCACGGCGTGCGGCTTCACCGTCTTGCGCCCGATCTTGACCTCGTGGAGGACGAGCGGGTCACCCGTCGCCGGATCGATGCCCACGGGCCGGCGGCCGGGGAGCATGCAGAGCGACGCCCCCTCCGGCAGGTCGAGCGGCCGCTCGCGCGTCGCCAGGATCTCGTCGCCGCTGCGCACGGCGGCGTCGAGGTCGGGGTGGTCGTAGACGTTTCCGCGGTCGTCCGCGAAGAGAAGCTTCGGCATGCGGGTTCTATCTAAGCGCCGCGCGCGGCATCGCCCGAGCGGAGGCCGCGCTGCGGCCCGCGGGTCATATCACGCAGCTGGCGGGCCGGGCGCCCGTCTCCGCGCCCGAGCCTCCAGACCGGCTCGCGCCTCGGAGGCATGCGCGCCCCGCCCAGGTCCGATTAGAATTCGCGGGTCCTTTCCGTCATCTCGACTGCATGCACCCCTGGCGTCCGGGCGTGGGGGTGAGGCGCGGGAATCGTTTCGACCGGTTGCTCGTTCCCTGGGTCGTGGTACGAGGGAAGCGGAGCACGGACGAGCGGAATAGAACCCGGGTGGGAGACACGAACCCCTGATGTTCGATCTGAGACAGACCGATCTCACGCGTGGCGAGTTCGAGGAGCTCGCGCTCAAGCACCTCGACCCGCTCTACTCCGCGGCCCTCCGGCTCACCAAGAACGACCGCGACGCGGAGGATCTCGTCCAGGACACGTTCCTGCGGGCCTACCGGTTCTTCGAGAAGTTCGAGCGGGGAACCAACATGAAGGCCTGGCTGTTCAAGATCCTGACGAACACCTTCATCAACCGCTACCGCCGGTCGGTGAAGGAGCGGAACATCGTCGAGGGATCGGAGCGCGACGCCGTGCACGAGCGGTTCGTGTCGAGGGAGGCGGCGGAGTTCGCAGCGAACCCCGAGCAATACTTCTTCGACCGGCTCCTGTCCGACGACGTGCTCAAGGCCGTCGACTCGCTCCCCATCGACTTCCGGCTCGTCGTGATCCTCGCGGACCTCCAGGAGTTCTCGTACAAGGAGATCGCGGAGATCCTCGACGTCCCGGTCGGCACGGTCATGAGCCGCCTGTACCGCGGGCGGCGCCTCCTCCAGAAGGCGCTCGCGAGCTACGCGGTGGTCTCGGGCGTGCTCCAGGACGTCGGGGAAGGCGGCAGCATCGACCTCGAGACGTACCGGAAGCGCCGCGGCAAGTCGGCGTAAGGCTCCCCGGCGGAACGCGCCCATGGCGATCGAACCCACGCTCATCGCGGCCCTCGAATGCAGCGACGTCGAGCGCTCGGTCGATCCGTACCTCGACCGCGAGTTCGACGAGCGTGAGCGGTCCGAGATGGACGTCCACCTCGCGGCGTGCCCGCGCTGCCGCGCGCTCGTCGAGCGGCAGGCCCGGATGCGCGCCGCGCTGCGCGCGAAGCTCCGGGAGGCGCTCGGGGACGACGCGCCCTCGGGCCGCGCCCCGCCCGCGCTCCGCAACCGCATCGAGGGTGCCCTCGCGCGCCGCCGCCGGCCGCTC
Organism: Anaeromyxobacter terrae; assembly: GCF_022690685.1. Lineage (GTDB taxonomy): Bacteria > Myxococcota > Myxococcia > Myxococcales > Anaeromyxobacteraceae > Anaeromyxobacter > Anaeromyxobacter terrae. The sequence continues at coordinate 13,219 of NZ_JALCYY010000081.1, read as the reverse complement.
TGGCGCCGCGCCTTCGCGCCCATCCCGATCGCCACCCTCGCGGCCTGCGTCGCCGGCGTGCTGCTCGTGCTCTGGCTCGATCCGCTCGGCCACGGCAACACCGCGCTGCTGGAGGACGCCATCCGCAAGCACCACCGCGAGCTCCCGCTCGAGGTGACCTTCACCGATCCCGAGAGCGGCATCCCGGGCTGGTTCGCCGGGAAGCTCGACTTCAACCCTGCCCCTCCGCGCTTCCGCGCCGCCGGCGTGCAGGTGCTGGGCGCGCGCCTGTCGCACATCGGCGCGTGGCCGGCCGCGTACATCCGGTACCAGCTCCCCCGCGGCCAGGCCGGGCTGTTCATCGTCGACGATCCCGACGGCCGGTTCGACGCGTCCGGGCGCGAGGTGAAGATCGGACCGCACAAGGTCAAGATCGCCAACGCGCGCGGCTACAACGTGGCGGTCTGGCGTCAGGACGAGATCGTGTACTCGCTCGTCTCCGACCTCGACGAGGGCCAGCTCTTCGAGCTCGTGCAGACCGCGCAGGCCGACGCCGGCCGGTAGCGGCGACCCCGGCCGCGCATTTTGATCCGCGCCCGGGCTGGGGTAGAGTTTCCCCAGACTTTTCCGCGCGGTTGCCCCATTGCCGCGCCCCGTCCCGCCCCTCCCGGAACGCGCGATGCCCACGAAGATCCTCCTCATCGAGAACGACGCCGCCCTCGCGTCGACGCTCACCGACGCCCTAGAGGCCGAAGGCTTCGAGGTCCGCGCCACCGGCGACGGCAAGGAGGGGCTCGATCTCGCGCGCGAGTGGGAGCCGCGAGCCGTCGTGCTCTGCGTCGAGCTCCCGGGCATGAGCGGCTACCTCGTCTGCCAGCGGCTCAAGAAGGACGACGCGCTGAAGGCGATCCCGCTCGTGCTCACGAGCGCCGAGGCGACCGAGGAGACGTTCGAGAAGCACCGCGCGCTGAAGGTCCGCGCCGACGAGTACCTCTTCAAGCCCTACGCGCCCGAGGCGCTCGTGGACGCGGTGCTGCGCGTCGCCGGCGCGCCGGATCCGGCGCCGGAGGACGACATCCCGCGCCCGCAGGACGACGACCTCGGCGAGGAGGAGCTCGTCAGCCTCGAGGACGCGATGGGGCTCGAGGCGCTCCCGAACGAGCCGGTCGAGGACCTCCCCGCGCTCGACCTGTCGGCGCTCCCGGACGAGCCGGTCGAGAGCGCCCGGGGTGCGCGCGCAGGCCTGGACGACGAGCTGCGCCTGCTCGACGACGCGTTCGAGGAGCTCGCCCACCCGTCCGCCGGCGCGGGCGAGGACGGCGAGGCGCTCGAGCTGGAGCTCGGGCTCGCGCCGCCCGACGAGGGCGAGCCGTTCCGCCTCGACGACGACCTCCCGCCGCCGGCGGCCGGCGCGCCCGCGGACGACCGGGCCGCCGAGCTCGGGCTCGACGCGCTCTCCGACGAGTCGGACTCGCTGCCGCTCCCCCCGGACGACGGAGACGGCCTGCCCTTCCCTTCCCGCGACCGCGCGCGCTCGTCCCCGGAGGACGGCGCGCCGGCGCGGCCGACGACGCAGCGCCCGGTCCGCGGCGCGAGCGCCGATCTCCTCCGCGCGGCGGGCATCCCCCTCCTCGACGACGATCTCCCCGCGCCGGAGCCCTCTGGCTCCGCCACCCGCGCGGCCGCGGGACGGCTCGAGCGCGAGCTCGAGGACGCGCGCGCGCGGACCGCCGACGCGGAGTCGGCGCTCGCCGGCGCGCGCGAGAAGATCGACGCGCTCTCGGCGCAGGCCCGTCGTGCCGAGGGCGAGGCCGCCGAGGCGCGCCGGCGCGCGGCGGACGCCGAGCGCCGCGCGGAGCTGGCCGAGGCCGAGGCGCGGCGGAAGGGCGAGGAGGCCGCCAAGGCCTCCGGCGCGATCGCCCGCGCCGAGGCGCTCGAGCGGGAGCTCGAGGCGCTCCGGACCGACCTCGTCGTCGCGCGCGGCGAGGCCGAGGGTGCCCGCGGTGAGGTCGAGAAGCGCACCGTCGAGCTCCGCAGGCGCGTGCAGGAGCTCGAGGCGGGGAACGCCAAGAACGAGGAGCGCGTGCTCCGCGCCTACCAGAAGATCAAGGGCGACGAGAAGGTGCGCGACAAGGTGCGCAAGGCGCTCGCGATCGCCGCGCAGCTCCTCGAGGAGGGCGCGCCGGCCGAGACGGGCGCGAAGGACCCGCGCGCCGCAGCCACGGCGCGCGAGTGACTACCCCAGCGCCTCTTCCTCTCCGTGAAGCTCCCTGGGGAGGGGGAGATCGAGGCCGAAGTAGCGGAGCATCCGCTGCTGATGGCGCGTGAGGCCGCGGACCTGGAGCCGCGCCCCGCGCTGCGCGAGATCGCTCGCGACCGCGGCGAGGCCGAAGTCCTGGCAGTCGCGAACCTGCGAGAAGTCGACGACGAGCTCGTCGCCCGAGGGGATCTCGCCGAGCCAGCCGGTGAGGCGCGACGCCGCCTTCCCATCGAACGTTCCACCGATGCGGATGACCAGCTCCCCGTGCGCGCCCCGCGTCACGTCCATCATCTCGTTCACCTCGCGATTGCGAGCCTCTAGGGTGTGACCGCCCTCCCGGACGGTCAACCGGCGACCCCAAGCGAGCTCGCGCTGCGACGCGGTCTCGCGCATCGCGCGCTCACGCGGCGGAGCTAGTGCGTCTCGGCTCCAGAGATGTCCTGCGGCATCTCGCCCTCACCGCCGCTCGCGGCACGAAGCGCACCGAGCGCGGCGCCGATCGCGAGCAGGTTCGTCGGCGAGAGCGCGGCGCGGGCCGCCGCCTTCACGAACGGGCGCATGACGGGCCACAGTCCGCCGCCGAGCACGAAGCCGGCCGCGGCCGCGACGCCCAGGACGGCCATCGGCCTCTCCTGCATGTGCCGCTCGAGCTCGACCTGGTCCGCGAACCGCGTCACCGCGTCGCGCGCCTGCCGGGTCACCGACTTCAGCGTCTCGCCGACCTCGTCCATGTCGTCCATCGCCGCCATGCCCCCCACCTCCCTCGTCCCTCGGTCGTCCATCGGATCACTCACACGCTGCCCCGGCTCAGGTCCGCGACATGAGCCGGCCGAGCACGAAGCCGAGCCCGGCGGCGATCGCGATCGCCGCGACCGGCCGCTCGCGCGCGAAGTTCCGGACGATCTCGCCGGCGTCTTCCGCGTACCCGCGCAGCTCCTCGATGCGATCCTGCACGTCCTGTGCGATGTCGCCCGCACCCTGCCTCATGTGCGGGGCGCTGCTGCCGCCGTTCTCCATGTGCCGACCTCGGGGGTAAAGGGGTTCCTCTCGGCAAGGTAGGCAACGTGCCGGACGCGCCAAAGCCCCGCGGAGGCGATGGCGGCGGTCCGAACGGGCGTCCGTCCCGGTGACCGGCGAATCCCCGGGCTTGCCCGCGCGGGTGCGGGGCCTGTCGGTGAAGGTCGCGCGCGGCAGCCCGGCTTCAGCGACCGGGAGCGCGACGGCGGCGAACGGCGCCGAGGAGCTCGGTCAGCTCGGCGATGCCGAGCGCGCGCGCGACGGCGAGGTAGGCGAGGCCGCCGGCGGCGACCGGGACGAGCCCGAGCACGAGCTGCCGCGAGAGCCCGCCGCCTGGACCGAGCAGGCGGCCGAGCCCCTGCGCGGTCGCCCACGCGACGACGCCGAGCACGACGGTCGCCACCAGCACGCGGGCGAGCTGGGCGGCGATCCCGACGCCGCCGAGCCCGCCGTGGCGGCGGCGCCAGGCGAACGCGAGCACGAGGAAGTTCACGCCGGCGGCGATCGACGTCCCGAGCGCCACGCCGCGGAAGCCGAGCACCGGCCAGAGCGTCACGTTGAGCACCACGTTCGACGCCATCCCGAGGACGCTGCCGACGACCGGCACGCGCGCCTCGTCGAGCGCATAGAACGCGGGGGCGAACACCTTCACGCCCGAGTACGCGTAGAGCCCGATCGCGTAGAACACGAGCGCCTGCGCCGTCGCCGCCGTGTCCTCCGGGCGGAACCGGCCGTGCTCGTAGATCATCGAGATGATGGGGCGCGCCAGGACCGCGAGCCCCACCGCCGAGGGCACGTTCAGGAACGCCACGTGCCGCATCGCCGCGCCGAGCGTCGCCTTCACCGCCGGCATGTCCCGCGCGGCGGCGCGCTGCGCGACCCCGGCGCCCGCGACCGTGGCGATCGCGACGCCGAACACGCCGAGCGGCAGCTGCATGAGGCGGAAGGCCATCTGCAGCCAGGTGTTCGCGCCCACCTGGTGCGAGGCGAAGATCGTGTTCACGAGGATGTTCACCTGGGTCGCGGAGAGCCCGACGACCGCGGCGCCCATGAGCCGGCCGATCCGGCGCAGCCCCGGGTCGGCGAGCGCGTCGCGCGCCAGGGTCGGCCGGATCCGGAAGCCGAGCGCGTGGAGCGCGGGGAGCTGCGCGCCGAGCTGCATCACCCCGCCCACCATCGTCCCCACCGCCCAGCCCACCACGGCGCGCTCGGGCGGCCAGCCCGCCGCCCACAGCCCGAGCCCCACGGCGATGGAGCCCACGTTGAAGAGCGCGGGGGCGATCGCGGGAGCGGTGAACCGGCTCTGCGCGTTCAGCATCCCCATCGCGACCGCCGCGAGCGACACGAGGAGCAGGAACGGCATCATGATCCGCGCGAGCAGCGCGGCGAGGCCGGACGCCTCGAGCCCGGGCGCGATCGTCGCGACGAGCCCGTCGGCGAAGAGGACGCCGAGCGCCGTCAGGATCCCCACCGCGAGGAGCACGAGCGCGACGAGGGCGTTGGCCAGCCGGTAGGCGGCCTCGCGGCCGCGGTTCCGGTGGGCGTCGGCGAACGCCGGCACGAAGGCGGAGGAGAGCGCCCCCTCCGCGAAGAGGTCGCGCAGGAGGTTCGGGATCCGGAACGCGACGACGAAGGCGTCGGAGAACCGGTTCGCGCCGATGAGGATGGCGAAGAGCTGGTCCCGCGCGAGGCCGAGGACGCGCGAGATCATGGTGGCGCCCGAGAGCCACAGGGCGCGACCGACGCGCACGGGCGCGGCCGGGGTGGCGCCCGGGGGCGCGTGCATCGGTTCTTTCATCGGGGGGTCGTCGTTCCAACGGGGGCTGCGCGTCGCAGCCCTAGTGCTTGCCCATCGCCGGGCCGCGCGCGGCGGCCTCCTTCTTCATCATGAAGGCCTTCGCCTGCGCCTGGATCGTCTGCGGGACGTTCCGGTCCCGGGCGAGCTCCTTGATGTCCTTCTCCTGCAGCGTGTACATCATCTTCAGCGCCGTCGGCAGCGGCACCTTCGGGTTCTTCACGAGCGAGATCTTGATGGCGTAGGTCCGCGTGAACTCCCGGTTCGAGTAGATGTACCGGAGCACGTCCACGCTCACCGTCCGGGAGTTGGCGAGGCCCAGGATCTCGCCGTCGGTGATGCGCGGGCTCGTCGCGGCCGCCATGCAGACGAGCTTGTTCGAGTCGCGCAGGAGGAGCGTGCGCGCCTCCTTGTTGCCGAGGGTGGCGAGCTTGATCTTCTCGGCCACCGACATGCGCATGATCCGCTGCGTGATGTTGAGCTTCTTGTTCGCGTCCTCCGCCGTCTCTGCGGCCGCGCCCTCCGCCCGCTCCTGGGCGAGCTCCGCGCCGTAGTCGCGCATCAGGGCGGCGGCGGTCTCGACCGGCTCCGGGGCCCTGGCGGACGGGTCCACGCCGTGGATGCGCACGTGCGCCGCGACGAGCTGCGGGACGTCGAGCAGCGTGAGGCCGTTCCGGACGCAGAAGTCGCACGCTCCGTCGATCGTCGAGGCGAGCGCGTTCGGGTTCCGGCACAGGGCGCGGATGATCTCGTCGCAGCGCAGGAGCCTGAGCTCGTTCTGGCGGACGATGTCGACGAGCCGCTGGGAGACGGAGTCGGCGAGGCGCGCCACGGTCGCGTCGGGCGTCGCCGGGTTGAGGAGCACGAGCTCGAGCGCGGGTTCCTTGCCGGCGAGCCGGTCGGCGAGCCAGTCGAGGACCTGTCCCGGGAGGCCCTCCCCGCGCAGGGCCACGCCCCAGAGCTTGTCGGGGAGCCCCTCCGCCGTCCGCTGCGCCGTGCCTGCGACGGCGGCGTCGCCGTCGAACGAGAGGAAGTAGAGGAGCGTGACGAGATCGCCGGGCGCGACGGCGGGGACGAGCCCCTTCGCGCCCATCATCCGCAGCGCCGGCGGCGCCTTCTCGTCGGCGTGCTTCTGGAGCGGCTTCGGCAGCGTGTCGAGCGGCAGCGGGCACCCGGGCATGGCGGGCTCCTAGGGCGCTTCCGGCGTCTCGGGCGGCGCGCCGAGGGCGATCGGCGACAGCTCGTAGACCGGCGCGTGGCGCCGGCGCCAGCGGTGGCGCAGCTTGCCGAGCGTCCGGTTGAGGGGGTTCTTGCGGGAGAGGAACGGCAGCACCGGCGCGCTGCGGCTGCCGAGGGCCTCCCGCGCGGCGAGGAGCCGGGCGTCGCGGGGCCACAGCTCGAGCCCCCGAGCGATCGCGCGGATGGAGCGGTCGCGCTGGTTGAGGGCGAGGTGCACCCGCGCCACGTTGAGCAGGAGCTCGGGGTCCGGGCCCGAGGCGCGCACCGCCTGGTCGCACAGCGCCACGCCGAGGTTCGAGTTCCGCTCGACGAGGACGAGGGTGACGCCGTACCAGGACATCGGCCGCGGCGCGCGCGAGTCTCGCCGGTACGCGCGCCCGAAGGCGACGTGGGCCGCCTCGACGTCGCGGGCCGCGAACGCAGCGAGCCCCTCGTCGAGCGCGGCGTCGCCCGCCGGCTCGGGCGCGGCCGGTGCGGGTGGGGCGGGCTCCGTCACCGGTTCCGCTCGTGCAGGATGCGGAGACCGTCGAGCGTGAGGTGCTCGTCGACCTCGGTGATCGTCTTCGAGACGCCGGCGATGAGCGCGGCGAGGCCGCCGGTGGCGACCACCTTGGGCCCGAAGCCCAGCTCCTCCGCCATCCGCGCGCAGATCCCGTCCACGAGGCCGACGTAGCCGTACACGAGGCCGCTCTGGATGGACGCGACGGTGTTCTTGCCCACCACGTGCGGCGGCTTCTGGAACTCGACGCGGGGGAGCTTCGAGGCGTGCCGGAACAGCGCGTCCATCGAGATGGCGATCCCCGGGCAGATCGCGCCGCCGAGGTACTCGCCCTTCGGCGAGACGGCGTCGAACGTGGTGGCCGTCCCGAAGTCCACGACGATGAGCCCGCAGCGCCAGCGCTCGTACGCGGCGACCGCGTTCACCACCCGGTCGGCGCCGACCTCGCGCGGGTTCTCGTAGAGGATGGACATCCCCGTCTTCACGCCCGGGCCGACGAAGAGCGGCTTCACCTTGAAGTACCGGAGCGACATCTGCTCCAGCGTGAAGGCGAGGGGCGGCACGACGCTCGAGATCGCCACCGCCGTCACGGCAGTGGGGTCGAGCCCGACCGCCGCGAAGAGCTGGCGGACCAGGATGCCGTACTCGTCGTACGTCCGCGTGTGGCTCGTCTCGACCCGCCAGTGATGGCGGAGCGAGGCGCCCTCGTAGGCACCCAGGACGGTGTTGGTGTTGCCGACGTCGATGGCGAGCAGCACGGCCCGAGCCTAGCGTCGCCTCCCCGGCGGGGTCAACGCGGTCGCGCGCTTCTTCCACCGCTATCGCGGCCGGAGCAAGGCCACGTCGCCCGAGAGGATCCGCTCCACGCCCGCGCGGCCGCGCACGAGGAGCGCGCCGGTCGCGTCGATGTCCTCGGCGACCCCCGCGATCTCGCGGCCCTCCGTCTTCACGGTCACCTCGCGGCCCAGGGTGACCGAGCGCTCGCGCCAGGCCTCGCGGATGACGCCGAAACCCTCCTCCGCGTGTCGATCGAGCCAGTCCTCGAGGGCGGTGAAGCACGCGGCCGCGAAGAGCGCGCGGGGCGCCGGGGTGCGGCGCTCGATGGCGAGGCTCGTCGCCTCCCCCCGCAGCTCCTCCGGGAAGTCCTCCGGCCGGGCGTTCACGTTGACCCCGACGCCGATCACCACCCAGTGGACGCGGTCCGGCTCGGCGGCGAGCTCGGTGAGGATGCCGGCGAGCTTCCTCCCGGACGCGAGGATGTCGTTCGGCCACTTGATCCCCGCCTCCACGCCCGCCTGGCGGACCGCCTCGCACACCGCGATCGACGCGACGAGCGTCAGCTCGGCCGCGCGGGCGGGCGGCAGCTCCGGGCGGAGGATCGCCGAGAAGTAGAGGTTCCGGCGGGGGGGCGAGACCCACTCCCGGCCCCGGCGCCCGCGGCCGGCAGTCTGCGCCTCGGCCACGACGATCGTCCCGTGCTCGGCGCCCGCGTCCGCGAGCTCCTTCGCGCGGTCGTTCGTCGAGCCGAGCTCCTCGTAGCAGTGCAGCTCCCGCCCGAGGTCGTGCGTGTTGAGCAGCGGCCGGAGCTCCAGGGCGGTGAGCCGGTCGGGGACCTCCGCGAGCCGGTACCCGCGCGCGGGCACCGCGTCGATGCGGTAGCCCTGGGCGCGCAGGGCGTCCACGTGCTTCCAGACTGCGGCCCGCGTGAGGCCGAGCTTGCCGGAGATGGCCTCGCCCGAGACGAACTCGTCGCCCGCCTCCGCCAGGAAGGCGAGCACCAGCTCCTCGCTGTTCGAGGCCTCCGCCATGCGCGCGGAAAAGCTACGCGAGCTCGAACGAGATGTCGACCGCCCGGGCCGAGTGCGTGATCGCGCCCATCGAGACGAAGTCGACCCCGGTCGCGGCGACCCGCGGGAGCCGCTCGAGGGTCATGTTACCGCTCGCCTCGAGGAGGACGCGGCCGTTCGCGCGGCGGACGGCCTCGGCCATCGCGGCGTCGTCCATGTTGTCGAGCAGCACGATGTCCGCGCCCGCCGCCACGGCCGCCTCGAGCCCCGGGAGGTCGACCACCTCGACCTCGATCTTGAGCAGGGCGCCGGCCTGGGCGCGGGCCCGGCGCACCGCCTCGGCCACCCCGCCGCAGGCGGCGACGTGGTTGTCCTTGATGAGGATGCCGTCGCCGAGGGCGAAGCGGTGGTTCTTGCCGCCGCCGGACCGCACGGCCGCCTTCTCGAGCATGCGCCAGCCCGGGGTGGTCTTGCGCGTGTCGAGGAGGCGCGTCCGGGTGCCGCCGGCCGCGAGGGCGTCGACGCAGCGGCGCGTCGCCGAGGCGACCCCGGAAAGGCGCTGCAGGAAGTTGAGCGCGGTGCGCTCGGCGGAGAGGAGCGCGCGCACCGAGCCCGCGGCGACACCGACCACCTCGCCGCGCGCGGCGCGCGCCCCGTCCGCCCGATCGAACCGACACTCGGCCCCGAGCCGCTCGAAGATCCGGACGGCGACGGCGGTCCCGGCGAGGGTCAGCTCCTCCTTGACGAGGAACTTCCCCTCCCCCATCGCAGCCGGGTCGATCGTGGCCTCGCTGGTCACGTCTCCGAGGAGCAGGTCCTCCTCGAGCGCGAGATCGACGAGGCGCTCCGCGTGGGCCGAGAGCAGAGGCATCCGCGGGTGCTACTTCTTGCCGCGCCGCGCCGCCGCCTTGCGCGCGCCCTTCTTCGCGGCCGTCTTCCGCGCTGGGGCCTTCACGACGCGCTTCGCCGCGGCCTTCTTGCCGCCGCGAGCCGCCGCCTTGCGGGCAGGGGCCTTCTTCGCGGCCGCCTTCGCGCCACGCACGGGCTTCGCGGCGATCTTCTTGGCGGCGGTCTTCTTCGCCCCCTTGCGGGCCGGGCGGCGCGCCGGCTTCCTCTCCTTGCGGAGCCCCTCGATGCCGGAGACGACCGCGCTCGACGCGGCCTTCGCGATCTCCGTCGCGGTGGCGACCACCTTCTCGACCGCCCCGGCGACCGCGGTCTGCACCTGACCGGCGGCCTCCTGCACGGCCGCGGCCGGCGTGGACGGCGACTCCTCGGTCACGGGCTTCTGCTCGTTCTGGTTCTCCATGGATTGCCTCCTCGTGGAAAGCGTCTCGGAGCCCGAGAGCATTGCACGATGCGCTTCGAGCTTGTGCTTTTTTTCACGGAGCTCGACGAGCCGCGCGCGGTCCTTCTCGACCACCTCCGCCGGCGCCTTCGCGACGAAGCTGGGATTGTCGAGCTTCCTCCCGACCGACGCGAGGTCCTGGTCCAACTTGGCGATTTCCTTCTCGATTCTGGCCGACTCCGCCGCGAGATCGATCGCGCCGGCGAGGCCGACGCGGACCTCGAACCCGGCGCCGACCGCGACCGCGCTCTGCCCGCGCTTCGCCGGGGCAGCCCCCTCGGAGAGCACGCGCGCGTCCCTCACGTTGGCGAGCCGGTGAATGCGGCCGAGCTCTTCACGAACGGTGGCCTCGGCCTCCGGCGCGAGGGAGCCGATCTCGACGTCCTCGAGCACGACCTTGAACGGGATGTTCATCTCCCCGCGAATGTTGCGGATCGCGTCGATGATGCCGATCACCGGGCCGAACCCGCGCTCGGCGCCCTCGTCCACCTCCGCCGCGCGCGGGTAGCGCGCCGCGAGGATGGAGTCCGGCCAGCCGTCGGCGCCGACGCGCGCGCGGAGCACGTGCCAGAGCTCCTCGGTGATGAACGGCATGAAGGGATGCAGCAGGAGGAGCGCCGTCTTGAGCGCGTGCGTGAGCGTCGCCTGCGCCGCCGCCTTCTTGCCGGCGTCGTCGCCGTAGAGCGCCTCCTTCGCGAGCTCGATGTACCAGTCGCAGAGCTCTCCCCACACGAACTGGTAGACCGTGCTCGCCGCCTCGTTGAAGCGGAACCCCTCGAGCGCGGCGACCGTGTCGTTCACCGCGCGCTGCGTGCGCGCGAGGATCCAGCGGTCGGCGGGGGTCATCGCGAGCTTCGTCGGGTCGACGTCGCGGTGGACGTGGCCCTCGAGGTTCATGAGCGCGAAGCGCGTCGCGTTCCAGAGCTTGTTCGCGAACGCGCGATAGCCCTCGATGCGGTCCTTCGCGAGCTTGATGTCGCGCCCCTGCGCGGTGAGCGCGGCGAGCGTGAAGCGGAGCGCGTCCGCGCCGTACTGCTCGGTGATGACGAGGGGATCGATCACGTTCCCCTTCGTCTTCGACATCTTCTGGCCCTTCTCGTCCCGCACCATCGGGTGCAGGTACACCGTCCGGAAAGGCACCTCGCCCATGAAGTGGATGCCCATCATCATCATCCGGGCGACCCAGAAGAAGATGATGTCGTGCCCCGTCTCCATGACCGACGTCGGGTAGAAGGTCTCGAGCGTCTTCGTCCGGTCCGGCCAGCCCATCGTCGAGAACGGCCACAGCGCCGACGAGAACCAGGTGTCGAGCACGTCCTCGTCCTGGCGGAGCTCGGGCTTGCCGCAGACGGCGCAGGCGGACGGCGCCTCGCGCGCGACGGTGACGTGGCCGTCCGGGCAGTACCAGGCCGGGATCTGGTGACCCCACCAGAGCTGGCGGCTGATGCACCAGTCGTGGATGTTGCGCATCCACGCCATGTACGTGTTCGTCCACTGCTCCGGGATGAAGCGCGTCCGTCCCTCCTCCACCGCCTCGATCGCCGGCCGCGCGAGCGGCTCGATCTTCACGTACCACTGGTCGGAGAGGAGCGGCTCGAGCACGGTCTGGGAGCGCTGGCAGCGGCCGAGCGGGAGCACGTGCGGCTTCGTCCCGCGATCGAGCCCCTTCTCGGCGAGGATCCGCTTCACCTCCTCGCGCGCCTCGAAGCGATCCCGGCCGGCGAGCGGCCCGGCCGCCTCGGTCATCCGCCCGTCGAGCCCGATGACCGTGATCTGCTCGAGCCCGTGGCGCTTGCCGACCTCGAAGTCGTTGAAGTCGTGCGCGGGCGTGACCTTCACGGCGCCGGTGCCGAACTTCGGATCGACGAGGATCGCGTCGGCGACGATGGGGAACTCGCGGCCCGTGATCGGGTGACGGACCTGCTTGCCGACGAGCGCCCGGTAGCGCTCGTCGTCCGGGTGGACCGCGACGGCGGTGTCGCCGAGCATGGTCTCGGGCCGCGTCGTCGCGACGACGATCTCGCGGAGCTCGCCCACGGGCTCCACGAGCGGATACGCGAAGGACCAGAGCTCGCCCGGGTGCGCCTCCTCGTGCTCGACCTCCAGGTCGGAGAGCGCGGTGCGGCAGTCGGGGCACCAGTTGATGAGCTTCTTCTCGCGGTAGACGAGCCCCTCCTCGTGGAGGCGCACGAAGACCTCGCGCACCGCGCGGGAGGACCGCTCGTCCATCGTGAACCGCTCGCGCTCCCAGTCGAGCGACGCGCCGAGCGCCTCGTGCTGCTCGCCGATGCGCGAGCCGAAGCGCTCCTTCCACGCCCAGACGCGCCGGAGGAACTCCTCGCGGCCGAGGTCGTGGCGGCTCACCTTCTCGGTCTTCTTGAGCTCCTTCTCCACGATCATCTGCGTCGCGATGCCCGCGTGGTCGGTGCCGGGGAGCCAGAGCGTGTTGAAGCCGCTCATCCGCTTCCAGCGGATGAGGACGTCCTGCAGCGTCGCCGTGAGCGCGTGGCCGAGGTGCAGGGAGCCGGTCACGTTCGGCGGCGGCAGCACGATCGAGAACGGCGGGCGCGTGCGGTCGTTCTCGTCGCCGTGGAAGTAGCCGCGCTCCAGCCAGAAGGGATACCAGCGGGCCTCGACCTCGCGGTGCTCGTAGCCCTTCGCGAGCTCGGTCCGGTTGTCGTTCTCCATGACGTCTCGATTCGCCCTCCCGCCCGGCGTGCGGACGGGAGGGCCAGAGTGGTGGTCCTTGCGGGGATTGCGCCGGGCGCTCAGCCCTGGCGCGACTTCACGAGGCGGTCGAGGTTCTCGCGGATGATCGTCTCCGCGAGCTCGGGTACCACCTCCCATACGATGCGCTCGATGACCTCGCGGGAGGCCTTCGAGAGCGCGTCGCGGAGCGCCGCCTCGCCGCCGTCGGCGGCGGCTGCCGCGGCGGGCGAGTGGCCCGTCGTGGCCGCCGGCGGAACGAACTCGTGCATCGGGGCGAGCACCGGCCCGCGCGCCTCGTCCGGCGGCAGCTCGATCGGCGCGGGCGCGCGCGGCGGCGCGTCGAACCCGAGGCCGAGATCGAGCGGCTCGGAGCGCGCCGCCCCCTCGCCCATCTCGACGTCGCTCCAGTCGTCGTCCCCGCGCGGCGCGACGGGCGCGGGCTTCGCGGGCGTCCCGAAGCCGAAGGGATCCTTGCGCGCCGCCGGCGTGGGGGCGGGCTGAGCGGCGACGGGAGCGGGCCGGGCCGGCTGGACCGGTGCGACCGGGCGGGCCGAGGGCGGCGGCGCGCCCGGGAAGGGTGCCGTCG
>NZ_JALCYY010000080.1 GCF_022690685.1 Anaeromyxobacter terrae | reverse complement strand
AGCGTCCACGCCCCCCGCGCGGCCCCGGCGAGCGCCGCCGCCGCTCCCCACAGTGCGGCGGGGAGCGCGCGCCGGAGGCCGCCCTCGGTCGACGCGTGCGCCGGGCGGAGCGCGAGCAGTCCCATGGCGAGCGCCGGGAGGCTCGCGGCGAGCCCGAGCTGGAGGTCGGTGAGCCACAGGTCGGCGCGCGCGCGCTCGAGCACCGCCGCGAGCGCCGCGCGATCGAGGAGCGGCAGCGCGTGCACGAGCGCCACGAGCGCGGCGGCGCGGGCGGCCGGGCGGGCGGGCAAGCGAGGCTCGGCGCGGGGCGCCCTCACGCGGCGGGAGCCTAGCCCGCGAGGGCGGGCGGGTCGAGAACGCGTACCCTCGCGCGAGCGGAAGCGGCTCCGGCGAGGGTTCGGCCGGCTCGCAAATGCGCGGGGTTTCCGCTAAAACGCCCCGCGACCATGATCTCAGTGCAGAACGTCACCAAGGCCTTCGGCCCGAAGCGGCTTTTCGAGGACGTGAACGTCGCGTTCTCGCCCGGGAACCGGTACGGCCTCACCGGCCCGAACGGCGCGGGCAAGACCACCTTCATGAAGATCCTGGCCGGGGACGAGGAGTCCGACACCGGCTCCGTCCTCCGGCCGAAGAAGCTCGGCATCCTCCGCCAGGACCACTTCCGCTTCGAGGACAACCGCGTCCTCGACGTCGTCCTCATGGGGAACACGGGGCTCTGGGCCGCGCTCCAGGAGAAGGAGGCGCTCCTCGCCAAGGACGAGATCTCCGAGGAGGACGGCACCCGGCTCGGCGAGCTCGAGGGGACCATCGCCGAGGAGGACGGCTACTCGGCGGAGGCAGACGCGGCGGAGCTGCTCCAGGGCCTCGGCATCGAGGAGCCCTGGCACGACCAGCCGATGCGGGCGCTCACCGGCGGCTACAAGCTGCGCGTCCTGCTCGCGCAGGCGCTCTTCGGCAAGCCCCAGGGGCTGCTCCTCGACGAGCCCACGAACCACCTCGACATCGACTCCATCCGCTGGCTGGAGAAGTTCCTCCACGCCTACGAGGGCGTGCTCATCACCATCTCGCACGACCGCCACTTCCTGAACGCGATCTGCACGCACATCGCGGACATCGACTACGAGACGATCATCACCTACCCGGGCGGCTACGACGACATGGTCCGCCAGAAGGGCCAGGTGCGCTCGCGGGTCGAGTCGGAGAACGCCGAGAAGAAGAAGAAGATCGAGCAGCTCCGGGAGTTCGTGGCGCGCTTCCACGCCGGCACGCGCGCCTCCCAGGTCCAGAGCCGCATCCGCTCGATGCAGAAGCTCAAGCTCGAGGACATGAAGCGCTCGAACATCCAGGCGCCGTTCATCAAGTTCGAGCAGAAGGCGCCCTCGGGGAAGCAGACGCTCACCCTCGAGGGGATCGACAAGCGCTACGGCGGCAACGAGGTGATCCAGCCGTTCAGCGCGCTCGTCACGCGCGGCGAGAAGGTCTGCGTCATCGGCAAGAACGGCGTCGGCAAGACCACGCTCGTGAAGATGATCGCGGGCGAGCTGCAGCCGGACCACGGCCACGTGAAGTGGGGCCACCAGGCGCAGGTCGGCTACCTGCCGCAGGATCAGCAGGGCGCGATCCGTCCGGGGACGACCGCGTTCGGCTGGCTGCGCGAGCTCGAGGACAAGCTCTCGAACGAGGAGATCTCCGGGCTGCTCGGCCGGATGCTGTTCTCGGGCGAGGAGCGGATGAAGCCCACCGCGACGCTCTCCGGCGGCGAGACGGTCCGGCTCCTCCTCGCGAAGCTCATGCTCTTCAAGGACAACGTCCTCGTCCTCGACGAGCCGACGAACCACCTCGACCTCCAGTCGATCGCGGCGCTGTCGGAGGGGCTGCAGCGCTACGAGGGCACCCTCATCGTCGTCACGCACGACCAGGAGCTCATCCGAGAGGTGGGCTCGCGCATCTGGGCGCTGCACCAGGGCGAGCCCGTGCTCGACTTCCCGGGCACCTTCGACGAGTTCGTCGAGAAGCACCCGGACCTCGCGGCGGCGCACGCCTAGCGGGCTGCGTCTCGTCGCCTTGCGACGTGATCTTCGCGCCGCCGGCGCGTGCCTGACCCGCCCCGGGACGCCTTCGACGTGACGGCGAACGGTCTGGCGCGCGTCCTTCCTCCGATGGCATACTTGACCATCAGTGCTGCCCATCCGGCAGCCGGGGAGGTCGTGCATGCGTCAGGTCGTCGTCGCGGTCGTCTCGCTGACCCTCGCGCTGGGCGCGAGCGCGGCGGAGTTCGAGGGCAGGGCGGAGTACCGGATCAAGGGTTCGGGGCAGGGCCCGGCCCGCGATGGCACCGCCGTCGTCTACCTCTCGGCGAAGGGGTCGCGCAGCGAGATCGCGATCGCGGCATCCCCGGAGCTCGCGAGCCAGGGCGTGAACGACGGGATGCGCATGACCTCGATCGTGAAGGCGAGCGAGCCGGGTCGCGTGTACCTCGTGAACGAGGGGAGCAAGACCTACAGCGTCGGCGACTCGGGCGATGCAAAGCCGGTGCGCTGGACGGTGGAGCGCGCCGGGAGCGACAAGGTCGCGGGGCTCGGCTGCGAACGCGCCCGCATCACCGGCTCGGGCGGCGAGCGGTTCGACGTCTGCATCACGCGCGACCTCGGGACCGTGTCCGCCTGGGCGGCGAGCGGCGGCGCGGCGGACGCGGAGCTGCCCCGCGCGCTGAAGAAGGCCGGGCTCGACGGCCTCCCGGCCCGCTGGGTCGTCGTCGACGCCGCCGCCGGCGCGCCGCAGATGACGATGGAGCTCGTGCGCGCGGAGCGGCAGAAGGTCCCGCCCTCGAAGTTCGAGGTCCCGGCGGGCTACGCGAAGACCGCCCTCCCGGGGGTCACGCCCGAGATGCAGCGCAAGATGGAGGAGATGATGAAGAACCTTCCGCCCGAGCAGCGGAAGCAGATGGAGCAGATGATGCGCCGCGGCGGGGGCGCACCGCCGGCAGGCAGATGACGGTTCGGAGGACGTGCAACGATCCCGGGCCCGCCGCAGCAGCGGTCCCGGATCGGTTCACGACCCCCAGCGACCGAGCACGGAACGTAGCAGGTCGGGCCGGTCGGTCACGAGGCCGTCGACCCCGAGGGCGAGCAGCGCGCGCATCTCCTCGGGGTCGTCCACCGTCCACGCGTGCACGGGCATGCCGCGCCCGTGGAAGTGCGCGATGACCGGCGGACACACCACCTGGAGCTCGTTCATGCGCGCGGGCAGCGAGGCGAGCGCGTAGCCGCCAGGGCACGCGGACGCGTCGCCGCCGGAGAGCGCGGCGAGCACGTGGCAGGTGGCGGCCTCCTGCGGAAGGTACCGCGCGCAGCCGGGGAGGAGCGCCCCGAGCCGCTCCGCCTGCGCGTCGAAGAAGGACCCGACGCAGACGCGGTGCTCCGCGCCCGCCGCGCGGACCGCCGAGGCGAGCGCCTCGGCGAGTACCGGCTCCTCGGACTTCGCGTCCACGATGAAGCGCATCGCCGGATAGCGCGCGAGGGTCTCCGCGAAGGTGGGGATCGCGACGCCCGTCCCGCGGCGGGGGAACGTGCGGCCCCCGTCCTGCGTGAAGCCGAACGCGGCGTCGAGCGCCCGGAGCTCCGCGAGCGTCCGCCCCTCCACGGTCCCGGGCGCGCCGGTGATCCGCTCCGTCGTCTCGTCGTGGAACACGACCACCACGCCGTCGCGCGTGCGCCGCACGTCGGTCTCGATCGCGTCCGCGCCGAGCTCCGCCGCGACGTCGAACGCGGCGAGGGTGTTCTCCGGCGCGAGGGCGCTCCCGCCGCGGTGGGCGACGAGCCAGGGGGAGGGGAGGGAGAGGAAGGGGTGCATGGGGTGGAGTCGGGTAGAGGGCGGGGTCGAGATAGATCGAGATCGCCTTCGATCTTCGCGCCTCCCTCGGTTACAACACGCCGACATGCGCCGCCAGGTGAAAGGGGAGGCCGTCCGTCGCGAGCTCCTCCCCGGCACGTCCACGGAGCTCCTGAAGGAGCTCCACCTCCTCACGCGCGCGGGCGATCTCAACGCGGACAGCCTGCGCAAGCTCAAGCAGGTGAACCACCTCGCGGGGCTCGTCGCGCCGGCGCTCGAGGACGTGCTCGCCCGGTTCGGCGACCCGGTCGTCGTCGACTGCGGCGCGGGCAAGAGCTACCTCGGCTTCGTCCTGTACGAGCTCTTCCTGCGGCCCGCGGCGAAGGGCACCCTCCTCGCCGTCGAGTCGCGTCCGGAGCTCGCGCGCGCGGGCGCGGAGCGCGCCGCGCGGCTCGGGTTCGACCGGCTCCGCTTCGTCGAGTCCCCCATCGCCGGCGCGCCGGTGCCCGAGCGCGTCCACGTCGTCACCGCGCTCCACGCCTGCGACACGGCCACCGACGACGCGCTCGCGCTCGCGATCCGCCACGGCGCGGACCACGTCGCGGTCGTGCCGTGCTGCCAGGCGGAGGTGGCGCGCCAGCTCGCCGACGCGGCGGCGCCGTCGCCCCTCCTCGCGCCGCTGTTCGATCATCCCTGGCACCGGCGCGAGTTCGGGTCGCACCTCACGAACGTCGTCCGCGCGCTCGCGCTCGAGGCGGCCGGCTACAAGGTGACCGTCACCGAGCTCACCGGCTGGGAGCACTCCGTGAAGAACGAGCTCATCCTCGGCAAGAAGGTGCGGGCCGGATCGCGCGAGGCGAAGGAGCGGCTCGACGCGCTCGTCGCCGCGGCCGGCGTGCGCCCGAAGCTCGTCCGGCTCCTCGCCGGTGAGCCGGCGTAGCGCGCCGGCGCCGGCGCGTGGGATAAGCCCGCCGTGGACCTCCGACGAGCAGAGGCTGAGCGGGGTGAGCTCCGCGCGCCGGCGCCCGAGCCGGACGCCCGCGCGCGCGGGCTCGCCGGGCTGCGCGCGCTCTGGCCGGTCGTGCTCGGCGCGCTCGCCTTCCGCGCGGCCTGCTACGCGGTCATGACCGCCGCCGCGGTCTGGAACGAGCGGCGCCCCGCGCCGCCGCTCCCGGACCTCGTGCTGTCCGCGGTGCCCTACGTCGACTGGGTCGCGCGGACGAACTACGTGCTCTGGCTCGTCGCCTACGTGCCGCTCGCGCTCGTGCTCCTGTGGCGCGCGCCGCGCCGCTTCGCCCGCTACACGGTGACGGGCGGCCTCGTCTCGCTCGCGCGCGGCGCGACGCTCGTGCTCACCGGGCTCGGCGCCCCGCCGCCGCAGGTCGGCGGCGTGGGGATCGCCGGCCACGCGTCCGGCGAGGTGTTCCGGTCGCTCATGTCGCCCTGGCAGGTGTTCGCCGACGGCTCCATGCGCGCCTACCTCACGCAGGACCTGTTCTTCTCCGGTCACACCGCGACCACCCTCCTGCTCCTGCTGTATGTGTGGCGCTCGCCGCCGCTCCGCGCGGCCGCGCTCGTGGCGCACGTGCTCGTGGTGGCGTCGGTCTTCCTCTCGCACCTGCACTACGGGATCGACGTGGTGGGCGCGTACGCGGTGACCTTCGCGATCTTCGCCTTGCGCGAGGGCTGGCCCGCGCGCGCGGGCGACGGCGCCTAGCGGAGGCGCACGGCGAGGGGAGCTCCCGCGCCGGCCTACTTCCCGACGAGGAGCTGCACGACGCCGGTCGTGATGGCCGGCAGGTACGTGATGGCGAGCACGCCGGCCGCCATGATGAGCAGGAACGGGAAGGCCTTGCGGTACATGTACGGCAGCGGCTTGCCGAAGCGCGAGGCGGCGAGGAAGAGGTTGAGCCCCATCGGCGGGAAGAGGAACCCGAGCTCGAGGTTCGCGAGGAACACGACGCCGAGGTGGATGGGCTCGATCCCGTAGGCCGCGCCGAGCGGCGCCACGAGCGGCGCGAGCACGACGATCGCCGAGTAGATCTCGAGCACGCTCCCGAGGACGAGGAGCACCGCGTTCAGCATGAGCAGGAAGAGCGCAGGGCTCTTCACGGTCGCGGTCATCCACTCGACGAGCCGGGTCGGGATCTCCGCGTCCACGAACCAGGAGGTGAGCCCGAGCGCCGTGCCGAGGAGGATGAGCACGCTGCCGACGAGGGCGGCGGCGTCCACGAGCACGCGCGGCAGGTCGCGCAGCGGGTGGATGGAGCGGAAGATGAAGAGCTCGACGACGATCGAGTAGGCGGCCGCGAGCGCCGCCGCCTCGACGATGGTGGCGAACCCGGTCGCGACGGAGACGACGACCAGGGTCGGCAGGCCGAGGTCCCACTTCGCGGCCCACAGCGCCGCGGCCGCCTCGCGCGGCTCGAACCGCTCGCGGGGCGCGTGGCAGCGGACGCCCACCGCCACGCCGTAGGCGGCGACGATGACGATCATGAGCAGGCCGGGGACGAGCCCGCCGAGGAACAGGTGGTCGATGGGCGCCTGGGCGACCACGCCGTAGAGGATGACCGGCAGCGATGGCGGGAAGAGCAGGCCGAGCGAGCCGGAGGCGGTGACGAGCCCGACCGAGAAATCCTCCGGGTACCCCTCGCGCCGGAGCGCGGGGAGGAGCAGCCCGCCGAGCGCGAGGATCGTGACGCCGGAGGCGCCCGTGAACGTCGTGAAGAGCGCGCAGACGAAGGTCGCCATGATGGCGACGCCGCCGGGCATCCAGCCGAAGATCCCCTTGTACGCGCGGACCAGCCGCCGCGCCGCGCCGCCCTCGGCGAGCACGTACCCCGCCGCGGTGAGGAGCGGGATGGCCGGCAGCGTCGCGGAGGAGACGAGGTTGAACGTGGCGGTGGGGACGGCGGCGATCGCCTCCGAGCCGCCGTCCCGGAAGAACAGGGCCATCGCGATGCCGCTCATCGCCACGAAGACCGGCGCGCCGAGCAGGAACGCCGCGAGCACGATCGCGAGGAGGATCCAGACGAGCGCCGGCCCCGGCGCGACCGCGCCGAGCCCGAAGGCGGAGCCGGCGAGGGCGAGCGCCGCGGCGCGGAGCGCCCAGCGCAGCCCGCCGTCGCCGGCGCGCCAGGCGAAGCGGAGCGCCATGAAGCCGAACCCGATCGGCATCACGAGCTCGCTCCACGCCACCCGGATGCCGAACGCCACCGTCCCGAAGCCCCGCCACTCCACCGCGACGAGCCGCGCGGACGCCCACGCGAGGAGCGCGCACGCGGCCGCCGACACGACCTGGGTGAAGAACCGCGCGATCCGCCGCGGTCGGCCCGCCGGGACGAGGTCGATGGTCGAGAGCGCGAGGTGGTGGCCGGACGCGGTGGCGAGCAGCGCGCCGAGGAAGCCGACCCACAGCGTGATGTGCTGCGCGAGCACCGCGGAGCCCGGCAGCTCGCGCCCGGTGAAGCGGCGCGAGACCGTCGAGGCCGCGGGGAGGGCGACCATCGCGAGGAGGAAGAAGGCGAGCAGGCCGCGCTCGAGGCGCGTCCCGGCCGCGGGAGCGGGAGCGCCTTCGGAGTCGGGGGGGAGCGTGGATGGGGCGGTCACGAGAAAGTCGATTGACCCCTTCCGGAGGGGCAAATATGACTACCACGAACTCCCGCCAGCCGCGCCCTTTCCCGTGAAGCATCTCCTGCTCCTCACTGCACTCTCCGTCACCGCTGCGTCGCTCTCCGGCTGCCGCAGCACCGCCATGTCGTTCGTCTCCGACGCCGTGGCCCAGAGCGGCTCGACCTACGGGTCGGACGACGATCCCGAGCTCGTCCGCGAGGCCGTGCCCTTCGGCCTCAAGACGATGGAGGGGCTCCTCTCGGAGAACCCGCACCACGAGGGCCTGCTCCGCGCGCTGGCGGGCAACTTCACCCAGTATGCGTACGCGTTCGTCCAGTCGGACGCCGACCGCGCGGACCTGGACGGGAACCTCGACGCGTCGCGCGCCGGCAGGGCGCGGGCCCGGAAGCTGTACCTCCGCGCGCGCGACTACGGCCTGAGGGCGCTCGACCAGCGGCACGAGCACATGTCGGAGCGGCTCCGCGAGGGGCGCGACCTCGCGAAGGTGCTGAAGTGCGCGGAGAAGCGGGACGTGGAGGCGCTCTACTGGACGGCGTCCGCCTGGACGCTCGCCATCGCGAACGGCAAAGGGGACATGGCGCTCGTGGCCGAGCTGCCGATCCCCATCGCCATGATGGAGCGGGCCCTCGCCCTCGACGAGCGGTGGGGTGAGGGAGCGCTGCACGAGTACTTCGTCTCGCTCGACGCGGCCCGCAGCGAGGGGGAGGGCGGCGGCCCGGCGCGGGCCAAGGCGCACCTCGAGCGCGCGCTCGAGCTCTCGTTGAACAAGAAGCTGGGCCCCCGCGTCGCTTATGCCGAGGGCATCCTGGTGAAGCAGCAGGACCGGGCCGCGTTCGAGCGCGAGCTCGGGGAGGTCCTGCGGGCGAACGCCGAGGAAGTGCCGAAGTACCGGCTCGCGAACATCCTCGCGCAGCGGCGCGCGCGCGTCCTGCTCGATCACGTCGAAGACCTGTTCCTCTGATTCCCAAGGAGATCCCCGTGAAGAAGCTCCTCCTCGCCGCGATGCTCGCGGCGCTCGCCACCGCCGCCCGCGCGCAGACCGTGACGCTGAAGCTCGGCACGCTCGCGCCGCAGGGCTCGACCTGGCACGACCTCCTGCGCGAGATGGGCCAGAAGTGGGAGCAGGCGTCGGGTGGGACGGTCAAGGTCCGCATCTACGCAGGCGGCGCCCAGGGGTCCGAGGGCGACATGGTCCGCAAGATGGGGATCGGCCAGCTCCAGGCGGCGGCGATCTCCAACGTCGGCATGCACGACGTCATCCCCGAGCCGCAGGCGCTGAGCGTGCCGTTCCTGTTCCAGAGCGAGGCGCAGATGGAGTGCGCCTTCGACAAGGTGCGGCCCCGCATCGAGCAGGCGCTCGAGAAGCGCGGGCTCATCGCCCTGCAGTGGAGCCGGATCGGGGCGATCCACCTCTTCTGCGACTCGCCGTTCAAGACGCCCGCCGAGATGAGCCGCGCGAAGATCTGGGCGTGGGAGGGCGATCCCAAGAGCGTCGAGGCGTTCCGCGCGGCCGGGATGCAGCCGGTCGTGCTCTCCGCGAACGACATGTACCCGTCGCTCCAGACCGGGATGATCAACTGCGTCCCGAACGTCCCGCTCTACGTCCTCACCGCGCGCCTGTTCGAGAAGGCGAACAACATGATGGACGTGTCCTGGTCCTACATGATGGGCGCGACCCTCGTGCGGAAGGACGCGTGGGAGAAGATCCCGGCCGACCTCCGGCCCAAGCTGCTCCAGATCGCGAAGGACCTCGGGCAGAAGGTCGACGTCGAGGTGCGCCGGCTCAACGCCGACGCCGTCGGGGCCATGCAGAAGCAGGGCTTGCAGGTCGTGAAGGTCGACGCGGCCCCGTGGCGCCAGGCGATGGAGAAGTCCTGGGCGGTCGTGCGCGGCGGCGTCGTCCCGGCGGAGTTCTTCGACGCGGTGAAGGCCGCGCGGGACACCTGCCCGGCGAAGTAGGCGTCACCAATCCTCGCCCGCGACGAAGCGGGCGAGATCGCGCCGCAGCGCGCGGCAGGCGAAGAGCAGGGTGAGGTGGCCGCGCGGATAGCTCCGCGCGGTCACCCCCCATGCCGCCGCGAGCGCGAGCGCGCCCGCGCTGAGGGCGATCCGGTCCTCTCGCCCCACCGCCACGAGCACGCGCCGCGCCGTCGGGCGTCGTGCGTCCGCGCGGAAGGGCGCGAGCATGCGGGAGAGCGCGTCGGGTGGGGGCGGCGGCTCGCCGGCGCGGCTCGCGAGGGCGAGGTAGCGGCGGCCGATGGGGGTCCCGGCGAACACCGCCGCGAGATCCGCCGGGGGCGCGACGAGCGCTGCGAAGTCGAGCGGCTCGGGCGCCGTGGCCGCGAGCGCGGCGGCGAGCGCGCCCAGCGAGAGCCCGACCACCCCGACCGCCCCGCCCCCGGCGCGGGCGAGCGCCGCGAGCACCCGGAGCTCGAGCACGAGCTGCTCGAACGCGACGCGGAGGGCCGGGAGGTCGGGCGAGACGAAGCCCTCGCCGCTGCGCGCGCCCGGGAGCGTTCGCTGGAGGTGGCGCGGCGGAACGAGCGTCCAGACGTCGTAGCCCGCGCGCGCGAGGAGCCGCGCGTACCCGGCGACGACCGCGAGGCGCGGCACCTTCCAGGGCGGCACGAGCACGGCGGTGCCCCGCCGGACGCCGCGCGCGACGCGCGCGTGCACGGCCATCGTGGCGTCGCCCAGGGCCGGGCGCGGCGACGCTGCGCGCCACGATCCGGCGCGCGGCGGCGCGAGGGGGAGGGCCGGGAGCGGGCCGAAGCAGTCGAGCGGCACGCCGGGGGCCGCGCGGAAACCCACCGCCGCGCGCGCGCGCCGGTCCTCGGTCCACATCGCGAACCCGTCGATCGCGCGGTCGAGGAGCGGGGCCATCCGGCCGACATTACCGCCAGACCGCGTCGCGGCCCGCGCTCCCTGCGGGGCGGGGCAAGCCGAGCGGAGGGATCACGTCGCGAGAGAGATGTCCCGCCGCCGCAGCTTCAGCACAGCCTGTGAATCGTGTCGATGAGCGAGTCCAGATCGAACGGCTTCGCGAGGAACGCGGCCGCCTCGAGCCCCGCCACCGCCCGGCGATCCGTGGCGTGGTTCGCCGACACCACCACCGTCGGGATCCCGGCGAGGCGCGGGTCCTCGCGCTGAGCGGAGCGGAACGTCCAGCCGTCCATCACCGGCATCGTGAGGTCGAGCAGGATGACGCTCGGCGCGACGGAGCGGGTGAGGTGGGCGAGCGCCTCGGCGCCGTTGGCGGCGCAGGAGACCTCGAAGCCTTCGTCCTGGAGCAGCTCCGCGAGCGTCTGCCGGATCGCGGTGTCGTCCTCGACGACGAGGATGCGGGCGGGGGAAGCCACGTTCGGCTGCACAGTAGGCACCCGGATCCCGTCCGGGAACCGTGGCATGCGAGGCGGCCCCAATCGAGACTGGGGACGGCGGAGGTGTGGGCGATCGGGGTCGCGGCGTTGACACCTGCGGCGAGCGGAGGGTAAACGCACCGGTCGCGCCGCGTGCGCCGGAGAATCGAGGAAGATGGCGGAGAACGAGGGCACGAGCAGCTCAGCCGCGGCGGTGTTCGGCCGCGCGCACCCGCCCTCCGTGTCGCTGCCGGAGCGCGGTGTCGTCATCGGCCTCCGCTGGAGCGGCGTCGAGGGCGCGGGCAACCAGATCCTCGCCGCCAAGATCGAGTGCGGTCGGACGAAGAAGCGCCTCACGCGGCTGTGGCGCCCTTTCACGGACGCGCCGGGTCGGCGCGACGTGCACGCGCGCTTCGCCGGCTGGCTGGAGGAGGAGGCGAAGTGGGCCGAGGGGCGGCTCGTCGTCGGCGTCGACTTCGCGCTGTCGCTCTCGGAGACGCACCTCCGTCAGCTCGGGCTCCTGCGCCAGGCGATCCGCGGGCCGGCGGTGCTCGGCCGCAACCTCCACGAGCGGTTCGTGGGGCCGGGAGGCGACTTCACCGAAGGCGCGGCGCGCTTCCGCGACGAGCTCGGCAAGGATCGCCCGCGCGCGACCGACTGCTATCGGGCCGAGGTCTCCACCCCGACGAGCGCGCGCAGCTACCGCCAGACTTTCTTCGGGCTGTGCACGCTCGCCCAGGTCCAGGCGAGCTTCCTCCCGTGGGATCCGCCGCAGGCCGGAAAGCCCGCCATCGCGGAGGTGCGGCCCGCGCACGTCGCGCGCGTCGTCTGCGGAGTCTGCGCCTACCGCGACGACGACCGCGACGGCATCTCTCGCGCGTCCACTCGCGCGGCGATCCTGCGCACGCTCCGCAGCGCGGCGAAGCTCGAGTTCGAGATGGAGCAGGCCGCCCAGGTCGTCGAGGACGGCCGCGGCGACCACCTCGACGCGGTCCTCGCCGCCACGGGCGCCGCCGCCGCGTGGGAGGACGGCTTCCAGGGTGTTCCGTCGAACGTGCCGCGCTCGGAGGGCTGGATCCACTCCGTGCGCGAGGAGCCGTGGCGCTGAGCGCGGGCCGCGCCGACGCCGCCGCCGCGCTCGCGGCGGTGCACCGCGACATCCAGGCGTTCCAGCCGCGCGGCTTCGGCCCTCCCGTGCACGGCCCGGTCGTGGCGAGCCGCATCTTCCTCATCGGCCAGGCGCCCGGCCCGCACGAGGCGCGGTTCGGGCGCCCCTTCGCGTGGACGGCGGGGAAGACGCTCTTCCGCTGGCTCGAGCGCGCGACCGGCGCGGACGAGGAGACCGTGCGTGCGCGCGTCTACATCAGCGCCGTGGTGCGCTGCTTTCCCGGCAAGACGAAGGGCGGCGGGGACCGGGTCCCCACGCCCGAGGAGTGCGCGCTCTGGCGGGGCTTCGTCGAGCGCGAGGTCGAGATCCTCGCGCCGCGACTCGTCATTCCGGTCGGCCGGCTCGCCATCCAGGAGGTGCTCGGCCACACGGAGCCCATCGCGGCCGTGGTCGGACGGACGCTCAGGACGCAGTTCCACGGGGTGAACGTCGATGTCATCCCGCTCCCGCATCCGTCCGGGGCCTCCACCTGGTTCAAGATGGAGCCGGGGCGCACGCTGCTCGAGGAGGCGCTCGCGCTGCTCGGGCGCCACCCGGAGGTCGCGCGCACCTTCGGGCGGAGGACGCGGCGGTGACCGCGCGGCGCCCGCGCACGCTCGGCCGGGTCGCGCCCGTCGCCGTGCTCCTCGCCGCCCTCGCGGCCTGCACCCACGCCCCGCGCCGTCCGGAGGCGGAGGAGTCGCCGCGTCCGTCCGTCTCCGCGCCCGCGGGCGAGGAGGGGGGCGAGGTGGGCCTCGCGAGCTTCTACGGGAGGAAGTTCCACGGCAGGCGCACCGCGAGCGGCGAGCGCTACGACATGCACGCGATGACGTGCGCGCACCCGCGGGCGCCGTTCGGCGCGCGCCTCAAGGTCACGGACCTCGAGAACGGGCGGAGCGTGGTCGTCACGGTCACCGACCGCGGACCGTTCAAGCGCGGGCGGGTGGTCGATCTCTCGCTGGCGGCGGCGCGCAAGCTCGGCATCGTCGACCGCGGCCTCGCCCGCGTCCGCGTCGAGGCGGTCGAGGACTGACGGCGGTGATCGCTCGAGTCGACCCCGTCCACCCCTCGCCCTTCGACAGGCTCAGGGCGAGCGGTCCATGATCCGCTCGTGCTGAGCTTGTCGAAGCACGAGCCGGGGGGAGGAAGATCGACGCAAGCGACCACGGCCATGAGGGCCTGACGGCGGCCAGCCGTCGGCGGGCCGGGGCGAGCCTCGTCTCACGGCCGCGGCGTCAGCCGCAGCTCCGGCAGCTCGAGGATGGCCCGCGTCCCCTTGCCCGGCTGGCTCTCGAGCCAGAGCGCGCCGCCGCTCCCCTCCACCACCCCGCGCGAGATGGCGAGCCCGAGCCCGCGGCCGCGCCCGTCGCGCTTGGTCGAGAAGAAGGGCTCGAACGCGCGGCGCAGGACGTCGGCCGGCATGCCGGCGCCGTCGTCGGAGACGGTGATGCGCACCGCTCCGCTGCGCCGCTCCGCGCGCACCTCGACGCGGCCGGCGCGCCCCTCCGGCACCGCGTCGGCGGCGTTCGCGAGGAGGTTGCCGAGCACGTGCGCGACGCTCTCCGGGCGCGCGCGTACGGAGAGGCCGGCCGGGATCTCCTCGAGGATCCGGATCCGGTCTCCCGCACGGATGCGCGCGTCGGACACGCTCGCGCGGACCACGTCGGCCACGACGGCGCGGCCGCCCGGCTCGGCGGCGGCGGCCCCGCCCGCCTCGGCGAGCGCACGGACGAGCGCGCCGAGCCGCTCGAGGGCGGCGAGCGCGTCCGCGACGGCGTCGCGGCCCTCGAGGCCCGCGTCCGCGCGGCGGAGCCCGTCCTCGAGCAGCCGCAGGTTCGTCGTGATCACCGCGGTGGGATCGCGGATCTCGTGCGCGACCGCCGTCGCGAACCGGCCCAGCGCGGCGAGCTTCTCCGACTGGTGCAGCGCGGCCTGGGCCTCCGCGAGCGCGCGCGTGCGGGTCTCGACGAGTTCCTCGAGCCGCGCCCGCATCGACTGCAGCGCGCGGGCGTTGTCGGCGAAGCGGACGGTGATCGTCCAGTAGACCGCGACGATCGGGACGATGAAGCCGGTGTCGAGGAGGTAGGGCGTCGCGAACTCGCCGGTCGTCGCGAGGGCGTCGTTGAGGCCGAAGAGGATCAGGGTCCCGAAGGCGGCCGCGTGGACACCGGCGTGGCGGACGCCGGCGCGCCAGGCACGGACGAAGCGCCACCAGGTGATGAGCGAGGCGCCGAGGAGCACGGCGAAGACGGCGTAGCCGAACGCGCTCGGGAGGGCGTC
Organism: Anaeromyxobacter terrae; assembly: GCF_022690685.1. Lineage (GTDB taxonomy): Bacteria > Myxococcota > Myxococcia > Myxococcales > Anaeromyxobacteraceae > Anaeromyxobacter > Anaeromyxobacter terrae. The sequence continues at coordinate 5,080 of NZ_JALCYY010000080.1, read as the reverse complement.
CCGGTAGACCGCGCCGAACGCCGGCACCTCGTGGGTGACGACCTCGCTCGTGAAGACCACGCCCGGGACGAGCGCGAGGGCCGCGAGGACGAGGAAGCCCCGACCCGCCACCTGCTGCCAGCGGCCCGGCTTCAGCCCGGCGAACGTCTCGGAGTACCCGAGCCAGGCCCAGAAGTGCAGGAGCGCGCTGGCCACCTGGAACCGCGAGGTGATCGTGACGACCAGGTCGGGGAGCCCGAGCGTCGTCGCGAGGTTGCACACCGCGTACGCGGCCGCGGTGAACGCGACGAGCGAGAAGCGGTGCTGATCGCGCCAGCCGGGCGCGAGCGACAGCCGGCGCGAGAGCGCGCCGGCGAGCACCGCGACGAGCGCCGCCGCCGCGGCGATGGCCGCGGCGACGTTCACCGGACGCCTCCGCCGGCGCGCGCGGCGTCCGCGTGCGCGCGGATCGCGCCGATGGCGGCCCGGTAGTCGGGGGCGCCGAACACCGCGGTGCCGGCGACGAGGACGTTCGCGCCCGCGCCGGCGACGAGGCCGGCCGTCTCGGGTTTCACCCCGCCGTCCACCTCGATCTCGAGCGCCGGGTTCCGCGCGTCGGCGAGCGCGCGGAGCTGCCGGATCTTGTCGGTGCACGCGTCGATGTAGCGCTGCCCGCCGAACCCGGGGTTCACGGTCATGACGAGCACCATCTCGCAGTCGCCGATCACCCACTCGATCGCGGAGAGCGGCGTCGAGGGGTTGAGCGCGACGGCGGGGCGGGCGCCGGCGGCGCGGATCGCCTGCAGCGTGCGGTGCAGATGGGGCGACACCTCGGCGTGGACGGAGACGATGTCCGCCCCCGCCCTGGCGAACGCCTCCACGTAACGCTCCGGCTCGACGATCATGAGGTGCGCGTCGATCGGCAGCTTCGTCACCTTCCGCACCGCCTCGACGACGAGCGGGCCGATGGTGATGTTCGGCACGAAGCGGCCGTCCATCACGTCGACGTGGACCACGTCCGCGCCCGCGGCCTCGATCGCGCGCACCTCCTCGGCGAGGCGGCCGAAGTCGGCGGAGAGGATGGAGGGAGCGATGCGGATCGGCAGGGGCATGGGGCGCACAGTCTACGCGAGACCCGGCCGACGGGGGGCCGCGGTGAGGGTCCGCGGCGCGGACCCTCCAGCGCTCACCGCGCGAGTCGCGCGGCGTAGAACCCGTCTGTCCCGTGCCGGTGGGGCACGGTGAGCAGGTCGCCGTCGGGCGTGAGCACGTCCGCCGGAACGGCGCCGCCGCCGGTGCGCGCGAGGCCCCCGCGGAGCGCTCCCTCGACGATGCGCGGCCCCTCGGCGCGCGAGAGCGAGCAGATCGAGTAGGTCACCGGCGCGCCCGGCCGGGCGTAACGCGCGGTGCTCGCCAGCACGGCCGCCTGGAGCTCGGCCATCCGTGCCAGGTCGGCGGGCGTCCGCCGCAGCTTGAGCTCCGGGTGGCGCCGGAGGGTGCCGAGGCCGGCGCAGGGCGCGTCCACGAGCACGGCGTCGAAGCTCCCGGGCTCGAGGCCGGGGATCGGGCGGGTGGCGTCGGCGCAGATCACGCGGACTCCCGGGAGGCCGCGCCGCGCCGCTTCGCGGGCGAGCTCCTCTGCCTTGCGCGGGTGGAGCTCCACCGCGACGATCTCGGAGCCGGGCGCCAGCAGCTCGGCGAGGTGGAACGCCTTCCCGCCGGGCGCGGCGCAGGCGTCGAGCACCCGCGCGCGGGTCCCGCGGAGCGCGCCCGCCGCGAAGAGGGTGACGAGCTGAGCAGCCTCGTCCTGCACCTGGAACGCGAGCCCGGCCGCGGCGCGCGCGAGCGCGGCGACCGAGGTCCCGGCGAGGACGATCCCGTCGGGCGAGCGCGGGGTGGGCTCCGCGGCGAGGCCGGCGGCCCGGGCCCGCGCGAGGAGGGCGTCGCGCTCGGGCGACCGCACCGTGAGCGCGGCCGGCTGGTTCATGCCGCGCGCGAGGGCGAGCGCCTCCTCCGGCCCGAGCCAGGCGACCCACTCCTCCGCGAGCCAGCGCGGCAGCGCCTCGGCGACCGCGACGTGCCCGGCCGGATCGGCCGCGAGGGCGGGCGGCTCGGGCAGGCTCGGCGCGCGCGCCAGCGCTCGCAGCACGGCGTTCACGTACCCGGCGGCGCGCCCGTGGTCGACCGTCTTCACGAGGGAGACGGTCTCGCCGACGGCGGCGTGGGCGGGCTTCTTCAGGAAGAGGAGCTGGTAGGCGCCGAGCCGGAGCGCGACGCGCGCGGCGGGATCGAGCGCGTCCACCGGTCGTCGCGAGTGCGGCGCGAGCGCTGCGTCGCGCGAGCGCGCGCGGCGGTGCGTGCCGTAGACGAGCTCGGTCGCGAGGCCGGCCTCGCGCGGGTCGAGCGCGCCGGCAGCCGCGAGCGCCGCGTCCAGCGCGCGCGATGCGTAGGCGCCCCCCTCGTCCACCCGGCGCAGGACCTCGAAGGCGATCTGGCGTGCGGTCGTCATGTGCCGAAGGTGAAGGTGCGACGGCGCAGGCCGTTCGCGAAGTCGGTCGCGGCCTGCGGGGGCTTCCCCTCGGGCTGCAGGCGGGTGACGAGGAGCGCCGTCCCCTCGCCGCAGCGCACCGCGACGCCGCGCCCGGGCACGACCGCCGCGGCGCCGGGGGCGTCCGGCGCGGCCTCCGCGGCCGCCGGATCTTCCACGACCTCGAGCAGCTTCACGGCCCGTCCGTCGAGCGTGGTCGTCGCCCCTGGCCAGGGCGTGAACGCCCGCAGCCGATCGCGGATCCGCCGCGCGCGGAGCGCCCAGGCCACCCGGCCGTCCTCCTTCTCGAGGATCCGCGCGAGGGTGGCGCGCGTCCCGTCCTGTCTCACCGGCACGACGTCGCCCGCCGCGAGGAGCGCGAGCGCGGCGACGAGCGCCTCGCCGCCCAGCGCGGCGAGCTTCGGCGCGAGCGTCTCGGAGGTGTCGTCCGGGCCGATGGGGAGGACGCGCTGGAGGAGCACGTCGCCCGTGTCGAGCCCCTCGTCCATCTGCATGATCGAGACGCCCGTCTCCGCCTCCCCCTCGGCGATCGCCCACTGGATGGGCGCCGCCCCGCGGTACTTCGGCAGGAGCGACCCGTGCACGTTGAGCGCACCGCGTGGCGCGAGGTCGAGGAGATCCCGGCCGAGGATCCGCCCGTACGCGGCGACGGCGAGGAGGTCCGGCCGGAGCGCGGCGAGCTCGCGCGCGAGGGTGCCGTCGCGGACCTTCACCGGCTGCAGCACCGGGACGCCGTGCTCCCGGGCCCAGACCTTCGTCGCAGGCTCGCGGAGCGCCTGCCCGCGTCCGGCCGGACGATCCGGCTGCGCCACCACCGCCGCGATCTCGTGCCCGGCGCGCGCGAGCGCGTCGAGCGGGGGTACGGCGAAGGCGGGAGTGCCCATGAAGACGATGCGCATGAGGGCGTCTGTATAGGCGGGGTCGAGGTCGGGGTCTATCGGGGCGACATCGTCGAGGTCGGGGTCGAGGTCGAGGTCGAGGTCGGGGTCGAGGTCGAGGTCGGGGTCGGGGTCGGGGTCGGGGTCGGTACAAACCGGGTACTTGGGTGACAGGTCAGACCGGGAGCTCGGGTAACACCTCCGCCTGGGAGGTGGCCCGAGTGCCGTGGAAAGAGACCTGTCGCATGGACGAACGCGAACAGTTCGTGAAGCTGGCGCTGAGCCGCGATGCGAACATCGCCGCGCTGAGTAGGTCCTTCGGGATCAGCCGCAAGACCGCGTACAAGTGGCTAGCGCGGTTCCACGAAGGCGGCCGAGCTGCTCTGCTGGATCGCGATCCCGTTCCTGGTCCACACCCGCATGCGCTGCCAATCAGCGTCGTCGCGCAGGTGCTCGCGGTACGTCGACGTTACCCGTACTGGGGACCGAGGAAGATTCAGGCCTGGATGGCTGAACACGTCGTCCGCACCGATCCGCCTGCGGCTTCGACCATCGGCAGGATTCTAGAAAAGCACGGGTTGGTCCGTCAGCGGCGGCGACGGCGCCGGGTCGATGCATCGAACCAGCCGTTCGCAGAATGCGACACGCCGAATGCGGTCTGGTGTACGGATTTCAAAGGCCACTCCCGGCTCGGCAACGGCGTGCGCTGCCACCCGCTGACGCTTACGGACGCGCACAGCAGGTTCCTGCTGAGGTGCGAGGCGCTCGAGGCGGAGAACACCGCGCTCGTACAGCCCGTGTACGACGCGGCGTTCGTCGAGTACGGCTTGCCGCTCGCAATGCGCCCCGACAACGGCTCGCCATTTGCGACGTTGGGGGCAGGCGGGCTCTCGCGGCTCGCGGTCTGGTGGGTGAAGCTCGGCATTCGGCCGGAGCGCATTGAGCCGGGAAAGCCCCAGCAGAACGGTCGTCACGAGCGGATGCACCGCACGCTGAAGCAGCAGACGACGAAGCCGCCACAACCGACGATGTTCGAGCAGCAGCTCGCGTTCGACCGCTTCAGGCGCGAGTTCAACGAGGAGCGCCCCCACGAAGCGCTCGAGCAGCGCCCGCCCGCGAGCGTCTACTCCACGTCCCCGCGCAGCTATCCGTGCCCGCTTCGCCCGCCCGAGTACCCAGGGGAATGGGAGCGTCGCCTCGTCGCGAACAACGGAAGCATCAAGTGGAGGGGCGAGCGCTTCTTCGTTTCGGAGTGCCTCGCAGGCGAGTGGGTTGGGCTGAACGAGACGGACGAAGGGATCTGGCGCGCGATGTTCGGCCCGGTACACCTCGGAACCGTGAACGACCGCGCCAAGGAGCCGACCTTCGTCAGGCCGAGCTGGCCAAGGAGGTGTCACCCAAGCTCCCGGTCTGAGGTGTAACCGAAGATTTGGGTTGCCCAGTCAGGGTCGGGGTCAGGGTCGGGGTCAGGGTCGGGGTCAGGGTCGGGGTCGGGGTCGGGGTCGGGGTCGGGGTCGGGGTCAGGGTCGGGGTCGGGGTCGGGGTCGGGGTCGGGGTCGGGGTCGGGGTCGGGGTCGGGGTCGGGGTCGGGGGCGGGGTCGGGGTCGGGGTCGGGGTCGGGGTCGGGGTCGGGGTCGGGGTCGCGGTCGAGGTCGGGGGCGGGGTCGCGGTCGGG
>NZ_JALCYY010000008.1 GCF_022690685.1 Anaeromyxobacter terrae | reverse complement strand
AGCAGGGGTGGGGCCCCGCCGAGCTTTGCTCGGCGGGGCGGGAGACGCAGTCCCCCGTTCTAAAACTGGCGCAGCCCCCGTTAGACAGTCGCGGCGACCCGCGTGCCCGCAGCGCGGACCCGGCCGAGCGTCGCGGCGAGGTCCTCGCCGGCGAGGGTCTCGCGGCGGAGCAGCTCCTTCGCGGACTCCTCGAGGAGGGGGCGGTTGTCGAGCAGGATCGCGCGGGCGCGCTGGAACGCGGCGTCCACCGTCTCGCGCACGGCGACGTCGATCTCGCGCGCGGTCTCCTCGGAGTAGAGCCGCCGCACCCCGGTCACCTGGCCGAGGAAGCCCTCCGGCTCGGACTCGTAGGTCACCGGGCCGAGCGACCCGTCCATGCCGTAGCGGGTGATCATGTTGCGCGCGATGTCGGTCACCTTGGCGAGGTCGTCGGCGGCGCCGGTGGAGTAGTGGCCGAAGACGACCGCCTCGGCGGCGCGGCCGCCGAGCAGCACCGCCATCTTCGCCTCGAGCTCCTCGCGCGTCATGAGGTAGCGGTCCTCGGTCGGCCGCTGGATGGTGTAGCCGAGCGCGCCGATGCCGCGCGGGATGATCGAGATCTTGTGGACCGGGTCGGTGCCGGGCAGCGCCTGCGCCACGAAGGCGTGGCCCAGCTCGTGGTGGGCGACGATCTCGCGCTCGCGTGGGTTGAGGAGCCGGTTCTTCTTCTCGAGGCCGGCGACGATCCGCTCGATCGCCATGTTGAAGTCCTCCATGGTGATCTGCTCGGCGTTGCGCCGGGTCGCGACGAGCGCCGCCTCGTTCACGAGGTTCGCGAGGTCCGCCCCGGTGAAGCCGGGCGTGAGCGCCGCCACCTCGTCGAGCTTCACGCCGGGGGCGAGCGTCACCTTGCGCGTGTGGACCACCAGGATCTGCGTGCGTCCGGCGCGGTCGGGCCGGTCGACGAGCACCTGCCGGTCGAAGCGCCCGGCGCGGAGCAGCGCCGGGTCCAGGATCTCCGGCCGGTTCGTGGCCGCGATGAGCACGATGCCGGCCTGCGGGTCGAAGCCGTCGAGCTCGACGAGGAGCTGGTTCAGGGTCTGCTCCTTCTCGTCGTGGCCGCCCATCATCCCGGGCATGGAGGCCCGGGCGCGGCCGAGCGCGTCGAGCTCGTCGATGAAGATGATGGCCGGGGCCTTGAGCCGGGCCTGCTCGAAGAGATCTCGCACCCGCGCCGCACCGACGCCCACGAACATCTCCACGAACTCCGAGCCGGAGATGGAGAAGAACGGGACGCCCGCCTCGCCGGCGACCGCCTTCGCGAGGAGCGTCTTGCCGGTGCCGGGCGGGCCGACGAGCAGGACGCCCTTCGGCATCCGCGCGCCGAGCCGGCCGTAGCGCTTCGGATCCTTCAGGAACTCGACGACCTCCTTCAGCTCCGCCTTCGCCTCGTCGACGCCGGCCACGTCCTCGAAGGTCACCTTGGTGTCGGTCTCGACGTAGACCTTCGCCTTCGACTTGCCGATGGCCATGAGCCCGCCGCCGGGTCCGCCGAGCTGCTTCGCCATCCGGCGCCCGAGGAAGACCCAGATCCCGAAGAAGAGCGCGATGGGGAGGACCCAGGACAGGATGAGCGGGACGAGCTCGTTCTGGAAGCGGCCCGCGTAGACGACGCCGTGCTGGTCGAGCTCCTTCGCAATCTCCGGGTCGACCCGGGTGGTGACGAAGCGCTTCTTGCCGTTGAGCGGCTCCTTCAGCTCGCCCTGCACGTCGTCCTGGGAGACCACCACGCGGGCGATCTTGTCCTCCCGGACGAGCTTCTGGAACTCGCTGTACGGCAGGGTCTGGACCGCCTGCGACTGGGACCACCAGTTCTGCAGGAGCATGACCCCGAGGGCGGCGAGCAGGACGTAGCCGAGGTTGAAGCTGGTGGTCTTCTTGTCGAGGGGCATCGAGGGCTCCCACCGCGAATTCCGGCGTCCCCCGATCCGTAACCACCCGGCGGGCGATGACAAACACGAAATGTCGCAGCCAGACCTTCGGAAAAACGAGGGCGGGCGAGCGAGCGTCCCCGGGGGAGCGTCGGTTACACTCTCGACCCCGATGGCTCGCATCCTCATCGCCGACGATCACGACGCGGTCCGCGAGGGCATGGCGATCGCCCTCTCTCGCCTGGGACACGACGTCCTCGCCGTGCGCGGAGGCGCCGAGGCGGTCGCCGCCTACCGCAAGAAGCCCGCGGAGGTGGTGGTCACCGACCTCCGCATGGTCCCGGTGGACGGGATCCAGGTGGTGCGCCGGCTCCGCGAGGCGGACCCCGACGCGACGGTGCTCGTCGTCTCGGCCCACGGGACCATCGCCGTCGCGGTCGAGGCGATGCGCGAGGGGGCCATCGACTTCATCGAGAAGCCGTTCTCGCCCGAGGTGCTCCGCGCCCGCGTGGAGAAGGCCATCGAGATCGCGCGCGAGCGCAAGGGCGCGCGGAACGCCCGCGCCCGCGCCGAGGCGCTCGAGGAGGACCTCGGGCGCGATCGGTCCCACGGCCTCGTGGGCAGCTCCGAGCCGATGCGGCGCGTGCTCGACCACGTGCGCAAGGTCGCCGCCACGGGCGCGACCGTGCTCGTCCTCGGCGAGTCCGGCACCGGCAAGGAGCTCGTCGCGCGCGCCATCCACGACGGGAGCCCGCGCCGCGAGCAGCCGTTCGTGTCGATCTCCTGCGCCGCCATCCCCGAGGGCCTGCTCGAGTCCGAGCTCTTCGGCCACGAGAAGGGCGCCTTCACCGGCGCGATCCGCCGCAAGCTCGGGCGCTTCGAGCTCGCGAACGGCGGCACGCTCTTCCTGGACGAGGTCGGCGAGATCCCGCCCGCCGTGCAGGTGAAGCTCCTGCGCGTCCTGCAGGAGCGCCAGTTCGAGCGCGTCGGCGGGGAGGAGACGGTGGAGGTGGACGTGCGCGTCGTCTCCGCGACGAACCGCGACCTCGCGCAGATGGTGGAGAGCGGCCGGTTCCGCGAGGACCTCTACTACCGGCTCAACGTGGTGCCGATCGTGCTGCCGCCCCTGCGCGACCGGCCCGGCGACGTCGAGGAGCTCGCGCGGTTCTTCGTCGGCCGGCTCGCGCCGCGGATGGGGCGCGCCGTGACGGGGCTCGCGCCCGAGGCGATGGAGCTCCTCCGCCGCCACCGCTGGCCGGGCAACGTGCGCGAGCTCGAGAACGTCATCGAGCAAGCGCTCGTGTTCGCCGAGGGTGAGGTCGTCCGGCCGCGCGACCTCCCCGAGGGCGTCCGCCGCGCGCCCCCGGCGCCTTCCCTCCCGGTGCCGAGCGGCGATCGGAGCCTCACCGACATCCTCGAGGACCTCGAGCGGCAGCTCATCCTCGCCGCCTACGAGAAGGCGCGCGGCGTGAAGGCGGAGACGGCGCGGCTCCTCGGCATCAAGCCCTCGGCGCTCTACTACAAGCTCGAGAAGTACGGGATCGTGAAGGCCGGCGAGAAGGCCGAGGAGCTCTGAGTGACGGCCCTCGCCCTGGCGCTCGCGCTCGCCGCGGCGCTCGAGTGCCCGCCCGGCGCCGCGCACCGCGGCCTCGCGCCGCCCGACGGCTTCGAGGAGTGGTGCGAGGGGAAGGACGTGGCGGGGCAGCCGCGCCGCGAGGGGCCAGCGCGCCGCTACTACGACGACGGCGGCCTCTGGATCGAGGAGCGCTACCGCGCGGGCGAGCGGGACGGCGCGTTCGTCGAGTACCACCGCGGCGGGGGCGTCGCGCGCGCGGGGAGCTACGCGCGCGGCGCGAAGACGGGGCTCTGGACGGTCTTCGCCCCGTCGGGCGCGCGCGAGGAGGAGGCGGAGTTTCGGGACGGCGTCCCGCACGGCCGGTTCGTCGCCTACTGGCCGTCGGGGGCGACGCGCACCGAGGGACGCCGCTGCGGGGGCGCCCAGTGCGGCACCTGGCGCAGCTACGACGAGCGCGGCAACCTCGTCGGCAGCGGCGACTACGCGGAGCCGTCGCTCACTCCGTGACCCCCCGCGAGCGGGTGACGGGTGTGTGACGGATTTCCGAGGATCCCGACGGGTTTGCGCAAGTCCCGCCCCGCGCGCGGCGTGTAAGTGCTTGATCCGGGCCGCGAGGGGCGCGGGCACGTGGGTTGCTCTCCTCACCCGCAGATGTTCGAAGGCATCGCCCTCGCCCTGCTCCTCTGCGCGCCGCCTGCCGAGCTCGATGCTCACCGCGCGGAGCTCGATCTCCTTGCGGTCCGGATCCAGGAGCTGAAGCTCCGCCAGATCCACGGCGAGAACGTGCGCCGCGAGCTCGAGCGGCTGCTCGTGCGGGCGCAGGAGCTCGCCGGCGCCATCGAGGCCGAACTCCAGCGCGAAGGCGCGCTGCCGGCCGCGCTGCCGCCCTCTCCCGACGAGCTGCGCGAGCGCGCCGACGCCGCCCGCGACGAGGCCGACCGCCTCGCGGCGGCGGTCCACGCGCTCGACATCCGCATCACCACCGCCAGCAACGAGCTGCGCATGGCCCAGTTCGGCGCCTCGCTCACGACCGGGCAGGATCCCGAGCGCCACCGCCGGCTCCGCGTGCTCATCGAGCAGCGTCAGCTCCTCGCGCATCGCGAGCGCCTCGCGCTCGCCGAGGCGGCGCGCCTCGAGACCGAGGCGAAGGCGATCGAGGGCGAGCGCTAGCGAGCCGGGGCGTCGCCGTCCTGCGTGCTGGACTGGACCGCCAATCACGCGTGGTGACGGGCAGCGAGTCCGCCGGGGCGCGGGGCATAGCCCCCGCTACAGGGAGGGGCCCCGTCGCGAAGAGACGGGGAGGGACGCAGCCCCCCGTTCTAACTGTCCCGGCGCGAGCCGCGCGGACGCGCGGACTCGCTCTCGAGGTACGCGTCGAGCGCGGCGGAGGGGACCGGCACCGCGAGCCAGGTCGCGACGAGCGCGCCGTCGGCGAGCGCGATCTTCTGCTCGACCCCCGGCGTGAGCTGCACGGTTCCGCTGGCCTTCACGTCGTGTCCCGGCACCCACAGCGCGTAAGCGAGCGCGATGTCGCCCGTCGCGTCCCGCACCGCCTCGACCCGGAACGCGACGCGCACCGCGCCGGGCTCGCCAGGCTCGTGGAGCACCACCTCGGCGGCCTTGCCGGCCGGGGCGATGATCCGCGGACGCGCCACGATCTCGCCGCTGGGATCCCTGAGCTCCAGCGCGACGAGCTGCCCGGCGGAGCCAAGCTCGCGCTCGGCGCGGGCGCGCGCGATCGCCCCGTGTGTCCGGACCGCCACCTCTGTCGAGGCGCCGCCGACCAGGAAGGCCGACACGAGCAGGAGACCGACGCGGGCGGCTGACGCGCGGGGGAGCATGGGACCGTCCGGCTGCAACGCACGTGCCCGCACGGCCGTCCGGAATTTCGGGGGTTTGGGGAATTCTGGCGGTGGGTCCGCGTGGCATTCCCGAGGCGCCGCTCGGAAATCCGCGATCAGGCTCGCCGCCAGCCCTCCCCCGTCGGCGTGGCCCGTCCCTCCGCGGCGAGCTTGTGGAGCGCCGCGAGGCAGCTGCGCTCGGCGAGCGGGAGCGCCGCGGGCGGGGTGTCCGCGTACGCGCGCGCCGTCACGTCCGCGAGCGAACGCGAGCCCTCCTCGAGCGCGGCGACGACGAGCGCCTCGCGCGCGTGGCGGTGCGCGAGGTAGGCGCCGAGCCGCTCCGGCGCGGCGGGCGCGGGCGGGCCGTGCGCCGGGTAGAGCGTGCGGGGGCCGAGCGCGCGGAGCCGCTCGAGCTGCCGCTCGTACTCGGCCATGTCGCCCTCGGGCGGGTCGATGACGATGGTCGAGAGCGTCGAGACCATGTCGCCGCACACGAGCGCGCCCGTGTCCTCGTCGAGGAAGGAGAGGTGCTCGCGCGCGTGACCGGGCGTCTCGAGGACCCGGAAGCGCCCGCCGAGGAGCTCCCCGTCGCGCACCGGGCGCACCTCGACGCCGCCGGGCACGCGGCCGGCGGCGAGCCGGTGGCCGAGGACCGGCACGCCGTAGCGCGCCGCGACGCGCGCGACCGCGCCGGTGTGATCGGGGTGGGCGTGCGTGAGCCACACCGCGCGGGGCGGCCGGCCCTCCGAGGCGAGCGCGTCGAGCGCCGCGAGGAGCGCCGCCTGCTCCGCCGGGTCGGACGCCCCCGGGTCCACCACCGCGAGGCCGTCGCCGGCGGGAACGAGCCAGGCGTTCGTGTGCGTCGCGGGCGGGATCGTGGGTGTGCGCAGCGCGGCGAGGAAGAAGCCCTCCTGGAACTCGATGCGCCGGGAGACGAAGGCGTCGCAGTGCGGCGGGGCGGAGAGCGCCGCGAGGGACGGCTCGCCCGGGCGCGCGAGCACCCGCAGCGCGTGCAGGTTCGGCGGGTGGAGGAGCAGCTCGCCCGCGGACCAGCGCCGGAGCGCCCGCGCCACCGGGACGAGCGCGCCGCCCGCGAGCTCGCCCGCCCACACCTCGGGCGCGTCTTCCGCCTCGAGCCGGACGAGGAAGAGGCGCGCGTCGTAGCGGAGCGGGAGGTGCGGAGGCGTGATCCAGCGGCCGGCGGGGGCGAGCCGCGCGGGGTCGAGGGCGAGGCCGTGCCGGGTGAGGAAGGCGCGGAACGAGAGGATCCCCTCGAGCACCGCGCGCCGCCCCTCGGCCTGCTCCGCCGGCGACGGCGCGTCACCTGCTCGGCGCGCGAGGAGGACCCCCGTCTCCTCGAAGAGCTCGCGCGCCGCGCAGGCGACGAGCGCGGCCGCCTCGCCCGCGTGCCCCGGGACGTCGAGCTCGGCGTCCTCCGGATCGAGCCGCCCGCCTGGGAAGGCGTGGAACCCCGCAGCGAAGCGCCGCTCGACGCCGCGGCGCACGAGGAACACCTCGCGGCCGCCCGGCCCGTCCCGGAACAGGACCACCGCGGTGGCGACGACGGCGGGCGAGGCGCTCATCGGATCCGCACGAGCTCCCGCTGGATCTTCGAGAACACCTTCGGGCCGTCGTCGGCGAGGAACACGTCGATCTCGCTGCGCACGCCGAGCCCCTCCTCCGGCAGGTAGATGCCGGGCTCGATCGAGAAGGCGAGCCCCGGCACGAGCGGGCGGGTGTCGTGGGTCTCGAGGTCGTCGAGGTTCGCGCCGTCGCCGTGGACGGCGAGGCCGATGGAGTGGCCGGTGCGGTGGACGAACCGGTCGCCGAAGCCCTGGCTGGAGATGTGGTCGCGCACGGCGCGGTCCACCTCCCAGCCTTGGAGCGTCTTGCCCTCGCGGTGTGCGCGCTCGAGCGCCGCGAGCCCCGCGTCGCGCGCGTCGGCGGTGACGCGGAAGATCCGCTCGAGCCGCTCGGGCGGCTTCTCCCCGCAGTAGCCGACCCAGGTGATGTCCGCGTACACGTCGCGCGGGCCCGTGCCCCGCGCCCAGAGGTCGATGAGCACCATGTCGCCCGCGCGGATGGGCGTGGGCGTCTGCTCGGAGGGCGCGTAGTGCGGGTCGCCCGCGTGGGCGTTCACCGCGACGATGGGCGGGTGGTCCGTCTCGAGGCCGGCGGCGGCGAAGCGCTCCATGAGGAACGTCTGCACGTCCGTCTCGAGGAGCGTCTCGCGGGCGCGGAGCGCCTCGCCGATGCGCGCGAAGGCCGCGTCCTTCGCGGCGTCGATGGCGGCGAGCGCGCGGCGGTGGCTCTCCACCTGCGCCGCGTCCCAGCGGCACAGGAAGCGCTGGACGAGGTCCGCCGAGGAGACCACCTCGACGCCGAACGAGCGCACGAGCTCGAGCGTGCCCGCATCCACGCGCGAGAGGTACGGGATCGCGCCCATCGGGAAGTACTCCATCGCGATCCGGGCGCTCGGCGGGAGCGCCCCAAGGAGCCGCGCGAGCGCCTCCTTCAGCGAGGCCCAGGAGGCGTACTTCTCGCGCCGCCCCGGGATGTCGGGCGGGAACGAGCCGAGCTCGATGGCGTGCACGAGCGCGACGGGCTCGCCCGCGGCGGGCACGAGGTAGAACCAGCGCCGGGTGAGCATGTGCCCCTGGAGACCGACCGCGCTCACCGCGGTCGGGTTCTGCCCGTGGAAGTCGTAGAGCAGCCAGGCGTCGAGCTTCGCCTCGGCGAGCGCGCGCTGCAGGGCGGGGATTCCGGCGGAGGGGATGGGCGCGGCGGAGGTCGGGGGGGCCATGTCGTCGTGGATCTCCAGGGGCTTCTAGACGGGCACGCGGTAGCGCTGCGCCGGGCCGCGGTCCGAGGGGTGCGTGATCTCGTGCAGCCGGATGGAGTTCGTCGCGCCGGGGATGCCGAGCGGCGAGCCGTGGACGAGGACGACCCGATCGCCCGGGCTCACGACGCCCTCCTCGAGGAGCCGGTCGGAGACGAGCTCGGCCATGAGGTCGGCGCTCTTCACCGGCTCCATGATGCGCGGGACGACGCCCCAGTAGAGCGCGAGCCTCCGGCGGATCGACTGGTCGGGCGAGAAGGCGATGATCGGCACGCGCGGCCGGAAGTGCGAGAGGAGCCGCGCGGTGGTGCCGGAGAGCGTGAAGCAGCAGATCGCGACCGCGGCGGCGGCGTCGGCCGCCTCGCAGGCGGCGGCGGCGGTGACGAGGTTGAACGGCGCCGGGCCGGGCGGGACGCCGAAGACCCCGGTGGTCGACGGGCTCGTCTCCGCCTCGCGGACGATGCGGTCCATCATCTGCACGGCGTTCACGGGGAAGCGTCCGCTCGCGCTCTCCGCGGAGAGCATCACCGCGTCGGCGCCGTCCCACACGGCGTTCGCGACGTCGGACGCCTCCGCGCGCGTCGGCCGGGGGTGCTCGATCATCGACTCGAGCATCTGCGTGGCGATGATGACCGGCTTCCCCGCGGTGTTGGCGCGGCGGCAGATGTCCTTCTGCAGGAGCGGGACGCGCTCCGGCAGGATCTCCACGCCGAGGTCGCCGCGGGCGACCATGACGCCGTCGGCGGCCTCGATGATCGCGTCGATGGCGTCGAGCGCCTCGGGCTTCTCGATCTTCGCGATCACCGGGACGATGCGGCCGGCGCGCTCCATCTCGTCGCGGCAGGCCCGCACGTCGTCCGCGGAGCGCACGAAGGAGAGCGCCACCGCGTCCACGCCGTGGGCGAGCCCGAAGGCGATGTCGGCCCGGTCCTTGTCCGAGAGCGCCTCGGCGCGCAGCGTCACGCCGGGCAGGTTGATGCCCTTGTGCTCGCGCAGCACGCCGCCCTCGACCACCTCGCAGCGGGCGCGCACGCCGTCCGTCCCGAGGACCCGCAGCTCGATGAGCCCGTCGTCGACGAGCAGCCGATCGCCCGGCCGGACGTCCTCCGCGAGGTGGGGATAGGTGGTGGAGACGCGGTGCGCGTCGCCCTTCACCTCGGCCTCGGTCGTGATCTCGATCTCCGCCCCGGGCTCCAGGCGCACGCCCTCCCGCCCGACCGCGAGCGGGCCGGTGCGGATCTTCGGGCCCTGGAGATCCTGGAGCACGGCGATCGCGCGGCCGAGGTGCCGCGAGGCCGTCCGGATGCGATCGAGCATCTGGGCGTGGTCCTCGTGCTGCCCGTGCGAGAAGTTGAGCCGCGCGACGTCGACTCCGGCGCCGAGCAGGCGCTGGAGGACGTCGGGGTCGGACGAGGCGGGACCTAGGGTGGCGACGATCTTGGCGCGGCGCATGGGGACATCGTTTAGCGCCAGGCGGCGAACTCCGTCCAGGCTTCTGCCTGAGCCTGGCATTTGCCCCGCCGATGCCACGAAAGGACGTGCAAGATCTTCCAGGGCGTGCTGTCCGCCGCGCCGATCGTGAGATCGCGGCGCCCCTCGCGGCGCAGGCTGAAGAGCTCGTCGTCTCCGATCACCTCGAGGAAGTCGTAGTAGACGGGGCCGCACTCGGCGGGCTCGAACTCCGACCAGTCCTCCCGGACGCGGAAGAGCGGCAGGTCGGGCCTCGGGTCGATCTGCGTGATCGGAAGGATGTCGGTCCCGCCGCCCTTGTACGCCCCCTCGAAGAGGATGAGCTGATCGACGATCGCCGCGCCGGTGCCGGTCGCGAGGCGCAGGCCGAGGAACGGGAGCGGCTCGCCGTCCGGTCCGATGCCGCCGCCGCTGCGAAGGAGAACGAGCGTCGCCGGCGCTCCGTCGAGCTGCGCCGGGAGCACCACGCCGCCGGGCACGTCGTCCCGGAAGCGGACCTCGACGTCGATCGGGGCCGCACCCTCCGCGAGCACCACCCCCGCCAGCACGAACACCGTCGGCGCGACGATCCGGCCGGTGCCGGCGAGCACGTAGGAGTCGAAGCCCGGCGGGAGCTCCGGCGTCACCTGGATCGCGAACGGATGCGTCTCGACATCGCGCGTCCCGCACGCGGCGAGCGCGGCGGCGAGCACCGAGGCGAGCAGGCTAGATCGCCATGCCGACACGGACCCTCCACTGGCCGAGGCCCGAGAGGCCCGGCCGCGCCCAGACGAATCCCTCCGCGCCCACCACGAAGCGCCCGAAGGCGCGCTCGACGCCCGCGCCCAGCTCGGCGTCCCGGGTCCAGCCCGGTCCGGCCGGCTTGAGGTTCGAGACCCAGCGGATGTCCGCGCGTCCGTAGAGCGTCGCGAGATCGAGGACGAGCCCCGCGGTCGCCGAGCCGCGGAACGCCGTCAGGTTCGCCATGGTGGCGTCGCCGGGGACGAAGACCTGGCCCACCGACAGCTCTGCGCTGGCGCGGAACAGCCCCTGCGAGGTCGGCGAGGCGCGCACGCCCGCGTAGATCCCGCTCTGCCCGCGGAAGCGGTCGTAGAGGAGGAGCGTGTCCGCGCGGAGGGTGAGATCGATCCAGCTCCCGAGGCCGAGGTCGGCGCGGAGGCCGCTCCGCAGCCAGCCCAGATCGAGCGAGACGAGCAGGTCGCCGCGGCCGACGGGCCCGAGCGCGAGCGAGCGCGCGGGGACCTCCGGCTCGAAGTCGCGGTCGTCGCCGGTGACGTACGTCTCGCCGCCTTTCGCGGGCGGCGGCTCGGCGGGAGGTGGCGGCGGCTCCTGCTGCGGCGACGCCTGCGGTGACCGCTGCTGCGGCGGCTCCTCCGGAGCGCCGACGGCGCTCGCGGCGCGGCCGCTCAGGGGCGCGGCCGCGAGAACGAGGAGGATGATCGCGAGGGGCCGCACGGGGAGGACGGAGCGTAACGCGCGGCGCGCGGACCGTCCCCGGGAAACTGCGTATCCGCGGGGGGCGCTTGACGCCGGCCGGCCCCGGGCTGGTACCGTCGGCGGTCCTGAATGAAGCTCGCCCGGGAGTTCTACGCCCGCGACACGCGCGAGGTGGCGCGCGACCTGCTCGGAAAGGTGCTCGTCCACTGCGACGGGGGCGTGCGCCGCGCCGCGCGCATCGTGGAGACCGAGGCGTATCACGGCCCGGACGATCGGGCCTCGCACGCACGCTTCGGCCCGACCCGCCGGGCGGCCATCATGTTCGGGCCACCCGGCGTCGCCTACGTCTATCTCATCTACGGCACGAGCCACTGCATGAACGTGGTCACCGGCGGAGAGGGGTTCCCCTCCGCGGTGCTGCTCCGCGCGGGCGAGCCGGTCGAGGGCTGCCTCCACTCGACGCGCGGCCCGGGCAACCTCTGCCGCGCGCTCGCCATCCGGCGCGAGCACGACAACGGCCGCGAGCTCACCGGCGACGATCTGTTCGTGCTCGACGCGCCGCCCCCCGCCGAGCCGATCATCGCCGCCCGCCGCGTGAACGTCGACTACGCCGGCCCCTGGGCGGAGCGGCCGTGGCGCTTCGCGCTGGAGGGGAACGCCTTCGTGAGCCGCGCGCCGGGCGCGTGGCGCCGGGTCCGCCGCGTCCGGCGATGACCGCGCTCGAGCCGCCGAGGGGGTGACCACTCGCCCGGGCGATGGCTCGCGCCGGGTGGGAGTTGGGCTATGGTGCGCCGCGTGCTCCACCTCCTCGGGCAGGACAGCCGCGCGCTCGCGAAGCGGACCGGCATCGCCCTCGACGACGCCCGCCGCATCCTCGGCGCCGTGATCGGGCGGGGCGCGCCGCTCCGCGCGGCGCGCAACGTCCGCCGCGAGGTGCTCGATCGGGTCGAGGCGCTCGCCACGCCTGGCGAGCTGCGCCGCGTCACGACCGTCGACGCGAAGGACGGCTTCCGCCGTTACCTCTTCGAGCTGCCGGACGGGGCGCGCGTCGAGGCGGTGCGCATCCCGCTCTTCGACACGCACCACACGGTCTGCCTCTCTTCGCAGGCCGGCTGCGCCCTCGCCTGCGCCTTCTGCGCCACCGGCACCCTGGGGCTCACGCGATCGCTGCGCGCCTGGGAGATCGTCGCGCAGCTCCTCCACGTCCGCGCGGACGCGGCGCGGCCCGTCACCGGCGTCGTCTTCATGGGCCAGGGGGAGCCGTTCCTCAACTACGACGCGGTGCTCGACGCGGCCTACACGCTCTGCGATCCGGCGGGCGGCCGCATCGACGCGCGGCGCATCTCCATCTCCACCGCCGGGGTGGTGCCCATGATCCGCCGCTACACGGCGGAGGGGCACAAGTTCCGGCTGTGCGTCTCGCTCAACGCCGCGATCCCCTGGAAGCGCCGCGCGCTCATGCCGATCGAGCAGGGGTTCCCGCTCGAGGAGCTCGTCGACGCGATCCGCGAGCACGCCGCGAGGCGCGGCCGGGTCACGCTCGAGTACGTCATGATCTCCGGGGTGAACACGGGCGAGGAGGACGCCGCCGCCCTCGGACAGCTCCTCGCCGGGATCCCCGTACGGCTGAACCCCATCGCCGTGAACGACGCGAGCGGTCGCTACCGCCCGCCCGACGAGGCGGAGTGGAGCGCGTTCCGGGACGCGCTCGGACGCGCGCTGCCGGGGCAGCCCATCGTGCGGCGCTACTCGGGCGGGCAGGACGAGCACGCTGCGTGCGGCATGCTCGCCTCGCGGGCGCGCGGCTCCTGACGCCGGGACCCGGCGAGAAGCCGGGCGCAGCCCCCGCTGGATCGTCCCGTCAGGTCAGCGCCCTGACGATCGCGTGGGTCACGAAGAAGACGATCGTCGCCACGAGCGCCGCGGCCGGGATGGTCAGGATCCAGGCCCACACGATCCGCCCGGCGACGCCCCAGCGCACCGCCCGCGTGCCCTTCGTCGAGCCCACCCCGACGATCGCGCCGGTGATGGTGTGCGTCGTCGAGACCGGGATGCCGTAGTGGGCGAGCGCGAGGATGGTGACGCCGCCGCCCGTCTCGGCGCAGAAGCCGCCGATGGGCTGGAGCTTCGTCAGGTTGTGGCCCATCGTCCGCACGATGCGCCAGCCGCCGAACATCGTGCCGAGCGCGATGGCTCCGTGGCAGGAGAGCACGACCCAGAACGGCACCGGGAACTTGGCCGCCACGTCCGCGGTGGAGACGCGATCCGCCCAGATCGTGCCGTAGAGGATGACCGAGATGATGCCCATGACCTTCTGGGCGTCGTTCGTGCCGTGGCTGTAGCTGAAGATTCCGGCCGACACGAGCTGCAGCCGCCGGAACAGGGCGTCGACGCGCGCGGGCGTCTTCCTCCGCACCACCCAGGCGGTGAGGACCATCATCGTCGAGCCGAGCACCATGCCGATGAGCGGCGACAGCACGATGAACGCGGCGATCTTGGCGATGCCCGAGCCGATGAGGCCGGAGAAGCCGAGCGGCGGAAGGGCGGCGCCGATCATGCCGCCCGCCAGCGCGTGGGAGGAGGAGGACGGGAGCCCCCACCACCAGGTGAGGAGGTTCCAGACGATGGCGCCCATCAGCGCGGAGAAGATCACGGTGAGGACGAGCGGCGTGCCGTGCGCGCGCAGCAGGTCGAACTGCACGATGCCCTTGCCCATCGTGGCGGCGACCTTCAGCTCCACGCCCCACAGCACGGGCGCGGCGGAGATGAAGTTGAAGAACGCGGCCCATGCCACCGCCCACAGCGGCGAGAGCACGCGCGTCGAGACGACGGTCGCGATCGAGTTCGCCGCGTCGTGGAAGCCGTTGAGGAAGTCGAACGCGAGGGCGACGAGGATGAGCCCGACGACGATGGGGAGGAGCATGGAGGAGGGCTGATCGGGAGGCGTTCTGCGCTAGGCGTGCTCGAGGACGACGCCCTCGATCACGTTCGCGACGTCCTCGGCCCGGTCCGTCGCGGTCTCGATGAGATCGATGATCTCCTTCCACTTGAGGACCGTGAGCGGGTCGTTGCCGCGCTTGAAGAGCTTCGCCATGGTGCGGCGCGTGAGCGTGTCGGCCTGGTTCTCGAGGACGTTCATCTCCTTGCACGCCTCGAGGATCCTGCCGGGGTTCTTCTTCATGTCCCGCAGGCCCGCCACCGCCTCGCGCATCTTCTCCGACTGCGCGACGAGCACGGCGGCGAGGTCGCGCGCGTCGGGGAGCACCTGGTCGAGGTCGTAGAGCCCGAGCCGCTCCGCCGCGGCGTCCGCCAGATCGAGCACGTCGTCGATGCGCGACAGGAGCCGGTGGATCTCGGCGCGATCGAAGGGCGTGATGAACTGCGTGTGAAGCCGGGCGAAGGCGCGGTGGGTGATGTCGTCCGCGCGGTGCTCGACGTCCTTGATCGCCTGGACCTTGGCCGGCACGTCGGTGAAGTCGTCGAGGAGGGCCTTCAGGAGCTTCGCGCCCTCGACGACGGTGGCGGCCTGAGCCTCGAAGTCGGAGAAGAAGTCGTCCGACTTCGGCATGAGCTTCTCGAGCAGGGTCATGGAAGGGCTCCGGGGTGCGTCAAGGCGCGCGAACCATACCCGACCTGGGACGGCAGTCCAACGGAGCCGCGCCCCCGCGAGCCTTTTGCGCTCAAAAGATCATCCCCCGAAAGGGGTCGTACTGATCCGGGAAACTCAGTGCTTTCCCGTAGATGGATGGCAGCATGTAGGGCGCTCCACCACCCTGAGGCTTGCTCGCTCGCACGGTGCCCTTCCATATTGCCGCTCCCGGGCGGGCACATCGGCGGAACAGGATCGGTCCGCCTCGCGTTTCCCGACCCGGGTGCGCGCGTGCTCACCCGGAGGCCTCTCACCGTACATGCGTTTCGCCGCCAAGATCGGCCTCCTGCTCCTCGCCGTGGGCGTCCTCCCGGTCGCCCTGCTCGGCATCGCCTCGTACAAGGTGAGCCGGGACGAGCTGCAGCGGACCGTCGGGCGCATGCAGGAGCAGTCGGCCGAGGATCTGGCCCTCTTCAGCGAGCGGTTCGTCTCGGGAGCGCTCGAGAACCTGCGGCTCTCCACGAGCGCGGTGCTGCCGCTCGACGTCTACTCCCACTCCGAGCTCCGCAACATCCTCGGCCTGCAATACCGGCAGCTGCCGTTCCTCTCGATCCTCGCCATCGTCGACGACGACAAGGCGCCCGTCGCCGGGCCCATCTTCGTCGCGGTCCCGCGCTCCCCCGCCGACGCCGTGCGGCCCGAGGACCCGCGCCTCGCCGGCCGCGTCCAGGTGACCGACGACGCGCTCGACTCGTTCGCCCGGCGGCTGCCCGCCCCGCCCGCGGAGGTCGGGCGGCTCGAGCTCTCGAAGCCGTACCGCGGGGCGGACGGGGTCCCGCGCCTCGCCGTCGCGGTGCGGCTCGAGCCGAATCGAACCCTCGCTGCCGAGATCGTCCTCACCGACGTCGCGACCCGCGTGGCCGAGCTCACGCGCAAGGGCGCGGGCGTCGCCTACCTCGTGGACGGGCGCGGGGAGCTCCTCGCGCACGGCGAGCCGGACGGGCGCATCGCGGGAGAGGAGAAGGCGCTGCCCGAGGTCGGGTTCGCGAGGACCGGCGCCCTCTCGCGGCTCGTCCATCGCGCCGACGGCCGGCGCTGGCTCGCCGCCTTCGCGCCGGTGAAGACGTACGGCTGGGGCGCGGTCGTGGCGCAGCCGATGAACGTCGCCTTCGCCGCGACGGAGAACCTCGGCGCCTACACCGTCACCATCGCGGGCCTCGCGATCCTGCTCGCGCTCTCGGTCGGCTCGCTCCTCGCGCGGCGCGTCAGCCGTCCGGTGCAGCGGCTCTCCTCCGCCGCGGCGGCGATCGCGGCGGGCGACTACGGCACGCCGGTCGAGGCCCGCGGCCGCGACGAGATCGCCGAGCTCGGGCGCGCCTTCGGGCGGATGACCGCCGAGATCCGGCGCCGCGACGAGGAGATCCGCGGCTGGAACCGCGAGCTGCAGGCGCGGGTGGAGGAGCGCACCGCCGAGCTCAAGGCCGCGCAGGACCAGATCCTGCGCACGCGCCGGCTCGCCGCGCTCGGCTCCCTCGGCGCGGGCATCGCCCACGAGCTCAACAACCCGATGACCGCCATCACCGGGTACCTCGCCATCGTGAGGAAGCAGCTCGGCCCGGCCAGTCCGCAGGGCGAGCTCATCGCGAACGCCCAGGAGCAGGCGGCGCGCGTCGCGCGCGTCATCGAGGACCTGCGCAGCTTCGCCGACCAGGAGCGCTCCGCGCTGGGCCAGCGGTTCTCGCTCGTGCGGCCGGTCCGGGCCGCGCTCGACCTCTACGAGGATCGCCTGCGCGCGGCCGGCATCGCGGTGTGCGCCCGCTTCGAGGAGCCGCTCCCCGACGCGCAGGGCGACGTCGTCCAGCTCCAGCAGGTGGTCGCTCACCTCGTCGAGAACGCGATCAACGCCATGCCCCGGGGCGGCACGCTCGAGGTCTCGCTCGGCTCCATCGACGGGGACGCCCTCCGGCTGCGCGTCGCGGACACGGGCAAGGGCATCCCCTCCGGCCTCCGCGAGCGGATCTTCGATCCCTTCTTCACCACGAAGGACCAGGCGGGCCGTGTCGGTCTCGGGTTATCGGTGTCGCACAGCATCGTCGAGGCGCATCGAGGGAAGATCCTCGTCGAGAGCGAGGAGGGGGCCGGCGCCGCCGTCACCGTCCTCCTCCCGGCCGCCACGGCGGCTCACCTGGCGTAGGGAGACCGATGCCGCGCAGGACGGACGACGTGCTGGCGGGCCTCGACGCGGAGCTCTTCGCGCCCGGGCTCCTGCACGAGCTCAAGCAGCCGCTCATGGGCGCCGACGCCGCCGCGACGCTGCTCGAGCGGAGCCTGGGGAGAGCGCTCGACGCCGTCGAGGAGTGGCGGATGCTGCGGGGCCAGCTCGCGCGCATCGCCGAGATCGTGAGCGGGTACGAGGAGCTCCTGCGGCCGGAGGCGTCCCCGCCCGCGCCGTTCGCGGTCGGCCCGGTGGTGGGCCGCTCTGTGGAGCTCCTCGCCCACCGGGTGCGGCCGCTCGGGCAGCGCTTCACGCTCGGCCTCGGCCCCGGCAGGCTCGAGGGGTTCGGCCGCCCCGCCGCCCTCGTCCACGCCGCGACGAACCTCCTCGCGAACGCCCTCGACGCGATCGAGGACGCCCCCGGCGCGCGCCTCGAGGTGCGCGTCCTCGAGCACGGCCCGCACGCGGTCGAGGTCCGCGTCTCGGACGAGGGCGTGGGCGTCTCGTCCGACGCGCGCGCGCGCATGTTCGAGGCCCGCTTCACGACGAAGGCTCCGGGCAAGGGAACGGGGCTCGGCCTCCACATCGCGCGCCGCCTGATGGCGCAGGACGGCGGACAGGTGTACCTCGTGCCGGAGGAGGATCCCGCCCGCTTGCCCTGGGCCGTGACCGAGTTCTGCGTGCGGGTCCCCGCCCCCGGCGCCGGAGGTGCGCGATGAGCGGCTTCAAGGTGATGGCGGGCTTCGCCGCCGGCGCGACCCTCGCCGGCATGGTCGTGGGCGTCGCGCGGCTCACCGAGACGGTGGAGCCCGCGACGGCCGTGGCCGAGACGCCGGCTGCGACGAAGGCCCCCGCGCCGAGCGGGCCGCCCGTGGAGGAGCCGCCGCCGCGCTGGCATGCGCCGGAGGGCGCGCCCGAGGAGGTCACCGCGGGCGTGCTCGCGAAGGTGGCCTCGCGCCGCGCCGAGGCGGAACGCGGCTGCCGGACGAGCCGCGAGCCCGCCGCGACCGAGAAGCGCGGCCGCAAGGGCGCGCGGGCCGAGAAGGCGGCGCGCTGCCCACCCGAGGAAGGGATCGAGTCGGTCGAGATCGACTGGAATGGCCCTCCCGCGACGCGCTGAGCCGGGGCTGCGCGCCCTCCTCTGTGTGGTCGCGGGCGTGCTGCTCGCGACGGCTGCCCCCGCGCACGCGGCGCGGGCCGTTCGCGTCGCGGAGGGAGGCACCCCGGCGGGCGGCGGGGCGCTCCGGTTCAGCGCCGAGCCGAGCCGCCTCCTGCTCGGGCGCGACGGCTCCGCCGAGCTCCGGATCTGGGCGCCGCCGGAGGTGGAGGAGCTCTCGGTCAGCGCGAGCGCCGGGCGCGTGGACGGGGTTCGCCGGCTCCCGAACGGCGGGTTCGCCGCGCGCTACCGTCCGCCCGCGGAGCGCTTCCCGCAGGTCGCGATCATCGCCGCGACCGCCCGCGGCGCCGCCGGCCCGCTCGACGGCTGGATCGCGCTCCCCCTCCTCGGCCAGGGCGATGCGCGCGTCCGCGCGAGCCCCGGCCAGACCATCTCCCTGCGCATCGGCGACCGCACCTTCGGCCCCGAGGTCGCCGGTGAGGACGGGCTCGCCGTCATCCCGGTGATCGTGCCGCCCGGCGTGCGCGAGGCGCATCACGGCTTCAGGCCGATCGACCTGCACGTCCCCGAGACGCCGCTCGTCCACGCGGTCGCGCATCGCGCGACGGTGCAGGCGGACCGGCAGGAGCAGGTGCGCGTCGTCGCGTACGTCGTCGCGCCCCACGGCGCCGCGCGGCGCGGTGACGTGCCGGTGGTCGAGCCGTCGCGCGGCTCGGTGTCGGTGTCGCCGCGCGAGGCGGGCGCGTACGAGGTGCTCTGGACCCTGCCGCCCGGTCCGGCGGGCGAGGAGCGGCTCGCGGTGCGGCTCGCGGGGGCGCCCGCGTCGAGGGCGATCGTCCGGGTGGGCGCGTCGCCCGGCCGGCCGGCGGCGGTGGCGCTCGCCTTCGACCGCGAGGCCTTCGTGGCCGGCGGGGACTCGGCGGAGGTGGTCGTCACCGCGCGCGTGGTGGACGCGGCGGGGAACGCCACCCAGGGCGGCGCGGTCGCGCTCGGGGCCGTGGGCGGAACCCTGTCCCGCCCGGTCGAGCGCGCCCCCGGCGTCCACGAGGCGCGCCTCGTCGTGCCGCAGAAGTTCGGGAGCCGGCGCGAGGTGCTCGTCACCGCCCGGGCCGAGGCGGAGGGGCTCTCCGGCTCGCGCGCCCTCCCGCTCCTGCCCGGCCCGCCCGCGGTGGCGCGGCTCGACGAGCGCGTCGTCGTCGCGGACGGCCTCCGCGAGGCGACGCTCCGGGTGACCGTGCAGGACCGATACGGGAACCCGGTCGCCACGGCGCCCGCCGTCACGGCCGCGCGGGGCAAGGTCCTCGAGGTCGCGCCGGAGGGCGAGGGCGTCTACCGCGTGCGCTACCTGCCGCCCGCGGTGGAGGCGCGGAGCGAGGACGCGCTCGCGCTCACGGCGGGGGGCGTGCGCTCGCGCGGGAGCGTCGTGCTCGTCCCGCCGCGCGGCCGGGACGGGCTCATCCTCGCCGCCGGCGTCGCGGCGGGGCGCGGAGACGCGCTCGGACCGCGGGCCGGCCTTGCGCTCGAGCGCGACACCGCGCTCGCGCCGGCCGGGCTGATGCTGTCCTGGCGCGTCGAGGCGGAGTGGATGGGCCTGAGCCGCCGGCGCGCGACGGGAGACGGCCAGGATCCGATCGCCTCGAACGTCGGCGGGCTCCTCGCCGGCGTGAGCGCGCGGCGCGAGCTCGGGGGGCTCGCGGCCTGGGTCACGGGCAGCGCGGGGCTCGTCCTCGAGTCGTCGCGCCCGGGCGATGGCGGGGCGGCGCCGGCCGGGAGGCTCTCGGTGGGTGCGGGCTGGCCGCAACGGGGCGGGGTGCCGTTCGTGGAGGCGAGCGTGCTCGCGGCAGGGCGCGGCGCCCTGCCGGCGTTCGCGCTCTCCCTGGGGGTCCGGCTCGGCCGGGAGAGGTCGCATGGCGACGATCCTGATCGTCGATGACGAGCCGGTGATCCTCGACGTCTTCCGCCGCTTCCTCGAGGGGGACGGGCGGCGGCTCCTGCTCGCCGGCTCCGTCCGCGAGGCGCTCGCCATCGCCCACGAGGCGCGCGACATCGACGTCGCCATCATCGACAAGAACCTGGGCGACGGCTCGGGGCTCGACGTCGCCCGCGGGCTCAAGGCCGAGAAGCCCGACGCCGAGGTCATCCTCGTCACCGGCTACGCCTCGATCGACTCCGCCATCGCGGCGGTCCAGATCGGCGCGTTCGACTACGTGACGAAGCCGGTCTCCGACTACGACGCGCTGAACCTCAAGGTCCAGAACGCGATCGACAAGGGCCGGATGCGGCGCGAGCAGCGCGACCTCGTGGTGCGGCTCGTCCAGAGCGAGGCGCTCCACCGCGGCGTGTTCGAGACCTCCTCCGACGCGATCCTCCTCGTCGACAGCGCGAGCGGCCAGATCGACGACGCGAACCCCGCCGCGGAGCGGCTCTACGGCGAGACGCGCGACGCGCTGCGCGCGCGCCGCTACTCGGAGCTGCTCGCGGCGGGCGCGGAGGGCGCGGAGCGCGACGCGGCGGCGCTGCCCGCGCCCGGCGCGCGCTCGGCCCCGGCGCGTCACCGCCGGGCCGACGGCGTGGAGCTCCCGGTCGAGCTCACCGCGGGCGAGCTGCCGCTCCAGGACCGCGCGCTGCGGGTGCTCTCGATCCGCGACGTCTCCGAGCGGGAGCGGGCGGAGGAGGAGCGGCGCGCGCTCGAGCAGAACCTGCGCCAGGCGCAGAAGATGGAGGCGGTCGGGCGGCTCGCGGGGGGCGTCGCGCACGACTTCTCGAACGTGCTCGCCGTGATCCTCGGCTACTCCGAGCTGCTCATGCGAGATCTCCCGCGGGGCGACCAGCGCTCGCGCGAGAGCGCGGAGGGCATCGTAGAGGCGGCGCACCGCGCGGCGGGCGTGACCCGGCAGCTCCTCACGCTGTCCCGCAAGAAGCTGCTCCGCCCGGAGGTCCTCTCCCTCAACAAGGTCGTGCAGGACCTCGGCAAGCTCCTCTCGCGCGCCATCGGCGAGCGGATCGAGCTCACCACGCGCCTCCAGGACGCTCCCTGGCCGGTGCTCGCCGACGCGGACCAGCTCGCCCAGGTGCTCCTGAACCTCGCCGTGAACGCGCGCGACGCCATGCCCGACGGCGGCCCGCTCGCCCTCGAGACCGCGAACGTGGAGCTCGCGGAGGCGCCGCGCGACCTCCCCATCCCCGCCGGCCGCTACGTCACGCTCTCCGTGAAGGACGGCGGCTGCGGCATGAACGACGAGGTCCGCTCGCGGATCTTCGATCCGTTCTTCACCACCAAGGAGACCGGCACCGGCCTCGGGCTCGCCACCGTCTACGGCATCGTGCGCCAGGCCGGCGGCGCGATCCGCGTCGAGTCGCGGCCGAGCCAGGGCGCCACGTTCACGGTGTTCCTGCCGGTCAGCGCGGAGCACGCCGGGCGCGCGCACGTTCCGGTGGCGGCGGCCGCGCCGCGCGGTCTCGGGGAGACCGTCGTGCTCGCCGAGGACGAGGACGCGCTGCGCGTGCTGCTCGGGCGGGTCCTCGCCGGGAGCGGCTATCACGTGGTCGCGGGCCGCAACGGGGCCGAGGCGCTCGAGGCGGCCCGTGCCCGGGGCGCGCGCGTGGATCTCCTCCTCGCCGATCTCGTGATGCCGCGCATGACCGGGGCGGAGCTCGCCGACGCGCTCCAGGGAGAGCAGCCGGGCATGAAGGTGCTCTTCATGACCGGCCACACCGAGGACGTGCTGGTCGAGGACCGCCTCCGCGACGGCGACGTGGAGCTCATCCAGAAGCCATTCACGAGCGAGGCGCTCCTCGGCCACGTCCGCCGCTTGCTGGGGCCGGCGAAGGCCAGCGCGTAGAGCGAGCGGAGGCGTGCCTCACAGCGCAGCTGGATCGCCGTCGGGCGTGACCCCCTGGCGCGTGGAGCGCTCGCGCCAGGTGCGCCCGAGCGGCCGGTGCATCGGCTTCCGGGACGTCGCGCGCATGCGGTCGACCTGCTTCCTCACGTGGCGCTTCAGCCGCTCGGAGGCGTCGAGGAGCGCCTTGTAGAGATCCTCCTGCACGCTCTCGACGTGGATCGTGCGCGCGCCCGGCATCCGGAAGGAGAGGCGGCAGGCCTGGTCCACGCCGCCCTTCTTCGGTCGGGAGTCGTCGAAGTGCACGGAGAGCTCCGCGGCCTGGTCGTCGTACACGCGCGCGAGCGGGCGCGTGACGTGCTTGGCGATGAAGGTCGTGACGTCCTTCGGGAGCGAGAGGTGGTTCGCGTGGATGGAGAGCTTCATGCCGATACGATGGCCATTGATTGATTGATCACACCGGGGGCTGCGCCCCCGCCCCGTGGCCGCCGTCGTCGGGGCCCCACCCCTGCTCGGCGGGGCCCGTGAACGGTCGCGCCCGCTTCGCGGGTTCGCGACCGTTCCCCGCCGGAGGGGCTTCGCCCCTCCCGCGCTTCGCGCGGGGCCCTCCCACGGTGTGCGCCCCCGCCCCGAGGACGGGCCGCAGGTTAGACTCCGGCCGTGACCCACCGGCTCTATCTCTCCGACAGCGGCCTCCTGGAGTTCGAGGCGACCGTCACCGCGGCTCGCGAGCTGTCCGGACGCACCGCGGTCCTCCTCGACCGGACGGCCTTCTACCCCGAGGGCGGCGGCCAGCCCGCCGACCATGGCACCATCGCCGGCGTGCCCGTGGTGGACGTGCAGGACGACGGCGGCGAGATCCTCCACGTCCTCGACGGGCCGGCGCCCGCGGGCCAGGTCGCCTGCCGGGTCGACGGGGCGCGCCGGCGGGACCACGTGCAGCAGCACCACGGCCAGCACCTCCTCTCGGCCGCCTTCGAGGCGACGCGGAGCGCGCGCACGCTCTCCTTCCACCTCGGCGAGATCACCTGCACGATCGACCTCGACGCTCCCGCCGCCACGCTCGGCGACGACGCGCTGCGCGCGGTCGAGGCGGCCGCGAACGACCTCGTCTTCCGCGACCTGCCGGTCGTGGCGCGGGAGCTCTCGGCGGAGGAGCTCGCGGCGCTGCCGCTGCGCAAGGCGCCGACCAAGGGCGCGCGGGTCGTCGTCGTCTCCGATCCCGGCGCCGCCGGAGTGGGCGTGGTGGACGCCTCGCCGTGCGGCGGGACGCACCCGCGCCGCACGGGAGAGGTCGGCGCGATCGCCGTGCTCGGCGCGCAGAAGTGGGGAGCAGGATCGCGCGTCGAGTTCGTCTGCGGCGGGCGCGTCGTCGCCGCGCTCGCGCAGGCGCGGAGCCGGCTCGGCGAGGCGGCGCGCGCGCTCCGCTGCGCCCCGGCGGAGCTTCCGGCCGTGGCCGCGCGCGCGGCGGAGGACGGGGCGGCGCGGCGCAAGGAGGTGGAGCGGCTCCTTCTCGCGCTCGCCGCGGTCGAGGCGGAGCGGCTCGCCGGGCAGGGCGGCGGGGCGGTGCGGGCCGTGGTCGTCCCGCCCGCGCCGGGCGCCGCCGCGTTCGTGAAGGCCGTCGCCGCTGCGCTCGCCGCGCGCGGTCGGGTGGCGCTCGTCGGCGCCGTCGAGGATGGGCGCGCCCACCTCGCCTTCGCGCGGCCCAGGGGCGAAGGTCCGCACCTCGGGGAGCTCGTCCGGGCCGCGGCGGTGGCGCTCTCCGGAAAGGGCGGCGGCGCCCCCGATCTCGCGCAGGGGAGCGGCCCGGACGCCTCCCGCCTCGAGGCGGCGCTGGCCGAGGCCGAGGCCGCGCTCACCCGCTCCTGAGCGACACGAGCGTCGCACCCCAGCCGCCCGCGCCCTCATCGGCCGCGCGGAACGCGGCGACCGCCGGATGCCTCGAGAGGATCCCCTCCACGGTGCGGCGAAGCGCGCCGGTGCCCTTTCCGTGAACGATGCGTAGCTCGAGGATCCCGGCTGCACGGCACGCCTCGATCCACTCGGGGACGAGCTCGCCGATCTCGGAGGGCCGGAACGCGTGCAGATCGAGCGTCCCGTCGATGGGGAGCGGCACCGGATCGGGGGAGGGCGGATCGCCGGGCGGTCCGCCGCCATGGGGCGGAAGCGGCATGGGGATCCGGGGGATGATAGCTTGCGCGCATGCTCGCCGCCCGCGCCGCCGCCCTCGCGCTCGCCGCCGCCCTCGCGCTCGCCGCCGCCGTCGCCGCGCCGCTCCCCGCCCACGCCGCTCCGCACGCACTCCATTACGATCTCGCCCTCGACGTCCCGCTCACCGCCGGGGCGAGCGTCATCTGGTTCGGGACGGAGCTCGCGAAGTCTCAGCTCGCGCCCACCACCTGCCGCTGGTGCGATCCGCCCGCGTTCGATCGTGAGGCGCGGAAGCTCCTCGTGTGGGGGTACGGCCAGCAGGCCCGCACCGCCTCGGACGTGCTCGCGTTCGGGGTGGTGCCGGCGGCGGCGCTCGCGCAGTTCGCGCTCGTCGCGGACTCCCGGCGCGACGCGCTCCTCGACGCGCTCTTCGTCGTGGAGGCGGTGGCGCTCGCCGCGGACGTGAACCAGATCGTGAAGCTGTCGGTGGGGCGCGAACGGCCGTTCGTGCGCTACGGGAACTACCCCGAGCCCGTCCACAAGCCCGACCCGGACGACCAGCTCTCCTTCTACTCAGGCCACTCGTCGCTCGCGTTCTCGTTCGCTGCCGCGGCGGGGACGGTCTCGAGCCTGCGCGGCTACCGGAGCGCACCGTGGGTGTGGGGCGTCGGGATGGCGCTCGCGACGAGCGTCGCGTACTTCCGGGTCGCCGCCGACAAGCACTACCTCTCCGACGTCCTCACGGGCGCCGCCGTCGGAACCGCGATCGGGGTCGCCGCCCCGCGGCTCCTCCACCCGCGCGAGCGCGAGTCGGAGGCCGGCGCCCCCCAGCGCGTCGCGCTCGTGCCGCTGCCCCTCGGCGTGCGGGTGGTGTTCTGATCTGACCGGGGCCGCGCCCCCGCCCCTGCTCGCCGGGTCTCGCGCGCCACCGCGGGCGGCTTCGCTCGCCCGTGCGCGCTCAGCGGGCGGCCGCCGCGCCCGCACCTTCGAGGAGGCGCGCGAGCGCCGCGCGGAGCGTCTCGAGCTCGAACGGCTTCTCGAGGCAGTCGACGCCGGACCCGTCGAGGAAGACGCGGGCGGACGTCGTGAACGCGCCGCCGGTGAGGAAGAGCATGCGCCCCGCGTGCGGATCGTGCGCCGCGACGAGCGCGCGGTGCAGGTCCATCCCGCTCATCTCCGGCATGAGGAGGTCGCAGAGGATGGCGTCGAAGCGCTCGCCGCGCCCGAGCCGCTCGAGCGCCTCGCGCGCCCTCCCGGCGACGACCACGTCGTGGTCGGCCTGCAGCGTGCGCTGGAGCACCGTCGCGACGAGCGGCTCGTCGTCCACGACCAGGATCTGCGCCCGGGGACGGGCCGCCCGCGCCGTCGTCGCCGCGCCGGACGCCCCCGCCGCCGCGCGCGCGCAGGGCAGGACGACGCGGAAGGACGCGCCTGCGCCGGGCGTGCTCTCGACCTCGAGCGCGCCGCCGAGCCGGGTCACGATCCCGTGGCAGATGGAGAGGCCGAGGCCGGTGCCGACGCCCGGCGGCTTCGTCGTGAAGAACGGGTCGAAGACGCGCTGGAGGTTCTCCGCCGCGATCCCGCAGCCCGTGTCGCGCACCTCCGCCGCCACGCGGCCATCGGGCAGCGCCCGGGTGACGACGCGGATCTCGTTCCGCTCGGGCGCGCCCTCCGCGATCGCCTGCGCCGCGTTGACGAGCAGGTTCAGGAACACCTGCCCGAGCCGGGCGGCGTTGCCGTGGACCGGTGGCACGGGCGCGAGGTCGAGGGTGAGCCGCGCCCGCCGCCGGATCTCCGGGCGCGCCATGTTGATGCAGGACGCGATCACCGGCGCGAGGTCCACCGGCCCGGAGCGGTCGTCCTCGCCGCGCGAGAAGGTGCGCAGGTCGCGGACGATCACGCGCATGCGCTGCGCGCCGTCGCGCGCCTCGCGCACCGCGTCCCCGAGCTGATGCGCGAGGTCCGCGTCGGACGGGGCGGGCGGCGCGCCGGTGAGGAGGCGCTCGACGCGCTCGAGCCGGTCGGAGAGGAACGCCAGGTTCGCGCTCACGTAGGCGAGCGGGTTGTTGAGCTCGTGCGCGACGCCGGCGGCGAGCGTCCCCACCGAGGCGAGGCGATCCGCAAGCGCGAGCCGCGCGTGGAGGAGTCGCGTCTCGGTGACGTCGCGCAGCGCGACGAGGGCGCGCCCGGGGAGGATGCCCGTCGTGACGGTGACCTCGACCTGGCGCCGGCGCCCGCCGCCCTCGAGCTCCGCCTCTCCGCGGTCGCCGCCCTTCGCGAGGAGCGCGCGCCAGCCGCCGGCACCCGCCCCGTCCGTCGCGAGCGCCGCGACCTCGTCGAGCGGCCGTCCCGCGAGCCCAGCGCGCGTCGCGCCGAGCAGGGCGCAGGTGGCGGCGTTCGCGTCCACGATCGCCGCGCCGTCGTCGACGATGAGCATCGGGTCGCGCGCGCCGTCGAAGACGGCGCGGAGCTGGCGCTCGCGCGCGATGAGCTCCTGCTCCGCGTCGGACCGGGCGAGCGCCGAGGCGAGGACGCTCGCCGCGGCGGTGAGGAAGCGCTCGTCGTCGAGCGAGAACGCCCGCGGGCCCCGCGCGTACGCCCCGAGCAAGCGCACCGGCCCGTCGCGGCCCGGAAGCGCCACCTCCAGCGCCGCGGCGAAGCCGAGCGGGGCGAGGTGGCCGCCCGGCCCGCCCGGCGGATCTGCCGGAGGCAGCCTCGCGTGCCGGAGGTCGCCGGCGAGCCGCGCCGCGGAGAGGATCGTCGCGCCGGCCGGTCCCGCCTCGATCACCGCGGCCGCGTCGAGCGCGAGGAGCCCCGCCGTCGTCGCGCAGACCGCGTGCAGGAGCGGCGCGACGCTCTCGGCGTTCATGGCGAGCTCACCGAAGGTCGCGAGCGCCGCCTCGTGCCGGACGCCCGCGCGCAGCTCGTTCTCGTCGCGCTTGCGGCGGGTGATGTCGTGGAAGACCACCACCCGGCCCGCCGGGACGCCGTCGTGACCGAGCGTCGGCGCGACGTGCCGCTCGAGGACGCGGCCGTCGCGGAGCACGATCTCGTCGACGTGGGCCGCGGCGGGATCGCGAAGGCTCGAGCACTCGAGCTCGCCGGACGCGCGGCCCTTCAAGGCATGGAGCAGCGCCTGGCGGGCCGCCGCCGTGTTCCCGAGCTCGCGGACCTCGGCGCGCTCGG
Source organism: Anaeromyxobacter terrae (assembly GCF_022690685.1). Taxonomy (GTDB): domain Bacteria; phylum Myxococcota; class Myxococcia; order Myxococcales; family Anaeromyxobacteraceae; genus Anaeromyxobacter; species Anaeromyxobacter terrae. The sequence goes on along the minus strand of NZ_JALCYY010000008.1, from coordinate 106,683 downwards.
TGGCGGGGATCCCCCACAGCTCGAAGAGCCGCTCGTTCGCCGCGAGCAGGCGCCCATCGGCGGCAGTGATGAGGAAGCCGTCCGGCGAGGCCGCGGACAGCGCGTCGAACAGCGTGGCCGGGCTGCCCGTGAACAGGTCCGGCGCGCGCGCGACGGGGAGAATCCGGACGTTGGAGGGGAGCGGGTCGGTCACCGACCCGGCTGGGATGCATGAACCGGTGCGCTTCGGAGCCGAGGTGCGCCGACGAAATGCTCAACGACTTCCGAAGACTTCACGCACAGCCGTGCGACATTGACAGAGGTGTAGGAGGACCCGGGTGCGCTGAGCCTCGCTGCCGGTTCACCCCCCGCGGGAGTCCGGGGGGAAGAGCTCCCCGATCCGCTCCGGCGGCCGGGCCACCAGCGCCCGTCCGCCGGAGATCACGATCGGGCGGTCGAGGATGCGCGGGTGCTGGGAGAGGGCGCGGAGGAGCTCCTCCGCCGGCGTTCGCTCCGACAGGCGGAGGGCCTGGTACTCGTCGGCGTCCGCGCGCGCGAGCGCGTGCGGCGGTGCGCCGAGCAGCGCGAGCAGCGCGCCGAGCTCCGCGACCGTCGGCGGCTCCTCGAGGAAGCGGCGGAGCTCGGGCTCGACGCCCCGCGCGCGGAGGAGCTCCAGGACCCGGCGGCTCGCCGAGCAGCGCGGGTCGAACCAGAGGACGCAGTCGGCGGGCATCGCGGCGGATAATAGGAGAGCCTTGGATCTCGTGCACCACCTCGACCACCTGTCCTCCCTCCTCGCGGCCGAGCGCGAGGAGGAGCGCGCTCGCCTCGACGACGCCCGCCGCCGGCTCGCCCTCGCGGAGCGGGAGGCGCGCGGGCTCGCCCTCGCGGACGTGGAGGCCATCGAGGAGGCGGCGCTCGCCGGGCGAGCGCTCGTCACCTACGCGCGCCCCGGGGGGCGCCCGCTCGGCGGCGCGCGGGTGGGCGTCGGCAGCCTGGTCTCGGTCACCCTACGCCGGGAGGAGCGGACCGACGCGCCGCGCGGCGTGGTGGCGCGGCGGACGCGCGCGTCGCTCGCCGTGGCGTTCGACGAGCCGCCGCCCGACTGGGCGACGGACGGCCGAGTGGTGCTGGAGCTCGAGCCCTCGCCGGTCACCTGGGAGCGGCTCGCCGGCGGCCTCGCGCGCCTGCGGGACGATCCGGCCGGGCGGCGCTGGCACGGCGTGCTCTCCGGGACGCCCCCACGGTTCGAGCGCGCCGCGCGCGGACCGGTCCTGCCCGGCCCGCTCAACGCGGAGCAGGCGTCGGCGCTCGACCTCGCCGACCGCGCGGTCGATCTGGCCCTCGTCCACGGTCCGCCCGGGACCGGGAAGACGACCGTGCTCGTGGAGGTGATCCGGCGCGCCGTGGCTCGCGGCGAGAAGGTACTCGCCACCGCGCCCTCCAACCTCGCGGTCGACAACCTCGTCGAGCGGCTCGCGGCCGCCGGCCTCGCCTGCGTGAGGGTCGGACATCCGGCGCGGGTGCTCCCGGCCGTGCTCGCCCACACGCTGGAGGCGCAGGCGGAGGCCCACGAGGCCGCGCGCATCGCGAGGGGGCTCGTGGAGGAGGCGATCGCGCTCAGGCGCTCGGCGGCGAAGCGGCGCCAGCAGCGCGGTCCCGGCCGCTACAGCGCCTCGCGCGAGAGGGAGCGCGACGCGCGCGCGCTCTTCGCGGAGGCGCGCTCGCTCGAGGCGCGAGCCGAGGCCGAGGTGCTCGATCGCGCCGACGTGGTGCTCGCGACCTTGACCGGGCTCGACGCCCCGGCGCTGGCCCGCCGGAGGTTCCCGCTCGCCGTCGCGGACGAGGCCACACAGGCGGTGGAACCCGCCCTGTACCTCGCGTTGCTCCGGGCCGAGCGGGCGGTCCTCGCCGGCGATCACCTCCAGCTCCCGCCGACGGTGCTCTCGGCGGCGGCCCAGGCGGGCGGGCTCGGCGTCTCGCTGTTCGAGCGGCTCGTCGCGCTGCACGGCGACGCGATCAAGGTCACGCTCGCCGAGCAGCACCGGATGAACGCGCGCATCATGGCGTTCCCGTCCGAGGCCCTCTACGGCGGGGCGCTGCGCGCGCACCCTGCCGTCGCCGAGCGCGCCATCGACGGCGCGCCGCTCGAGGTGGTGGACACCTCCGGGCGCGGCTTCGAGGAGGAGACGCCTGAAGGCTCCGACTCGAAGCAGAACGCGGGCGAGGCGGCGCTCGTCGCCGCCGAGGTGGAGGCGCTCCTCGCGCAGGGGCTCGATCCCTCCGAGGTGGCGGTGATCTCGCCGTACGATGCCCAGGTGCAGCGCCTCCGTCAGCTCCTCGCGGTCCACCTCGATCGCGGGCTCGAGGTGGACACGGTCGACGGCTTCCAGGGCCGCGAGAAGGACGCGGTCGTGGTCTCCCTCGTGCGGGCGAACGAGACCGGCGAGGTCGGCTTTCTCGCGGACGTGCGCCGCATGAACGTGGCGCTCACCCGCGCGCGCGTGAAGCTGGTCGTGGTCGGTGACGGCGCGACCGTGGCGCGGCACCCGTTCTACGCACGGTTCCTGTCGCACGCAGAGGCGAGCGGCGCGTGGCGCAGCGCCTGGGAGCGGGCGCACGAATTGCCGTGAACGCGTGCACGATTTGCCGCAAATGCGCGCTCCGCCGCACTCCGCAGGGGGCCGCGTCAACCTCGACCCGCCGCCATAGGTTCGGTTTCGGCGGGGGCCAAGGCACGATGGGTACAACGGGCGAGAACTCGGAGCGTCGGCTCGTGCCGGCGCCCGGGGATGTCCTTCGCGGCACCAACGGGATCAGCGTCGCGATGCTCGACGCGGTGTTCGACGCCTCGCCGGTCGCGCTCGTGCTCCTCGTCGGGCCCGAGCTCGTCGTCGATCACGTGAACGCCGCGTGCCGCGCGCTCACCCGCCCCGACGTCGATCCCGTCGGCCAGCGCTTCGCAGACGTCTGGCCCACCGGCGATCCCGTCGTCGTGCCGGCGCTCACCAACGTCCTCGCGACCGGCGCCGGTCTCAGCGTCGACGACTACATCGTGCCGGCCGCGGGGCGGTCCCGGCGCTTCTCCGTCCAGGTGAAGCGCGTCCCGTGGCGCCGGGGGCTCGCCCTCCTCCTCGCGGCCTGGGAGACCTCCGACACGTGGGAGGCCCGGCGCGCCGCCGAGGCCGCGGCGGACGCCGCGCTCCGGCGCGCCGCCGAGCTCGACGCGGCCGTGGACGCGATCGCCGACGGCCTCGTCCTCTACGGCCGCGGCGGCGAGATCCTCCGCATGAACGAGACCGCGAAGCGGATGCTCGGCTACGCGCCCGAGGAGGCCGTCTCGTCGCTCGCGGAGCGGTTCGAGGCGATGCGCGTCTTCCTGCCCGACGGCAGTCTCATGCGCCTCGAGGAGACGCCCATCGCGCGCGCGCTGCGAGGCGAGACGGTCTCGAGCGCGCACGTTCGCGTCGAGTACCAGGGCCGGTCGCTCTGGGTCCTCGCGAGCGCCGCCCCCGTGCGCGGCGCAGACGGCGCCATCGTCGGCGCGGTGCTCACCTTCTCCGACGAGACCGCGCTGCACGAGATGGAGCAGGCGCGCGACGACCTCGTGCGGATGATCTCGCACGACCTGCGGACGCCGCTGAACGCGGTCTACAACCAGGCCCATCTGCTCCGGCGTCACCCGGACGACGCCGCGCGGGTCGAGGCGCGGACGAACGTGATCCTGAAGAGCTGCGAGCGGATGAGCGCGATGATCCAGGACCTCGTCGAGGCGACCCTGCTCGAGGACCGGCAGCTGCGCCTCTCCCTCGAGCCCGTGGACCTCGGCGAGCTCGTGCCGGAGCTCCTCGAGCGCTTCCGCGGCGCCCTCGACACGGATCGGGTGAAGCTCGTCGTCCACCCGGACGTCCCGCGCGCCCTCGCCGATCCGGAGCGGGTCGAGCGCATCGTCGTGAACCTCCTCACGAACGCGCTCAAGTACTCGCCGCCGCAGGGAGACGTCACGCTGGAGGTGGCGGCGAATCCGGAAGGGGTCGCGCTCGTGGTGACGGACCGCGGTGTCGGGATCGCGCCGGAGGACATGCCGCACGTCTTCGAGCGCTTCTTCCGCGCGCGCGGCGCTCGCCAGCCGGAGGGGCTCGGGCTCGGGCTCTACATCACCCGCCTCCTCGTGCAGGCCCATGGCGGCCGCGTCGACGTGTCGAGCCAGCTCGGCCAGGGCAGCACCTTCCGCGTGATCCTCCCCGCGGCGGTCGCTTTGCACTGACCTCGCCTCCGCGCGTAAGCTCCCCACCGCTTCGTTCCCGCCGCGCGCGGGGCGCCGGCTCACTCGAACTTCTCGGACGGACCCGCTTGATCCGCAGCACCTTCCGCCTCGCGCCCGGCGTCGGCCCCTGGCTCGAGTCGAAGCTCTGGGCGAAAGGCGTGCGCACCTGGGACGACTTCCCCGCGCCGCCCGCAGTCGCGCTCTCCGCCCGCACCGACGCGCGCCTGCGCGACGCCCTCGCCGTCGCGCGCGCCGCGCTCGAGCGCGGCGACGCGGAGACCCTCGCCGCGATGCTCCCGCGCAACGAGCGCTGGCGGCTCTACGCCTCGTTCGCCGCCGACGCGGCGTTCCTCGACATCGAGACGGACGGCGAGGCGGTCACCGCCGTCGGGATCCTCGATCGCCGCGGCCCGCGCGTCTTCCTCGCCGGCCGCGATCTCGACGCGTTCCCGGACGCGACGGCGGACTGGAAGCTCCTCGTTACCTTCAATGGCCTCTCCTTCGACGTGCCCATCCTGCGGAGCGCCTTCCCCGGCTGGCGCCCGCCGCGCGCGCACGTGGACCTCCGTCACCTCTGGGCGCGGCTCGGTCACAAGGGCGGCCTGAAGCTCCTCGAGAAGGAGACCGGCGTCGGTCGGGCCGCGAACCTCGACGGCGTCGACGGGCGCGACGCGATCCGGCTCTGGCGCCTCCACCTCCGCGGCGACGCGACCGCGCTCCGCACCTTCGTCGAGTACAACCTGCACGACGCCGTGAACCTCCGGACGCTCATGGACCTGGGCTACAACCGGATGATCGAGCGACTGCGGCTCCCCGCCTCGCCGGTGCCGGTCTGCGAGCGCGGCGATCACCGCTACGACATGACGAAGCTCCTGCTCGCCTTGTGACCACGGTCCGCGCTGGCGCGCCGCCGTCGCCGCCGTTAACCGACGCGCAGCGCTCCGGAGCGGCCACCCTCCCGTCGCGCGCCCTCGCCATGCCCATGACCGCGTTCGGACAGCCGCACGATCGAGACGGTAGGTTCGTGAACCTCGACGGCTCGCATCCCGCCGGGCTCGCGACGGTCCTGCGCTGGGCGGTCTGGGACCGGCTCACCGGCAGGCGGAGGCGCGCTCCGGACCGGGCCGCCGTCCCGACCGTCGTGGCCGACGTCGCGAGCCTCTCCCGGCCGCCCGCGGAGGGCGAGCCCGCACGGCTCACCTGGCTCGGTCACGCGAGCTTCCTCGTCCAGGTCGACGGCGTGTCGCTCCTCGTCGATCCGGTGCTCCAGCCGGCGATCTTCGGCGGCATCGCCCGGAACGTCCCGCCCGGCGTGCCGCTCGACGGGCTTCCGCCCATCGACGCGCAGCTCGTCACGCACAATCACTACGACCACCTCGATCTCCCCACGCTGCGCGCGGTCGGGGCGCCGGTCGTCGCGGGCCTCGGGCTCGCACGCTGGTTCGGCGCGCGGGGCCTCGCCGCCACCGAGCTCGGCTGGTGGCGCTCGACGCAGGTCGGCTCCGTCCGGGTCACGTTCGTGCCCGCCCACCACTGGAGCCGGCGCGGCCCGCTCGACACCAACGCGACGCTCTGGGGCGGCTTCGTCGTCGAGGGCTCGAACGCCACCGTCTACCACTCGGGCGACAGCGCCTACTTCGCCGGGTTCCGGGAGATCGGCGACCGCTTCCCATCCATCGACGCGGCCCTCCTCCCCATCGGCGCCTACGAGCCCGGCTGGTTCATGCTCCGGCAGCACATGGACCCCGAGCAGGCGCTCCGCGCGTTCGCGGACCTCGGCGCCCGCACCTTCGTCCCGATGCACTGGGGCACGTTCAAGCTCGCCGACGAGCCGCTCGACGAGCCGCCGCGGCGCGTCGAGGCGGAGCGCGTGCGGCGTGACCTCTCGCCGGAGCGGGTGCGTGTGCTCGCGGTGGGCGAGACGCTTCGCGTGGCGCGCTCGCTCGCCGTGCGCGAGCCCGCTGCGCCCCGCTGAGCCGCGTCCCCGCCGTGGCGTGGCGGGCGCATCCCTTGCGCCCGCTGCGCCGGCCGGCCGGCTCGACGCGCGTCCTGCGCCGCACGACGGTCCTTGCGCACGCGCTCCCACCTCGCATGGCGACGTGCGCCCCGCGCTGGAGCGGTTTCTCGCGGGGACGGGCGGAGGAGGAATTCTCCGGCGAGCGAGTTGCAGCTATCCTCGGAGACGGCACGCTCCCGCGCGATGGGAGCCGCCGGGGAGCGTCGATCGTGAACGCAGGCGCGCATCTCCTCGGGATCCCGCAGCCCACCTCCTACGCCCGTGCTCCGAGCGCCGTGCCGGGGCGTGCAGCGGCGGCGCGGCACCGTCGCCACCTCGCGACACCCGCTCGCCGCTCGCCCGCCTGCCGCGCGGCCGCCCTCCTGTCCGCGCTCCTCGCCGGCCTGGTGCTCGCCTGCGACCCGTACGTGAAAGGGAACGGGGTCCTGCGCGAGGAGACGCGCCAGGTCGGCGCGTTCGAGGGGCTCCGCGTCGAGGACGGGATCCAGGCGCAGCTGACGGCCGGCGCGTCCGCCCAGCACGTGACGGTGAGCGGCGACGAGAACCTGCTGCAGCACATCTCGACGGCCGTGAAGGCGGACCCGCTCCACGGCCAGGTGCTGGAGGTCCGCTCCACGCTCTCGTCCTTCGACTCCACCCACCCGATCCGCGTGGTCGTCTCCGTGCCGGTGCTCCGCTTCCTCGCCGCCACCGACGGCTGCTACGTGACGGCGAGCGGTGCCGCGGCCGACGCCTTCGCCGTGGACGCCGACGACGGCGCGGACGTGCGGCTCGGAGGGACGGGCGGCGCCGAGCTCTCGGTCCGGCTCGCCGGGGGCCAGCGAGGCGGTGCGCACCTCGACGCGCGCGAGTACCGCGTCACCGACGCGTCGGTCGACCTCAGCGCCAGCGCGCGGGCCGAGCTGCGCGTGGACCAGCGCGTGACCGGGACGCTGAGCGGCGCGGCCCAGCTCGAGAACGTCGGCGCCGGCGCCTGCGAGGTGACCGCCACGGCCGACGCCACCGTGAGCTGCCTCTCCACCCCTCCCTGAGCCGCGGCGCGGATCTCGCCCGCGCCCCGCTCACGACGTCCGGCCGGCCGCCGTCCGGGCGAGCGCACGCGAGCCGACGGCCTGACGGGGGCTGCGCCCCCGCTCGCCGGGTCCCGTGCGCCACCGCGGGCGGCTTCGCCGCGGTCGCGGGGGCGCCCCGCCGGGCTCGCTTCGCTCGTTGACGGTTTCCGAATCGAGGAGCGCCGTCTAGAATCCGCCGCCTCATGACCGAGAAGATCACGCCGGAAGTGGTGGCCCAGCACGGGCTCACGCAGGCCGAGTACGACGAGGTGAAGCGCCACCTCGGCCGCGAGCCGAACCTGACCGAGCTCGGCGTCTTCTCGGTGATGTGGAGCGAGCACTGCTCGTACAAGTCCTCGCGGGTGCACCTCAAGACGTTCCCCACCTCCGGGCCGCGCGTGCTCCAGGGTCCCGGCGAGAACGCGGGCGTGGTGGACCTCGGCGACGGGCTCGCCGCCGCGTTCAAGATGGAGAGCCACAACCACCCGAGCTACATCGAGCCGTACCAGGGCGCGGCGACCGGCGTGGGCGGCATCCTCCGCGACGTCTTCACCATGGGCGCGCGCCCCATCGCCTCGGCGAACTCCCTGCGCTTCGGCGATCCCAGCCACCCGAAGACCGCCTACCTGCTCGAGGGCGTCGTCGCCGGCATCGGCGGCTACGGCAACTGCATGGGGGTCCCGACGGTGGCGGGCGAGGTGATGTTCCACCCGAGCTACAACGGGAACTGCCTCGTGAACGCGTTCACGCTCGGCATCCTCCCGGCCGACAAGATCTTCCTCGGCACCGCGGCGGGCGTCGGGAACCCCGTCATGTACATCGGCGCCAAGACCGGCCGCGACGGCATCCACGGCGCGACCATGGCCTCCGCCGAGTTCGACGCCTCCACCGAGGAGAAGCGCCCGACCGTGCAGGTCGGCGACCCGTTCATGGAGAAGCTGCTCCTCGAGGCGTGCCTCGAGCTCTTCCAGACGGACGCCGTGGTCGGCATCCAGGACATGGGCGCCGCCGGCTTCACCTCCTCGTCGGTCGAGATGGCCGGCCGCGCCGGCAACGGCCTCGACCTCTTCCTCGACCAGGTGCCGCTCCGCGAGGAGGGCATGACGCCCTACGAGATCCTCCTCTCCGAGTCGCAGGAGCGCATGCTCCTCGTCGCCGCCGAGGGCAAGGAGGACGTGGTCCGCCGCATCTGCACGAAGTGGGACCTCGACGTCGCGGTCGTGGGGCGCGTGACCGACACCGGCCGCTGGCGCGCGCACTGGCAGGGGAAGCTCGTCGCCGATCTCCCGGTGGACCCGCTCACCGAGGGCGCGCCCAAGTACCAGCGCCCGATGACGCCGCACCCGGCGCTCCCGGACCTGCACGCCTTCGACCTCTCGACGCTCCCCGAGCCCGCCGACCTCGGCGACACGCTGCTCCGCCTCCTCGCGCGCCCCACCATCGCGTCGAAGGAGTGGGTCTACCAGCAGTACGACCACATGGTCAGGCTCGTCGGCGCGGTTCGGCCCGGCGGCGACGCGGCGGTGGTGCGGATCGCCACCGGCGACGCGCGCCACGCGAAGAAGGCCATCGCCATCTCCGTCGGCGCGAACGGCCGCTACTGCTTCCTCGACCCGCACCTCGGCGCGCAGCACGCGGTCGCCGAGTGCGCGCGCAACATCGCCTGCGTGGGCGGCGAGCCCATCGCCATCACCGACTGCCTCAACTTCGGCAACCCCGAGAAGCCGGAGATCATGTGGCAGTTCGCGGAGTGCGTGCGCGGCATCGGCGACGCCTGCCGCGCGCTCGGGACGCCGGTCGTCTCCGGCAACGTCTCGCTCTACAACGAGACCGAGGGCCAGGGGATCCTCCCCACGCCCACCATCGGCATGGTCGGCCTCGTCCCGGACGTGGAGAAGACCTGCACGAGCGCGTTCAAGCACGCGGGCGACGTCATCGCCCTCGTCGGCACGCTGCAGGGCGAGGTGGGCGGCTCCGAGTACGTCGCCGCCGAGCACGGCAAGGAGGCGGGGCGCCCGCCCGCGCTCGACCTCGCCAGGGAGAAGGCGGTGCAGGAGACGGTGCGCCGCGCCGTGCGCGAGGGGCTGCTCTCGTCGGCGCACGACTGCTCCGACGGCGGCCTCGCCGTGGCGCTCGCCGAGTGCTGCATGATGCACGGCGTGCCGGCCGGCGCCGAGACGACGCCCTGGATCGGCGCGGCGGTGCGCGTGCCGTTCCCTGCGCGGAAGGACTTCGTGCTGTTCGGCGAGGACGCGAGCCGCATCCTCGTGTCGATGCCGAAGGAGAGCGCGGCCCGCTTCGTCGCGCTCGCCCAGGAGTGCGGCGCGCCGGTGATCCGGCTCGGCGCGGTGGGCGGCGACACGCTCGAGATCCAGGGCGCGCTCTCCGTCCCGGTCGCCGAGCTCGCCAAGGCCTGGCGCGACGGCATCCCCGCCGTGCTGCGGCGCGACGTCGGTCACGCCGCCGCCTCCCTCGTCGCGCGCGAGCCCCAGGAGCCGATCAGCTAGCGCCCCTTGCACTCCGGGTCGCGGGGTCGGGTATGCTGCGACCCCGCGCGGCGATGACCCGCGGCAGGACGCCTGGATCACGGGCGTCTCGACCCGGCGCCCGGGTTGCAGAAGCGCCACGCCTCGACCCCGCACGGATGAGCACCGCCGACCACCTCTGCATCTTCGAGCGCGCCAGCGGCGAGCGGCTCCTCGCCGCCGAACGCTTCGTGCTCGCCCTGCCGCAGCTCCTCGGAGCGGCGCTGGACGGCTGCGATCTCGGGATCGACCCCTCCTCGCGCCGGCTGCTCGCGCTCCTGCGCTTCTCGCCGGCCGCGGCGCCCGCGGGCGCGAGCGAGCGGCTCGCGTTCTGGGCCGCGCGCGCCGGCGGTCGAGCGAGCGACATCGGCCGCATCCCGCCGGCCGATCTCGAGGAGCTCCGGAAGGCGCTCGCCGCCTGCGAGCCCCGGCTCGCCGACGTCGCCGGCGCCGAGCTCTACCTCGCGACCGCCGCGTTCTTCACGGACGCGGGCGCGCCCGCCCTCCGCCGGCGGAGCCCCGGCGAGCGGCCGGCGCTCGCGCTCGACCTCGCCGGTGCGTCCGCCGCTGGGGCGAGCTACGACCCCGCCGCTGCCGCGCTCTTCGTCCCCTCGCCGATGGCCCCGCCCGACGGCGACGAGCTCGTGCTGGCAGTGCGCGTGCCGGGCGTCGCGCGGCAGGTGGAGGGCCGCGCGCGCGTCGCCGCCGTTCGCCCGCCGGCGGCGTCCACCTCCGGGGCGCCCGCCGGCTACACGCTCGCGGTCGAGCCCGAGCCGCCCGCGCTCGCCGCCGCGCTCGCCGCGCACGTCGCCCCGCCCGCGCCGTCGCCCTGGGAGATCACGCGCTCCGCCCCGCGCCTCGAGGTCCACGCGCCGGTGAAGGTGCTCGGCCGGATCGCGCTCCGCCCAGCCGAGGCGGCGTCCGCCATCGCCTGCGCCACGCTCGCCTACGAGACCGGCGCCGACCTCGAGCGGGACTTCGTCGAGAACCTCTCCCAGGGCGGCGCGTTCGTGCGGACCGCGAGCCCGGCGGCGGTCGGCGCGCCCGTCGCGCTCGCGATCCGGCTCCCCGACGGCGGCGACCTCCACACCCGCGCCACCGTCGCCTACGTGAACGACGAGGGCATGGGCGTGCGCTTCCAGCTCGAGCCCGCGGAGGAGGCGCGCCTCTACGCGGCCATCGTCCAGCTCACCGCGAGGCCGCGCCGCGCGCTCGTCGTGGACGACGACGCGCTCCACCGCGACATGCTCGGCGACGCGCTCGCGGCGCGCGGCTTCGAGGTGGTGACCGCCGCCGACGGCGCGTCGGGTCTCCGCGCCCTCGCCGACGAGCTCCTCACCCTCGACCTCCTCCTCACCGACGTCTGCATGCCCGGCATGGACGGCGAGGTCTTCGTGCGAACCATCCGCGAGGCGGGCGGCGAGACCGAGCTCGCGGTGGTGGTGGTGACCGGCCGCTCGGACCCCGAGCTCGCCCCCCGGCTCCTCGCCGCGGGCGCGGACGAGGTTCTCGAGAAGGCGCTCGGGGCGGAGCGGGTGGCGGAGGCGGCGGACGGGGCGGTGGAGCGGAAGCGGGTCAGAGCGCGCACGTCCGCGTAGCCAGGAACGAGCCGGTCGAGGTCGCCACCCCGTCGCTGGCGGTCACCGTGTACGAGCGGGTCGTCTCCGCGGAGCACGAGCGGTCAGCGGACCAGCCGATCGAGAAGCTGCACCGATCCGGAAGGCACACGCTCGCCGCTCCGGAGCTGAGCGTCACCTGCAGCGGGTCGCCGTCGGGATCGGCGACGAGGTTCGTCGCCGTTCCAGAGACGGCGGAGATGGCGTACTCGCCCTGGAGGCACTCCGGGTCGCAGCACACGAGCGTCTCGACGCAACTCGTGCTCATGGTGACGGCCTGCGCAGTGACGACGGGAGGCCGGTTGCCGATCACGAGCCGGGAGAGCGTCGCGGCCGGGGAGAGCGAGAACGGGTCCGCCACGCGCTGCTGGATGTCGTGCGGGCCGACGAAGTTCGCCGCCACCGGCGCCACCGCGGACGGGAGGCTGCACGCGATCAAGACGCGACCGTCTGCGTTCAGGACGTAGTCGGGGCAGGCCGCGTCGCCCGTGGGATCCCCCTGGACCATCGGATCGCCATCGGGGTCCCGCCAGGTGGCGAGCCCCGCCGAGGCGCGGTAGGCGCCCGCGACTGCGTCGTAGACGTGGTCGGTGTCCCAGGAGGAGATCCGGGCGACGATCTCCGGGGGCCGGTTCCCGATGACGACCGGCCAGGTCTCGCTCGCTGCCGCCCCATTCACGTCGCGCACCGAGAAGGTGATGGTCCGCTCGAGCCCCTCGCCGCCGATGAGGAAGGCCGCGTCGCCCGGCTCGGAGTAGGGGAGCTCGATGCTGAACGCCGCGCGATCGCCGAGATCCTGGACGTCGAACGACGCCGAGCCGTCGCCGACGTGATGCCCCGAGACGGTCTGGCCCTCGAGCGGGTCGCCGTCGGGATCCGAGAGGACGACGCCGATCGCGCCGTGCGCCGAGAACCGGGACGAGGCGGCGTCGAACGCGTGCTGGAAGACGGGGATCGTCTCCGTCACCACCGGCGGCGCATTCCCGACGCTGACGCGCGTCGCGGCCGTGCCGATCACGCCCGCGCCGTCCCGTGCCTCCACCCGGAAGACCCAGTCCCCCGAGATCGCGGCGCCGTCCGTCTCGACCCGCACGGTCGGCGTGGCGACGTCCGGCCCCGGCTCGAAGAGGACGCGCCGGGTGGCGTCGACCGCGCGCCCCGCGGGCGGCTCGACCGTCCAGCGGAAGCTCGCGCCCGCGACCGCCGAGGTCGCGGAGAGCGCGACCGCCCCCCCGAGCTCGGTGAGCGGCCGGCACGTGAGCGGTTCCCCCTCGCAGCGATGCTCCGCCACCACGTCCGCGCCGGCCGTCACGAGCGGCGCGCCGGAGCGTGGCGCGACGTCCACGAGCACGCTCGCGGGGTCGCTCTCGACGGAGAGCTCGTCGCTCACGACGAGCGACACCTCGTAGCGGCCCGGGCAGGCGAACCGCACCGCCGCCGTGGCGGCAGTCCCTGCGACGAGGGGAGGCTCGCAGGGTGCGTCCACCGCCCGGACCGTCCACGCGTAGGCGACGATCGCGTCGTCCGGCGCGTCCGGGTCGGAGCTGCGCGATCCGTCGAGCGTGACGACGGCGTTGGCCTCGACGACGCTCAGCGGGGAGATGCCCGCGAGCGGCGCCGCGTCGGCGACGCACGCACGGGCGAGGCAGCGAGAGGCGGGCGGACACGACTCGGCCGTGTCGCAGGCGATCGGGCGTGGCCCGCCCTGCGAGCAGGCGAGCGCGGCCGCGAGCGCGAGCGGAAGCGTGGCGCGGAGCACGGGGCGCGCTGGGCGATGGGTCGGCATCTCTGTTCTCCGGAGAGCGTCGGCGGTAGCGACGAAGAGTAAAGGTTCGCTGCGGGTGGTTTCAATCGCCGGGCGCCAATGCGACGATCGTTCCAGCGCTCGCGGGCGTGTCCTGCGCTTGCCGCGGCGCGGGGAGGGTCCGCGGCGCGGCCGATCGGGTCCGACACCGGGACACAGGAGCGCCCACGCGCCGACCCGCCGCTCCTCACGGTCGGCGCACGTCACTTGCAGTCCCGGCGCGGCTGCTCGAAAATCCACGGTCCGTCTCACTCGCCCCTGGAGGCACCGCCCGACATGGCTCTGTCCGGAGCGCTCACGCTGACGCTCGCGCTCGTCGCCGGCGCGAGTCAGGACCGGCTCCTCTTGTGCCGACCCCGCGTCGCCGGGGACCCGGTGCTGGCGCGCGGGGACGCGCTCGCCGAGGCGGCCCGCAAGGCCGGAGGGAAGTTCCTCGACTACGGCGTCACCTGCGAGGACGTGGCCGAGGGCGCACGGGCCGCGCGGCGGGCGGGGCTCGCCTACGCGGTCGCCGCCGGCGCCGAGGGGCGACTCGAGGGAAGCCGCTTCGTGCTCGTGCTCGCGGACGCGGCGAACGAGACGGAGCGCGCGCGCCGCACGCTCGAGGTGGCGCCGGGCGCGGACGCCGTGAAGCCGCTGCGCGCGGCGCTGCGCGAGCTGGTCCGGGCGCTGCCGCCTCCGCCGGGCCCGAGCCCGGCCCGCGTCGCCGCCTGGACGACGGTCGGCGCCGGCGTCGCCGCGGTCGCCGCCGGGACCCTCCTCGCCCTCTCCGCGCGCTCCGCCGCGGACGGGGCGAACGCCGCCACGGACCCCGCCTCGTACACGCGCTCGCGCCAGACCTGGGAAGACCGCCGCCGGTGGAGCGGCATCTCTTTCGCAGCGGGGGGCGCCGCGATCGCCGCCGGGCTCACCTGGCGCTTCGTCTTCTGAGGAGACATCCCATGAGGCACGTCGTCATCTCCGCAGCGGCCCTGGCCCTCGCGTGCAGCTCGGTCGAGGACCGCGCCGCGTGCGCCACGAGCGTCGAGTGTCCGGCCGGCCAGTACTGCGCGCGCACCGCCGACGGCAACGTGTGCTGGCCGGATGCAGTGGCGCCCGTGGTGTCGTCGGTCTCCGCGTCGTGCTCGACCACCCCGTGCCTGCGCGACGGCGTGCTGCGCGTCGAGGCCACGGTCGCGGAAGACGAGCAGGTCGCGGGCGTCGAGGTGGCGCTCGACCTCGACGCGGGCGCGCGCAAGGTCGCGATGACGCTCTCCGGAGGGCGCTGGCTCGCGGAGCTCCCGCTCCGGGAGTGGCCGTTCGAGGCGTACGCGCGGCCCGTCGTCGCGAGCGTCGTCGCCCGGGACGGCGCGCGCAACGAGGGCGGCGGAGCGGCGGCGGCGGTGGAGGTGACGAGGTTGAGGTGGGAGCGAAGCCTTGGATCCGGCCAAGCATTAACTTCCGCAGCGGTCACCGACAGCGGAATGATCCTTGTCGCGAATACGGCGGGCGAACTGCACTTCATCGCCTCGCAGGGGGACCCGGCGCGCGATCCCATTCCCGTAACGGGAGCGCAAATCGTCGCCGCGCCCACGATTGGTAAAGATGCCATATGGATCGGCAGCGTCGACGGAACGCTCTACCCGGTAACGCCTGATGGGTCTCAGGTCGGTACAGGATGTGCAACCGGCGAACGTATCGCGAGCACCCCCGCGCTCTTGGTCAACGAGTCGCGAGCTGCCGCCGGATCGCAGGCGTCGATCATAGTAACGGCAACGGCAGCCGGTTCGTGCAACGCGACGACGACCGATGCGCCCGTAATGGCGTCTCCTGTGGTCGCATCCACCGGCGAGATTCTCTCCCCTTCGACATCGGTATTCGAAAGCTTCACACCCACGACCGCAGGTGCTTTGCGGCCAAACTGGAGCCGACCCTATCCCGTCGTCGGGGATGGTGTTGTTGCGCCCCCGGCCGTGGATGCCGACAACGGGGTTTGGAGCGTCGCCCTAGATGGCTCGGTGCACCGCACGCGGCCAGACGGCTCAACCGCCAAGATGACGACGGTCGGCTCAAGCGCCTCTGGGATTGTAATCCTGAGAGATGGCTCCGTAGTGATTGGTGATCTCACCGGCAGAGTACGGCGCACCGCTGCATCCGGTACGGCTCCCTGGTCCGACAGCGGACAACTCAATGGTGTTCCGGCGGCTCCGATGGTCGTGAGCGGCCCCTCCACCCAACTCATCGTCCCCACCTCGACCGGTCGGCTCTACGCGGTGCGTGAATCCGACGGCAGCATCGCCTGGTCGGTGAAGCTCTCCGCTGCGGGCGCGGCCCTCCAGCCGGCAAACATCTACACTACCCCCGGTCAGCCCGCGGGGGCGGTGATGAGCACCGCCTACGTCGCGGGCGCGGACGGCAAGCTGTACGCGGTGATCGTCGATGGCCAGCTCGACACCGCCGCGCCCTGGCCCAAGGCGTTCCACGATCCCCGCAACACCAACAACGCGGGGACGCAGCCGTGAGCGCCCGCGGCGTTCTCGCCCTCGCGGGCGCGCTGCTCGCGCTCGGCGCGAGCGCCTCCGAGCGGCTCGGCGTCATCGCCGTCGCGTATCCGCCGGCCGGCCCGGATGCCGATCTCGCGGAGCTCGCGCACCAGCTCCGCGCGGCGTGCCGGGATCGCATCGGCGGCGTGGAGGACGTGCCGACGATGCGCGCGCGGCTCCTCGGGCAGGCGTCGAACGCGACGCTGTCGGAGCTCGATCGGGCCTACGGCGGGGCGCTCGCGGTGTACCAGAACGGCGAGTTCGAGAGCTCGGTGCGGACGCTCAGCGCGATCGTGGAGGACCTGGAGAGCATCCCGGAGAGCGACGACGCCTACGCACAGTGGACGCGGGCGCTGCTCCGGCTCGCGCACGCCGCAGCGACCATCGGGAGGGAGCGCGACGCGCAGGCCGCGCTCACGAAGCTCGCGCGCACGGAGCCGGCGCTCCAGCCGGAGCCCGACCAGTACTCGCCGGGCTACCGGCGCAGGTTCGAGGAGGTGAAGGCGAAGGTCCGCGCGCTGCCGAAGCGCAAGCTGACCGTGCTCGCCGAGGGGAGGCCCGGCGTCGTCTACGTGAACGGCCGCAACATGGGCCCGGCCCCGGTCGCGGTCACGCTGCCCGCCGGGACGTACCGGATCGGCGGGGCGGCGGAGGGGCTTCGGGTCCCGAGCTTCACCGTCGATCTCGAGGCCGAGGACCGCACCGTGGTGCTCGACTTCGCGCTCGCCGAGTCGCTCCGCGCCAACGCCGGGCCCGGGCTCGCGCTCGCGCCGGAGCAGCGCGCCTACGGCATCATCCGGGCGGGCGCGTGGCTCGGGGTGGACAGGCTGGTGGTCGCGAGCCGCGCCGTGGAGGGCGGCGCCCAGTTCCTGCTCGGCTCCATCTACGACGTGCGCCGCGGCGCGCTCCTGCGCGAGGGGAGCGTCCGGATGGTGGCGGGCAGCGTCCCCGCCGTGAACCTCGGCGCGCTGGCGTCGTTCCTGCTCACCGGCCAGTCCTCGCGCGACGTGAAGGACCGCACGCCCGACGTCCCTCGCGTGCCGCCCGCGCCGCTCATCGTCGCGGCGGCTCCTGCGCAGACTCCGCCCGCCGCGGCGGCGCAGCCGGCTCCGCAGCAGCCGAAGGACGCCTCGCGCCAGCCTTCCACCGCGCAGGCCGCAGCCGTGGCGGCTTCCCCTGCCCGAGCGCCGGCTGCGCTCGAGAGCGGCAAGTCGCCCGCCGTCCCAGCAACCCCGGCCGCCTCCGCGACGCCCGCTCCGCGCGAGACGCCGTCCACCGCCGGCGCGGCACTCGCCTTCGCTCCGCCGGCCGCCTCGAAGCAGCCAGCACTCACCGTCCTCGGTGACCGGTCGCACAGCGCACCGGGAGCCTGGATGCGCCCGACCGCCATCGGCTCCGGCGCCGCCGCAGTGCTCCTCGCGGCGCTCGCCCTCCAGCAGGGCCTGTCCGCCTCGAGCAAATCGAGGGACGCGGACGGGATGATCGACGGCGAGACCTCGAGGTTCAAGCCCGGGGCCGATCCGGCGCGCTACTACGCCCTCCAGCGCGACGCGGATGCGGCGCGGAGGAACGCCTACGTGTCCGCCGGCTTCGGAGCCGCGCTCGCAGCCGCCGCCGGCGTGCTCGGCTGGATGTCCTGGGATCGGACCCCGGAGCCGGCGCTCGTCGCGTTCAGCTTCTGACGCGCGTCCCCTCCTGGCGCGCGCAGCCCGGCCGCGTTCGCGCTAGAACGCCGCCGCGGCAGCGCCGCGCCCGGAGGATCCCACCATGGACCGATACATCCAGACCTTCACCGTCCGCTGGGGCGACTGCGACATGAACGGCCACGTGCGGAACACGATGTACAGCGAGTACGCCATCGAGACGCGCATGGCGTACCTGACCGCGAACGGCTTCAGCTACGAGCACTTCGGAGACCTCCACCTCGGCCCGGTGCTGCTCCGCGAGGAGATCGACTACCTGCGCGAGATCCGCGCCGGCGAGACGGTCACGGTGGACTTCGTCCAGCTCGGCCTCTCGCCCGAGGGCGCGAGGTGGAAGATCCGCCACGACCTCTGGAAGCCGAACGGCAAGCAGGCCGCCCGCATCGTCGTCTCGGGCGGCTGGATGGACCTCCACACCCGCAAGCTCGTCCCCGCGCCCGAGGCGCTCGCCGAGGCGATGCGGCACGTGCCGAAGGACCCGGCCTTCGAGGTGCTCCCCGCGCTCGGCTCCTCGCGGAGGTAGTCACCGCCCGCCCGCGGCGCGGGCGGCTGC
Organism: Anaeromyxobacter terrae; assembly: GCF_022690685.1. Classification (GTDB taxonomy): domain Bacteria; phylum Myxococcota; class Myxococcia; order Myxococcales; family Anaeromyxobacteraceae; genus Anaeromyxobacter; species Anaeromyxobacter terrae. The sequence goes on along the minus strand of NZ_JALCYY010000008.1, from coordinate 88,645 downwards.
CTCGGCGCCCGTGTCGCGCGGCAGCGGAGCCTCGCCCCGCGCGGCCGGATCGGCGCGGACGGCGGCGACCGCCGCCTCGATCCCGTGGCCGAGCCGTGCCGCGAGGTCCGGACCGTAGTACGTGCGCACCGTCTCGCCGCGCCGCGCCTCGATCTGCTCGGGCGTGTCCACGTAGCCCACGTAGCCGCCGGCGAGCGAGACGATCTCGGTGCCTGGACCCGCCTCGTCGCGCCACGCCTCGCCGACCTCGGCCACCGGCTCTCCGGGCACGAACGCGAGCACCGCCGGCCCGAGCCGCAGCGCGGCGAGCGGCGCGCGTGCGGGGACCGCGCCGTAGGCGAGGTTCCCCGCCGCGGCGCGCAACAGCGCGGGCAGCGCGCCGGGCGCGGGCGCGGGGAGGACCACCTCGCCCGCCGCGAAGCCGAGCGCGGGGGCGGCGACGCGCTGGAAGCGGAGAGCATCGACCGTGCGTGAGAACGCGTCCGCGTAGCGCTCCGGCGTCACCGGGCCGCCTTCGGGCAGCGCGACCGACTGATCGCCGAGCGCGCCCTGGAAGAAGAGCCGCACGCCCGCGGCGGGCGCGTCCGCGTGGAGGAAGCGGCCCGGCCAGTCGCCGGAGATGAGCCGGTTCCGCTTGCCGAGCGTGGTGGGATGGGCGGCGAGCACCGCGAGCTCCGCGAGCGGCGCGCCGCCGCGCCGCGCGAGCCGCACGGCGAGGAGCCGCGCGTCCTTCGCCCCGCCGCCGCGGTTCCGCACGAGCGCGTCGGCCCGGCCTCGCGCGAGCTCGAGCTCGACCGGGGCGACCGCGCCCGCGGCGCGCCGGATCGCCGCCGCGATCCCGGCGACGACCGCCTCGCGCATGCGGGGCTCGTAGGGCGCCGCGCCGATCCGCTCGCCGAGCAGGTTGTCCCAGTAGCCGCCCGGCCCGGCGTGCGTGTGCGTCGCGGCGAGGACGAGGCCGTCGAGCGCGAGGTCCTCGACGCGGGCGCGCACGGCCGCCACGAGCTCCTCGGGGACGACGAGCAGCTCCGCCGACACGAGCGCGATCCGGCAGCCGGGCGCGCCGAGCACGAGCGCGCGGGCGCCCACCGGATCGCGGATCCCCTCGCTCGTCCAGCGCAGGCGCGCGAAGCCGGCGATGGGCGCCTCGTTCGGAAGGGTGAAGGCGGCCTCTCCCACGCCCGCCGAGAGAGCGCCCGCTCCGCAGGGGGCGAGCGCGATGCGCGCCGGCTCCTCGGGCCGCTCCGGGCGCCACGGGAGCGACGCGATCGCCAGCACGATCACGGGGATGGCGAGCGCGATCGCGGCGCCGCGCAATGCGCGGGTGGCGGGCAGCTTTTTCAAGCGTGCATCGTTATACTCCGGCGCCTCATGGGGTACGACGCCGTCTACGACAAGATGAAGGACGAGTGCGGGGTCTTCGGGATCTGGGCGCTCGGCCAGTCCGAGGAGGCGGCGAACTACGCCTACCTGGGGCTGCACGCGCTGCAGCACCGCGGCCAGGAGTCCGCCGGGATCGTCGCCACCGACGGCGAGACCCTGCACGTCCACCGCGACATGGGGCTCGTCGCGGACGTCTTCACTGCCGAGACGATCGCGCGCCTCAAGGGCGGCGCCGCCATCGGCCACGTCCGCTACTCGACCGCCGGCGGCTCGCACGTGAAGAACGCGCAGCCGCTCGCCGTGCAGTACCAGGGCGGCGCGGTCGCGGTCGCGCACAACGGCAACCTCGTGAACGCCGAGTCACTGCGCGCCGACCTCGAGCGCGACGGCTCGATCTTCCAGGCCTCCACCGACACCGAGGTGATCGTCCACCTCCTCGCCCGCGCGCGCGCGCCGGGCGCGCCCGGCTCGGTCGAGCAGCTCGTCGGCGCGGTGCGCGAGGCCCTCTGGCGCGTGACGGGCGCGTACTCGATGCTTTTCCTCTCGCCCAAGGCGCTCATCGCCGCGCGCGATCCGATGGGCTTCCGCCCGCTCGTGCTCGGCAAGCTCAAGGGGAGCTGGGTCGTCGCGAGCGAGACGACCGCGCTCGACCTCATCGAGGCGGAGTACGTCCGTGAGGTGGAGCCGGGCGAGCTCCTCATCATCGACGGCGCGGGGCTCCGCAGCGAGCGGCTCTTCCCCGCCCAGCCGCCGTCGCGCCTCGGCCGCTGCGTCTTCGAGCACATCTACTTCGCGCGGCCGGACTCGGTGCTGTTCGGCAAGTCGGTGTACGAGGTGCGCCACGCCTTCGGCAAGCGGCTCGCCGAGGAGCACCCCGTGCCGGCGGACCTCGTCATCCCGGTGCCGGACTCCGGCGTGCCCGCCGCCATCGGCTTCGCCGAGAAGGCCGGGATCCCCTTCGCGATGGGGCTCGTCCGCTCGCACTACGTCGGCCGCACCTTCATCGAGCCGCAGCAGTCCATCCGGCACTTCGGCGTGAAGCTCAAGCTGAACGCGCTCCGCGGCGTGCTCGCCGGCAAGCGCGTGGTGGTGGTGGACGACTCGGTCGTGCGCGGCACGACGAGCCGCAAGATCGTGAAGATGATCCGCGCGGCGGGCGCGAAGGAGGTCCACCTCCGCATCAGCTCGCCGCCCACCGCCTGGCCCTGCTACTACGGCATCGACACGCCCACGCGGCAGGAGCTCATCGCGAGCACGCACTCGGTCGAGGACATCGCGACCTACGTCACCGCGGACTCGCTCGGCTACCTCTCCCTGCCCGGCCTCTACGCCGCCATCGGCGAGGATCGCGCCACGTTCTGCGACGCGTGCTTCTCGGGCGAGTACCTCGTCGCGTTCCCGAAGCGCACCCCCGCGCCGCCGCTGCGCGTCGTCGGCGCGTAGCGCCGCACCTCGCCGCTCCCGACCGTCCCGGCGCCGCGCCGCGGCATGCTTCGCGCGGTCGCGCGAGCGCGCTCCATCGGGGTGCCGCCGCGCCTCGGCCGCCCCGCGCGGCCGGGACGTGCATAAGCTCGGGCGCGCATGGCGGCGAACCCAGAGCGCTTCGTCATCGCGGACGGCAGCGTCCACGTGTACCGCCTCTTCGACGTGGCGGACGCGATCGACCTCGCCGCGGCGGAGCGCGCGGTCGAGGTGGCGATGGCCGCGCCCAAGTCGCGCGCGCGCCTCACCGGCGCGCAGTCCGCGACCGCGCTCGAGCTGCCGCGCCCGCCGCTGCGGGTGGCGCTCGGCGCGCGCGAGGTCCCGCTCCGCTTCCGCGGCGCCCGCGCCGCCGAGACGAGCGCGCACGTCTTCGACTACGGGGTCGTCTCGATCCTCTACAAGCTGCCCATCGCGCCCGGCGCGGCGCTCGAGGACCTCGTCGTCCTCGCCGAGGAGCTGTTCGTCTCGCCCACGCCGGAGATCGACCAGGCGGCGCGGCGTGAGGCGGAGGAGCTCTGCCGCGCCCTGGGCGGCGCCCTCGAGCGGCCGCACCGCTGGGATGGCCTCGAGAGCTACCAGATCTTCTTCGCGCGCCGCTTCGCGGACGGACCGCTCCGCGCCCAGGAGCTCCTCGCGAGCGCCCCCGTGGCGGAGCTGCTCCTCGGCGAGACGAGCCCGGTCCGCCTCTCGACCGCCGAGCGACAGGAGGTGCTCTCCCACCACTACACCTACCTGGAGGACGACCTCGCGGTGGTCCACTGGAACAGCGCGCTCGTGGTGGAGCCTTCGGGGGTGGAGGACATCCCCGACCTCCTCGAGTTCGCGACCGCCCACCTGCTCGAGCTGCGCTACTACGACGCGCTCCTCGACCGCGAGCTGCACCTCATCTACGACGAGATCGAGCGGGGGGGCAGCCCGGTCGCGAACATCTTCACCCGCCGGTACCGCGGCCTGCAGCGCCGCACCGCCGCGCTCCTGCTCGAGCTCTCCGAAATGGTGGAAAGGCTCGAAAACGCGGTGAAAATCGTGGGGGACTTCTACCTCGCGCGGCTCTACCAGAGCGCGGTCCGCCGCTTCCGGCTCCCGGCCTGGCAGGAGACGGTCCTGCGCAAGCAGCGGCTCCTCGCCGAGGTGAACGACCTCATCGGCGACGCCGCCGACACGAGCCGGAGCGAGCTCCTCGAGCTCGCCATCATCCTCCTCATCGTCTTCGAGATCGCCGCCGCCTTCCGCTGACGGTGCGGGGCGGCTCCCTCCCTCGACCGGGATCGATCGTCACGATCGGCCCGTTTTTCAGGCCGATCGTGACGGCGTGAAGTTGACGGGGGGATCGGGAAGCGATATCTCCGAGCCATTCGCCGCCCTGGGCGGGCGGTCGACAGGAGGGCTTTCCAACATGACGCAGGCTCAGTTCTTCCAGGCGGTGGCCGAGGGCGCGCAGCTGTCGAAGGCCCAGGTCCGTCAGGTGTTCACGGCGGTCGAGGAGGTCGTGACGAAGCGGCTGAAGGGCGAGGGGAAGATCCCGCTCGGCGGCCTGGGCGCGGTGAAGCTCGTCGATCGCAAGGCGCGCATCGGCCGGAACCCGGCGACGGGCGAGCAGATCAAGATCCCGGCCCGCACCGCCATCAAGATCACGCCCGCCAAGGGCCTGAAGGACATCTTCAACAAGAAGGGCAAGAAGTAGCCCTTCTCGCGATCGAGGTCCCCGGCGCCCGCCTGGCCTCGCGGCCCGGCGGGCGTCGCGTTTCCGGACGGTGCGCGTCACCTGTCGTGAACCGCGCGCGCCCGAGGGAGCAGTGATGAGCGTCGTCGTCGTTTCCGCCGACACCCCCGCCCTGCGCGCGCAGGCGTTCGCGCTGCGCCACGCCGTGTTCGTCGAGGAGCAAGGGGTGCCGGTCGAGCTGGAGCGCGACGAGCACGACGACGCCGCCTTCCACGCGGTCGCGCTCGAGGGCGGGCGCTGCGTCGGCACCGGCCGGCTCGTCCGGCAGCCGGGCGGCGTCGGGCGTGTCGGGCGCATGGCGGTGGAGCGGAGCCACCGCCGCCTCGGCGTGGGCGAGCAGGTCCTCGCCGCGCTGGAGGCGCAGGCGCGCGCCGAGGGGCTCGCCGAGATCGAGCTGCACGCGCAGTGCTACGTCGAGGCGTTCTACGCGCGGGCCGGGTACGCGCGCGCCGGCGAGCGGTTCGAGGAGGCCGGCATCGAGCACGTGGTGATGCGCAAGCGGCTCTGAGGGACGGGCCGGGCGCTCGCGATCACCCTCGGTGTCGCGAGGCGCGGCCTGGTTCGCCCGCGGCCGCTATCGTATCCGCAGCAGCGTCCGGACCGTCGCGATGATGTCCGCGAACTGGACCGGCTTCTGGAGGTATACGTCGATGCCGAGCTCGGCGGCGCGGTCGCGCGCGTCCGGCCCTCCGGCGCTGATGACGACGATGGGCGTGGGGGCGAGCGCGGGGTCGGCCCGCATCCGCTCGACGAGGGCGAAGCCGTCCATGACCGGCATGTAGAGGTCGGCCATGACGAGGTCGATGCGCGGCGGCTCGACGAGCCTGGCGAGCGCCTCGTGGCCGTTCGGTGCGTACTCGACCGCGACGTCCACGCCGTCGCCCTCCGAGCGGAGCTTCCGGAGGGCGTACTGGTACATCTCGACGACGCGCGCGTTGTCCTCCACCACCAGCACGCGGTAGGTGCGCTTCGCCTTGCCGCTCCCGGCGCGGGCGGTCTCGGCGATGCGGGCGAGCTTGTGCCGGTCGTCGACGCGGTCGATGGGGATCTTCACCGCGACGCCTCGCGGCTGGTCGCCGCCTGCGGCGCGCCGGCGCACGACCTCCACCTCGACCTCCACCGGCTCGAGCAGCCCGGGGAAGCTCACCTGGAGCGGGACGCGATCTCCCTCGCGGAGATCGCGATCCGTGCGTATGAAGAGACCGCCGGCCGAGACGTTCTCCGTGACGTCGCGGACGGCCTGCTGCATGCCTGGGTAATCCACGCGGAGCACGAGCGGGACGCGGGGATCGCGACGCTTTTCACGACCGATTTCCATCCGGAGCGGTCGAGTATACAGCGGCGGATCTCCTTGACAATCTTACATGTGCTCACTAGCCTCGCCCGCGCTTTCGCCCTGCCTTCATCGGACCTCTATGACGAATCCACCACTCGTCGGGACGGCCGAAGAACTGCCGCGGGAAAAGGTCGAGCACTTCGACCGTGAGCTCGCGGAGGTCCTTCGTCGCTACCCGCCCGATCGAAAGGCCGCGGCGATGCTGCCGGCCCTCCGTCTCGGCCAGGAAGTCTTCGGCTACGTCTCCCCCGCCGTGCAGCGGCTCGCCGCCGACAGGCTCGGCACCTCGCCTGCGCGCGCGGAGGAGGTGGCCACGTTCTACGTGATGTTCCACACCGCGCCGATCGGCCGTCACCTCGTGGAGGTGTGCACGAACGTATCGTGCTGCCTCACCGGCGGCGACCGGCTGTTCGAGTACCTCAAGCACAAGCTCGGGGTCGCGAACGGCGGCACCTCGCCCGACGGTCGCTTCACGCTGCGCGAGGTCGAGTGCCTCGGGGCGTGCGGCACCGCCCCGGCGATGCTCGTGGACGAGGAGATGCACGAGCGGCTCGACCCGAAGAAGGTCGAGGAGATCCTCGGGAGGCTCGAGTGAGCGACACGCTCATCCTGACGAAGCGCTGGGGGAAGCCCGACTCCGCCGCGCTGCGCACCTACCGGGCCGACGGCGGCTACGCCGCGCTCGACAAGGCGCTCGGCATGGAGCCGGCCGCCGTCGTCGACGAGGTGAAGAAGTCGAACCTCCGCGGCCGCGGCGGCGCCGGCTTCGCGACCGGGCTCAAGTGGACGTTCCTCCCGAAGGACGTCCGTCCCCGTTACCTCACGGTGAACGCGGACGAGTCCGAGCCGGGCACGTTCAAGGACCGCTACATCATCGAGCACGATCCCCACATGCTGATCGAGGGGATCGCCATCACCTGCTACGCGCTCGACATCCACGCCGCCTACGTCTACATCCGCGGCGAGTTCGCGAAGCAGGCGCGCATCCTCGAGGAGGCCATCGACGAGGCGCGCGCGGCCGGGATCCTCGGCCCGCGGCTCCTCGGCAAGAAGGACTTCGACCTCGAGGTGGTCGTGCACCGCGGCGCGGGCGCGTACATCTGCGGCGAGGAGTCGGCGCTGCTCGAGTCGCTCGAGGGCAAGAAGGGCTACCCGCGCCTCAAGCCCCCGTTCCCCGCGATCGTCGGCCTGTGGGGCAAGCCCACCATCATCAACAACGTCGAGACCATCGCGAACGTCCCCTGGATCGTCGCGAACGGCGGCGACGCGTTCGCCGCGCTCGGGGTGGGCAAGTCGGGCGGCACCCGGCTCTTCGGCGTCTCCGGCCACGTGAACCGGCCGGGCGTCTACGAGAAGCCGGTCGCCTACAACCTGAAGAAGCTCATCATGGAGGACTGCGGCGGGGTCGTCGGCGGCCGGAAGATCAAGGCCGTCATCCCCGGCGGCTCCTCCTCGCCGGTGCTGCGCGGCGACGAGATCGACATCTCGCTCGAGTTCGACGCGGTGAAGGCGGCCGGCTCGATGTCCGGCTCCGGCGGCGTCATCGTGTTCGACGACTCGACCTGCATGGTCCGCGCGCTCGCCCGCATCTCCAAGTTCTACGCGGAGGAGAGCTGCGGGCAGTGCACCCCCTGCCGCGAGGGCACCTCGTGGATGGAGGGGATCGTCGAGAAGATCGAGCACGGCCACGCGACCGCCGAGGACGTCGCCAAGCTCGAGCAGGTGGCGGGCAACATCGGCGGGCAGACCATCTGCGCGCTCGGTGACGCCGCGTCGATGCCGGTGCAGTCGTTCGTGAAGAAGTTCCGCGACGAGTTCCTGCGACACGTCGAGGAGCGGCGCTGCCCGTACGGCGACCACGGCTGGGGTCTCGATCAGTCCTCTCGCCCGGCGGTGGTGGGCGGGGTGAGGTACTAGGCGATGCAAATCACGGCCGAGCTCGTCTGCTTCTGGATCTTCGCCGTCCCCCTCGTCGTCACCGCGCTCGGCGTGGTGGTCGCGCGGAGCCCGGTCTACGCGGCGATGAACCTCGTCGCCGCCTTCTTCTTCATGGCCGGGATCTACGTCCTCCTCGCCGCGCACCTCATCGCGTTCATGCAGATCCTGGTCTACGCGGGCGCGGTGATGGTGCTCTTCCTGTTCGTCATCATGCTCCTGTCGCTCGGCGACGAGCACCCGCAGCCCGAGCGCCGCAAGGCGATGCAGTACGTGGGCGTCATGGGCGCGGTCTCGCTCCTCGCCGTGCTCGCCTCCGCCATCTACCGGGTGCCCGACGCCGCCATGGCGACCCTCGCCCAGCCGGAGCGCTTCGGCACGGTGAAGGCGGTCGGGCAGGTGCTCTACACCGACTTCCTGCTGCCCTTCGAGGTGACGAGCCTGCTCCTCCTCGTCGCCATCGTGGGCGCGGTCGTCGTCGCGAAGGAGAGGATCTGAGCCATGGTCCCCGTCACCTGGTACCTCTGGCTCGCCGCGCTCCTCTTCACCATCGGCCTCTCCGGCGTCCTCCTGAAGCGCAACGCGCTCATCGTCATGATGAGCGTCGAGCTCATGCTCAACGCGGCGAACCTCACGTTCCTCGCGTTCGCGCGGCAGTCGGGGAACATCGGCGGGCACGCCATCGCCTTCTTCGTCATCGCGGTGGCGGCGGCCGAGGCGGCGGTCGGCCTGGCGGTGGTCATCGCCATCTACCGCACCCGCGGCAGCGTGAACGTGGACGAGGTCCGCGCGCTGCACGAGTGATCCTGGCCCGGGGCGGGCTCGGTCCCCGAGTTTCACCGCCCTGGGGCGCGCCGCGGTAAGCTCGCGGCATGATCGCTCGCTGCGCCCGGTGCCAGGGCACGTTCCAGACCGACCGCTTCGGCCGCCAGAGCTGTCCGCACTGCGGCGCGGAGCTGCTCCTCGCCGATCCGAACGCGCCGCCCCCCGCGGCCCCTGGGCCGGGGCCCGTCGCACCGGCGCAGCCCGAGGCCCGCCCCGCCGCGGGCGAGGCGCAGGGTGCCGCGGCGCCAGGCCCGGAGGCGCCGCAGGAGCCCCCTCCGTCCCCGACCTCCCCCGAGGCACCTGCGCCCGAGCCGGGCTGGGCGCGCACCTCGAAGCAGCCGGTGTGGGGCGCACCGCCCACGCCGCCCGAGCAGGCCGCGGGCAGAGGTCCTGAGCTGCCGCCCCCGCCAGGCCCGCCGTCGGGCGGCTACGGGCCGCCTCCCGGGGGCTGGGGCCCGCCGCCCGGAGGCTGGGGCCCGCCCCCCGGCGGCTGGGGGCCGCCGCCCGGCGGAGGCTGGGGCCCGCCGCCGGCTGGGCCGCCCGGACCGCAAGGACCGGAGGCGCCCGCGCCGTTCGCCGAGCGGAAGCAGCGCGGCCTCTTCTCGTCATTCCTCGAGACCCTGAAGCTCGTCGCCACGCAGCCGGGCGCGTTCTTCCGGCGCGTGCGCGTCGACCAGCCGGGGAGCGCGGTGCTCTTCGCCGTGATCGCCTACACGGTCGGTACGCTGTTCCAGGGGCTCTACAACCTGGCGACCGGCAGCCGCGTGGCCGAGATCGTCGAGTCGGTGGCGGAGAACATGCCCGAGGAGCAGGCGCGCTACCTCCGCATGTACGTCGAGAGCCTGTCCGGCTCGTCCGCGATCGCGCAGGTCGTGCTCGCGCCGCTCGCGGCGCTCGTGGGCGTCTACCTCTGGGCGGCCATCGTCCACGGCATCCTGCTGCTCGTCCGCGGGGCACCGCGGGGCTTCGGCGCGACGCTCACCGCGGTCGGCTACGCCGCCGGCCTCAACGTGCTGCTCATCGTGCCCGGCTGCGGCGGGTTCCTCGCGCTCGTGTGGTCCGTCGTGGCGATGATCATCGGCCTCGGCGAGACCCAGCGCTGCGGGCCGGGCAAGTCCACGCTCGCCGTGCTCTCGCCCCTCCTGCTCGTCCTCGTCTGCTCGTGCTGCGCCGCGATCGGTCTCGGCTTCGGCGGCATGCTGCAAGGCGGGCGCGGCCACGGCCCGGTGAGCCTGTGACGGCGGCGGTGGGCTGGCGGCGGACGGCGCGCTTCGGCCACGCCGAGGTGTTCGCCGTGATCGGCGCGCTGTCGTTCCTCGCGGCGCGCTTCCTGCCGCTCCTGTCCCTGCCGTTCGTCTGCCCGCTGCGCGGGCTCGCGGGCATTCCGTGCGCCACCTGCGGGATGACGCACGCCTTCGTCCACCTCGCGCACGGCGAGCTCGGCCGCGCCATCTCGGCGAGCCCGCTCGGCGCGGCGCTCGCCGCCGCCGCCTGGCTCTTCGCCGCGCTCGACCTGTCGCGCGCCGCGCTGGGGGCCCCGCTGCCGGTGCCCTCCGAGCGGCTCGCCCGCGGCGCCGTGGCGCTCGGGGTGGTGGCGCTCCTCGCCAACTGGGCGTACCTCGTCGTCCGGGAGATCGGCTCGTGAGCGACAGCGCGCTCGGCGTCCTGCTCGTCGTCGCCGGCTACCTCGCGGGCTCGATCCCGTTCGGAGTTCTCCTCGGCCGGCTCGTGCTCGGCGTGGACGTGCGGACGGTGGGCTCCGGGAACATCGGCGCGACGAACGTGGCGCGCGCCGGCGGCAAGAAGATGGGCGTCGTCGTCCTGCTCCTCGACGCGGCGAAGGCCATCGTGCCGATCCTCGTCGCGCGGGCGCTCCTCGCCGGGACGCCGCGGGCGGAGCTCTTCACGGTGCTGGTCGCGCTCGCCGCCTTCGTCGGCCACCTCTTCCCGGTGTGGCTCGGCTTCAAGGGCGGCAAGGGCGTCGCGACCGGGCTCGGCATCTTCGTCGTGCTCGCGCCGTGGGCCGCGCTCGGCGGGGTCCTCACGTACCTCCTCGCCTACGCGACGACGCGCATCTCCTCGGTGGGTTCGCTCGCCGGCACCGCCGTCTGCGCGATCGTGACCTTCGCGCTGAACGGCCCGGCGAGCCCGGTGAGCTGGGCGGGCATCGCCCTCGCGGCGCTCATCGTGCTGCGCCACCGCGAGAACATCGGGCGGCTCGTGCGCGGCGAGGAGAAGCGGATGAAGGTGTGAGCGTGAACGCCGCGGGCTCCCTCGCCCGCGCGCGCCGCGCTACACGTTCGGGATCGGCGAGACCTCGCCCACCGGCCGGATGAGCACCTGGCGCGGCTTCACGCCGTTCGCCGGGCCGACCACGCCCTCGCGCTCCATGCGCTCGATGATCTTCGCGGCCTTGTTGTAGCCGAGCCGCATCTCGCGCTGGAGCTTCGAGACGGAGACCTCCTCCATGCGCGAGACGAGGTCGAGCGCCTGGTCGTAGACCGGGTCGTCGTCGTCGGAGTCGTAGCGGCCGTCGCCGCCCGAGTCGCGCGCCTTGAGGATCGAGTCGTCGTAGACCGGCTTACCCTGCTCCTTGAGGAACTCGACGACGCGCTGCAGCTCCTCCTCGGAGACGAACGCGCCCTGCACGCGCGTGACCGGCTGGGTCGCGGTCATGACGAGCATGTCGCCGTCGCCGAGCAGGGTCTCCGCGCCCGGGCCGTTGATGATGGTCTGCGAGTCGTGGCGCGAGGCCAGGCGGAAGGAGATGCGGGCCGGGAAGTTGTTCTTGATCATCCCGGTGATGACGTCGGTCGACGGCCGCTGCGTCGCCACGATGAGGTGGATGCCGGTCGCGCGCGCCTTCTGCGCGAGGCGGGCGAGCGAGATCTCCACCTCGCGCGGCGCGGTCATCATGAGGTCGGCGAGCTCGTCGATGACGACCACGATGTACGGCAGCTTCTGCGGAAGCTTCCTCTCGTCGCGGGCCGCCACCGGGTCCGCCGGCGGGGGCGCGGTGGGATCCTCGAACTCGGGGCTCGCCGTCACCGGCTCCGGAGCGGTCTCCGCGGCGGCGCGCGCGGCGGCCTCCTCCTCGGTCTCGCCCGCGACCTCGTCGACCACCACGAGCTTCCGCGGCGGCGGCGCGTCCTTCTCCTCGAAGGTGCGGCTCTCGGCGCGGAGCTTCTCGACCTTGCCGTTGTAGCTCTTGAGGTCCTTCGAGCCCGTGTCGGCGAGGACCTGCGTGCGGCGCTCCATCTCGTCCACCGCCCACTGCAGCGCGCGGGCGGCCTTCTGCGGATCGGTGACGACCGGGAGGAGCAGGTGCGGGATGTCCTCGTAGAGCGACAGCTCCGTCATCTTCGGGTCCACCATGATCATCCGCACCTCGGCCGGCGTCTGCCGGTAGAGGAGCGAGCAGATCATGGTGTTGAGGCCGACCGACTTGCCGGAGCCGGTGGTGCCCGCGATGAGGAGGTGGGGCATCCTCTGCAGATCGACGCAGTACGGGATGCCCTCGATGTTCTTGCCGAGGCCGAGCGGCATGAACCCGCCCGCCGTGGCGAACGACTCCGACTCGAGGATGTCGCGCAGGTAGACGGTGGCGCGATCGCGGTTCGGGACCTCGATGCCGACGACGCCCTTGCCCGGGATCGGCGCGATGATGCGGATCCGCGTGGCGCTGAGCGCCATCGTGAGCTCCTTGTCGAGGTTCTCGATGCGGGCGAGCTTCACGCCCGCCACCGGGGAGAACTCGTAGAGCGTCACGACCGGGCCGGGCCGGATGTGCTTGATGACGCCGTCGACGCCGTGCTGCTCGAGCGTCGCGACGATGACGCCGGCGGTCCGCGTGAGGGCCTGCTCGTCGACGGCCTTCGCCTTCTCCTCGTGCGCGTCGAGGATCTCGGCCGAGGGGAGCTTGAAGACGTCGCCCGCCTTCGTGAACGCGAACGCGGGGACCTCCTTCTTCTTCTCCTTCTTCTTCCCGCGCTCGAGCATCGCCTGCGAGACGATGATCTCGGGGCGGGCGGGGGGCGTGGGCGGCTCGGGCAGCGGCTCGGGCGCGGCGGCCTCGGCCGCTGGCAGCTCCACCACCGCGGTCTTCGCCGCGGCCGGCTCCTGCTCCTCGCGCGCCTTGCGGCGCTTCCGCGCCGGCGGCTCGGCCGGCTCCGGCTCCTCCTCGGGAGCCGGGGCGGCGAGGCCGCCCACCCAGGCAGGATCCTCGAACCCGGTGCGGCGCGCGTGCTCGATCGCGAGCGCGTTCGCGATGGCGCGCGCCTCCTCGCGCGACTCGTCGTCGTCCGCCTCGATGGACGCGGCGTCCGCGAGCGCCTCCCGCTTCCGGTCGGCGGCCTCCTCCGCGCGCAGCTCGGCGACGGCGATCCGGTGCTCCTCCACCGCCGCCGCCACCCGGTCCGACGCGAACCCGAAGAGCCCGCGCGCGGCGCCGGCGATGAAGCCGCCGATCGTCTGCGGCTTCACGTCGGCCGCGACGATGAGGGCGACGATGCCGGCGGCGGTGACGACGATGGCGCTGCCCCAGGTCGAGAGGAGCCCCTCGGCGCTCGCGCTGAGCGAGCGGCCCAGCGCGCCGCCCGCCGGGAACGGCGCGAGGGAGTGGCCGCCGAGCGCGAGGTGGCCGAGCGTCGCCACGCAGAGCGTGAGGATCGCGTAGGCGATCGCGGAGACGATGGAGAGCCGCGGCGGCGCGCCGCGGAAGAGCCGCCAGGCCGCCGCGCCGAGCGCGATGGGCAGCACGAGCGCAGAGAACCCGAGGATGCCGTAGACGCCCGCCGCGAGCCGGTGCCCGACCGGGCCGACGAGGTTCGAGGGGGCCATGCCGCGCGCGATGAGCGCGCCGTCGAGCGACGAGTAGGTCGCGAGGGCGAGGCCGCTCGTCGCGGCGAGCGCGAGGAGCACCACCGCGCCGACGTCGCGGGCCATGCCGGTGCGCGGCGCCTTCTGCGCTCCGCCCCGAGGCTCGGCCTTCTTGTCGCCCTTCTTCGGGCGCTCCTTCTCGGGAAGACGACGGTTGGACCTGGCCTTGCCCATGCGCGCGACCACCTGCCCCTCGCTCCGTGAAACGCCCGCGCCGCGGTGCTGCCGCGCGGGCGCACCCGGGCCCGCCTCGAACGGACGAGGTCCCGTCCAGCGGAGGATATCGGGGGGACCCGGGGGGTCAATTTTTCGGCAGACGCCGAAACCTCGCGTAAAATCCGCGAAACTCGCGACTTTTCCGGAGCGCCATGGACGTCCGCTGCGAGCGCTGCAAGGCCCAGTACGTCTTCGACGACGAGCAGATCACTCCGTCGGGGCTCGCGGTCCAGTGCACCAACTGCGGGCACCTCTTCAGGGTGAAGAAGAAGGAGCTCGTCGTGACCGTGCCGGTGAAGCCCGGCGAGCTCGACAGCGCGCCCATGCCGGCGAGCGCCGCCGCGCCCCGCGCCACCGGCCACGCGCCCGCCGCGGCGCGGAGCGAAGCGCGCGAGTGGCGGGTGCGCCGCCCGGGCGGAGCCGTCCTCACCTGCCGCGAGCTCACCACCGTCCAGAAGTGGATCGTCGAGGGGAAGGTCGCGCGCGAGGACGAGATCTCCGCCGGCGGCGACTCCTGGAGACGGCTCGGCGAGATCGATGAGCTCTCGAGCTTCTTCTCGGTGGTGGCGGAGGCCGAGCGCGCCCGTGCGACGCCGGTCGAGACGCCGCGTCCTCCCGCGCGCGTGCCGCCGCCGCCCCCCTCCGGCTTTCCCCCGCCCGCGCTCCCGTTCCCTCCGCCCGAGGAGCTCGGGCGGTCGGCGCGAGCGAGTGAAGCGCACGCGGCCGAGCCGGCCTCTCGCCCCGCGCGCCGCGGCGCCCGAGGAGCGCTCTTCGTCGCGCTGCTCGCGGTCGCCACGGGTGTCGGCGCCTACGCGCTCAACCCGGGAATGGTGGGACGGCTGACACGCAAGGTGTTGGGCACGACGGCCGCAACCGCGACCCCGCCCCCGACCCCGACCGCGACCCCGACCCCGACCCCGACCCCGACCCCGACCGCAGACGCGACCGCAGCGGCGCCCCCCTCTGCAACGCCGGCCCCCGCCGCCAACCCCCCGTCGCCCTCGAGCCCCGACCCCGCGCACGCTGAAGGGCAGGCCGCCGCCGGCTCGCCGGCGCCCCCGGCCCCCGAGCCCCCGCCCTCCGGCACGGCCGCCGCCCCCACGCCGGAGGGCCCCTCCGCCGTGGTCGTCCCCGCTTCGGCCGAAGCCACCGCCCCGCTCGCGAAGCCGTCGCGCCCCCGCGGCCCGAAGGCGCTCCTCGCCGAGGCGGGGCGGCTCCGTGCGCGCGGCGACCCCACGCGCGCGCTCGAGCTCTACGGCCGGGTGGTCTCCGACGATCCGGAGAACGTCGCGGCCCTGACGGGCCGGGGGCTGTGCTATCTCGATCTGTCTCGTTTTGCGCCGGCGGCGGCCAGCTTCGAGAGCGCGCTAAAGCTCGTCCCGTCGGACGCGGACGCGCTCCTCGGCCTCGCCGAGGCGTACCGGGCGCAGGGACGGGACGCGGACGCCATCCGCTGCTACGAGAGATACCTGGCGGAGCACCCCGACGGCGAAGAGGCGGCCGTCGCGCGCAACGCCATCGCCGAGCTGAGGAGATGACCGACATGCCCGATCGCGGAACCCCTGGGAAGCCGTCCACCACCGAAGACGAGTACTTCGTCCGCGAGGACGCGGAGAAGAAGCGCAGGCTCGCCCTCCAGGTGAAGAAGCAGACCGAGGCGGCCGAGCTTCAGCGGCTGAAGGAGCTGCACTGGATGCGCTGCCCCAAGTGCGGGATGCAGATGCACGAGGTGCGGCTGCGCGGCGTGGACGTCGACGTGTGCTTCTCCTGCAACGGCGTCTTCCTCGACGAGGGCGAGCTCTCCCACCTCGAGAAGCCCGAGTCGAAGGGCGTCATGGCCTCGATCCTGAACTGGTTCAAGCCCGAGACGAAGAAGCCGGTCTAGGCGCGACATGGCCCTCACGCTCGACGAGGTCCGGCGCATCGCGGCGCTGGCGCGGCTCCGGCTTTCGCCGGAAGAGGAGCAGACCTTCGCAGGTCAGCTCTCGGCCATCCTCGACCATGTCGCGCAGCTCTCCGAGCTCGACGTGTCGGGCGTGGAGCCCATGACGCACGCGCTCGCGGAGGGGGTGCCCCTCCGCCCCGACGAGGTCCGCCCGGGCCTGTCGCCGGAGGAGGCGCTCGCGAACGCGCCCGCCCGCGAGGAGACGTTCTTCGTCGTGCCGAGGATCCTCGAGTGAGCGCGCCCGCGCCGGAGCTGAACACCCTCTCGCTCGCCGAGGCGGGCGAGCTCCTCGCGGCGAGGGGCGCCTCCTCGCGGGAGCTCGTCGCCGCCGCGCTCGCCCGCATCGGGGCGACCGACGGCCGCATCGGCGCGTTCCTCCGCACGACGCCCGAGCGGGCCCGCGCCGCCGCCGAGGCCGCCGACGAGCGCGCGGCGAAGGGGGCGCGGCTGTCGCCCCTCGACGGCGTCCCCATCGCCCTCAAGGACATCTTCCTCACGAAGGGCGTCGAGACGACCTGCGCGTCGCGGATCCTCGAGGGCTTCGTCCCGCCCTACGACGCGACCGTCGTGGAGCGGCTCGAGCGCGCCGGCGCGGTCGTCGTCGGCAAGCTCAACATGGACGAGTTCGCGATGGGCTCGTCGAACGAGAACAGCGCCTTCGGCCCGTGTCACAATCCGTACGACCTCGCTCGCACGCCCGGCGGCAGCTCGGGCGGCAGCGCCGCGGCGGTCGCCGCCCGCCAGGTGCACGGAACGCTCGGCACCGACACCGGCGGCTCGATCCGGCTCCCGGCCGCGTTCTGCGGAGTCGTGGGCCTGAAGCCCACCTACGGCCGCGTCTCGCGCTACGGCGTCATCGCCTTCGCCTCCTCGCTCGATCAGGTCGGCCCGCTCGGCCGCACCGTGCGCGACACGGCGCTCCTCCTCCAGGCCATCGCCGGCCACGATCCGCGCGACCTGACCTCGTCGACGCGCCCGGTGGACGACTACCTCGCCGGCCTCGAGGGCGGCGCGCGCGGGCTGCGCATCGGCGTGCCGCGCGAGTGGCTCTCGGGCGGGCTCGCGCCCGGGGTGGAGCGCGCGGTGCGCGAGGCGCTCGCGACCTACGAGCGGCTCGGCGCGACGCTCGTCGACGTCTCCTTGCCGCACTCGCGCTACGGCATCGCCGCCTACTACCTCATCGCGCCCGCCGAGGCCTCCTCGAACCTCGCCCGCTACGACGGCGTGCGCTTCGGGCTGCGCGCCGGTGAGGGAGGAGGCCTCAAGGAGATGTACGCCGAGACGCGCGAGCGCGGGTTCGGCGCGGAGCCGAAGCGGCGCATCATGCTCGGCACCTACGCGCTCAGCGCCGGCTACTACGACGCCTACTACCTGCGGGCGCAGAAGGTCCGCACCCTCGTCCGGCGCGACTTCGACGAGGCGTTCCGCGCCTGCGACGTGGTCGCCGGCCCGGTCGCGCCCTCGGTCGCGTTCCGCCTCGGCGAGAAGACCGCCGATCCGCTGCAGATGTACCTGGCGGACGTGTTCACCATCACCGCGAACCTCGCCGCCCTGCCCGGCCTGTCGGTGCCGTGCGGGCTCGAGCGCGAGAGCGGGATGCCGGTGGGGCTCCAGCTCGTGGGCCGCCCGTTCGACGAGGCGACGCTGGTCCGGGCGGCGCGCGCGCTCGAGCGCGAGGCGGGACCCCTGCCGGCGCCGGAGGTGTGATCGTGACGCGCCGGATCGCGACGCTCCTGTGGGCCGCCCTGCTCGTCCTGCCGCTCGCCTTCCTGGGCGTGGCGGTGACCCGCGCGCGCGGGGCCAACCCCGGCGGGCACGACGCGCTGCTCCTCTGGCTCGCCGTGGCCGCCTCGGCGTTCAACGTCGCGCTCTCGCGCGTCCTCCCGCCGCGCCTCGAGGCGCTCCGCCGCGGCGGCCGCGACGCGGTCACGCTCACGCGGTTCCTCGTCGCCTGGGCGCTCTGCGAGGCGGCGGCGCTCTGCCCGCTCGTCGCCTATCTCGTCACCCGCGATCCGCGCCTCGTCGTGGTGCTCGTCCTCGACCTGGCGGCGCTCGCGTTCCTCTACCCGAGCGATCGACGCTGGGACCGGCTCGCGCCGACCGGTGCCGGCGGCGTCGCGCTCGGGGCACGCCGGGGGGCGCAGTAGATGCCGGTCTCGGACTTCCAGGTGGTCCTCGGGCTCGAGGTCCACGCCCAGCTCCTCACCCGGAGCAAGATCTTCTGCGCCTGCTCGACCGCGTTCGGCGCGGCGCCCAACACGCAGGTCTGCCCGGTGTGCCTCGGCCTGCCCGGCGCGCTGCCCGCGCTCAACGCGGAGGTGGTCGAGCTGGCGGTCCGCGCCGGGCTCGCGCTCGGCTGCGAGATCCGCGCGAAGAGCGTGTTCGCGCGGAAGAACTACTTCTACCCGGACCTGCCGAAGGGCTACCAGATCTCGCAGTACGAGCTGCCCATCTGCGTGGGCGGCGGCGTCGAGATCCCGGTCGACGGCGCGACGCGCACCATCCGGCTCACGCGGATCCACATGGAGGAGGACGCCGGCAAGAACGTGCACGACGTCACCGCCGCCGGCTCGGGGGTCGACCTCAACCGCGCCGGGGTGCCGCTCCTCGAGATCGTCTCCGAGCCGGACCTCCGCTCGACCGACGAGGCCATCGCCTACCTCAAGACCCTGCGCGCGATCCTCATGGCGCTCGGCGTGAACGACGGGAACCTGCAGGAGGGCTCGTTCCGCTGCGACGCGAACGTGTCGGTCATGCCGAAGGGCGCGGTCGAGCTCGGCACCCGCTGCGAGCTCAAGAACATGAACTCGTTCCGCTTCCTGCGGCAGGCGATCGACTACGAGGTCCGCCGCCAGGTCGAGCTCATCGAGGCGGGCGGCAAGGTCGTGCAGGAGACGCGGCTGTTCGATCCCGACCGCGGCGAGACGCGCTCGATGCGCTCCAAGGAGGAGGCGCACGACTACCGCTACTTCCCCGAGCCGGATCTCCCGCCGGTGAGGGTCGACGACGCGCTCGTCCAGCGGGTGCGGCGCGCGCTGCCCGAGCTGCCGCGGGCGCGCTCGGCGCGCTACCAGCGCGAGCTCGGCCTCTCCCCCTACGACGCGGAGCTGCTCGTCGCCGACAAGGCGATCTCCGAGTTCTTCGACGCGACACTCGCCGCGTACGGCAGCACGCCGGAGGCCGCGAAGCGCGCCGCGAACTGGCTCAACGGCGACCTCGCGCGGCTCGCGAACGAGCTCGCGCAGGAGCCCGCCGCCTGGCGCATCACGCCCGCCCAGCTCGCG
This sequence comes from Anaeromyxobacter terrae, assembly GCF_022690685.1. Taxonomy (GTDB): domain Bacteria; phylum Myxococcota; class Myxococcia; order Myxococcales; family Anaeromyxobacteraceae; genus Anaeromyxobacter; species Anaeromyxobacter terrae. The sequence goes on along the minus strand of NZ_JALCYY010000008.1, from coordinate 69,638 downwards.
GAGATCCTGCGGCTCCAGGACGCGCAGACCATCGGCGGCCCCGGCGCGAAGCAGGTGATCGAGGAGGTCTTCCGCACGGGCGCCGCGCCGGCCGAGGTGGTGCGGGCGAAGGGGCTCGCGCAGGTGTCGGACGAGGGCGCCATCGAGGCGGCGGTGGACCGCGTGATCGCCGCCAGCGCGACGGAGGTGGAGCGCTACCGCGGCGGGAACAAGAAGCTCCTCGGCTTCTTCGTCGGGCAGGTGATGAAGGAGATGCGGGGCAAGGGCAACCCGGCCGTCGTGAACGCCCTCCTCAAGAGGAAGCTGGGCGAGTAGAGTCCCGCGCGGGTCCGAACGGGCGGTCCCCGGGCGCGTGGCGGATCGGAGCGAGCGATGGCGAGGTGGGCGGGATGGGGCGCCGGTCCGGCCGGAGCGGGCGCGGCGGGTCCGACGAAGGTGTTCCTGTGGATCGCGCTCGTGAGCTGCGCCGTGGTCGCGGGGGTGCTCGCGAGCGAGCGGCGCCTCCCGGCCGCGGCGGTGGCCGCGCTCGCGGCCGTCTACTTCGCCCTGCGGCTCTTCGCGGGACTGGGGAGGGAGAGTCGATGAACGCGGAGCCGCTCAGGCCGGTGCTCTACGACGAGGCGCGCGACGTCGTCCGCGTCCTCGACCAGCGGCGCCTGCCGGCCGACGAGGTCTGGCTCGAGCTCGCCTCCGCCGAGGAGGTCGTGCAGGCGATCAAGAACCTCACCGTGCGCGGGGCGCCGGCGATCGGCGTCGCCGCCGCCTACGGGCTCGCCGTCGAGGCGCGCCGCGGGGCCGAGGCGCCGCGGCTCCGCGAGGTGGCCGAGACGCTCGTGCACGCGCGGCCGACCGCGGTGAACCTCGCCTGGGCGGTGCGGCGGATGTCGCGCCGGCTCGGGCTGGGTGCGGCGGCGATCCTCAGGGAGGCGCACGCCATCCGCGACGAGGACGAGGCCGCCTGCCGGCGCATCGGCGCGCTCGGCGCGCCGCTCCTCCCGCCGCGCGCGAGCGTCCTCACCCACTGCAACGCCGGCGCGCTCGCGACGGCCGGCTACGGCACCGCGCTCGGCGTCGTCCGGGCGGCGGTGGAGGCGGGGAACGCCATCTCCGTGTTCGCCGACGAGACGCGCCCGTTCCTGCAGGGCGCCCGGCTCACCGCCTGGGAGCTGAAGCGCGACGGGATCCCGGTGACGCTCCTCACCGACGGCATGGCCGGCTGGCTCATGGCGCGCGGGGAGATCGCCTGCGTCGTGGTCGGCGCCGATCGCATCGCCGCGAACGGCGACGTCGCGAACAAGATCGGCACCTACGCGCTCGCCGTGCTCGCCGCCTACCACCACCTGCCGTTCTACGTGGCGGCGCCGTGGAGCACGGTCGACCTGCAGACGGCGGATGGCGCGGCGATCCCGATCGAGGAGCGCGGCGACGAGGAGGTGCTGATGCTCGCCGGCCAGCGCATCGCGCCGGTGGGCGTGCCGGCCCGCTACCCGGCCTTCGACGTCACGCCCGAGGCGCTCGTCACCGCCCTCATCACCGAGCGTGGCGTCGTGCGGCGTCCGTTCGGGCCCGGCCTCGCGGCCCTCGCCGCGAGGTAGGCAAACCGGCGCCTTCCCGCGCCCGACACCCTCCGTCTAACATCCGCGCCGCATGGCCGACATCGGCTCGACCCGGGTGTTCGGGCACGCCCGCCGCGGCGTGAAGGTCATCGGGCTCCGCCGGCGCCCGCTGGCCGACCTCTACCATCGGCTCGTGACGGGCAGCTGGACCCGCCTCGTCACGATCTACGCGCTGGTCTTCTTCGGCACCCAGGCGCTCTTCGGCCTCGCGCACCTCGCCCTCGCGGCGGAGTGGCCGCCGGGTGCGTCAGTCATCCCCGCGCTCCTCGCCGCCGCCGACGCGCCGCCGGCGCCGGCGCCGCCGCTCTCCGGCCGCTGGCTCGCCGGCGGGGCGGTCTCCGCGGTCGAGACCTTCGTGCGCTGGCTGCTCGCGGTCATCGGCGCCGGGATCCTGCTCGCCAAGTACTCGCGCATCCCCGCGCGCGTCATCTTCAGCCGCGTCGCGGTCATCGGCCCGCACGCGGGCGGCCGCGCACTCCTCTTCCGCATGGCGAACGAGCGGACGAGCCACATCCTCGACGCGAAGGTGTCCGTCATGCTCGTGCGCAACGAGCGCGGCGAGGACGGCGAGGTGGTGCGCCGCGCCCATGACCTCCCGCTCGCGCGCGGCGGCTCGGCGCTCTTCTCCCACGCCTGGACGGCGGTGCACCCGGTCACCCGCGAGAGCCCCCTCTTCGGCGAGACCGAGTCGTCCCTCGCGGCGGAGGACGCCGAGCTCGTCGTGACCCTCTCCGGCTTCGACGAGGGGCTCTCCCGCGTCATCCACGCGCGCCGCACCTACCTCCCCGAGGAGCTCCGCTGGGACGTGCGCTTCCGCGACATCGTGAAGGTGCTCCCCGGCGGAGATCACGCCGTCGATTACCGCCGCTTCCACGAGGTGGTGGCGATCGAGCCTCCCGACGAGCGCACCCCGCGCCGGAGCGCGGTGCGCTGAAGCGCGTCGCGGCGGGAGTCCACGCGCGGGGGTACGCGGACGCCGCGGCGCGGCGTTAGATTGAAGAGACGATGGCCACCCGCACCTGCCCCGCCTGCGCGCGCCTGCTCGGCTCGAACGCGGACTGCCTCTCCTGCCGCGAGGCCGCCGCGAGCGAGCTCGCCCGCGAGGCGAAGGACATCACCCCCGAGAGCCTCCCCGGGCGCGCCTCCGCCGCGCGCCGCTTCCTTCGGCGCCCGCCGTGGTACGCGCGCCGCGCGCCCGGCGCGTTCCGCGCGAAGCTGAGGCTCCTCTGGATGGTGCTCCGCGACTACGCGAACGGCACGTACCGCAAGGTGCCGTGGAAGTCCGTCGCCGCGCTCGCCGCCGCGGTCGCGTACGTGCTCTCGCCCATCGACCTCGTACCGGACTTCCTCTTCCCGGTGGGCCTCGCGGACGACGCGGTGCTGCTCGCGCTGACCTGGGGCCTCGTGAAGCGCGAGCTGCGCGAGTACTGTGCGTGGAAGGGGCTGTCGCCGGCCCATTTCGGACTCTAGCGCCGGCTTCAGCGCTCCCGCATCTCCGCCGCGAGCGCGCGCACCGCCGCTTGCGCCGCCTCGACGGTCGGCGCGCGCCAGGGTCGGCCGTGGCCGGGGATCACCCACTCGAAGCGATGGGCCGCGAGGCGCTCCATCGAGCGGATCTGCTCGCCCCAGTCCCACCAGCACACCGCCCGCGACGCGCCGAGCCGGCCCTCGGCGTCGCCCCACAGGTGATCGCCCGTGAAGAGGTACGTCTCGCGGAAGAGGAGCGCCGCCGAGCCCGGCGTGTGGCCGGGCACCGGGATCGCGAGGAGGTCGTCCGCGAGCCGGACGGGGTCGTCGCCCTCGAGGCGGAGCTCCACGCCGCGGGTCGCGGCGGTCACGTCGCGCGCGTGGAGCACGCGGGCGCAGCCGAGCGCCTCCGCCCAGCGGGCGTGATCGGCGACGTCGTCGCGGTGGCTGAGGAACATGAGGCGCGCCCCGCCGAGCGCGCGCACCCGCTCGGCGAGCGGCGCCGCGAAGCGCGGGGAGTCGACGAGGACGTTGCCGGCCGGTCGCAGGAGGAGCCAGGACGCCGCGCCGAACGAGGACTCCGCCGCGTAGCCGCAGTCGAGGACGTCGCGCGCCTCCGGCGCGAGCGCGACGGGGAACGCGCGGGAGGCCTCGCGTACGCCCGCGCCCGAGGCGGAGCCGATGGCGGCGACCGGGCAGGAGACGAGCGCGAGGAGCGCCCGCCGGCGCGCCTCGCCGTCGGCGGGCTGCGCCGCGACGAAGGCGCGCTCGTCCTCGCCGCCGCCGAACGTCGCGGGCGCGAGGCGGCGGCAGGTGTCGCAGGAGATGCAGCGATCGTCGACGAAGAGATCGCCGGGCACGTTCCCGGGGACGGCGCGCGCACGAAGGGCCACGCCGCTCGATTAAGCGAACGTGGCCCTCGGGGCAGCGCGATGGAGATGGCTAGTGCTTGCCCTTGTGCTTCCCGTTGCCGTGGCCGCCGCGGCCGTGATCGTCGTCCCAGTCGCCGCGATCGTGATCGTGGCGATCGTAGTCGCGCTCGCCGCCGCGGTAGTACGCGGGCGCGGGCTGCGGGCGGCCGCCATAGTAGGCGCGGCCCGGGCCCGGCCCGCCGTGCTTCTCCGGCTTCCAGTGCTTGTAGTGGCCGGGCGGGACCCTCACGAGGGCGACCGGCACGGTGCGGACGGGCGCCATCACCCACCCGCCGCGGTGCGAGCGCGAGCGGTACCAGACGTCGTCCTCGCGGGCCCAGTAGTAGCCGTTGGTGTAGAAGACCTCGTGATCGCAGTCTGGCACGACCTGCACGCCGGGCTGGATGACGACGAGCTGCGGGAGCACCACCGGCAGATCGAAGCTGATACCCGCCGAGGCGCGGAGCTGGGCCTCGGCGATCGCCGGCAGGAGGAGCGCCCCGGCGAGAGCGAGCGTGAGCTTTCGCATAAGGCCGGCAGGATCGGGTGATCGGACGCCCGGCGCAATGTGGGGCGGGGAGGCAGGCGATCCCACCTTTCCAAGCCCCGGGATTCCTTGACAGCCCTGGCGGCCTGATCGTATATGACCGCCCTTCCGGAGGCCCGGAGGCGCGCCGTTTCGCGGCCGCGCGCTGGTGAAATCCTCCCAGATTTCGAGGAGAAGGCGATGTACGCGGTGATTCGGACCGGCGGGAAGCAGTACCGCGTCGCGCAGGGCGATCGGCTCAAGGTCGAGAAGCTCGCGGGCGACGTCGGCGGCAAGATCAGCTTCGAGGTGCTGCTCGTCGGCGGAGAGGGCGAGGCCAAGATCGGCGCGCCGGTCGTCGCGTCCGCCTCGGTCGAGGGCGAGATCGTCGCCCAGGACAAGCACAAGAAGGTCGTCCACTTCCGCAAGAAGAAGGAAGGCTGGACGAAGAAGCGGGGCCACCGGCAGCCGTACACCGAGGTCCTCATCACGACGGTGCGCGCGTAACGCTCGCGCCCCCGACGACCCGGTTCCGGGTTCAGGTGGAGTAGAAAATGGCTCACAAAAAGGGACAGGGCTCCTCGCGCAACGGCCGTGACTCTCCCGGCCAGCACCGCGGCATCAAGGTCTACGGGTCCGAGAAGGTCGTGGCGGGGAACATCCTCGTCCGCCAGGTCGGCACCCTCGTCCACCCCGGCCCGAACGTCGGGATGGGCAAGGACTTCACGCTCTTCGCGCTCGTGGACGGCACCGTGAAGTACAGCCGCGCCCGCGGCGATCGGCGCTTCGTCTCCATCGTCCCGGGGGCGTAGCGCTCCGCCGTCCGGTCCGCCCTGGCGGACGAGCGGCTTCCACTCATCACGGCGCCGCGGGCCAGCCAGGTCCGCGGCGTTCGCGTTTGTAAAAGGCTCCGCATGAAGTTCGTCGACGAGGTCCGCATCCACGTGAAGGCCGGCGACGGCGGCAACGGCGCCGTCGCGTGGCGGCGGGAGAAGTTCATCCCGCGCGGCGGGCCGGCCGGGGGCGACGGCGGGAACGGCGGCGACGTGGTGCTGGTCGTCGATCCGCAGCTCTCGACGCTGCTCGACTACCGCTACGTCCGCGAGCACCGCGCGCGGAGCGGCGAGCACGGCCAGGGCTCGGACATGAACGGCCGCGACGGCGAGCCGCTCGTCCTGCGCGTGCCGCCGGGCACGGTCGTGAAGGACGCCGGCACCGGGGAGCTCGTCGCGGATCTCGGCGCCGAGGGCGAGCGGATCGTGATCGCCAAGGGCGGGCGCGGCGGCCTCGGCAACATGAACTTCGCGTCGTCCACGAACCAGGCGCCGCGCTACGCCCAGGATGGCACGCCGGGCGAGGAGCGCGAGCTCGTCCTCGAGCTGAAGCTCCTCGCCGACGTGGGCATCGTCGGCTACCCGAACGCCGGCAAGTCGACCCTCATCAGCCGCATCTCCCGCGCCCGGCCGAAGATCGCGGACTACCCGTTCACGACGCTCGTCCCGAACCTCGGCGTCGTCTCCTGGCGCGGGGAGAAGAGCTTCGTCGTCGCCGACATCCCCGGCCTCATCGAGGGGGCGCACGAGGGCGCCGGGCTCGGCCACCAGTTCCTCCGCCACGTGGAGCGCTGCCGCGTGCTCGTGCACCTCGTCGAGGGCGCGAACCCGGAGGAGGGCCGCTCGCCCAAGGCGGACCACGACGCGATCAACCGCGAGCTCGAAGCCTACTCGCCGGCGCTCGCGGAGAAGCCGCAGATCCTGGCGGTGACGAAGATCGACATCCCCGAGGCGCGCGCCGCCGGGGAGAAGCTCAAGAAGGCGTTCGCGCGCCGAAAGCAGCCGATCGACGTGCACCTCGTGTCGGCGGTCACGGGCGAGGGGCTGCCGGAGCTGCTCGACGCCGTGGGCCGCGCGCTCTTCGAGGAGGCGAGGCCGCGGCGGGGCGGGCGCGGGCGCCGGCTCGGGAAGCCGAGGGCCGAGAAGTGAGCCGGCGGGGCGACGCCGGCGCCGAGCGGGCGCCGGAGGCCACGGAGGCGACGGAGCCCGGCGGGCCGGGCTTCCTCGTCCCGGAGCGACGCGCCCGCATCGACGCGGTGGTGGCGAGCCGCACCCGGACCCTCACGGTGGTGATGGAGGCGTTCTGCGATCCGCAGAACGTGAACGCCGTCCTCCGCACCTGCGAGGCGTTCGGGATCCAGGAGCTGCACGCGATCGAGGGGCCGATGAAGCCCTACGACCGCAACAAGAAGATCAGCCAGAACGCCGACAAGTGGCTCGACGTCCGGCGCTGGACCTCCACCCGCGAGTGCCTCGCGCACCTCAAGGAGGAGGGCTTCTCGATCTACGTCACCCACCTCGGCGAGGGGACGCGCTCGCTCGACGCGCTGCCGTTCGCGGGCAAGGTCGCGCTCGTCTTCGGCAACGAGCACCGCGGCGTGTCGGACGACGCGCTCGCCCTCGCCGACGCCTCGTACGCCATCCCGATGCGCGGGTTCGTGCAGTCGCTCAACGTCTCGGTCGCGGCGGCCATCTCGCTCGCGAAGGCGGTCGAGCGGCGCGAGGCGGAGCGCGGCCGCCACGGCGATCTCTCCGAGCTCGAGGCGGCGGCGCTGCGCGAGCGGTTCTACGTGATCGCCGTGAAGCAGCGCGCCCGGATCGCCAAGGCCGAGCGGGCCGAGGCGCGGCGCGCAGCGCACCGGCGCTGAGCGAGCGGACGCCAGGCGCGCGATCGCGGGCCGGATGGCCTAGACTCGGGGGATGCCGGACGCCCCCGGGTACCCGTTCTCCGCGCGCGTCGCGTCGCTCAAGAGCTCCGCCATCCGGGAGATCCTGCGCGTCGTCGCCCGCCCCGACGTCATCTCGTTCGCCGGGGGTCTGCCGGCGCCCGAGCTCTTCCCGACCGAGGCCCTCGCCTCGCTCGCGCGGGAGCTGCTCGCGTCGCCGCGCGGGCCGGCGGCGCTCCAGTACTCGGAGACCGAGGGGCACGCGGGGCTGCGCGCGCGCATCCTCGGGCGGGTGCCGTTCCCCGCGAGCGCGTTCGGCGACGACGGGGTCCTCGTCACGCAGGGCTCGCAGCAGGGGCTCGATCTCCTCGCGAAGCTGTTCCTCGATCCGGGCGACGAGGTCCTCGTCGAGACCCCCGCCTATCTCGGCGCGCTCCAGGTGTTCCGCTTCTTCGGGGCGCGCGTGACCTTCCTGCCCTGCGACGCCGACGGGCTCCGGCCCGAAGCGCTCGCGGACGCGCTCCGGCGCCGCCCGAAGCTCCTCTACCTCACGCCCACGTTCCAGAACCCGAGCGGCGTCTGCTACCCGGAGGCGCGCCGGCGCGAGGTCCGCGAGGTCCTCCGCAGCTCCGACGTGATCGTGCTCGAGGACGATCCGTACCGCGACATCTGGTTCGACGAGGCACCGCCCCCGCCCGTCGTGCTCGGACACGACCCCTCGCGCGCCGTGTACCTCGGCAGCTTCTCGAAGATCGCTGCCCCAGGCCTGCGCGTCGGCTTCCTGCTCGGGCCGCCCGCCATCGTCCGCCGCTGCGTCCTCGCGAAGCAGGCGACGGATCTCCAGACCAACTCGCTCGGCCAGCACCTGCTCTTCGACCTGCTCGGCCAGGAGGGGTTCGCGCGCCACGTCGAGGGTCTCCGGCGCGAGTACCGCGCGCGCCGCGACGCGCTCGACCGCGGCCTGGCGACGCTCGAGGAGCGGCTCACCTGGAACCGCCCCGGGGGCGGCATGTTTCTGTGGGCGCGCATCGCCGACGGCGGCGACGCGGCGGAGCTCCTCACGCACGCGCTGGCGGAGGGGCTCGCGTTCGTGCCCGGCGGCGAGTTCCACCCGGAGGGCGAGGGCGAGGCCACGCTCCGGCTCAACTTCACCCACAGCTCGCCCGCGCGGATCGCCGAGGGCGTCGCGCGGCTCGGGCGCGCGTTCGGGCGGTGGGGTCGCTAGCCTCGGGCCTCGCCAGGCCCGCCTCGGGCGATCACCGCCTCGAGGTCTTCGGGTGAGGGTCCACCGCCCGCGTTCGCTGCCACGCCCTGAACGCGAGGGGCGCGGCGGTGAGCAGGACGACGAGCCGCAGCACGTGGAAGGCGGTGACGAGCGGCACGCCGAGCTGCAGGGTGCGGGCGGTGAGGCACATCTCGGCGATCCCTCCCGGCGCGGTGGCGAGGATGAGGGTCCAGGGCGAGAGCCCCGACGCCGGGGAGAGGACGACGGCGAAGAGGGCGAGGAGGGCCACGCCCTGCCCGATGGCGAGGACGATCGCGGTCACGAGCGCGCCCGCGCCCCGGAAGCTCTCGCGCCCGAAGCGGCTCCCCAGCGCGCAGCCCATGAGCACCTGGGCGGCGTCGACGAGGGGGCGCGGGACTGAGCTCGCGCCGAGGCCGCCCGCCGTCACGGCCGCGCTCGCCGCGAGCGAGCCGAGCAGCCACGCGTTCGGGAGGCGGAGGAGGTGGGCGAGGAGACCCGCCGCGCCGCAGCCTGCGGCGAGGCGCGCGAGCCCGGCCGCGTTCGTGGCGAGGGCCGCCGGGGCCCAGGGGTCGGCGCCGCGGGCGCCGGCCAGGGTGAGGGCGAGGGGGACGACGGTGACGACGACGAGCACGCGCAGCGCCTGGGCGACCGCGATGACCGAGGGGTCCCCGCCCGCCCGCTCGCCGAGGACCGCCATCTCCGCGGCACCACCGGGCATGCTCGCGAAGAACGCGGTGGCGTCGGAGAGGCCCGCGCGCCGGGACAGGAGACGCGCGCCCGCGACCCCGGCCCCCACCGCGGCCGCGCAGCCCGCGAGCATCCAGGGCAGGGCGCCCGCCACGACGGCGAGCACCTCGCGCGTGAAGTACAGCCCGAGGGCCGCGCCGATGACGGCCTGCCCGAGCTGCCGCGAGGCCGGGAGGATGGAGCGCGGCGCCCCGGCGAGGCTCGCGGCGCCGGTGGCGAAGAGCGGACCGAGGAGCCACGGCAGCGGCACGTGGAGCGCCCGCGCGGCGGCCCCGCCCACCGCGCCGAGCGCGTAGGTGGCGAGGAGTCCCGCGACGCGGCGCGCGGGCGCGGGGGCCGAGGCCGAGAGCGCCCGCGTCATTCCGCGACCGCGGGCCCGGTGCTCGGCGAGGGTCCGTGCTCCCCGCCCGCCACCGCGGCCGCCTCCTTGGCGCGGTGCCGCACGGACGACCAGAGGGAGAGCCCGATGAGGATCGCGCCCAGGAGCCCCGTCGCGGCCTCTGGCACGTGCACCACGGTCCCCACCAGCATGAGGATCGCGAGGGCGCCGATGGCCCAGAAGGCGCCGTGCTCGAGGTACCGGTACGACCCGAGCGTCCCGCGGTCCACGAGGAGGACCGTGAGGCTCCGGACGAACATCGCGCCGATGCCGAGGCCGATGGCGATGACGAACAGGTCGTTCGTGAGGGCGAAGGCACCGATCACGCCGTCGAAGCTGAAGCTCGCGTCGAGCACCTCGAGGTAGAGGAAGCTCGCCGCGCTCGCCCGGTGCACGTCGCGCATGCGCTCCGGCCCCGCCTTCATGGCCGCCCCGATCCCGTCCACGGCGATGAAGGTGACGAGGCCGAGGACGCCGGCCGCGAGGAACCCGTGGGCTTCGGGGGCCGGAACGATCCTCGAGAAGAGCCAGAGGACGACCATCACGACGGCGAGCGCGATCGCCTCGACCTGGCCGAGGCGCGCGAGCCGCCGCTCGATCCAGGCGACCCAGTGAACGTCCTTCTCCGCGTCGAAGAAGAACCTCAGGCAGACCATGCCGAGGAACGCGCCGCCGAAGGCGCCGAGGAGCACGTGCGCGCTGCCGAGGATCCGCGCGTACTCGGCGGGCTCGAGGACGGCGAGCCGGAGCGCCTCCAGCGGGCCGACCCAGGCGACCACGCTCACGACGACGAGGGGGAAGGCGATCCGCATGCCGAAGACGGCAATGGCGATGCCCCAGGTGAGGAAGCGCCGGCGCCAGACCGGCGTCATGTCCCGGAGCACCGTCGCGTTCACCACGGCGTTGTCGAAGGAGATGGAGGTCTCGAGGACCCCGAGCACCGCGATGACGAAGAGCGTGGCCGCCACGCCGGCGGCCGTGCCGTGGTTGCGCCAGCCGACGAGCGCGCCGAGGGCGAGGCCGGCAGCGGTGAAGAGGAAGGAGCCCTTGAAGTACCCGAGCGTGCGGCGCATGAACACCTCGTCGATGGAATCCGGGGCCCCGGGGCGGCCGGCTGGCGCCGCCCCGGGGTCTCGGTCCCCGCGCGCAACCACGTCGAGCTCTCGCGAGCGCCCGCGCCTCGACCGCGGGGTCGTCGAGGGCGGCCGGTCTCAGTAGTCCAGGTAGACGCCGACGACGAACGAGTCGATCTTGTCCTGCGACGCCGAGAGCGGGACGTCGGGATCGAAGCGCTCGAAGCCCGCGACGACCTTGGCCCCGTGCCCCTTGAGGAAGTAGTTCACGCCCGCGCGGTAGGCCTTGAAGCTCCCCCGGTCGTCGGTCGCGTCGCTGCTCCACTGCTCGTAGTTGACCCAAGGCTGGAAGTTCTTCAGGAGGTAGCCGGCCTGCGCGAAGAACCCGTCGCCCTGCGCGCGGGAGGCGTTGCCGAGGGCGACGGGCGTCGCGGCCGCCCGGGCCAGCGTCTCGCCGCCGCCCAGGTCGAGGTTCACGTACCCGGCCTCGGCGGTCACCACGCCGACGGGAAGCGGGACCTCGCCGAACGCGTCCACCGAGAAGAGCTCGTAGTCCACCTTGCTCCCCGTGGCCTGGTCGAGGGCGACCATGTTCTGCCGGTCGTAGGAGCCGCCGACGCCGATCGTCCTCTTCTCGCCGAGATACGTGCCGTCGTTGTAGTAGCCGGTCTCGGGATCGAAGAAGTTCACCTGCGCGCGCCCGGTGAGCCGCAGGGCGTCGGCGCCGGCGGCCTGCACGCCATCGTAGACGCCGAGGTAGTACTTGAGGTGGACCTTCGGCGTGACGGAGTAGTTGCCGAACAGCGTCGCGCCCAGGTCGCGGACCGGGGCCCGGGCCGCCGAGTTCAGCTTGGCGTTCGAGTCTCCGAACGTCGTGTTCGTGAACGCGTACTTGGCGCGGCCGCCCCAGGTCAGGGCCTTGTAGGCGATGGCGGGGCGGTCGAGGGCCATGAAGGCGCCGGAGCTCGTGACGTTCTGACGGATCGCCGGCGCCATGTTGAGGCCGAAGTAGAGCCACGCGAGCTTGTGGGGCTTGAGCAGGACGTAGGCGTCGATGATGCGCATGTCCGCGGACGTCCCGCCCAGCTCCTCGAAGTCGCCCTGAACGTACGCGGTCGCCCACGCGCCGTAGTTCCCGCGGAACTTGACGCGCGCGCGCCGGATGTTGAAGTCGTTCTGGCTCTCGAACGACCCGTCGCCGTCACGGTCCGCCTCGGTCGAGACGAACTGGGACTGCAGCCTGAGCCCGAGCTCGAGCGACGTCTCGTCGTCGATCTTCACCTTGGCTCCTGCGCGGGCGGTCGCTGGCATTGCCACTGCGACAAGAAGCATGACGGCGAGACACCTCGGGTTCATGCGTGCTCTCCTTCCCAGGTCTGGCTGGGCAGCGGGGAATGCGAGGCACACGTTAGCGGGTCGAAACTTTCACAAAGCTGTCGCGCTCCGCGCGGCGCGGATGCCTCGCGCCGCGCGCGCAGCCGGCGCGAGGGCGGCGGCGTCAGGTGGCTTCGGTGAAGCGCAGCTCGACGCGCAGCCCCCGGCCGCCCGCGCCGTCGAGCAGGTGCAGGGTCGCGTCGTGCCCGTCGGCGATCTGCTTCACGATGGCGAGGCCGAGCCCCGCGCCCGGGCGGCGCGTGCCGGGGCGTCGGTAGAACCGCTCGACCACGCGGCTGCGCTCCGCCTCGGGGATGCCGGGGCCGTCGTCCTCCACGGCGAGCACCGCCCGCCCGTCCCTGCGAGAGACGCTCACCGTCACGGTGCCCGGGGTCATGCCGTAGTGCACGGCGTTCTGTATGAGGTTCGCGAGCGCCTCGCGGAGGAGGTGCTCCCGGCCCACGACGCGGAGCTCGCCCTGGCCCTCGAACCCGAGGTCCACGTCGCGGGCGAACGCGTAGGGGACGAGCGACGCGCAGGCCTGCCGCGCCAGCGCGACGAGGTCGAGGACGCAGGTCTCCCCCGCCTGCTCGGGGTCCGCGCGCGCGAGGCTGAGGAGCTGCGTGGCGAGGTGCGTGGTCGCCTTCGAGTGCTCGTGGACGTCGGCGAGGGCGAGCATGACGGCCTCGGGGTCCTCCTCGCGCAGCGCGAGCTCCGCCTTGGCCTGCACGACCGCGAGGGGCGTGCGAAGCTGGTGCGACGCATCGGCGATGAACCGGCGCTGCGCGGCGATCGTCGTTCGCAGGCGCGCCATGAGGTCGTTCACCGCGAAGACGAGGGGCGCCACCTCCTGCGGCACGTCTTGCGGCGCGATGGCGGTGAGGTCCACCGCGGAACGATGGGCGACGTCGCGGCTCACCCGCGTGAGCGGCCGGAGGCCGCGAGCGATCCCGAGCCACACGGTGCCCGCGGCGAGGGCGATGAGGAGGAGCTGCGACACGAGCTCGCGCGCGACGAGCGCCTGGGTACGCCCCCCGCGCCCGCCCACGGTCTCGGCGACCTGGACGAGCACCGTCACCCGGGGCTCGCTCGGGAAGTCGGTGCGGAGCGCCGAGACGCGCACCTCGTCCCCGCGGTAGCGCTGGTCGTAGAACACCGGCGCGCCCGAGGGCCCGGCGGTTGGCTCGGGAAGATCGGGGTAGCCCGTGACGAAGACGTCCGCTCCCTCGCCGACGCGGTAGCCCACCCGGTAGAAGAGGCGCTCGTGGGTGGCGGTGTCGAGCACCTCCAGGGCGACCGGGGGGATGTCCACCACCGGCGTGGTCCCCGAGAGCGTGACGCGCTCCGAGATGGCGAGGGCGGAGGCGTAGAGGGCCCGGTCGTACGCGGCGTTGATGGCCGCGCGCACGGTGAGGAAGGTGTGGAGGGCGTCCACGGTCCAGAGGAGGCCGAGGGGGACGAGGAGGTACACGAGGAGCTGCGCCCGGAGCGTTCGCCCCGGCCCCGCCGTCACGGGCCCTCCAGCAGGTAGCCGAGCCCGCGCACGGTCCGGATGCGGAGGCCGGCCGGCTCGAGCTTCTTGCGCAGGCGGTGGACGTAGATCTCCACGGCGTTCACCCCGGCCTCCTCGTCGAAGCCGAAGAGCTTCTCGTGGAGGGCCTGCTTCGCGACGACCTGGCCGCGGTGGACGAGCAGGACCTCGAGGACGTTCAGCTCGCGCCGCGGCAGATCGACCGGCTTCCCGTCCACCTGGACGATGCGGGCGCCGGTGTCGAGGGTGAGCCGGCCGTGAGTGAGCACCGCCGCTGCCCCGCCGACGCCGCGGCGGATGAGGGCGCCCGCCCGGGCCTCCAGCTCGGCCACCGCGAAAGGCTTGCAGAGGTAGTCGTCGGCGCCGAGGTTCAGGCCCTGGACGCGGTCCTGGAGCGCGTCGCGCGCGGTGAGGACGAGCACCGGCACCCGCGAGCCCCGCCTGCGGAGCCGGCGCAGGACCTCGAGGCCGTCGAGGTCCGGGAGGCCGAGGTCGAGGATCACGAGGTCGTACTGGTGGGTGCGCAGCACGCTGTCCGCGTCGTCGCCGCTCTCGACGCGGTCCACGGCGTGGCCCTTCGCGCGGAAGGCGCTCTCGACGCTGCGCCCGAGCTCGAGGTTGTCCTCGACGACGAGGAGCCGCATGGGACGAGTACTATCACCCCTCGACCGGCGCCGAACCAGCGTCGCCGTGAGTCGGCGGGGCGCGTGGCGTGACCGGCGGCGCTCCCGCGTGCCATCATGCCCGTGCGTGCGCCGCCGCCTGCGTCAGCTCCCCGCCCTCGCCGCCGCGGCGCTCGTCGCAGGCGCCGCGGCCGCCCGCGCGGATGACTCGCCCTCCACCGCCGCCGGGGTGATCGCCGGCGGGATCCGGGAGGGGAAGGTGGTCGTCTACGCAGCCACCGACGCGGACATCATCGCGCCGCTCCTCGAGGACTTCTCGGCGCTGTACCCGCGGATCTCCGTCGAGTACCACGACCTCAACACCCGGACGATGAACGAGCGGTTCCTCGACGAGGTGGCCTCGAACGCCCCGGTCGCGGACGTCCTGTGGAGTCCTGCGATGGATCTCCAGATGAAGCTCGCCAACGACGGCTACGCCCAGGCCTACGAGAGCCCGGAGGTGGCCCGGCTCGCGCCCTGGGCGGTCTGGCGGAACGAGGCCTTCGGGACCACCCTCGAGCCCTTCGTGTTCATCCACGACCGGCGCCGCCTCTCCGAGGCGCAGGCGCCGCGTTCGCACGCGGAGCTCGCCCGCTGGCTCGAGGCGCAGGGGGAGCGGGTGCGCGACCGCGTGGGCACCGGCGACCCCGAGCGCAGCGCCATCGGCTATCTCATCCTCACCCAGGACAGCCGCATCGACCCGGCCTTCCCCGAGACGCTCCACGCGTACGCGCGCGCGGGACTCGCGCTCCATGCGACGAGCTCCAGCATGATCGAGGCGGTCCACGCCGGCCGCGAGCTCCTCGCCTTCAACGTGAACGGCTCCTACGCGCTCCACGCCGCACGGCAGCACCCCGAGCTCGCCGTGATCTTCCCGAAGGACTACGTCCTCGCCACCTCGCGGATCGCGCTCATCTCGCGGACCGCGCCGCACCCCAACGCCGCGAAGGTGTTCCTCGACTACATCCTCTCCCGGCGCGGCCAGGAGGTGCTGGCCTCGCGCTGCGCGCTCTTCTCGATCCGGACGGACGTCCAGGGCGAGGACACGGTCGCCGCGCTCTCCGCGAAGCTCGGCGCGCGGCTCAAGCCGATCCACGTGGGGCCGAGCCTGCTCGTGTTCCTGGACGGGTCGAAGCGCGCCGACTTCCTCCGGCGCTGGCGCGGCGTTCCGCCCGAGCGCTGACGCGGCGCGCGCCGCGCTCGGGCGCCACCTCCCGGCC
Source organism: Anaeromyxobacter terrae (assembly GCF_022690685.1). Lineage (GTDB taxonomy): Bacteria > Myxococcota > Myxococcia > Myxococcales > Anaeromyxobacteraceae > Anaeromyxobacter > Anaeromyxobacter terrae. The sequence continues at coordinate 54,167 of NZ_JALCYY010000008.1, read as the reverse complement.
CGGCTGACGCCGTCGGCGGCCACCCGGACGGACGGGACGCCGCGGGTGGGGAGTCGCGACAGCATCCCGACAGCTTGCCGTCCGTAGGCTCCGGGTGGAGCTGCAAACCACCACCGGAGACCGCATGATCCCCCTCCCTTCGAACCTCGCCCGCCGCGCCGCGCTCGGCGCCGCCGCGCTCGCCGTCGTCACCGCCGCCACGACCGCCTCGGCGGCCGGCTTCTCGCCGGAGCGGCCGGAGTGCATCGCCCCCGCGAACCCCGGCGGCGGCTGGGACACGATCTGCAGGACCACCGCCGCCGTGCTGCAGAAGCGGAGCACGCTCAAGAGCACGATGTACGTCACGAACATGCCGGGCGGCAGCGGCGCCGTCGCCATCGCGAACGTCGTCGCGAAGCGGAAGGGAGACGGGGACGTGATCGTCGCCGCGTCGAACTCCCTCTCGTTCACGATGGCGGCCGGCCGGACGCCGCACACCTACGCCGACGTCATCCCGATCGCCCAGATCGCCGCGGAGTACGGCGGCTTCTTCGTCCGCGCCGACTCGAAGCTCAAGACCCTCGCCGACCTCGTGGCGACGCTCAAGTCGAACCCCGCCTCCGTGTCCTTCGCGGGCGGCTCGGCGCCCGGCAGCTTCGACCACGTGAAGACGGCGGTGTTCGCGAAGGCGATCGGCGTGGACGCGACCAAGCTCGTCTACGTGCCGTTCCAGGGCGGCGGCGAGGCGATCACCGCGCTGCTCGGCGGCCACACCGACGTCGCGAGCATCGACCTCGCCGAGGCGAGCGCGCAGCTCGAGGCCGGCAAGATCCGGTGCCTCGGAATCGTCAGCGACAAGCGCTCCTCCAAGCACAAGGACCTGCCGACCACCTACGAGCAGGGCGTGAAGGTCTCCTTCCCGGTGTGGCGCGGGTTCTACATGGCCCCCGGCGCGTCCCCCGAGGCGGTGAAGTTCTGGACCGAGACCGTGAAGGCGATGGTCGCATCGCCGGAGTGGGTCGCGGAGCGCGAGCGGCTCGGGTGGGAGGGCGTGAACCGGTTCGGCGTCGAGTTCGCGACCTACGCCAGGGACGAGCTGCAGCGGTACCAGGCGCTCCTCAAGGAGCTCGGGTTCGTGAAGTAGGCGCCGCCAGGACGGCCCGGAGGACGACATGGTGACTGCGAAGAAGCTCGTGACGCGCGCCCGCCTCGAGGGGCTCGTGTTCACGCTCGTGGCCCTCGGGTACATCTGGCAGGCGCGGAACATCCCCGCGCTCTTCCAGATGCCCGGCGTTCCCGGGCCTGCGGCGTTCCCGACCCTCCTCGGGTTCGCCCTGGGCGTCGCGGGGGTGTGGCGGGGGCGCCCCCGGGCGCGCCCCGCGGGCCCCCCGCCCGGCGGCGGGGCCCGGGGGGGGGGGGGCTCCTCGGGGGCGGGCGGGCGTTGGCCCGGGCGCCGGACGACGAGGACGTCGTGGAGGCGCGGCGGGAGGAGGGCGCCGGCGGCGTCGGCGCCCGCGCCCGCGCCCGCGGGTGGCTCGCCGCCCACGGCAGGTTCTGCGGCCTGTGGATCGTGGTCCTCGGGTACTTCGTCTTCATGCCGGAGCTGGGCTTCCCCCTCGGCTCGGCCCTCGCCCTCGCGGCGATGGGTCGGCTCCTCGGCGAGAGGCGCTGGCACGTCGTCGTCGGCGGCGCCCTGGTCGTGACCGCCGTCCTCCACCTGACCTTCGCGAAGGGGCTCGGCGTCAGGCTCCCGCTCGGCGTCCTCTCCTTCCTGGGGAAGTGAGCCTCCCATGCTCGACCACCTCCTGAACGGCTTCGCGACCGCGCTGCAGCCGATGAACCTCGCGATCGCGTTCCTCGGCTCCATCATCGGCACCGTGATCGGCGTCCTCCCGGGCCTCGGGCCCACGGCGACCATCGCGATGCTCCTCCCCCTCGTCTTCACGATGTCGCCGGTCGCGGCGATGATCATGCTGACGTCCATCTACTACGGGGCGATGTACGGCGGCTCCACCACCTCGATCCTGGTGAACATCCCGGGCGAGTCGGCCTCCGTCATCACCACCATCGACGGCCACAAGATGGCGAAGCAGGGACGCGCCGGCGCAGCCCTCGCCATCGCGGCCATCGGCTCCTTCATCGCCGGCACCCTGGCGGTGATGGTGCTCACGATCGTGGGGAAGCCCGTGGCGGGCCTCGCCCTCCGTTTCGGCCCCGCCGAGTTCTTCTCCCTGATGCTCTTCGGCCTCGCCACCGTGGCGAGCCTCGCCGGCGGGAGGATCTCCAAGGCCATCGTCACGACGGTCGTCGGACTCATGATCGCCACGGTGGGCATCGACCTCGTCTCCGGGGCGCCACGGTTCACCTTCGGGAACCCATTCCTCTCCGACGGGATCGACTTCATCGTCGTCGCCATGGGCGTCTTCGCTCTCGCCGAGGTCGTCACGACGGCACGGGAGATCTGGGCGGGCACCCAGTCCGGGGTGGTGAAGGCCGACAAGGTCTGGCTGTCCTGGAAGGAGTTCACCTACAGCCTCCCGGCGATCCTCCGCGGCTCCTTCTTCGGCTTCCTCGTCGGCATGCTCCCCGGCGCCGGCGCCACCCTCTCGACCTTCATCGCCTACAACGTCGAGAAGCGGCTCGCGACGAACCCCGAACGCTACGGCACTGGCGACATCCGCGGCGTCGCGAACCCCGAGTCGGCGAACAACGCGGCGAGCGGAGCGTCCCTCATCCCGCTCCTCTCCCTCGGCATCCCCGGCGGCGGCGCCACCGCGGTGATGCTCGGCGCCCTGATGATGCTCGACATCACCCCTGGCCCGTTGATGTTCGAGAAGCACGGCGCGCTCCTCTGGGCCCTCATCGCCTCGATGTACGTGGGCAACGCGATCCTCGTCGTCCTGAACTGGCCCCTCGTGAACGTCTTCGCGCGGATCATGGCGGTCCCGGCGCGGTACCTGATGCCCATCGTGCTCGTCATCTGCACGGTCGGCGTCTGGTCGATCTCGCAGTCGAGCGTCGATCTCGTCTGCACCGCCTTCGCGGGCCTGGTCGGCTACTACATGCGCCGTCACGGCTGGCCTGTGGAGCCGCTGGTCCTCGGGCTCATCCTCGGCGGGCGCATGGAGTCGTCGTACCGCCAGGCGCTCATCATCTCGAAGGGCAGCCACGGGATCTTCCTCGAGAAGCCGATCTCCTTCGGGCTGCTCCTCGCCGCCGTGGCGTTCCTCGTCGCCCCGCCGATCCTCGCGCGACTCAAGCGGACGCGCGCGATCGCAGCCCCCGTTCACGCATAGCCGCCGCTCCTCCGCGGCGGGGCGGGCCCCCCATGCCTCCCCGCCGCTCCTCGCAGCGAGGAGCGGTCAGCGCGACGCAGCGGTAGCGACGCCGGCCGCGAAGGTGATCGCGGATCACGAACTGTCGTTCAGGCGAGGGCCCGGGCCGCCGCGCGGGGCTGCTCGAGGACCTGGAGGCGGTTCACGCGTCGGAGCGCATCCACGAAGAAGTCGTTCCCGGACCACCCCACGAGCAGCTCGTGGAACCCGGCATTCGCGCGGAAGAGCTCGGGCACCGGGGCCCGCCGGTAGCCGCCGTCGAGGAGCGCCTGCTGCTCGGCGCGCGAGGCCGCGAGGGCCTGCGGGTCCACCCGGAAGCCGGGCTGCAGCAGCGCCTGGGACTCCACGGCGGCGCGGAACCGGTACCCCTGCTCGTAGCCGGCCTGGGAGGTGAGGACCGGGCTGAAGGCCCAGCCGTTGCCAGGCAGGCGGTCGATCCAGCCCTCGTCGGCGGCGCGGTGGAGGATCCGGAGGAGGCGGCTCCGGGGCAGGCCGTACCTGCGCATCAGCGCGCTCTCGCTCAGCCGGTCCGGCAGCGCGCCGTCCAGGCGATCCCGGGCGAGGGCGAGGTAGGCCTCCTCGTCCGGCGGCGCGGGCGGCGGGGCGCGGCGGCGCCCGAGCTGCCTCGCGCCCCGCGCGAGGAAGAAGCCCCGGTGCGGCTCGGACCGGACGAACCCCTCTCGCGCGAGCGCCTCGAGGGCAGCGACCACCGGCCCGCGGGAGACCTGGAAGGTGTCGGCCAGGAGCTGTGCCGGCAGGTGCGTGCCGCGGGAGAGCCCGCGCGCGCGGACGTGATCGAGAATGCGCTGGGTCAGCTGAGGCGAGAGGCTCGGTCGGGCCATGGCGGGGTCCTGCCATTCGTTAACATGAACGGCTTGCCCGGGACCGCCGTCGGAGCCCGAGTCAGAGCTCCGGCTCGCCCGGCGCCGCGGCCTCGTCGCGGGCCCGGCGCCGCGCGCTCCGCACCGCCGCGAGGACCGCGACGCCGACGATGAAGACCGCGAGCCACGGCGCGCCGCGGTCGAGCTCCCGCCGCAGCGCGCTCCGCTCCGCCGCCCAGAAGAGCGCGATCCCGGAGAGGACGAAGGACACGCCCGCGGAGAGGAGGCCGCGCGCGACGCGGCCCTTCCCGGGACGACGCCTGACCCAGGCGATGCGCAGCCCGGCGCCGGCGGCGAGCACCACCCCGAACAGGAAGAGCCAGACGCCGGCCATGCCGCCGACGAGGCCCGGAAAGTCGTACGCGGTCACGCGGCCTCCTCCACGCACCCGTCCCAGAACGCCGCCAGGTCGGGCGGGAGCGGCGATTCGAGCCGGACCGGCTCCCGCGTGCGCGGGTGCGGGAGCTCGAGCCTGAAGGCGTGGAGCGCGTGGCGCGGCAGCCTGAGGCGCGCGTGGTCCTCGTCGGTCAGGGCGTGGCGGGTGAAGCGATCGAAGATGTTCTCGTCGGGCCCGTAGATCTTGTCGCCCACCATGGGCAGGCCGGCGTGCGCGAGGTGGGCGCGGATCTGGTGCTGGCGGCCGGTGCGCGGCCGGCAGGCGAGGAGCGCGACCGGGGTTCCGCCCGCGAGGACGCGCCGCGCGAGCACCTCGAAGTCGGTCGCCGAGGGGAGCCCGCCCGCCGCGACGTGCATGCGGACGCGCACGGCCGACGCGCCGGTGAGGGCGAGCGGCGCGTCCACCGTGAAGGCGTCCTCGCGCGGCGCGCCCTCGGCGATGGCGAGGTAGGTCTTCGCGACGCGCCCGTTCGCGAAGTCGCGCTTCATGCGCGAGGTCCACTCGGGCGCGCTCCCGCAGGCGAGCAGGCCGGAGGTCTCGCGGTCGAGCCGGTGGGCGGGGTCGACCTTCCGGTCCGGGAAGCGCGCCCGCGCGAGGGTGGTGAAGGTGTTCGCCGAGTAGCGCGCGGTGGGGTGCACGGGCAGCCCGGCGGGCTTGTCCACCACGAGGAGCGCGCCGTCGTCGTGGACGACTTCGAAGGCCTGCGGCGTCTCCGGCTCTGGCTCGAGGTCCTTGAGGAGCGCGAACGAGAGGCCCGGCGTGACGCGCGTGGAGGGCTTCAGCCGGCGGCCGTCCTCGGTCTCGAGCCGGCTCTCGATGAGCTTCTGCACGCGCTCGCGGGAGAGCCGCCGGATCTTCTCCTGCAGGTAGCGATCGAGGCGCCAGCCCGCGTAGTTCGGCTCGACGGTGAAGCGGACGCGGACGACCTCGGGCACGCGCGGACCATACCACCGGAGCCCCGACGCGGTCGCCGCGGACCCCGTCGCCTCGCCGCGTGAGCCGGCGACGATGTCGCACAGCCGCCCAGGCGCGACCTGGCCCCGAACCGTGCCCCGTGAATCCCCGAGCGGGTAACATCGTCCGTTCGTTCGTCCACCCCTCCAGGAGACAACCATGCGGAAGCTGCTCGCCCTGCTCATCGCCTTCCCTCTCGTCGCGGCCGCCCAGGAGGGTCCCGCGCCCCAGCCGCCGAGCTACCCGCCGCGCTCGCCGAGGTACGCGCCGGCGCAGCAGCGCGACGGCTGGTACATCGGCTTCGGCGTCGGCGTGGGCGACGGCAGCGTCTCCGGCCAGGGCTCGAGCCTGTCGTTCAAGGAGCTGAACTACGATCGCGACCCGACGCGCCTCGGGCTCAACTTCAAGGTCGGCTGGACGGTCACGCCGCGCCTCCTCCTCGGCCTCGACATCACCGCCGCGCGCGCCCAGGCGAGCGGCAGCGGCGTGACGACGGCCGCCCAGATCACGAACTACGACGCGGTCGCGACGTTCTTCCCGATGGAGCGGGGCCTCTTCCTGCGCGGCGGTCTCGGGCTGTCGGCGCTGTCGCTCGCGTACGACGACGGGATCGACGACATCACCGACACGTACGGCGGCACGAACCTCCTCGGCGGGGTCGGCTACGCGTTCTGGCTCGGGAAGCAGTTCAACCTGACCGTGAACCTGGACGCCTCGAAGCAGTTCTACGGCTCGAGCGACACCGCCCCGGAGGGATCGTCGTTCTGGATGCTCTACGCCGGGTTCGACTGGTACTAGCGCCACGGCGCACGGGGCCCTGCCCCGACGACGGCGGCGTAGCCGTCGGCGGGGCGGGGGCGCAGCCCCCGGAAGCCAGGAGGGACGCAGTCCCTCCCGGCGGGGAACCTTCGCGCACCCGCGCAAGCGGGCGCGAAGGTTCACGGGCCCCGCCGAGCAGGGGTGGGGCCCCGACGACGGCGGCGGAGCCGTCGGTGGGGCGGGGGCGCAGCCCCCGGCATGAGTTGACGCGATCGGTCCCTTCCCGTACTTTGCGGTCCCGGTTTGAGACGCATCTCCGTCATCATCCCGGCCCGGTTCGGAGCCCAGCGCTTCCCCGGAAAGCCCCTCGCCGACCTGGCAGGAATGCCCCTGATCGCCCACGTGGTCGACCGGGCGCGCGCCGCGCGTGGCGTCGACGTCGTCGCGGTCGCGACCGACGACGCCCGCATCGCGCGCGCCGCCGCCGACGCGGGCGCGGAGGCGATCCTGACGGGCCCGGCGAGCACCGGGACGGACCGGGTGGCGGAGGCGGCGCGGCGGCTCGCGCAGGCGCCGGACGTGGTGGTGAACCTGCAGGGCGACGAGCCGCTCATCGAGCCGGCGGCGATCGAGACGCTCGTCCGGGCGATGCAGGACGGCGTGGAGATGGCGACGCTCGCCCGCCCGCTCGAGCCGGAGGAGCTCGAGCGGACGCAGGTCGTGAAGGTGGTGACGGACCTGAAGGGCGACGCGCTCTATTTCTCTCGCGCGCCGATCCCGCACCGCCGCGCGGGCGGACAGAGCCCGCTCGCGCGCGCGCACGTGGGCATCTACGCGTTCACCGCCGCGTTCCTCCAGGAGTTCGCCGCGTTGCCGCCCGGGCGGCTCGAGGCGGAGGAGTCGCTCGAGCAGCTGCGCGCGCTCGAGCATGGGCACAGGATCCGCGTGGCCGACACCGCCTACCGGGGGTTCGGGATCGACACGCCAGAAGACCTCGACCGCGCGCGGGCGCTGCTCGCCGCCGGTCGCGCATGAGTGAGGGGAAGGGGACACGGATGGTGAAGCGAGGCAAGAAGACCAAGTACCTGTTCGTCACCGGCGGCGTCGTGAGCTCGCTCGGGAAGGGCCTCGCGGCCGCGTCGATCGGCGCGCTCCTCGAGAACCGGGGGCTCGAGGTCACGCACCTCAAGCTCGACCCGTACATCAACGTCGATCCCGGGACGATGAGCCCGTTCCAGCACGGCGAGGTCTACGTCACCGACGACGGCGCGGAGACGGACCTCGATCTCGGGCACTACGAGCGCTTCACCAGCGCCAAGATGACCCGGAAGAACAACTACACGACCGGGCGCATCTACTCGAACGTCATCCAGCGCGAGCGGCGCGGCGAGTACCTGGGGAAGACCGTGCAGGTCATTCCCCACATCACGGACGAGATCAAGGCGGTCATCCGCGAGGCGGCGGGCGGCGTCGACATCCTCATCGTGGAGGTCGGCGGCACCGTCGGCGACATCGAGTCGCTGCCGTTCCTCGAGGCGATCCGGCAGATGAAGTACGACGTGGGCGAGGAGAACGCGGTCTACGCGCACCTCACGCTCGTGCCATTCATCGCCGCCGCCGGCGAGCTCAAGACGAAGCCCACCCAGCACTCCGTGAAGGAGCTGCGCGAGATCGGCATCCAGCCGGACCTCCTGCTCTGCCGCTCGGATCGCGAGATCTCGCGGGAGATGAAGGACAAGATCGCGCTGTTCTGCAACGTCGATCCGTCCGCGGTGTTCACCGCCCTCGACGTGAAGTCGATCTACGAGGTGCCGCTCGAGCTCCACAAGGAGGGGCTCGACGACAAGCTCGCCGAGCTCTTCAACATCTGGAGCCGCGCGCCGCGCCTCGACAAGTGGGAGCAGATCGTCCAGAAGGTGAAGGCGCCGAAGCACGGCGAGGTCCGCATCGGCGTGGTCGGCAAGTACGTCGAGCTGCACGAGAGCTACAAGAGCCTCAACGAGGCGCTCGTGCACGGCGGCATCGCCGGCGACGTGCGGGTGGAGCAGGTCTTCATCGACTCGACGAAGCTCGAGGAGGGCGATCTCTCCGAGCTCGACCAGGTGGACGCGATCCTCGTCCCCGGCGGCTTCGGCGTGCGCGGCACGGAGGGGAAGATCCTCGCGGTGCACCACGCGCGCGAGCACAAGATCCCGTTCTTCGGGATCTGCCTCGGCCTGCAGATGGCGGTCATCGAGTTCGGGCGCTCCGTGCTCGGCCTCGAGCGCGCGAACTCGCTCGAGTTCGACGAGCAGACGCCGCACCCGGTCGTCACGCTCATGGAGGCGCAGAAGGCGGTCGCCGAGAAGGGCGGCACCATGCGGCTCGGCAGCTACCCGTGCGCCCTCAAGGAGGGGACGAAGGCGCGCGAGCTCTACGGCGCGGAGCTCGTCCACGAGCGCCACCGGCACCGCTACGAGTTCAACAACGCCTACCGCGGCCAGTACGAGGCGGCGGGGCTCGTGTTCTCCGGCACGAACCCGGAGCTCGACCTCGTCGAGATGATCGAGCTCAACAACCACCCGCACTTCGTGGGCTGCCAGTTCCACCCGGAGTTCAAGTCGAAGCCGTTCGCCCCGCACCCGCTCTTCGCCGGGTTCGTGCGCGCCGCGCGCGAGCACCGCGACCAGCAGGCCGGCCGCCACGCGGCGGTGACGAAGCTCCACGTCGGGAAGAACGTCTAGGCGACCATCCAAATGATTCGCGAACAGACAACGAGCGAAGCGAGTCCGCCGGGGCGCCACCGCGATGGCGGCGAAGCCGCGCGCGGTGGCGCACGGGACCGGGCGAGCCGGGGCGGGGGCGCAGCCCCCGTCGAATCATGAGCGAGCGGGTTCTCGCCCGCATCGGCGGGCACGAGGTCGGGGACGGGAGGCGGCTGCTCCTCATCGCGGGGCCGTGCGTGATGGAGTCCGAGGCGCACGCGCTCGCCCACGCACGAAGGGTGAAGGCGCTCGCCGAGAAGCACGGCCTCCCGGCGGTGTTCAAGGCGAGCTTCGACAAGGCGAACCGCTCCTCCGGCAAGAGCTACCGCGGCATCGGGCTCGAGAAGGGGCTCGCCGCGTTCGAGGCGGTGAAGCGCGAGACCGGCCTCCCCTGCACGACCGACGTGCACGAGACCTGGCAGGCGGAGCCGGCCGGCCGCGTGGTGGACGTGCTGCAGGTCCCGGCGTTCCTCTGCCGCCAGACCGATCTCGTCCTCGCCTGCGCGCGCCACGGCAAGAGCGTCTCGGTGAAGAAGGGGCAGTTCCTCGCGCCGAAGGAGATGCGCCACGCGGTGGCGAAGTGCCGCGAGGTCGGCCAGGAGAACGTGCTCCTCGTCGAGCGCGGCGCGACCTTCGGCTACGGGAACCTGGTCGTCGACATGCGTGGCCTCGTGATCATGCGCGAGCTCGGCGTGCCGGTGTGCCTCGACGCGACGCACTCGGTGCAGCTCCCGGGCGGCGGCGGGGACACCACCGGCGGCGAGCGGCAGTACGTGGCGCCGCTGGCGCGCGCCGCCGCGGCGGTCGGCATCGACGCGCTGTTCATCGAGATCCACGAGGACCCTGCGCAGGCGAAGTCGGACGGCCCGAACTCGCTCGACTTCGACATGGCGGATCGGCTCCTCGCCGAGGTGCTCGCGGTCCGGCGCGCCCTGGGGCAGCCGTGAGCCCGCAGGACGACCTCCTCGCGCGGGCCGCGCGCGTGCGGCTCGTCCTCCTCGACGTGGACGGCGTCCTCACCGACGGTCGGATCTGGTACGGGCCCGAGGGCGAGGCGCTGAAGGCGTTCGACGTGCGCGACGGGCACGGCGTCGTGCTCCTCCGCGATCACGTGGACTTCGGCGTCATCTCCGGCCGGCCGGGCAAGGCGACCCAGGTCCGGCTCGAGGAGCTCCGCTTCAAGCACCTCGTCTTCGGCGAGCGCGACAAGCTCGAAGGCTACGCCCGCCTCGCGCACCTGGGCCTTCCGGACGAGGCGGTCGCGTACATGGGGGACGACGTGAACGACGTGCCGCTCCTGCGTCGGGTGGGGCTCGCCGCCGCGCCCGCCGACGCGCGCCCCGAGGCGAGGGCTGCCGCGCACCTCGTCACCTCCGCCCCCGGCGGACGCGGCGCCGTCCGGGAGCTGTGCGACCTGCTCCTCGCCGCGAAGGGCATCACCGTCTAGCCCGCACGAGGGAGCGCCCACTTCCCGCGGCAAAAGCGCTCCAGTCAAGGGCCCTCGCCCCTGCCGATCCCCCCGGATCCCGTGCTAGTTTCGCGCCGCCATGACGGTCCCGCTGCGCAAGCGGATCAAGCGGAGCATGCGGTCGGCGATCGTTCGCGCCGCCATCCGGGTCCTCTCGCTCCTCCCCCTCTCCGTCGCGCTCGCGCTCGGCGGCGCCATCGGGAGGCTCGGCTACCTCCTCGCCGGCAACACGCGGAGGCTCGCGCTCCGGCACCTCGCGCTCGCCTTCCCCGAGAAGTCCGAGGCGGAGCGCGAGGCGATCGCGCGCCGGATGTTCGTGCACCTGGGGCGCGCCGCGCTGGAGGTGGTGACCATCCGCTCCTACGACGCGAGGCTCGAGTCCTACGTGGAGCTCGCGAACGGCGAGGTGCTCCGGGAGGTGATGGCGCGCGGCAAGGGGATGATGTTCGTCACCGGCCACGTGGGGAACTGGGAGCTCCTCGCCCGGCGCATCGCCCGCGCCGGGGTGCCGAACGCGGTCATCGCCAAGGCCGGCCACGATCCGAGGCTGAACGCGCTCGCCGAGGAGTTCCGCGCGTCTGGCGGCGTGACGACGCTCTGGCGCGAGAACGCCGAGACCGGCCGGGCGATCATCCGCACCTTCCGCCAGGGGCGCGCCCTCGGGCTCCTCATCGACCAGGACACCGACGTGCAGGGCGTCCACGTGCCGTTCTTCGGTCGCCTGGCCTACACGCCCCGCGCGGCGGCGGACCTCGCGCTGCGCTTCGGCGCGCCGGTCGTGGTCGGCACCATCCGGCGCAAGGGGCCCCGGGCGGGAGACGGCCACCTCCTCGAGGTGGTGGAGATCCCGTACGACCCGTCCGCGGCGGATCGCGAGGCCGAGGCTGTCCGGCTGACCGCCGCCTGCTCGCTCGCGCTCGAGACAGCCATCCGGCGTAGCCCCGAGGAGTGGGTCTGGATGCACGAACGCTGGAAGACCCGGCCACCCGTCGAAGCCAGCGCGCCGCGGCAAGCAAGCACGATGCCGAAAAGCTCTGAGCTTTCCGGCGCCTAGGGCGTAACCCGCATAGCAAGGTGTGTGCCCGTCGATCGGGGTTGGAAAGAATGCTACCGTTTCCGCGGTTTTCGACATGGGCAGTGCGGGCGATCACGCTCGCCGCCGCCCTCCTGGCGACGCCAGGATGCGGTTCGAACCGATCACGGGAGGCAGAGCAGGTGGCGCCGGAGCTGAAGCTCGAAGGGGTACGATTCCGCATGTACCGGGGCGAGGAGCTGCGCGCCTTTGGCGAGGCTGCGTCGGCCACCCTGCGGCGCGACTCGACCCGCGTCACCGCTCGTGACCTCGTTGCCGTCCTGCCCGAGAAGGGTGCGCCGGTCCGGATCAGCGCCCCCCACGGTGAGGGGGTTCTCTCGAAGAGCGTCTTCTCGGCGTCCGGCGGGGTGGTGGTGAGCCAGCGCGAGGACGTCGCCCGGACCGCCAGTGCCCGCTACGAGCCCTCGGAGGGCGGTGGGGGCCTCGTGCGCGGGGACGAGCCCGTCGTCGTCGAGGGGACCGGCTACCGGCTCGAGGGGCCGCGCTTCACGCTCGATCCAGACGTAGGCCAGATCGTGATCGAGGGGGGCGCCCACCTCGACGCCGGCCGCGGGGTCGCTCGATGACGCTCGCCGCCTTGCTCGCCCTGGCCGCGCTCGCCGGCGCGCCGCAGGCGCCCGCCGGGGCGAAGCCGAAGCGCCCCGCCGCGAGCGCAGCGCCGCGAGGCGCCGCCGCCGCGGTGGCGGGCGAGGGGAAGGTCCACATCGACGCGGACGAGCTTCAGTACGTCTTCAAGCAGCGCCAGGTGATCTTCACCGGAAAGCCCGTCGTCCTCACGCGCGGCGACGCGAAGCTCACCTGCGCGCGGCTCGTCTCCACGAACGACGCGCGGGGCGAGGTAGCGCAGGCGGTCTGCTCGGGCGACGTGCGCTTCGAGCGCGGCGAGCGGGTCGTCACCTGCGAGAAGGCGACCTACGAGGCTGCGGCGGCGCGGCTCGTGTGCGAGGGGAGCCCGGTGCTGAAGGACGGGCCGAGCGAGGCGCGCGGCACGCGGCTCGTCTACGACCTGAAGCGCGACGAGGCCAAGCTGGAGGGCGCGAAGATGGTGCTGCCCGGCGAACAGGTCGACGCCCGCCGGCGCGAGCTCGAGGCGCGGCGCAAGGGAGGCACGCCTTGACGGCGGACGTCCTCCGCGCCGAGGGGCTCGTGAAGAGCTACCGCCGCCGCCGCGTGGTCGACGGCGTGTCGTTCCACGTCGCGCCCGGCGAGGTGGTGGGGCTGCTCGGGCCGAACGGCGCCGGCAAGACCACCTCCTTCAACATGGTGGTCGGGCTCGTGACGCCCGATGGGGGCACGGTCACGCTCGGCGACACCGAGCTCACCCGCGAACCGATGCACCGGCGCGCGCGGCTCGGGGTCGGCTACCTGCCGCAGGAGGCGTCGATCTTCCGGCGGCTCACGGTCCGCCAGAACTTCACCGGGGTGCTCGAGGCGCTCGGGGTCGGCCACGCCGAGCGAGAGCGGCGGGCGGAGGCGCTCCTCGCGGAGTTCCGCCTCGAGAAGGTGGCGGAGAGCCTCGGCGAGCAGCTGTCCGGCGGCGAGCGCCGCCGCGCCGAGGTGGCGCGCAGCCTCCTCTCGAACCCGAAGTACATCCTCTTCGACGAGCCGTTCGCCGGAGTCGATCCGATCGCCGTCGGCGAGCTGCAGCGCCTCATCGGCTCGCTCCGCGACCGCGGCATCGGCGTCCTCATCACCGATCACGCCGTCCGCGAGGCGCTCGGCATCTGCGGCCGCGCATACATCCTGTCCTCGGGGACGATCCTCGAGGCGGGCACACCCGCCGAGATCGCCGCGAGCCCGCGGGCGCGGGCGGTCTATCTGGGAGAGAAGTTCAGGCTGGACGACGCTCCGGCCATGGAGCGGCGATGAGCCTCGAGCTGAAGCAGCACCTCAAGATGACGCAGCAGCTGGTGATGACGCCCCAGCTGCAGCAGGCCATCAAGCTCCTCCAGCTCTCGCGCATGGAGCTCGTGGACCTCATCCGCACCGAGATGACGGAGAACCCGCTCCTCGAGGACCCCGCGGAGGGCGAGGAGGAGTCGCGCGCCGAGGGAGCGAGCCCGGCGGAGCAGGCGCAGCTCGACGCGGAGCCGCAGCACAAGGACGCGGAGAAGTCCGAGGAGGTGAAGGGCGAGGAGGGCGCGAACGAGATCGACTGGGACCAGTACCTCGACCACTACCAGCTCCAGGGCCACACCGCGCCGTCGAACCGCGGCCTCACCGACGAGGAGCTGCCCGGCTACGAGGCGACCCTCACCAAGAAGACCGATCTCGTCGATCACCTCGTCTGGCAGCTCCGCCTCTCGAACCTCACGCCCGAGGAGGAGCGCGTCGCGATGCTCGTCATCGGGAACCTGGACGACGACGGCTACTTCAAGATGCCGGCGGTGGAGGGCGAGAGCGAGGAGTCGATGACCCGCGATCCGCTCGTGCGAGTGGCGTTCGAGGCGGGGGCCGGGGTCGAGTTCGCGGAGCGGGTCCTCAAGAAGGTCCAGTCGCTCGATCCGCTCGGGGTCGCCGCGCGCGACCTGCGCGAGTGCCTCCTCATCCAGGTCCGCCAGCTCAACGCCGACACGCCGGAGATCGTGGCGATCATCGAGCGCCACCTCAAGCACCTCGAGTCGAAGAACTACGCGGCGATCGCGAAGGACCTCAAGATCTCGATCGACGAGGTGGTGAAGGCGGTGAAGGTGATCAGCCGCCTCGAGCCGAAGCCGGGCCGGGCCTACTCGGGGGAGGAGGCGCAGTACATCACGCCCGACGTCTACGTGCACAAGATGGGGGACAAGTACGTCACCGTCCTCAACGACGACGGGCTCTCCAAGCTGCGCATCAGCGGGATGTACCGCGCCGCCCTGAAGAACGGTCAGGCGGGCGAGGCGAAGGAGTACATCCAGGAGAAGCTGCGCAGCGCGGTCTGGCTCATCCGCTCCATCCACCAGCGGCAGCGGACGATCTACAAGGTCACCGACTCGATCGTGAAGTTCCAGCGCGACTTCCTCGACAAGGGCATCGCCTACCTCCGGCCCCTCATCCTGCGCGACGTCGCGGAGGACATCGGGATGCACGAGTCCACGGTCTCGCGCGTCACGACGAACAAGTACGTCCACACGCCGCAGGGGATCTACGAGCTCAAGTTCTTCTTCAACTCGGCCATCAACAGGACCGGGGGCGACGAGATCGCGAGCGAGGCGGTCAAGAACCACATCAAGCGCATCGTCGCCGCCGAGGACCCGAAGCACCCTCACTCGGATCAGCGCATCGTCGAGATCCTGAAGGACCAGGGCATCGAGATCGCGCGCCGGACGGTCGCCAAGTACCGCGAGGTGCTCGGGATCCTCCCGAGCTCGAAGCGCAAGAAATACTTCTGACGGGTCCGGGCGCCGCCGCGCGCCGACGCCCCCGAATGAGCCCGGAATCGGGGCCTGGGGGAGTGCCTGCGGGCGGCGCTCTGTTATGATTCCACGTGAGCATGTTGCCAGCGTGGGCAGCATCGGCGGCGGCCGCGGCTCCGGGGGACTCCAGGTCCCACCGGTCCGCGGCCGAAGTATTTTCAGCGATCCCGCAGAGGAGGCGGTCAATGCAGGTGAACATCACCTTCCGGCATCTCGAGCCCACCGAAGCGCTGAAGTCCCACGTCAAAGGCCGCGTCGAGCACGTCCAGCGCTACATCGACCGGCCGAGCGAGGCCCACGCGGTGCTGCACGTCGAGAACCTCGATCACCACGCCGAGCTGACCGTGAAGGCGGGACGCTTCCTGCTGCGCGGTACCGCCCGCTCGGCCGACATGTACGCGTCCATCGATCAGGCCGCGGACAAGATCGAGCGGCAGCTCAAGAAGCACAAGGCGAAGCTCTCGAGCCACTACAAGTCGAACGGCACGCCTCCGCCCTGGGCGCCGGTCGAGGTCCGCCACGACGTGCTCGACATCCTCGAGCACCCGGAGCGCCCGAGCCACCGCGTCGTGAAGAGCACCCAGTTCCAGGCGAGGCCGATGACGATCGACGAGGCGATCCTCCAGCTCGAGCTGCTCGACGCGAAGTTCTACGTCTTCCAGAACTCGGCGGACCGCGCGGTCAACGTGGTCTACCGGCGCGACGACGGAGGCTTCGGCCTCATCGAGGCGCGCCCGAGCTGAACGACAGTGCGTGATTCGGGGCACCTTCGGTGTCCCGAATCACGCTGTCGTTCAGCCAGATCTAACGGGGGCTGCCGCCCCCGCCCCGTCGAGCAAGCTCGCCGGGGCCCCACCCCTGCTCGCCGGGTCCCGTGCGCCGCCGCGTGGCGGCTTCGCCGCGAACGCGACGGCCCCCCCCCGCCCGGGGGGCCCCCCCCCCCGGGGGGGGGGGGGGGCCCCCCCCCCCCCGCCCCCGCCCCGGCGCGCTCGCTTCGCTCGCGGGTCGGGAACCTAGCCGCGCCCGCACGGCCTACGGCCCGGCCCGCATGGTGTCGTCGGGGCCCGGTACTCGTGCCGAGCGGACGCACGAGGCGCGTCCCCCGGACCTCCGGCTCGCCCCGGCGGGCTCGCTTCGCTCGCGGCTCGGGAACCTAGCGGCGCCCGAACTCCGTCGCAGGGCCCCGCCCGGCGGGCTCGGCATCGCTCACCGGCGATCCATCGCGAGCGGCCGTTCGACGGCTCCGCTTGCCGTCTTGCCGACGCGTTGCCACCTGTGTTAGCTGACGCCGGTTCCCATGAAGATCGTCGAGTTCCTGCGGCCCGACGCGGTGATCGCGAACCTCTCCGGCCAGACCGGACAGGCGACGCTCGCGGAGCTCTGCCGGCCGCTCGCGGCCGCCTACAAGGTCGACGGGCAGCGCCTCCTCGAGACGCTGCTCGAGCGCGAGAAGCTGGGCTCGACAGGCATCGGGGAGGGCGTCGCGATCCCTCACGGGAAGGTCCCCGGGCTCCCCGGCCTCATCGCCGCGTTCGGCCGCTCGACGGCGGGCATCGACTTCCGCGCGATCGACGGGCGGCCCACCCACCTGTTCTTCACGCTCTTCGCGCCGGAGAACTCCGCCGGCGCGCACCTCAAGGCGCTCGCGCGCATCAGCAGGATCTTCAAGAACGCGACGTTCCGCGAGGCCCTGCTGCGCGCAGGCTCCGCCGATGAGATCTTCCGGCTCATCGAGGCGGAGGACGCCAAGTACTGAGCGGACGACCGGGCGGGTGCCTGGTGCGGCGCCGCGGCGCATCCCCGCTCACGGTCCGTGTCGGCGATCGTTTGATGGTAATGTCGGGCCGCGTAAGGCCCGCTCGAAGCGCCGCCGCGGCGATCACCACCGGCCGAGCGTCTCGCGTCCTCGCAAGGAGAACGTCTCCAGTGGCCTCGAATTTCATGCGGATCGACTGCTCCGGGATGCGCTGCCCTCAGCCGGTGCTGAAGCTCGCCGTCGAGACCGCGGAGACGCCCGCCGGGACGGTCGTGGAAATCGTTGGCGACTGCCCGACGTTCGAGAAGGACATCCGGACCTTCTGCGAGCGGCGCAAGAAGACGCTGCTGTCCGTCCGTCCCGACGCGCAGAGGGTCGTCATCCAGATCCAGTACTGAGAGAGTGAGCGGAGCGCGGAAGCCGGGCCCGACCGAGGCCACTCCGGAGACGGAGCAGCGGGCGACCGGCGTGTACCTCTGCCGCTGCGGCCCGAACCTGGGGGAGGTGGTCCGCCTCGGTCCGCTCGCTGATCCGGCGGCGTGGCCCGGCGCGGGCGACGTCGCCATCCACGACGTGCTGTGCTCCGAGGAGGGGAAGGCCTGGCTCGCCGCCCGGATCCGGGAGCGGGGTCTCGAGCGCGTCGTCGTCGGCGCCTGCTCGCCGCGGGAGCACGAGGCGACGTTCCGGGCGGTGCTCGCGGAGGCGGGCCGCTCGCCGGAGCACCTGCAGCTCGTGAACCTGCGCGAGCAGGTCGAGTGGGTGGGCGGGGATCCCGGCGTCGCCACCGAGCGGGCGCGCCGGCTCCTCTCGGCGGGGCTCGCGCGGGTCCGGCTGCACCGGCCGATCCCCCGCGAGGAGGTGGCGGCCTCGCCCGACGTCCTCGTCGTCGGTGGCGGCGCCGCGGGGGTCGCGGCCGCGCGGGCGATCGCGCGGCGCGATCGCCGGGTCTTCCTCGTCGAGCGCGCGTTCGCGCTCGGCGGGCTCGCGAACCGGCTGGACGAGATCTTCCCCGCGGGGGAGTGCGCGAGCTGCTTCATGGAGCCGGTGCTCGACGAGGTGCTCCACTCCGAGCGGATCGAGGTGCTGACCGGCGCCGAGCTCCGCCGCGTGCGCGGCGCCCACGGCCGGTTCGCGGTGGAGCTCGCGATCTCCCCGCGCGGCGTCGATCCCGCGGTCTGCCTCGGCTGCGGAGCGTGCAGCGCGGCCTGCCCGGCCCTGCGCGCCGACCCCGACGGCGGTCCGGCGCGGAAGGCAATCGGCGTCCCGTACCCGGGCGCGCTCCCGCACGCCTCCGCGATCGACCGCGTGGCGTGCCTGCGCACCCGGGGCGAGGCCTGCGACGCCTGCGCCCGCGCCTGCCCGTTCGGCGCGGTCCGGCTGGACGAGCCGGGCCGCACCCGCGAGCTCACCGTCGGCGCGATCGTGGTCGCGACCGGGATGCGGCCGGGTGAGGTGGCCGGGCCGGACGGCGTCGTCTCGACGTATGCGCTCGAGCGGATGCTGCACCCGGACGGCCCGACGGGAGGCGAGCTGCGCGGCGTGGGCGGGCGGCCACCGCGCGCGGTGCTGCTCGCCGCGACGGCCGACGAGGACGGGACCCTCCCCGCGGAGGAGCTCCTGAAGCTCGCGGGCCGGCTCCGCGCGCGCCTGCCATCCGCGCGGGTCGCGGTGGCGGGCGGGATCGAGCGCGCGCCCGGAGGGGCGCGGCGGGCGGCGGCCCTCGCGGCAGGCGGGGTGGAGCTCCTGCCCGGCGCGCTCGTTCCCGGCGCGCTCGAGGCGTCCGCGGACGGCGTGCGCGCGCGGCTCTCCGACGGGGCCATCTGGACGGCCGATCTCGTCGCGGTCCACGCGCCCGCGCGCGCCGCCGACGGGGCCGCGGCGCTCGCGCGGCTCCTCCGGATCGACGCCGACGCGCGCGGATTCCTCGCGGACCGCGGCGCGAGCCCGTTCGAGCCGACCGCCACGCGCTTCGCTGGCATCTACGTCGCCGGCGCGGCCGCCGGCCCGCGTCCCATCCACGAGGCGATCCGCGACGGCGCCGCCGCGGCCGGGCTCGTGCTCGCCTCGCTCGCCCCCGGCGATCTCCTGCCGCTCGAGCCGCTCGCCGCCGAGATCGACCAGGCCCGCTGCGGCGGCTGCGCGGTGTGCGTCGCGGCCTGCCCCTTCGGCGCCGTCGCGCTCGACCCCGCGACCGGGCGGGCCCTCGTGGCGGCGGTGCACTGCCGCGGCTGCGGCACCTGCGTCGCCGCGTGCCCTGCCGGCGCGGCGACCGCGCGGCACTTCACCGGTGCGCAGATCGCGGCGGAGATCTCGGCGCTCCTCCGCGGCGCGCCGGAGAGCGGGGGATAGCCGGAGTGCCGCACGAGCCCCGCATCGTCGCGTTCCTCTGCAGCTGGTGCGCGTACTCCGCCGCCGACCGCGCCGGACAGGCGCGGATCGAGTACCCGCAGAGTCTCCTCACCGTACGCGTCATGTGCACCGGGCGGGTCGAGCCGGCCTTCGTGCTCCAGGCATTCCGCGAGGGCGCGGACGGCGTGCTCGTCGCGGGGTGCCACCCCGGCGACTGCCACTACCTGGACGGCAACCTCAGGGCCGCCGCGCGCCACGCGGTGCTCGTGCGCGCCCTCGAGCAGGCGGGCATCGAGCCCGCGCGCTTCCGGATCGCCTGGGCGAGCGCGGCGGAGGGCGAGCGCTTCGCCGCGACCGTGCGCGAGATGACCGAGGCGCTCCGCGCGCTCGGGCCGCTCGCCTACTCCGCCCGCGCGCTCGAGGGCGTGGGCGAGGCGCTCGAGGACGCTCCGGTGCCGCTCGACGCGTCGCTCGCCCGCCGCGCGGAATACCCGCCGCGCGCGCCCGGCAAGCCGCGCGTCGCCTTCTACTGGAACGCCTCCTGCGGCGGCTGCGAGGAGGCGGTGATGGATCTCGGCGAGGGGCTCGCGTCCCTGCTCGAGCGCGTCGAGGTGGTGCTCTGGCCGGTGGCGTTCGATCACAAGCGGGCCGACGTCGAGGCGCTGCCCGACGGGGGGATCGACGTCGCGTTCGTGAACGGCGCGGTGCGCCTCACCGAGCAGGACGAGTGGTCGCGGCTCCTGCGGCGCAAGGCGCGCATGCTCGTCTCGTTCGGCGCGTGCGCGCACATGGGCGGCGTGGTCGGGCTCGGCAACCTGTCCTCGCCCGCGGAGCTCCTCGACGCCGCCTACCGGCGGCCGGCGTCTGTCTCGAACCCGGACGCGCCGCTCCCGGGCGGCCCGGTCGCCGGGGGAGCCGGCCTCTCGCTGCCCGTGCTCCTTGCCCGCGCGCTCCCGCTCGCCGACGTCGTCCCGGTGGACTACACCGTCCCGGGCTGCCCGCCCTCGCCGGCCATCGTCGAGGCCGCGCTCGACGCGCTGCTCGGCGACTCCCCGCCGCCCCGGGGCGCGGTGCTCGCGCCGAACGTCGCCCTCTGCGACGGCTGCCCGCGCAAGGGCTCGCGCCCGGAGCGGCTCGAGGTCGAGTCCCTCCGCCGCATCGCCACCTCCGCCGTCGACCCGGAGCGCTGCTTCCTCGCCCAGGGGCTCGTCTGCCTCGGGCCGGGGACGCGGGCGGGCTGCCAGCCGGGCTGCGTCGAGGCGGGCATGCCGTGCCGCGGCTGCTTCGGCCCGCTCGACGGCGTGCGCGACCCGGGCGCGGCGATGCTGTCCGCGTTCGCGTCGCTCTTCGCGGGCGGCGAGGCGGAGGTGCTCGCGCTCGCGGACGCGCTGCCCGATCCGGCGGGCACGTTCTGGCGCTACTCGTACGCGGCCGGGCTCGTGCCCGCGCGCGTGCGGCCCGCCTCCGAGGAGGACGAGGGATGACGCGCCGGATCACCATCGACCCGATCACACGCCTCGAGGGCCACGGCAAGATCGAGGTCTTCCTCGACGCAGAGGGGAACGCCGAGAGCGCGTTCCTGCAGGTGCCGGAGCTGCGCGGCTTCGAGCGCTTCTGCGTGGGCCGGCCGGCGGAGGAGATGCCGCAGCTCACCGCCCACGTGTGCGGCGTCTGCCCGGCGGCGCACCACATCGCGGCCGCCCGCGCGCTCGACGCGCTGTACGGCGTCGTCCCGCCCGCCGCGGCTCGCAAGATCCAGGCGCTCTACTACAACCTGTTCATCTTCGAGGATCACCTCCTCCACTACTGGTACATGGGCGGGCCGGACTTCTACGCCGGCTCCTCGGCGCCCGCGCCGATGCGAAGCATCGTCGGCGTCCTCGCGAAGGTCGGCGCGGACCTCGGGCGGCGCATCCTCGGCGCCCGCAAGGAGGCGCGCGAGCTCATGGCCGCCATCGCGGGGCGCACCATCCACCCCGTGTTCGCGCTGCCCGGCGGCGTCTCCCGCCCGCTCGACCCCGGGACGGTCCGCCGCGCCCGCGAGCTCGCGCCCGGGCTCGTCAGGTTCGCGGCCGACACGCTCGAGTCGTTTCGCGCAGCGGTGCTCGGGAGCGGCGAGTACGGCGAGGCGCTCTCGAGCGAGGTGTACCGCGTCCGCTGCCACTCGATGGGCATGGTGGACGAGGCGGGGCGGCTCACCTTCCTCGACGGGGTGCTGCGGATCGTGGACCCACAGGGCGGCGAGCTCGCGCGGTTCGAGCCGAAGGACTGGCTCCTCCACCTCGCCGAGCGGGTCGAGCCCTGGACCTACGCGAAGCTCACCTTCCTCAAGGCGAAGGGCTGGACCGGGTTCACCGAGGGCGACGACAGCGGGCTCTACCGCGTCGGCCCGCTCGCCCGGCTCAACGTCGCGCGGACGATGGCGACGCCGCTCGCCGAGGCGGAGCGGCAGCGGCTCTTCGACGCGCTCGGCTGGCCGGCCCACCAGACGCTCGCGTTTCACTGGGCGCGGCTCGTGGAGGCGCTGCAGGCGGCGGAGGCGATCGAGGCGCTCGCGGCCGATCCGGCCCTCGAGGCGCGCGAGGCGGACGAGGTCCGGACCGTGCCCGCGCCGCTCGCGGGGCCGTCCGAGGGGGTCGGCGTCGTCGAGGCGCCGCGCGGCACGCTCATCCACCACTACGCCACCGACGCGGCCGGCCTCCTCACCGCCGCGAACCTCGTCGTCGCCTCGCAGCACAACGCCGCGCCGGTGCAGATCTCCGTGCGCAAGGCGGCGCGGGGGCTCATCCGCAACGGGAAGGTCGATCCCGCGCTCCTGAACCAGCTCGAGATGGCGTTCCGCGCCTACGACCCCTGCAACGCCTGCGCGTCGCACGCGCTCCCCGGCGAGCTGCCGCTCGTCGTCACCGTGCGCGGGGCGGATGGCGCGGTGCGCGAGGTGATCCGGCGCCGGGTGACCCCGGAGGATGCCGACGCCGGCGCCGCGGTGGGGGAGTGACCTTGGAGGTCCTCGTCCTCTGCCTCGGGAACGCGCTGCGCAAGGACGACGCGGTCGCGCTCCACATCGCCGACGCGCTCGTGCGCGAGGGCGCGGAGGGGATGACGATCCGCCGGAGCGCCGCCGCCGGGCTCTACCTCCTCGACGACATGGAGGGCTTCGACCGCGTCGTGGTGGTGGACGCGGTGCGGACCGGCGCGCATCCGCCCGGGACGGTCCTCGCCTTCCCGCTCGACGCGCTCCACGCGCCCGAGGGCCCGTCGCCCCACGCGATCGGCCTTCCCTCTGCGCTCGCACGCGCCGCGGCGGCCGGCGCGCCCGTCCCGTCGCGCATCGAGGTGGTGGCCGTGGAGGCGCTGGAGCTCGACGAGGTGGGCGAGGGGCTCACGTCCGCCGTCGCCGCGGCGATCCCCGCCGCTGTCCTCGCCGTGCGGCGGGCGGTGGCCGCGCTCGCCATTCCGTGAAAGGTCGTTTCGCGGGCGGGGCCCGACCGGGTTCTGCGCTGTCCGTGGCGCGGCAGCCGGAAATCGGGCATCTCAGCGGGCCGATGCGAACCGTCGCCGACTGCCTCTCCGATCCCGCGCACGCCGGCCCGCTCGACGGCGCGACGCGCGTGGGGCGGGCGGCGGACGGCGATCGGAGGGTGGCGGTCGGGCTATGGACTGACGGGGGACGGGTCGTCCGCGCGCGCTTCCGCGCGACGAGCTGCGCCTCGCTCATCGCCTACGCCGAGGTGGCCTGCGCCGCGCTCGAGGCAGGGCTCTCCCCGGCGGCGCTCGACGCGCCGCGCCTGCGCGCCTCGCTCGCGGGCGTCCACCCCGGCCACCTCGTCCGCGCGGAGCTCGTCGCCGCGGCGATCCACGCCGCCGCGCTCACCCGAGAGGATCCCGAATGAACGTCGCGTACGTGTTCTCGACGCCGAATGCCTCCTTCATCCTCGAGAAGATGATCGTCCCGCAGCTCGAGGAGGGTCGGCACGGGGCGAACGTGGTGGGGATGTTCTTCTTCGTCGACAACAACTACCTGCTCGTGCGCGGCAACCCCACCGGCGAGCGGCTCGCCGCGGTGGCGCGGAAGAGCGGCATGCTCCTCATGGGCTGCGACCAGTGCTGTTACCAGCGCGCGATCGCCGACAAGCTCATCGAGGGGATTCCGATCGGCTGCTTCCCGGACCTGTACAAGGCGCTCGCGGGCGCGAAGGTGGATCAGGTCATCACGCTGTAGTTCCGGTGCGTGAAAGCGCGACTGGGCGAGATGCGGGTGTGAGCCGCCTTACCCTTGCGGCCCAGAGTTGCCTGCGGGACCTGCGAGCTTGGCAACCCAGGTCCAGGAGGCGGTACACAGGGTCAGGGCTTCAGCCCCAAGGCGGCGCGTCCCCTACGCCGCCATGTCGTCGCGTCTGCTCCGCCGATCTTCACCGCCTCCGCAAGCTGCTGGGCGGCTGAGCCGCTTTCCCCGTGTTCCTCCAGTGTCACCGCATAGCGCGCCCGCAAGAGCGCGCGGTAGTGCGCCTGATCGCTTGCCCCGTACTGTGGGTTCTCGGAGGAGAAGAAGCCCATCACGGGAAAGACTGGGGTCCAGAACGACCTGCGCGGATCGAACGCGGGTTGCTCCCCTTCGAGCGCGCAGGCGGCGTGGAACACGGCGGCCTCGGCGTTTCCAGAAGCCAGCGCTTCACTGGAAAGCCTTCCCAGTTCGTACTCGAACCTGAACCGCAGCATCGCGACGAACAGCCGGCTGGAGCTGACCGATAAGGCTGAGAGGCTCGCCGCACCCACGACAAATCCGAGCGCGACCAGGGCCACTCCGATGAAAAGGTGCCTCAACTTGCGGGTCATGGCGTACAGGCTGCCGATTGACAGTGTCGGCGGTCAAGACCGCTCGTCGGCGTCCTGTTAGCCAGCTACCGGACCGTCCCCTGCTGCCGCACGACGTTGCTGGGCCTCTGGGCGTCGCCGGACGAGGAGGATTTCGGGACGGCACCGAGCCGCCCTGTTCGTCGGGTGGAGTGCTAGTGCAGCTGACCCGGGACGGGATGGCCCTTGTCGTCGCGCTTCTGCTCAGCTCGTCGCAGGTCGTCCTGCGTTCCGAAGAGCACGTACAGCGTCACCCGCTCATCCCTCGCCGCGAACCGATTGTAGCGATTGAACGGTGAGAGACGTCAGGTTTGCGGGTGCCTTGACGAGGGCGCCTCCGGCGATCTCCTCGTAGAACTCGTCGCGCTTGGGGCTCGAATCGAGTTGGGAGTCTGAACGACCCCATCCCGCGGCACCCGAACCACGAGCAACCCGTCCTGCACTGGGAGCCGTGGTGAGGTCGGAACACCGAAATCGATTCTCACCGACCCCGCGAATCCATCAGGAACAACGAAGCGATACCCCTTCGCGGCGCAGCCTGAGAGTCCCGCTGTGATGGTGAGGGCGGAAAGCAAGGCGATTGGGCGCCAACAACAGAAGCGCGGGCGGTGGCGGAGGTGCAGGCGCACGCGAGGCCCCAGCATCCCGACGAACGTGCGCATGGACATCAACGGCCGCCCACCTTCCGACCCTTGGCGCGTGGACCCCCCTGCCACGAGGCTACGAGGCGCCCAATGCAGAAGGACACGTCAGCGACGGCCCGAAGAATGAGGAGGGCCGCCCTCTTTGGGTCCCGAGCCTTGCGGAGCATCATGGCCACCTGAACGCAATCAGCGAACGGGTCCCGCATTCGCTTTGGCAGGCCCGCCGCTCCCTGGGTGCTCTGCCGCAGGGCGACTCGAAGCTGGTCCAAGACCAGCCACGTCGAGGTATCCGCGAATCCGGAGTCGTCAACCACAAAGAGACAATCCTGGAGAAGGATGGTTCCCTCTGCGTCTGCGCCCCCTCGCTGCACGAACCTGCTGCGAAGTGTGTCGGACAGTTCAAGTATGGCCGCGACGGAATGCGCCAAGAAAAGCGTTCCATCCCGGTTCAACCCCGCCCAGGCTGACACCATGCGCGACAACCGAACTCCCTGATTTCTGGCGCGCAGCATCGAATGCGCCAGGGTCGTTGAGCCTCTTCCTCTTGGAGACTGATTTCGAGAACGCCGCGACTTCATCGGGACTCCAGCTCGTCGTTGCATCTCAGGTCCGGATCTAACCCAACCCCGGGAACATCGGGCCGAGCGGAGAGTCCGGGATTGGGAGATGCCACGGGTTATCGCGAATGTTCATCCTCGACGTTGGCACGCTGTCCGGGTTCCAGTTCACCAAGCCCTCCCACTCTCGCACCTCGGGAGTGTCTGGACATGGACAGTACTTCTTCACCCGGTCGAGCCAATATCTCAGCCCGTGCTGGGCGTTCCGCGCCTTCTTCTTGTGGCCCGCGTCGAGGAAGCCCCAGGCTTCCGCGAAGTCCTTCTGTGCTCGGATTTGGGCTGCCCGCGCACGCGCCTCCTCCATTGCCTTGGCGCACGCATCGGCAAGTGCACTCGTGCCGTCAGCATCCGTGAACCTCAGCGGATTCTGGTTTGCGTATCCATACCAATCTGGCGCGTACGTTCCATTGATGGTTCCCATCAACGCAATGGGGTCCAACTCCAGATACCGTCCAACCGAAGGCAGATACCACCTGTTCCAGTTGTAGTACGGCCCCTGGAGCCCCACGCTCCCGAGCAGCCGCTCGTCGTACTGGCCTGGGAGCCGCAAGTTCGTCACCACTGTCCGCCCGGAGATCGGATCAACCGACGTCTTCTCCGAGATGTCGCCGTACGGTCGCGCCATCGTGTTCCAGACGAGCGCGCCGGCCTGATTCGTCATCGCCCGAGGCGTCTGGAGCGCGTCCGCGTGCAGGTAGTAGGTGTTCTTCACCCCAGCGGCCTGCTCGACCTGCGCGAGCGGTTGGCTGTCGAGCCACACATAATCCCGCACGCTCGACCAGCTTCCGTTCACGACGGCGACCTCGGATAGCGGATTGCCGGCCGGATCGGAGATCACGTACGTCCACTCTCCGCCCGCGTCCTGCCGCGCGATCCGTCGGTTCCGCGCGTCGTACTTGAAGCGCGCCAGCGGCTGCGTCACGTCCCCAGAAGGACACGTCGCACGACGACGTGCCGTTGCAGGTTCGCGTCGTGCACGCGTCCGACGTGCAGATGACCGGCGTCCCGATGCAGGTCCCCGTACCGTCGCAATGGTCGCCATACGTGCACCCGTTCGCGTCGTCGCACTGGGTCTCGATGGTCGCGTATGCGAACGGCCGCCAGACGCCCTTCGAGCACTGCCAACGCGTGACGCACGGGTCGGTTGGCTCTGGGCCGCAAGTCCCGGAAGCAGCTGCCTTGGCCACCTCGATCGCTGGGCCGTTGGCAGGATCCGGCACGCCTCCGGAACATCCGAGCTGCAACCACAGGATCGCTCCTGCAAAAAGGAGAAGGCGTGCTGGCATGCCCGGCCCTCCGAGGGTGGTGCGGCGGGGAGAGCATGTCATACCCATAGGAAAACTAGCCCGTCAAGCACGCACGGCGAAAACGAACGCAAAGTGAAGGATCTAGCAGTGTTCACGCCGCCGGCGCCTCCTTTCGGCAGCCGCGATGCGTGACAGGTCGATGACCGGAACGTGACCGTGCTCGCCGCGTGGAAGGACGCCCTCGCCGTTCCCGGAGCGGGTGGACTGGACGGGTGCCGGTTAGGGAAACGGGATGCAGGTCGCCGACCTCGCCCTCGCCTCGAACGCCGTCGCCCGGGCCGCCGCCCGGCTGGAGAAGATCGCCCGGCTCGCGGAGGCGCTGCGGGCGCTCGCGCCGGAGGAGCGGCGCGCCGGAGCGAGCTGGCTCTCGGGGGAGCTCTCCCAGGGGAGGATCGGGCTCGGCCCCGCGGCGGTGCGGCGCGCGCTCGAGGGGAGCGAGCCGGCCGGGGCGGCGACGCTCTCCGTCGCGGAGGTGGAGGCCGCCCTCGACCGCATCGCCGCGGCGCGCGGCGGCGGCTCGGGCGGCGAGCGCGCGCGGCTCCTCGCGGCGCTCCTCGCGCGCGGCACCGCCGAGGAGCGCGACTTCCTCGGGCGGCTCCTCCTCGGCGAGCTGCGCCAGGGCGCGCTCGAGGGCGTGCTCGCGGAGGCGGTCGCGCGCGCCGCCGGGCTGCCCGCGAGTGACGTGCGGCGCGCGGTGATGGTCGGCGGCGCGCTCGCGCCGGTGGCGGAGGCCGCGCTCGCGGAGGGCGCGGCGGGGCTCGCGCGCTTCCGGCTGCGGCTCCTCGAGCCGGTGCAACCGATGCTCGCGCAGCCGGCGGCCGGGGTGGAGGAGGCGCTCGACGCGCTCGGCGAGGCCGCGCTCGAGTGGAAGCTCGATGGCGCGCGGGTGCAGGTCCACAAGGACGGGGAGCGCGTTCGCGTCTTCTCCCGCACGCTGCGCGACGTGACCTCCGCCGTTCCGGAGGTCGCCGAGGCGGTGCGCCGGCTCCCGGCCTCGTCGCTCGTGCTCGACGGCGAGGCGATCGCGCTCAGGCCCGACGGCTCGCCCGAGCCGTTCCAGGTCACCATGCGCCGCTTCGGGCGGAAGCTCGACGCGGCGCGCCTGCGCGAGGCGCTGCCGCTCTCGGTGCTGTTCTTCGACGCGCTCCACGCGCAGGGGGCGGACCTCATCCTCCTGCCCTTCCGCGAGCGGCACGCCGCGCTGGCGGACGCGCTCCCGCAGCCGCTGCGGGTGCCGCGCCTCGTCACGGCGGACCGGGCGGCCGCGGGGGCCTTCCTCGCCGACGCGCTCGGGCGGGGCCACGAGGGGCTCGTCGCGAAGTCGCTCGCCGCGCCGTACGAGGCGGGCCGCCGCGGCGCGAGCTGGCTCAAGGTGAAGCGAGCGCACACGCTCGATCTCGTGGTGCTCGCGGCGGAGTGGGGCAGCGGCCGGCGGAGGGGCTTCCTGTCCAACCTGCACCTCGGCGCCCGCGATCCCGCCGCCGGCGGGTTCGCCATGCTGGGGAAGACGTTCAAGGGCATGACCGACGAGATGCTCGCCTGGCAGACCGAGCGCTTCCGCGCGCTCGCGCTCGGCACGACCGACGGGTACGTGGTCCACCTGCGCCCGGAGGTGGTGGTGGAGATCGCGTTCGACGGCCTGCAGGAGAGCCCGCGCTATCCGTCGGGCCTCGCGCTGCGGTTCGCCCGCGTGAAGCGCTACCGCACGGACAAGCGTCCGGAGGACGCCGACACGATCGAGACCGTGCGCGCGCTCCACGCGCGGCAGCTGGCGGCGGAGCATTCCGCATGATTCACTGGAGGTCCATGCGCTCCGCGCTCGCCGCCGCCCTCGCCGCGTGCCTGCTCCTCGCCCCCGAGGCCCTCGCACGCCCGGCCCGCGCGCCGGGCCCGCCCGAGCACCCACGCGTCCGCCTCGAGACCGAGCGCGGCGCGATCGAGCTCGAGCTCGACAGGGTGCGCGCGCCGCTCACCACGGCGAACTTCCTGCGATACGTCGAGGCGGGCCGCTACGACGGCGGCCGCTTCCACCGCACCGTGCGCGCCGACAACCAGCCCGCCGATCGCGTGCGGATCGCGGTCGTGCAGGCGGGCGTCGCTCCCGCGAAGGAGTCCGAGGACTTCCCGCCGATCCCGCTCGAGCGGACGCGCGACACGGGGCTCCACCACCGCGAGGGCACGCTCTCCATGGCCCGGGCCGGGCCGGACACCGCCACGAGCGACTTCTTCATCTGCATCGGGGACGAGCCCGAGCTCGACTCCGGTGGACGCCGGAACCCGGACGGTCAGGGCTTCGCCGCCTTCGGGCGCGTCGTCTCGGGGATGGATGTCGTGCGCCGCATCCACGCAGCTCCGGCCAAGGACCAGGCGCTCGATCCACCCGTCCGCATCCTGCGCGCGCGCCGCATGGGGACCCGCTGATCGCGCGAGCGTCCGCCGATTGCGGCGATCTGCCGCAGCGCTAGATCCCCCCCCGACGCCGCGCCGACCGGGGCCGCGCGGCCGGCGGCGACCCCGGTCGCCGCGGCTCGCGATCGACCAGCGCCAGGAGGAGACGGACATGGCGGACGTGAAGGCGATCCACGACGAGGTGAAGCAGCTGTTCGGAATCGTGCCGACCTGGGTGAAGGAGATGCCCGAGTCGGCGGTGACGGGCTTCTGGACGCTGATGCGCGACTTCCAGCTCGCGGAGACGCGCATACCGAACAAGTACAAGGAGCTCATGGGGCTCGCGGTGGCGGGCGCGACGCGCTGCCGTTACTGCGCGCTCTTTCACACCGAGGCGGCGCGAATGTTCGGCGCCACCGACGACGAGATCGCCGAGGCGAGCATGATGAGCGCCGCGACGATGGCGGGCAGCACCTTCCTGAACGCGCAGCAGACCGACTACCACACGTTCGCCCGCGAGCTGCGCGAGATGCTCGAGTACGTCCGCGCCCACCAGCCCGCCGCGACGGCGCCGGCGACCGCCACGCAGCAGCAGCCGCCGATGCAGCACTGATCTCACGGGGGCTGCTCCCCCGCCCCGACGACGGCGGTCAGCCGTCGGTGGGGCGGGGGACGCAGGCCGGTCATTCACGGACGATTACTGCGGGAGGGGCGAAGCCCCTCCGGCGGGGAACGGTCGCGAACCCGCGAAGCGGGCGCGACCGTTCACGGCCCCCGCCGAGCAGGGGTGGGGCCCCGACGAGCTTCGCTCGGCGGGGCGGGGGCGCAGCCCCCGTTATTAATGATTCACGAAGTGGAAGAGCCGGTCCCAGCGCGGCCCGCCCGGACCCCACGACACGAGCGCGAGCCAGGCGCGGCCCTTGATGCGGCCGACCGGCACCGGGCCGAACACGCGGCTGTCGGCGGAGTGGTCGCGGTGATCGCCCGCGAGCCACACCGTCCCGTCCGGCACCTTCGCGACCGGCACGTCCCCGCACGGCAGGTAGGGCGTGCAGAAGGTGTGGTAGCGGTGGTCGACGAGCGTCTCGACGAAGTCGACGCACGGCTCCTCGCGCCAGGGACCGCCCTCGTTCTTGTTCCAGTACGTGCAGCGGCCGGGGACGCGCTCGCGCGGCACCGGATCGCCGTTCACGACGAGGTGGCCGTCCCGGATCTCGACGGTGTCGCCGCCCACGGCGACCACCCGCTTGATGAGGTCGTCGTCGCGCGGGTTCCCGGGCGGCGCGAGGAGCACGACGATGTCGCCGCGCGCCGGGCTCCGCCAGGTGGCCTGCGCCGTCTCGGTGAACGGCAGGCGCGCCCCGTAGGCCCACTTCTCGACGATGACGTAGTCGCCGATCTGCAGCGTGGGGATCATCGATCCCGACGGGATGTAGACGGCCTCGTAGAGGAACGTCCGGAACGCGAGGACGGCGAGGATGGTGAACGTCCAGCCTCGCACCTCTTTGACGAGCTTCGACCGGTCCACGCGCCCTGCGTCTCCTATTCGGTCCGCATCGCCTCGACGGGGTCGAGCTTCGACGCCCGGGCCGCAGGGTAGATTCCGAACAGGAGGCCTGCCCCGCCCGCGGAGGCGAGGGAGACTATCACCGCCCAGGCCGGGATGCTCGCGGGAACTTGCCAGATCGCGTTGGCCCCGAGGGCGAGCCCGGCGCCGAGCAGGACGCCCACGAGCCCGCCGAGGGCGGAGAGGACGACCGACTCGACGAGGAACTGGGAGAGGATGCGGCGGCGGCGGGCCCCGAGCGCCATGCGGATGCCGATCTCGCGCGTCCGCTCGGTGACCGAGACGAGCATGATGTTCATGACGCCGATGCCGCCGACGAGGAGCGCGAGCGCGCACACGCCGAACGTCGCCGCCCCTACCATCTTGGCGAGGTTGTCGAAGAGCTGGGCGGAGGTGTCGTTCGAGAAGATCTCGAAGTCGTTCTCCTCTTGCGGCGCGAGCCCGCGGACGCGGCGGAGCTTCGCCACGACCTCCTCGAGCGCCCTCGGCGCGTCGTCCGGCGTCGTCGCGACCACCGCGATGTTGTTGTTCCGCACCTTCCCGAGCGCGCGCTCGTAGGCGGTCCACGGCACGACCGCCCAGGCGTCCTTCGACTCCCCGAGGATCGAGCCCTGGCGCTCGGCGACCCCGATGACCTCGAAGGGCACGCCGCGGACGCGGACCTCCTGGCCCAGCGGGTCCTGGCCGGGGAAGAGGGTGTCCTGCACGTCCGCGCCGATGACGATCACGCGCCGGCCGAGCTGGACGTCCGTGTGGCTGATGAATCGGCCGAGGGCGATGTCGACCCCGTTCGCGCGCTCGTAGTCCGGCAGGCCGCCGCAGACCGAGATGCTCTGCTTGGTCGCGCGCTCGCGGGTGGAGAGCGACTCCGGGCGGCGCGCCCACTCCTCGATCGACACGTAGGCGACGTGCGGCAGCTCGCGGAGGGCCTCGCCCTGCTCGCGGGTGAGGTCGGGGCGGCGCTCGTACTTCCGGTGATCGTGAGGGCCGAACTGGAGCGCCGGCCACTTCTGCACCTGGAAGGCGCCCGCGCCGAGCGCGGCGAAGTCGCTCGTGAGCTTCAGCCGGAACCCCTCGGTGAGCGACATCATCGCGACGACCGTGGACGCGCCGATGACGATGCCGAGCAGGGTGAGGACCGAGCGCAGGACGTTCGCGCGGAGCGTCCCGAGGGCCATCGTGATGGTGTCGAGGAGCGCGGTCATTCGTAGCGCAGCGCCTCCACTGGATCGAGCCGCGCGGCCCGCCAGGCGGGCCAGGAGCCGAAGAGGAGCCCCACGCCGGCCGAGAAGCCGATGCCGAGCGCGACCGCGGACGGCGTCGCCGCGGCGGCGAGCGGCGTGAGGAGCGCCACGAGCTGGGCGACGCCCAGGCCGAGCGCAGTCCCCACCGCGCCCCCGAGCGCCGCCACCACCGACGACTCGATGAGGAACTGGAGCAGGATGGTGCGGCGCCGCGCGCCGAGGGCACGCCGCACGCCGATCTCACGGGTCCGCTCGGTGACCGACACCAGCATGATGTTCATGATGCCGATGCCGCCCACGACGAGGGTGATCATGCCGACGCCGATGGCCACGCCGTAGAGCGCGCCGGTGAGCTGCCGGTACACCTTGAGGAACTGCTCCTGCCGGTTGAGGGCGAAGTCGTCCTTCTTGTCGGGCGGCACCTGCCGGACGCGGCGGAGGATGCCGACGAGCTCGTCCTCGAGCGCGGGGAGGTCCTCCGGCGCCGCGGCGACGGCGATGTTGAGGGAGCGCTTCGCGCCGAGGTCGCGCCGGAAGGTCGTGTACGGGACGATGACGTTCGCGTCCATGTTCATGCCGAGGAGCTGGCCGCGCCGGCCTACCGTCCCCACGACGGTGAAGGGGATCCCGTTCACCATCACCTTCTTGCCGAGGGACGCCTCGGGCGCGCTGCCGGGGAAGAGCCGGTCCACGATCTCGGCGCCGAGCACCACCGCGTTGCGGGAGAGGTCCACGTCGACCTCGGAGAGGAAGCGCCCGGCGGCGATGGAGCCCGCGCCGGTGTCGAGGTACTGGGCGTTCGTGCCGATGATCTGGACGGTCGAGACCTCCTTCTCTGCGCGCGTCACCGGGCCGCGCGTCATCGCCATGGGGGCGACGGCGGAGGCGTGCACCGCCTCGCGCTGGATCGCCTCGAGCTCGCGGCGGCCCAGGTCCTTGCGGTTGCGCATCTCCCACCACTCGTCGCGGCCCTGCACGAACCAGCCGAACTTGGAGACGTAGACCGTGCCCGCGCCGAGGGTCGAGATCTGCGACTCGAAGGAGGCGTTGAGGCCCTGGATGATCGCGACGATGGCGATCACCGTCATGACCCCGATGACGATGCCGAGCGTGGTGAGGAAGCTCCGCAGCCGCGCGCCGACGAGGTTCGAGAGGGCGATGCGCACGCCCTCCACGATCTCGGAGCTCGCCCGGACGAGCCCGCGCCGGAAGCTCCTCATCCGTGCACCGCCCGCGCCGCACCCAGCGTGGCGACCTCCGCGCCGGGGCCGTCGCCCACCACCCGCCCGTCGGTGAGCCGGATCGCGCGCGGGCAGCGCGCAGCGAGCCGCGGCTCGTGGGTGACGAGCACGATGGTGTGGCCGCGGCGGTGGAGGTCGTCGAAGAGCCGGATGATCTCCTCGCCGGTGGCGGTGTCGAGGTTGCCGGTCGGCTCGTCCGCGAGGAGGAGCGACGGCTCGCCGACGAGCGCGCGCGCGATGGCGACGCGCTGGCGCTGGCCGCCGGAGAGCTCGTTCGGCCGGTGGTGCATGCGGTTCGTGAGGCCGACGGCGGCGAGCGCCGCCTCGGCGCGGGCGCGGCGCTCGCGGCGCGACATGCCGCGGTAGACGAGCGGGAGCTCGACGTTCGCGAGCGCGGTGGCGCGCGGGAGGAGCTGGAAGGTCTGGAAGACGAAGCCGATCTCCTTGTTGCGCAGATCGGCGAGGGCGTCGTCGGCGAGCCCCTGCACGTCGGCGCCGTTCAGCCGGTAGCTGCCGGAGGTGGGCGTGTCGAGGCAGCCGATGAGGTTCATGAGCGTCGACTTCCCCGACCCGGACTGGCCGATGATCGCCACCCACTCGCCCCGCTCGATCGCGAACGAGACGCCGTCGAGCGCGCGCACGGTCTCGCCGCCCACCACGTAGTGCCGGCAGAGGTCCTCGACGAGGATCAGCGCGTCGTCCACGGCTAGCCCTTCCCCGCCTTCGGCCCCTTCGCCCCGGGCGCCTCCTCGGTGACGGGCTTGCCGTCGGCGAGCTCGCGCGAGAGGACGCGATACGGCCCCTCCACGACCTTGTCGCCCTCGGCGAGCCCCTTCACGATCTCGATCTCGGTGTCGCTCGCGAGGCCGGTCTCGACCTCGCGCACCTTCGCGACGCCGCCGTCGACGACGAAGACCACCTTGCGGAGCGCCTCGCGCCGCGGCTTCTTCCCCGGCTGCGCGGGCGCGCCGCCGCCGCTCCCCTGCGCCGCGCCGTCCGGCGCGGCGTCCTTCCCCGAGGCGCCGCCGCGCAGCTCCTTCTCCGTGCGCACGGTCACCGCCTGGATGGGCACCACCACCGCGCCGTCGCGCGTGTCGGTGGCGATCGACGCCTGCGCGCTCATGCCGGGCAGCGCGCCGGGCACCACCTCCGTGAGCGCGAGCCGCACGACGAACGTCGTCACCTCGCCCTCGGTGCCCGCGTTCTTCACCGTCGCGTTGCGCGCGACCTCGACGACCTGGGCGGGGAACTTCCGCTCCGGGATCGCGTCGATCTCGATGTCGGCGGTGTCGCCCTCCTTCACGAACACGACCTCGTGCTCGCCGACCTCCACGTTCACCTCCATCTGCGAGAGGGTGGAGATGACGACGATGACGTCCTCGGAGAAGTCGGAGCCGCGCACCCGCTCCCCGACCTGCTTCTGGCGCTTCGTCACGACGCCGTCGATGGGCGCGGTGAGCGTGGTGAGCGACAGGAGGTGGCGCGCCTCGCGCAGGGACGCGTCCGCCTGATCGATCCGCCCGCGCGCCGCGTCCGCGCGAGCGCGCTCGCCGGCGACCTTCGCGCGAGCCTGCTCCACCTCGGCCGCGCTCGCGTTGCCGGTCTGCGCTAGGCGCTCGACGCGCGCGAGCTCCTGCTCGAGCTGCGTCACGTTCACGTTCTGCGACTGGAGATCCGCCGCCGCCGAGGAGCGCGCCGCGTCCTGCTGGGAGACCTGGGCGGAGTAGCGGCGCGCGTCGATGCGGCCGAGCACCTGCCCCCGCTTCACCCGATCGCCCTCCTTCACGTTGAGCTCGAGGAGGTCGCCCGAGATGTTGGACGACAGCTTCACCTCGGTCGCGGCCTGGAGCTTCCCGGCGGCGGTGACGATGCGGGTGATGCTGCCCTTGCGCGCGGTGGTCGCCTGGATCGCCACCGGCGGCTCCGGGCGCGGCCGGAGCGAGCCGATCGTGATCGCGGCGACCGCGACGACGAAGAGGGTCGCGACGATCCGCTTCGTCCAGCTCATGCGGACCGGCGGCGGCGGGCGGGCGAGGACGGGACCCTCGGGCGCGGGGCGCTCGGCGGGCTCGGGGGCATGCATCGGTGCGGGGTTGTGCGTCGCCATCTAGATGGGTCCTCCCGCGGCGCGCGCGAGATCCGCGAGCGCGACCGCGTGATCGATCCTCGCCTCGACCAGCGCGAGCTCGGCCTGGGTCAGCTTCAAGGAGGCGTCGCGCAGCTCGAGCTGCGTCGCGAGGCCGGCATCGAGCCGCTCCCGCGCGAGGGCGAGCCCCTGCTCCGCCATCCGGAGGTTGTCCGTCGCGAGCGAGACCTGCCGCGCGCGCGCCTCCGCGAGCGCGCGGGAGTCTGCGATCTCCTTCGCGACCGCGTCGAGGGTCCGCTCCTCCGAGGCGCGGGCGCGCCGCGCGCCGCTCTCGGCGCGCTGCACCTCGGCGAAGGTGCGGCGGCCCTCGAACAGGTTCCACGTCGCGACGAGCTGCACGCTCGCCGTGTAGTCGCGGGACGGGGAGGCGTAGACGCCGCCCTTGCCCGCGAACTCCACGCCGCTGCGATCGTAGCCCGCCTGCACGCCGAGCCGCGGCAGGTAACCGGCCTGGGCGATGCGGATCGCGGCGTCGGCAGCCTCGACGCGCGCTCGCTCGGCGGCGAGCGCGGGGCGGCGCTCCCGGGCGGCGGCGAGGACCACGTCGGCGGGGGGCGGCGCGCCGGGGGCGCCGGCGGCGGGCTCGAGCGTCGCGGGCGGCACGACGCGCGCGTCGAGCGCCTCGGCGCCGAGCACCTGCGCGAGAGCGGAGCGCGCCTGCGCGACCACGGCGCGCTGGCCCTCCACGTTGATGAGGTCGTTCCCGAGGTTCACGCGCGCGCTGTACGTGTCGCTCTTCGGCGCGCGCCCGGCGGCGAACAGCGCGTCGGCGCGGTCCACGAGGTCCTTCGAGCGGGCGGCGGTGTTCTCGAGCACGGCGAGGGTCCGCTCCGCGCGGACCACCTCGTAGAACCGGCGCGTGACGTCGAAGGCGGTCGCGAGGGCGGCCTCGTCGTACTGCCGCTCGGCGGCGCGCCGGGCGAAGCCGGAGCGGCGCACGTCGTTCACGGTCGCCCAGTCGAACACGGGCTGCGTGAGCTGCAGCCCGAGCGAGTAGGCCTCCGTGTCGGAGGCGCGGCCAGTCTCGACCACCTGGTTCGTGCGCGGGTCGTAGATGAAGCCCGCCTCCGATGAGCGGCCGATGAAGCTGTGGCCGAACGAGGAGGAGAGGTCGAGGCGCGGCAGCGCGCCGGCGACGCTGGCGGTCCGGTCGGCGCGGGCGGCGTCCGTGTCCGCGCGCGCCATGGCGAGATCGGGGTTGTTCCGCGCCGCGAGCGCGAGCGCGTCGTCGAGCGTGAGCGCGGTCTCGGCGCCCGCGGGGGCGGCGAGCGCGAGCGCGAGCGCGGCGGCGATGGAGCGGGCCAAGGCGACCTAGCCTCCTCTCGGGCCGCCGAGGGCGGCGGCCGGGACGATCTTCAGCAGGGCGACGTAAGCGGCGTAGAGGACGATCGTGACGGTGAAGGCGCGCGCGCGGGTGGCGCCGGCGGCGCGCGCCATGCCGGTCGCGACGAGCACGACCGCCCAGAGCGCGAAGAGGTCGACGGCGGAGAGCGCGGCAGCGAGCGGCGGCGCGGCGCGCGGCGCGAGGGCCGCCAGGCTCGAGGGCAAGAGCCGCGGCACCTCGTCCGGCGAGATGGGCGCCCGTGCCACCGCGGCCGGGATCGCGAGCAGGCCTCCGAGCCACACCGGCAGCATCCCGTGCGAGGTGACCGCGAAGGTCTCCTTGAAGCCCGGCCCCGTCCCCGCGACGCGGAAGCCCGCGAACAGGGCCGCCGCGGCGCCCAGGGCGAGGAGGGCCGGCGAGAGCGCCGCGCCCGCCCAGCCTGCGATGT
The DNA here is from genome assembly GCF_022690685.1 of Anaeromyxobacter terrae. GTDB lineage: Bacteria > Myxococcota > Myxococcia > Myxococcales > Anaeromyxobacteraceae > Anaeromyxobacter > Anaeromyxobacter terrae. The sequence goes on along the minus strand of NZ_JALCYY010000008.1, from coordinate 17,277 downwards.
GGCCGAGCTTGCGCGCGGTCGCGACCGCCTCCTCGCGCTGGAACTGCGTCATCTCCTGCGCCTCGGGGCCGCGATTCCTGCGCTCCGCGGCGGCCGCGTAGTCGAGCCGCGGGAGCAGCACCGCGGCGAGGAAGAGCGACGCCGCGGTGGCGACGCCGAGGGCGGTGAGGGAGCGGCGCCGCGCGGCCGCCTCGGCGATGCCGCTCGCCGGGGAGGTGAGCGCGCGAGCGACGATGGTTCCGTCCTGGAGGAGCTCGGTCGTGGTCATGGCGAGGGGTGCGTGCGGGCCCTTACGTAGCCGGCGCAGGGCGTATTTCACGCCGCCCCGTCCGGCTGTCAAAAGAACAGGGAGACGGGACGCCTCTCGCCGTGACGGCGGGACCGGACCCGCGCAGGCGGGCGTGGCGAGAGGGCTCGCCTGCGGCGACGGTGCGTCCCTGGACGCGGCGTGAAGCGGGCGAGGGCGCGACCATGAGGCGGGGAGCTTGCCCCGTCGCGGTTGCGAACGCACGTCCTCGACGTGAAGAAAAGTGAAGGGCGGTGGGCCTCGCGGCTCACCGCCCTTCAACCCGCGAGGGCGGCGGGTGCGTCACCGCGCCCGCCTGCCTCACTGGTCCCCCCCGTTTCCCCTCGCAGCGAATGATCGGCACCGGGAGGGCGTCGGGCAACCGCCTACAGTTGCGGCTGCGGGCGCGCTGCCGTGGGCCGATGGAGCGGCCTGCCGGGAGCGGGCTCCTCAGTGATGCCTCGAGGCTGCCGCCCGCTCGTCCGCCTCCTCTTTCGCCGCCTCGCGCGCCGCGCCCGCGCCGCCTACGCGAAGGGCCTCGGCCCGCTCGCGCACGAGCCGCGTCGCCGCCTCCTCCGTCCGCTGCTGGCGACGCACGAGGCCCTGGCTCTCGTCCACGAACCAGAAGGCGACGCGCATGAACGCGGCGATGACCACGACGAGGATCGACGAGAGGAACACGTCGAGGATCGTGGAGACGACGCCCCAGCGCGGCGCGACGCGGACGTAGATCGCGCCGGTGAGCGGCACGAGCACGAAGGCGATCCAGTGGGACAGGCAGTACGGGCACGACACGAGATAGCCGAGCCACGTCTCCTTGCCGCCGAGCGCGCTGCGGAGCGGCTCGAACGCCTTCTCCTTCGCGATCGTCTGGGCGATGCCCATCACGACCGCCGACACGACGAGGAGGTGGAAGACGCGCTCCGCCATGGCCTCCTAGACAGGTAGCGACGCGCGCCGTGAGCGGCAGCCCGTGGCGCCCGCCCGCCCGGCCACCGCCCGGGCTGCCTTCGAGGCGCCCGCCTGCGCGCCACGGAGTGCGGCTACGGCGGCGCCGCGTACGCTCGCGTGAGCGGCAGCCCGCTCCTCCCGCCATCTGGCCTCACGTACAGCGCCTGGAACACCGTGTTCCGGGCGCGATCGAAGTCGTCCGCCGCGCCGGCCATGTAGAGCCGCCAGATCCGGTACCCCGTGACGCCCACCAGGCGCTCGGCCTCGGCGCGGCGGCGCTCCAGGCGCGAGATCCAGTGACGCAGCGTGAGCGCGTAGTGCTCGCGCAGGGACTCCACGTCGCGGAGCTCCAGCCCCGCCTCCACCGCGGCGCGCGCGGTCTCGTCCAGGAGCGGCAGCTCTCCGTCGGGGAACACGTACCGCTGCACGAACCCGCCCTCGCGGAGGAGCCTCGCGCGCAGGCTGCGATCGCGCGGCGTGGCGGGCGAGATCCCGTGGTTCAGAAACAGGCCGCCCGGGCGGAGGAGCTCGTACGCCCGGCGGAAGTACGTCCCGAGCCGCGCGAGGCCGACGTGCTCGACCATCCCGACGCTCACCACCTTGTCGAACGGCTCGGCGGAGAGCGTGCGGTAGTCGGCCACCTCCACGCGGCAGCGCGAGCCGAGGCCGCGCGCGGCGATCCGCTCGCGCGCGAGCGTCGCCTGCGCCGGGCTCAGCGTGATCCCCAGCGCCGAGACGCCGTGGTGCTCCGCCGCCCAGGTGACGAGCCCGCCCCATCCGCAGCCGATGTCGAGGAGGCGGTCTCCGGGCGCGAGCCGGAGCTTGCTGCAGACGAGCTCGAGCTTGGCCTCCTGCGCCTCGTCGAGCGAGCGGGTCGGGTCCTCGAAGTAGGCGCACGAGTAGACCATCCGCTCGTCGAGCCACAGCGCGTAGAAGTCGTTCCCCGCCTCGTAGTGGTGGCGCACCGCCTCCGCGTCGCGACCGGGCGTGTGCTTCGCTCCACGGAGGTGCGCCGCGCGCGAGAGCGGCGTGGGCGAGCGGGCGCCGCGGAGGAGGGCGGGCGCGAGCGGCGCGAGCGCGAGGAGCTCGCGCGGGCCGACGCGCAGCCGCTCGCGCAGCGAGACCGCGTGGACGAGATCACCCTCCACGTCCCAGTCGCCGCGGACGAACGCCTCGGCCACGATGAGCTCGCCCGGCGGCCAGAACATCCGCAGGAGCGAGGCGGGGTGCGTGAGCACGAGGACGAAGCGCGCCTCGCGCCCGGCGGCGGGCGCGAGCGTCTCGCCGTTCCAGAGCCGCACCGCGAAGTCCCGCGGCGCGAGCGGCGCGAGCAGCACCTCCAGGGCGCGGAGGGTGCTCCGCGTGTCCGGCGCCGCCGGGGTGCGGTGGCGTTCCATCGCTCGGGCAGGGGTCGCCATGGCGTTTCCTCCCAGTCCGAGAGGCCGATGCCCGCCGTTGCGGCGGTGCGCCGCGGACTTCGGGGGCCCCCTCCTCGTGCCCGGGCGGCGCGACGGGCGGGCGAGCGGCAGGTCCCCGAGGTGGCGAGCGCCGGCGCTCACCCCGGGTGATAGCGGTTGATCCGGTCCGGGGCGCGCGCCCGCGTCACGCTGCGTCGTAGCGGATGCCGCCCGCCCCCGCCGCGTCGTAGCCCGCGACCTCGCCCGCGGCGCGCGCGAACGCCGCCGACTGCGCCACCTCGCAGAGGCGCACGACGCGCGGATCGCCGAGATCGCTCGCGCGGACGAGCAGGCCGTACGGCTCGCGGGCGAGCGCGCGGAACGCGAGCCCGAGCCGCGCGGCCCAGGCCGCCGAGGCGAGGCCGGCGTCCGCCCTGCCGGCGGCGACCGCCGCGGCGACCTCGGCGTGGGAGGAGAGGAGGGCCGCCCGCGCCTGCGCCGCCGCGGGATCGATCCCGGCCGCCGCGAGCGCCGCGTCGAGGTGGGCGCGGACGCCGGCGGTGGGTGGGCGCGAGGCGAGCCGGAGCCCGGCCAGCGCTTCGAGCGGGGGCACCTCGCCGCCGGCGCGCGCGACGAGCCCGACCTCTCGCACGACGAGGTGCACGCGCGCGAGCCGCTCGCCGTCGAGGTCCGGGGGGAAGGCGCCGGCGTGGGCGCCGCAGGCGAGCACGGTCCGGCGGCGCAGGAGCCCGAGCCCCTCGCCCATGTCGGCGGGGACGAGGCCGAGCAGCGGCTCGCCGCGCTCGCGCGCGAGGCGCAAGAGGAGCTCCACCGCCACGTCGCCGTTCGCGGCGACGAGCGGTGGCGCGCCGGCGGCGCCGAACGCCTCTCGCGGGCCGGCGCCCCCGGGATTCACCCCCGCGGCGCCTTTGCGGGCCGCCCAGCCGAGGACGTCGTCCCGCTCGAACCTCCACTCCGCGCCGACCCGCCGGGCCGGCAGGCCCCGCTTGAGGAGGCGGTAGACGTGCTTCGGGTGGACGCGGAGGAGCCGCGCGATCTCTTCGGTGGTGAGGAGCGAGTCCGCCACGGGTAACGACATGCTACCATGTTCTCCACATGCGTTACCTGTTGCTACTCCTGGCGGTGCTGGGCGGTCCCGCCCGAGCCGTCGCCGCCGAGCGCCAGCTCTCCGTCGCCGCCGCCGCGAACCTGAAGCCCGCGCTCGATGAGCTCGTGCGCGCGTTCGAGGCGCGCCGGCCGGAGGTGAAGGTGCGCGTGACCTACGGCGCCTCGGGCGCGTTCTTCGCCCAGATCCAGAGCGGCGCGCCGCTCGACCTCTTCTTCTCGGCGGACCGCGACTATCCGCAGAGGCTCGTCGCCGCCGGCCTCGCGGCGGACGAGGTCGTCTACGCGATCGGGAGGCTCGCCCTGTGGGTGCCGGCGGGCTCGAGCCTCGACGTCGAGCGGCGCGGTCTCGCCGCGCTCGCCGATCCCGCCGTCCGCAAGGTCGCGATCGCGAACCCGGCGCTCGCGCCCTACGGCCGCGCGGCGGAGGGGGCGCTCCGGGCAGCGGGCGTGCTCGACGCGGTGAGGCCGAAGCTCGTGCTCGGGACGAGCGTCGCGCAGGCCGCCCAGTTCGCCGTGACCGGCGCCGCGGACGCCGCCCTCGTGCCGCGCTCCCTCGCGAGCTCGCCCGAGCTCGCCGTCGCCGGGCGGAGCGTCCCCTTGCCGGACGGGCTCGCCCCGCCCATCGAGCAGTCCGCCGTGGTGCTCTCCGGCGCGCGCTCCCCCGGGCTCGCCCGGGACCTCCTCGCCTTCGCGCGCGGCGCCGACGGCCGGCGCATCCTCGCCCGCCACGGCTACGCGCTCCCCTGAGCATGGATCTCGAGGCGCTCAGGCTGTCCCTGTGGCTCGCGACGCTCACGACGGTCGTGCTCGTCGCGCTCGGGCTGCCGCTCGCGCACTGGCTCGCGACCACGCGCTCGCGCCTGCGCTTCGCGCTCGAGGCGGTGGTCGCGCTGCCGATCGTGCTGCCGCCCACGGTGCTCGGCTTCTACCTCCTCGTCGGGCTCGGGCCGCGAACCGCCGCCGGCCGCGCGTTCGAGGCGCTCCTCGGGCACCCGTTCCCGTTCTCGTTCGCGGGCCTCGTCGTCGCCTCCGTCCTCTACAGCCTGCCCTTCGCGGTCCAGCCGTTCGCGGCCGCGCTGTCGGGCGTGGACCGGCGCCTCGTCGAGGCCTCCTACACGCTCGGGGCCTCGCCGCTCGCGACCTTCTTCCGCGTGACGCTCCCGCTCGCCTGGCACGGCGTGCTCGCCGGCGCCGTGCTCGCCTTCGCCCACACCCTCGGCGAGTTCGGCGTCGTGCTGATGGTGGGCGGGAACGTGCCGGGCGAGACGCGGACGCTCTCCATCGCGCTGTTCGAGCAGGTCGAGTCGCTCGACTACGCCGCCGCGAACCGCACCGCGGCGTTCCTCCTCGCCGCCTCGTTCCTCGTCCTCGTCGCAGTCCACGGCCTGCAGCAGCGGAGGTTCCCGCGGTGGGACGCGCGCTGAGCCTCGACGTCGAGCGTCGCTTCGACTCCGGCCCGGTCGTCCGGGCTCGCGCGGAGCTCCCGCTCGCGGGCGGGCTCGTCACCGTGCTCTTCGGCCCGTCGGGCTCGGGGAAGACGACCGTGCTCCGGCTGCTCGCCGGACTCGAGCGGCCGGACGCGGGCGCGATCCGCCTGGACGGGGAGACCTGGGCCGACGCGACGACCGGCGCGTTCGTGCCGCCGCAGCGCCGCGGCGTCGGGCTCCTCTTCCAGGATCACGCGCTCTTCCCGCACCTCACCGTGGCGGGGAACGTGGCCTTCGGGCTCTCGGCGCTGCCGCGCGCCGAGCGCGACGCCCGCGTGCGGGAGCTCGCCGTGCGCATGCGGATCGAGGAGCTCCTCGATCGGCGGCCCGCCGCGCTCTCCGGCGGGCAGCGCCAGCGCGCCGCGCTCGCGCGCGCCCTCGCGCCGCGGCCGCGACTCCTCCTCCTCGACGAGCCGCTCTCCGCCCTCGACGCGCCCACCCGCGAGCTCCTGCGCGGCGAGCTGCGCGGGCTCCTCGAGTCCTCCGGCGTGCCCTCGATCGTGGTCACGCACGACCGGACCGAGGCGCTCGCGCTCGGGGATCGGATGGTGGTGCTGGCGCAGGGCGGCGTGCGACAGATCGGCCCGGTGCACGAGGTGTTCAGCGCGCCCGCCGACGTGGAGGTCGCGCGCATCGTCGGGACGGAGAACGTCCTCCCCGTCCGCATCGCGGGGCGCGAGGGCGGGCTCGCGACGGTGCTCGCCGGCGCGGTGGTGCTCGTCGGCGTCGATCCCGGCGGCGTCGCGGGCGAGGCCTACGCCTGCGTGCGAGCGGAGGACGTCGTGCTCGAGGACGCCGCCCCGCACGGCTCGTCCGCGCAGAACCGGCTGCCCGGCGTCGTCGTCGCGCGCGTCGAGGAGGGTCCGCTCGTGCGCGTCGCCGTCGACTGCGGGGCGCGGCTCGTCGCGCTCGTCACGCGCCGCTCGGCCGACGCCCTCGCGCTCGTCCCCGGGCGCGCGATCGTGGCGCGCGTGAAGGCGCCCTCGGTGCGGATCGTGCCGCGCGCGCCGGCGGCGGACGGGTAGTCGCGCCGGCGAACCTGCGCGGTGTCGGACCGATTCCGGGAGCCCGCGAACCCAATCGCGATCGTCGAGGCTCCCTCGAGCGCAGGCGGGCGGGCGTATCCTCGCCCTTCAGGAGTGCGGGTGCACGAACACTCGGCCCCTTCCGCCGCGACCCGCCATGCGATAGAAACCGCGCTCAACCGTCGGCCGTGCCCCTTCAAGGCGCAGGAGCAGGCGGTCAGCCCACGAGGAACCACACATGAAGACCGGTTTGGGGGTAAAGCCCGTTCGGAAGGGCGAGAAGCTTGCCGTCCTTCTTCCGGGCATGGGTGCCGTCGCGACGACCGCTGTCGCCGGCGCGGTCGCGGTGCGGCGGAAGCTCGCTTCCCCGATCGGCTCTCTCACGCAGCTCGGCCACCTGCTCGACGAGCGGGGCGAGGTCGGTCCGCGCGTCTCCGACGTGCTCCCGCTCGCGAGCCTCGACGACCTCGTCTTCGGCGGGTGGGATCCGATCCCCGACGACGCCTACGCGGCGGCGAGCCGCGCGAAGGTGCTCACCCACGACCACCTCGATCCGATCCGCGCCGAGCTCGAGGCCATCAAGCCCATGCCCGCGGTGTTCGACAAGGAGTGGGTCCGCAGGCTCGACGGTCCGAACGTGAAGAAGGGCACGCTCCGCGAGAAGGCGGAGGCGCTCCAGGCCGACATCCGCGGCTTCATGCAGAGGCACGGCTGCGCGCGCGCCGTGATGGTGTGGACCGGCTCCACCGAGGTCTACGCGCAGGTCGGCCCCGCCCACCAGTCGCTGAAGGCCTTCGAGGCGGCGCTCGACAAGAGCGACCCGACCATCGCCCCGTCGATGATCTACGCGTACGCCGCGATCAAGTGCGGCGTCCCGTTCATGAACGGCGCGCCGAACCTCTCGCAGGACACCCCCGCGCTCCAGGAGCTCGCCGAGCGCGAGGGCGTCGTCACGGGCGGCAAGGACTTCAAGACCGGCCAGACGCTGATGAAGACGACGATCGCGCCGATGCTCCGGGCGCGCCTCCTCGGCCTCGACGGCTGGTTCTCCACGAACATCCTCGGCAACCGCGACGGCGAGGTGCTCGACGACGCGGCGAGCTTCAAGACGAAGGAGGTCTCGAAGCTCGGCGTGCTCGATCAGATCCTCGACCCGCGGCGCCACCCCGAGCTCTACGGGGACATGGACCACAAGGTCACGATCCACTACTACCCGCCGCGCGGCGACAACAAGGAAGGCTGGGACGCCATCGATCTCGTGGGGTGGCTCGGCTACCCGATGCAGATCAAGGTGAACTTCCAGTGCCGCGACTCGATCCTCGCGGCGCCGCTCGTGCTCGACCTCGCGCTCCTCGCCGACCTCGGCCAGCGCGCGGGCGAGAAGGGCGCCCAGGAGTGGCTCTCGTTCTTCTTCAAGAGCCCGGTCGTGAATCCCGGTCACTCGCAGGTGCACGACCTCTTCCAGCAGCAGACGAACCTGCACGCCCAGCTCCGCCGCTATGCCCAGGCGGTCGCGGCGACCTCGCAGAGCAAGGTCGGGTAGCCGCGCGCGGCTGCCCCTCCTGCTAGAGTGGCCCCGCCCGCCTTCGCGGGCGGCGGGGCCACCTCGGCGCGGCGGCCGCTCCGCGGTCCGGCTCCGGGTGGTCCTCTCGTGCGCATCTGCATCGTCACGCCGTACGACCTCTCGCACGAAGGCGGCGTGAACCGGCACGCGCAGGACCTCGCCCGCGCGCTCGGCGACGCGGGGCACGAGGTGCGCGTCCTCGGCCCGGCGAGCGGGGCGGTGCCGGACGGCTGCGACGGCGTGCCCGGCGTGGTCCCCGTGCCGGCGAACGGCTCGGTCGCGCGGATCGGCCTGCTCCAGTCGGCGAGCGCGACCCGCGCCTACCTCGAGGCCGGCCACTTCGATCTCCTCCACGTGCACGAGCCCATCGTCCCCGGGCCGGGCCGTCACGCCCTCCGCCTCGCGCGCGTCCCGGTGGTGGCGACGTTCCACGCGAACGCCGATCGCGAGCTGCCGCTGCAGCGCGCGCTCCGCGCCGTCGCCTCGGCCGGACTCTCGCGCATCGACGCGGGGATCGCCGTGTCGCGCGCGGCGAAGGCGTTCTCGCGCACCATCTACCGCGGCCGCACCGCGGTGATCCCGAACGGCGTCGACCTCTCGCGCTTCGCGGCCGCAGGCGCCCCGAGCTCCCCGCCGCCGCAGGGCGCGCCCGGGCGCGCGGCCGCCCGCGTGCTGTTCGTGGGGCGCTTCGGCGAGCCGCGGAAGGGCTTCTCCGTCCTGCTCGACGCGGTGGCGCTGCTCCGCGCGCAGCGGCGCGCCGTCGAGGTGGACGTCGTGGGCGCGGGCTCGGCGGAGCGGTTCCTCGCGCGCGCCGCCCACCTCGGCGTGAGGTTCCGCGGGCGGCTCGGGGACGCCGCGCTCGCGGAGGCCTACGCGCGGGCGGACGTGTTCTGCGCGCCGTCGCTCGGGGGCGAGAGCTTCGGGATGGTGCTCGTCGAGGCGATGGCCGCGGGCTGCCCGGTGGTCGCGAGCGATCTGCCGGGCTACGCCGAGGCGGCGCGTGGCGCCGCGCTGCTCACCCCGCCCGGAGATCCGGGCGCGCTGGCGGTGGCCCTCTGGCGCGCCGCGGTGGACCGCGACCTCCGCGCGAAGCTCGCGCTGCGCGGGCAGGCGCGCGCCGCGGCGCTCTGCTGGAGCCGCGTCGCCGCGCGGGTGCTGCACGTCTACGCGCAGGCGGCGGGGCGGGCGGCGCTCCCGGCCGCGGCGCTCGCGCGCGAGGAGGCCCTCCCGCGGGCAGCGGCGCGGCCGGTGTAACGACTGAGCATGATTCGGAAACAGTCAACGAGCGAAGCGAGCCCGCCGGGGCGCCACCCCGATAGCGGCGAAGCCGGCTTCTTGCCGGGGGGCGCACACGCCGCGCCCCCCGGACCCCCACTCGCTCCGGCGCAGCCTTGTCCGGCTGCGCCTGCGCTCGCTTTCGGTGGCGCACGGGACCCGGCCGGCGGGGTGGGGCATCATCCGAGTGCGCGCACGGGCGCGCGGAGCTCTGCTCGGCGGGGGGGCGCAGCCCCCGTCAGAACATTGCGATCATGACCACTGCGCGCTTCCCCCGGACCTGGCGCCAGACGGCGGTGCTCGTGCCGCTCGCGCGCGCGCTCCGTCTCTACTACCGCCCGCGCGTGCACGGCCTCGAGGCGGTCCCCGCCGATCGGCCGGTGATCTACGTGGCGAAGCACCCCCGCACCTGGCTCTACCTCGAGACGATCCTGCTCGGCCTCGTGTCGTTCTGGGACTCCGGGCGCGTGCCGTTCCGGCCGATGGAGAAGCGGGGCACCTCGCTCCACCGGCTGCCGGCGCTCGGCTGGGTGCGCCGGCACGTCGGCACGATCGAGGCGACCGAGGAGGCCGCGGTCGCGGCGCTCGAGGGCGGCGAGTCGGTGCTCGTCTTCCCCGGCGGCGCGCGCGAGCTGTACGGGCCTCCCGATGCCCTCGACTGGAAGGGGCGGCGCGGCTACGCGCGGATCGCGGCGCGCGCCGGCGTGCCCGTCGTGCCGATCGCGATCGCGGGCGCGGACCAGCAGCACCCGCTGCGTCTCCCACTCGGGCGCGGGCACAGCGCGTGGCTCCCGCCCGTGCCGCTGCCGGTGCCCCTCGACTACTGGTTCGGCGCGCCGCTCGAGCCGCCCGCGACGAAAGACGCCGCGGAGGTCGGTGCCTTCGCCGACGCCGTCGCCGCGGCGGTCGAGGCGCTCGTCGCCCGCGCGTCGGCCGCCCGCCGCAAGCCCTGGAGCCTCACGTGACGCATCCCGCCGGCCCGCCGCCCATCGACGCCGACCGCTGGTACTACCGGCGCGCCTACCTCCCCTGGGCGCGGGCGCTCTCCGGATATCACCGGATGCGGCTCGAGGGCGCGCCGCCGCCCGAGGGGCCGTGCATCTACGTGGCGCTGCACGGCGCCGGCTACCTGGTGCTCGACCTCGTCCTCGCGGGCTACCACCTCGGCTGGAAGCGCTGGCACGAGCGGAGCGGCCCGCGCACGCCGCTCCGCATCGTGGCGGCCGAGTCGCGCATCGAGAAGGCGCTACCGGGCCTGCCCGTGCTGAAGCGCCACTTCGGCCTCATCGATCCGAGCGAGGAGAGCTGCCTCGCGGTGCTGCGGCGCGGCGAGCAGCTGCTCGTGACTCCCGGTGGGATGCGCGAGGCGCGGCCCGCGCGCGACTTCTACCGGCTCCGCTGGGACGGCCGCTACGGCTTCGTGCGGCTCGCCCTCGAGACCGGCGCGCCCATCGTGCCGCTCGCGGTGGTGGGGGGCGCGGAGGCGTACCCCGGCTTCCGGGTGAAGCGGCTCTCGTTCTGGTCGCCGCTCCCGCTCCCGGCGCGGCTCGACGCCGCGCTCGGCGAGCCGATTCCGGTCCCGCACGCGCCGGGGCGCGGGCGGGACATGGAGCTCGTGCAACCCCTCCACGCGCTGGCGCGGGAGCGGACGCAGGCGCTCTACGACGCGCTCCTCGCGCACCGGGAGGCGCGCGCGCGGTGACGATCTGGATCGCGAGCGACTGGCACCTCGCGCCGGAGAGCCCGGCCGCGGCGGTCCGGCTCGCGCGCGCGTTCCTCGCCCGGGCGCAGGAGGCGGGCGTACGCGTCGTCCTCAACGGCGACGTGTTCGACGTCCTCTTCTCCGGCGAGGGAAGAGCCGAGGCGGCGCACCCCGAGGTGGCCCGCGCGATCGCCGCGCTGTCGGCCGAAGGGAGGCTCGATCGCACTGCGGGCAACCACGACCCGGCCGCCGGTCCAGAGCGGCTCGTGCTCCACGTGCCGGGGATCGGGCGGGTGCTCGTCGCGCACGGCCACTCCGCCGATCCCGTCAGCCGCTCGCCCATCGGGCGGCTCGGAGACGGCATCTCCCGCCGCTTCGGCCGGCTCGCGCTCGTCCGCGGTTTCGCACGCGCGGTGGAGGTGGCCGCGCGGGCGGTCGCCGAGGAGCAGATGCTCGCCCTGTTCCGGCGTCGCTGCCTCGACCTCGTCCTGCGCGAGGAGTGCGCGCTCGGGGTGTTCGGCCACGTGCACGTTCCCCACCTGTCTCCCGGCGACGCCTACGCCAACGCGGGCGGTCTCACCCCGGCCGCGCTGTCGTACCTCGTGCTCGGAGAGCGCGGCGCCCGGCTCGAGACGCTGGGTCCGAGCGAGGCGGCCCGCCTCCTCTCCGGGTGACCGAACGAACCCCCGAACCCCGGGGCCTCGCCTGGAATCAAACCGGGGTGAAATGCGGTAGAACACCTGCCCCTGGCGCGTGTGTCCACCGGACGCCCGGGAGAAGGATACGTACCCGACCATGCGACCGTCCGAGCGCTGGGTCCGCTTCGCGGACCGCCACCGCACCGTCATCCTCGCCGTCTGCGCCGTCCTGGCGCTGGCGGGAGGCGTCGGAGCGGTGCGGCTCTACAGCGACCTGCGCCCGGACCTGTCGGAGCTGCTCCCGGCGACGAGCAAGAGCGCGGTCGATCTGGAGAACGTCACCTCGCGCGTCGGCGGGTTCGCCGAGCAGACGGTGATCCTCTCCGGCGCCGACGCGGTGACGCTGCAGCTCTTCGCCGACGACCTCGCCGAGAAGCTCGACGCCGCCCCGAAGGACCTCGTCCGCTGGGTGGAGTACCGGGTGGACGAGATCGCAGACTTCTACCGGCCGCGCCTGCTGCTCTTCCCGGAGAAGGCCGAGCTCGAGCAGCTTCGCGACGTGCTCGCCCGGCGCATCGCCTGGGAGCAGGCGAGCCGCGAGGGGAAGGCGGAGGGGGCCGCCCCGGACGTCGAGGGGCTCATCGCGAAGCTCGGCGGCGACCGCAAGGAGCTGCTGGGCCGCTTCCGCGACGGCTACACCATGGGGCAAGTTCCCGTCCCGGGGAAGCCCGGCGAGAAGATGACGATCCTCGCCATGATCGTCCGGCTCGGCTCGGCCCCGGGGGACTACGGCAAGGTCGCCGCGCTGAACGACCTCGTCCGCAAGACCGTGAAGGAGCTCGATCCGAAGAAGTACGCGCCCGCGCTCGAGGTGACCTACGGCGGGTACGTGACCTCCACGGTGATGGAGCACGACGCGCTGGCCGAGGACCTCGTGTGGGCGACGCTCCTCGTCGTCCTCGCGGTCGCGGCGGCGGTGGCGATCTACAACCGCACCTGGAAGGCGGTGCCGGCGGTGGGGATCCCGCTCCTCGCCGGTGTGCTCGCGACCTTCGGCGTCGCCGAGCTCGCGGTGGGGCACCTCAACTCGAACACCGCGTTCCTCGGCTCGATCGTGGTCGGGAACGGGATCAACGTCGGGCTCATCCTCTTCGCGCGTTACCTCGAGGAGCGGCGCCACGGGGTGGGCCCGATCCCGGCCATGCAGACCGCGGTCGCGACGACCTGGCTCGCGACGCTCACCGCCGCGCTCGCCGCCGGCGTCTCCTACGCCTCGCTCCTCTCCACCGACTTCCGCGGCTTCAACCAGTTCGGGCTCATCGGCGGCGTGGGGATGGCCCTGTCGTGGCTGTTCTCCTACGTGATGACGCCGCCGCTCGTCCTCGCCTGGGAGCGGCGCTCGCCCATCACGCGCGACGGCCAGCGCCCCTCGCGCCCGATCTTCACGCTCGCGCTCTCGCACCTCGTCGAGCGGGCACCGCGCGTGACCACCCTCGCGGCGGTCCTGCTCTCGGCGGTCTCGGTCTTCTTCGTCGCGCACTTCGCGAAGGACGCGCTCGAGTACGACTTCCGCAACCTGCGCGACGCCTCGGCGATGGAGAAGGGCGGCCCGGGCTGGTGGGACGCGCGCGTGGACGACCTGTTCGGCGAGCACCTCACCCCGACCGCGCTCCTCGCGAAGGACGAGGCCCAGGCGCGCGAGATCGCGCGCCGCATCGAGGCCCACCGCCGCGCGACCCCCGCGACCACGATCGGCTCGGTCGTCTCGATCGAGGCGTTCGTCCCGCCCGGCCAGGAGGAGAAGCTCCCGGTCGTGCGCGAGATCCGCGCGCTCGCGACGCGCGAGAACCTGTCCTTCCTCGCGCCGGACCGGCGGATGGCGGTCGAGGCGGTGCTCCCTCCCGCCGACCTCCGGCCGTTCGGCGCGACCGACCTGCCCGACGTCCTCCGGCGCCAGCTCACCGAGATGGACGGGCGCGTCGGCACGCCCGTGCTCGTCTACCCCTCCGGCAAGATCGACGTCTGGAACGGCCGCGACGTGCTCCGCTTCACCGAGGAGCTCCGCGCGCTCGGCCTGCCCGCCGACGCGCCGGTGGCGAGCTCGCTGCTCGTCTTCGCGGACGTGCTGTACGCCATCCAGGCGGACGGCCCTCGCGCGACGTTGCTCTCGCTCGTGGGAGTCGTCCTGCTCGTGGTCGTCGCGTTCGGGATCGGCAAGCGGTCGGTACGGTCGCTCGCCGACGCGGGCTGGGTGCTCGCCGCGCTCGCGGTCGGGGTGCTGTGGTTCGTCGGCCTCGCCGGCGCGCTGCACCTGCGCCTCAACATGCTGAACTTCATCGCCCTGCCGATCACCTTCGGCATCGGCGTCGACTACGCCACCAACATCTTCCAGCGCCGCCGGGTCGACCACGCCCGCTCGATCTCGGACATCGTGCGGACCACCGGCGGCGCGGTGGCGCTCTGCTCGCTCACCACCATCATCGGCTACGCCTCGCTGCTCGTGGCGCGGAACCAGGCGCTGTTCTCGTTCGGCCTGCTCGCCGTCCTGGGAGAGCTCGCCTGCCTCGCGGCCGCGCTCGTCGCGCTCCCCGCCGTGCTGCGCTGGCGCGAGCGGAGCTTCGAGCGCCCTGGCGCGGACGCCGGCCGGGGCGCGGAGCCGGGCGAGAGCGGCGTCGATCTGCGGGCGGCTCGCTGAGCGCTCGCCCGCTGCACGAGCGAACTGGCCTGAACGGCCGACCGTGATTCGCGACACCGCGAAATCACGAGCTCTCGTTCAGGCGAGCTGCGCCGCGCCGACGCGCTGCAGCGCCCACTCGAGCTGCTCGCGCGAGAACGGCTTCTCGAGGAACGCCTCGGCCGCGGGCCGCGACTTCGTGGCCCGCTCGCCGGTCATGGCGATGATCGGGACGCGCGCGAGGCGCGGGGTGCGGCGCACGCGGGCGACGAGGTCGTGCCCGGTCATGCGGGGCGTGTAGAGATCGGCGAGGATCGCGACGGGCCTCGGCCCGCGCGAGAGCAGCTCCCAGGCCTCGGCGCCGTCGTGCGCCACGGCCACCGAGAAGCCCGCTCGCTCGAGCAGAGCGCGGATGGCTTCACGCATGCCCGGGTCGTCCTCGACGAGCAGGATCCGTCGGATGATGGTGGCTTCCACGCCGGAAACCTAGGGACCCCGCACACCTGCGGCGAGGCCAGGCACCGACGGGGACGGCGACCGCTCCGGCGGACGCGCCTGGCGCGCCCCCGGCGGCAGCGGCGCGAGCGACGAGCGCGGGCCTCAGGGCTGCGCGCGTCGCGCGCGCCGGGCGCGGGCGCGCCAGGCGAGGAGGGCGGCCGCGATCACGATCGCCAGGGCGGCGGGCCAGGCGGCGGCCAGCGCGCCTGCGCCGCCGACGCGCTCGTAGCCCGCCCCGAGGGCCCACCCGATCCAGAAGTAGAGCGTCGCCCACACGAGCCCCGCGACGAGCGTCCCGAGCGCGAAGGTGGACTGCCTGAGCCGCAGCGCCCCGGCGATGACCGTCATCACGATGCGGAGCCCGGGGACGAGACGGCCGAGCACGATTGCCGTCGCGCCGCGCCGGGCGAGCCACGCCTCGAGCCGAGCCTCGCGCTCCGCGGTGTAGCCGAGGCGGCGCGCGACGCGGACGAGGAGCGGCCGGCCTGCGTGACGCGACACGAGGTAGAGGAGGGCCGCGCCGAGGACGGTCGCCGTCGTGACGACCGCGGCGGTGGGCGCGAAGGCGGCGCGGCCGCGGTGCGCGAGGAACCCCATCGCCGCGATGAACAGATCTCCCGGAAGCGGCAGCGGGACCCCGGCCTCCTCGACGAAGATCACCGCGAAGAGGCCGGTGTACTGCCAGCGGGCGAGGAAGTCGGCGGGGCTCTCCACGGAGGACTCATGCCATGGAACCGCTCGGCAAGGAACTCGCTTCCCGCGGCGGGTCGGATGCTCGGGCGGCGCGCCGCGGGCGCCGCGGCCTGCGGGCGACATCGACTGAACGTGTGCCCCCCGGACGCGGCGCCGGACGTCCCGGGGCTTGGCGGCGACGTCCCGGCTGCGCACTCGTGCAGGATGGCCGGCGCATCGCAGGGATGGCACGAGCGGGAGGAGCTCCTGTCCGCTCGCACGAAGAACCTTCACCGGGCGCTCGTCTCGCTCCAGGAGGAGCTCGAGGCGATCGACTGGTACCAGCAGCGGGTCGACGCGACCGAGGATCCCGAGCTCCGGGAGATCCTCGCGCACAACCGCGACGAGGAGAAGGAGCACGCGTCGATGATCCTCGAGTGGATCCGCCGCCATGACGTCGCGTTCGCCCGGATGCTGAAGGAGCACACCGGCCACGCGGGTCCGATCGTGACCGAGGAGGAAGCGGCGAAGGCCTCCGGCGAGGCGGGCGGCGACGCGCAGCGGGAGAAGGGGAAGTGATGACGACCTGGCTGGATCGAGAGAGCGCCCCGTTCGAGCAGGAGGTCTGGGATCGCATCGACGCGATCGCGCGGGGGGCCGCCGACGAGGTGAGGGCGGGGCGGCGGCTGCTCGAGGTGGTGGGGCCGATCGGGTTCGGCGCGCGCGCCGGCGTCGCGGAGGACCTGCCGCTCGGGGAGGAGCCGGAGGGCGCCCACGTCCACGTGCCGAAGGTGCGCCCGCTGCCGGTCATCCACCGCACGTTCACCCTGGGCGCGCGGGCGATCGAGGCGGACAGCGCCTGCGGCGAGCCGCTCGTCCTCTCCGAGGCGTCCGAGGCGGCGCGGCAGATCGCCCGCGTCGAGGATCGGATCGTCTTCGAGGGGCTGCCGCGCGCGGGCGTGCGTGGGCTCCTCGGCCACGAGGGCGCCGTCGAGCTGCCCGCAGGCGATTGGAGCGATCCCGTCCGCACGGCGGACGATCTGCTGGGCGCCCTCACCCGGCTCGACGGGGCGGGCCGGCACGGGCCGTACGCGGTGGCGGTCTCGCCGGGCCGATTCTACCAGCTCCTCCGCCCCTACCCGGGCACCGCCCTCACGCCGTACCAGCAGCTCCAGCCGGCGTTCGCGGGCGGGATCGTGAAGGCGCCCGTGCTCGAGGACGGGGCGGTCGTCGTGATGCGGACCGCGTCCGGACCGCGCATCATCGTCGGCCAGGATCTCGCCGCGGCTTACGACGGCCGGGAGGGGATCTTCCACCAGATCTCGCTCGTCGAGTCGGTGACCCTCATGCCCGGAGTCCCCGGGTCGGTCGCGGTCCTGCGCGGCCGCTAGCCCGTGGCCCGCCGCCGCGCAGGCGAGGGCGCCCTCCCGGCCGGCGACGAGGTGGGCAAGCTCCTCGCGACCTCGCCGTCGCGCTTCACCGCCGAGCGCGACGCCCTCTCGCGCGCGCTCGCGGGGCGCGGCGACGCCGCGGGTGCGGCCGCGCTCCGCAAGCTCCGCCGTCCGGTCGGGCTCGCCTGGGTCCTGAACCGGGTCGCCCGCGAGCGGCGGGAGGAGATCGCGGCGCTGCTCGGCGCGGGCGACCGGCTCCGCGCGGGCCAGCGTCGCGCGCTCGCGGGTCAGGGCGCGGAGGCGCTGCGCGAGGCCGAGCAGGAGCTCCGGGCGGCGGCGCGCGCGCTGCGGGGGCGGGCCGGCGAGGTGCTCTCCGAAGAGGGGCGCCCGGCGAGCCCTGGCGTGCTCGCGCGGGTGGAGCTGCTCCTTCGGGTGGCGGCGACCGCGCCGGGCGGCGCCCGGGAGGCCCTCCGCGCCGGGACGCTCCCCCGCGAGCCGGCGGTCGCGACGGGGGACCTCTCCGGCCTCGGGCTCGTCGCGGGCGGCGCGGCGAGCGCAGGCGCCGCGGAGCCGGCGCCGCGAGCGCGAG
>NZ_JALCYY010000079.1 GCF_022690685.1 Anaeromyxobacter terrae | reverse complement strand
CGCGCCTCCGCCTGGGCGCGCCGCTCCGCCGCCTCGGCGGCGAGCGCGTCGAGCCGGGCCGCCTCCCGGCCGCGCTCGGCGCGGGCCGCCTCCCCCTCCCGCGCGGCCGCCTGCGCGTCGGCGAGGAGCGCCGCGTCACGCGACAGGATCCGGTCCATGAGGTAGCTGCGCCTCACGAGGTCCGCGAGCGAGGCGCTCGCGAGGAGCAGCCGCAGCTCGCCCGCAGGGCCCATCCGCGCGCGCGCGACGAGCCGCGGCCGGAGCTCCGCGAGCCGGGCGCGGAGGCGCGCCCGGGCGGCGGCCTCCACCTCGCGCGCGTGGGCGAGCCCGGCCGCCGCCTCCGCGCGCTCGGCCTCGACCCGGCGGAGCTCCGCGCGGGCGGTCGTGAGCGACGTCTCCGCCTCGCCGAGCGTATCGAGCACCGAGCGCTCCTGCTGCGCGAGCAGCCGCGCCGCGGTCTCCTCCGCGCGCCGTCTCGCCTCGAGGGCGGAGAGCTGGGCCCGGGGATCGGCGGCGGCGAGCGCGAGCGCGAGGGCGAGCGCGGCGGGCACGGGTCAGGTCCGGCGCAGCGCGCGGGCGACGGAGAGCGCGCTCCCGAGGAGCCCGATGCCGGCCCCGCCGCCGACGAGGGCGAGGACGAGCGCGGGCGGCAGGGTGTCGGCGAGGGTGAGCGCGCGGGCCGCCGACACGGCGGCGGCGAGCCGCGGCACGAGCAGGCCGTGCACGCCCACGAGCGCGATCACCGCCGCCCCCGCCCCGAGGAGCCCCTGCAGCAGGCCCTCGATGAGGAACGGCGTCGCGACGAACGCGTCCGTCGCCCCGACGAGCTTCATGATCTCGATCTCCTCGCGCCGGGCGAACACCGCGAGCCGGAGCGTGTTCGAGACCAGGATCGCGGTCGCGAGCGCGAGCGCGCCGAACAGGAAGAAGGCCGCCGTCCGTGCGCGAGCGACGAGCCGCTCGAGCCCCTCCAGCCAGGCGGTGCCGTAGTCCACGTCGTCCGCGCCCGGCACGGAGCGGAGCCGCGCCGCGAGCTCGCGGGCGCCCTCGAGCGAGAGGCCGGGCGCGTCGATCTCCACCGCGTCCGGCAGCGCGCCCGGGCCGACGCCCTCGAGCACGTGGGCCTGCTCCCCGAGCGAGTCCGCGAGCCGCGAGAGCGCGACCTCGGAGGGCACCGCCTCCACCCGCCGCCCCGGCGCGAGCGCGGCCGCCGCCGCCCGCGCGCGCTCGAGGTCCGCGCCCGGCGCGAGGTACACCGAGACGCGCACCTCCCCCGCCCACGACTCGAGGAGCCGCTCGGCGCCGCCGAGCGCGCCGGCGAACAGCCCGGTCGCGAACACCGCGACGAAGACGGTGGCCGCTCCCACGAGCGCGACGTACGGACCGCGGGCCATCGACTCGAGCGCGCGTCGCGCGGCGCGGAAGGGGCGGAGGGCCATGTCAGGAGACGGCGCGGCGGACGGAGTCGCCGTCGGAGAGGAGGCGGCCCGCCTGGAGCACCACGACGCGCTTCTTGTAGCGCTCGAGCAGCGAGCGATCGTGGGTCGCGACCACCACCGTCGTACCGCGGGCGTTCGCGCCGTAGAGCAGGTCCATGACCTCGAGCGTGCGCTCCGGGTCGAGGTTGCCGGTCGGCTCGTCGGCGAGGAGGAGCGCAGGGTCCGGCGCCAGCGCGCGCGCCACCGCGACGCGCTGCTGCTCGCCGCCGGAGAGCGAGGGCGGGAACTTGTCGGCGCGGTGCTCGAGCCCGACCGAGCGCAGGAGCCCGCGCACCTTCCGGCGGATCTCCTTCTGCGCGAGCCCGCGCACCTCGAGCGGCAGCGCGACGTTCTCCGCGACGGTCCGGTTCGCGAGGAGCTTGAAGTCCTGGAAGACGACCCCGATGTTGCGCCGCACGAAGGGGATGGCGGAGCCCGAGATCTTCGCGACGTTCTTGCCGAAGAGGAGGAGCTGCCCGGCGCTCGCGGGCTCGTCGCAGAAGATGAGCTTGAGGAGCGTCGACTTGCCCGCCCCGGACGCGCCGGTGAGGAAGACGAACTCCCCCTTGTCGATCTCGAGCGACACCTCCTGGAGCGCCGGGCCGTCGCCCGGGTACTCCTTCGTGACGTGGAAGAGCTGGATCACGATCTCACGGGGGCTGCGCCCCCGCCCCAGCAGCGAAGCTGCTGGGGCCCCACCCCTGCTGGGCGGGGCCCGTGAACGGTCGCGCCCGCTTCGCGGGTTCGCGACCGTTCTCCGCCGGAGGGGCTTCGCCCCTCCCGCGCTTCGCGCGGGGCCCTCCCATGGCTCTTCCACGCCGGGGGGCTCGCTTCGCTCGCTGACCGCTTCCTGGCCACCGGGATCACTTGCGATCGCCGAGGTCGTCGGCGAGGTACGAGAGGATCACCTCGTCGAGGCTCTTCTCGCTGACGAGGTCCTCGCCGAAGAGCGTCTCGGCGCCGTCGCCGCGCAGCGCGGGCGCGGGGCCGGTGCGCGCGGCGACCACCTCGGGCGGGAGCCCCCGCGAGGCGGGCGCGCGCGGCAGCGCGACGCCGTCGCGGAGCTTCACGGCGCCGGCGCGCTCCGCCTGGAGCTGGCCGGGCTGGTACGACTGCGCCTGCGCGCTGTAGACGGCGTCGAGGTCGTCGTACACGCCGTTCACGAGGTTCCGCAGCATCTCCTTGTGCTGCTCCTCCATGAGCTCGCGCACCACCTGGGCGAGGTTCTCAGCCCCGACGATGTCCGCGTAGGAGGTCTTCTTCGAGGCGAGGATGTTCCCGCCCACGAAGAGGTGCGTGATGATGTGCGGGTTCTCCAGCCCCGAGTCCTCGGTCTGGATGTGGTACGGCTTTCCCTTGTGCTTGATGTTGTGGTTGAAGCCCACCACCATCTTCTTCGCGTCGCCGGCCATTCGAGGCTCCGAGACTACCGCCGCGCGCAGGCGCCATCAAGCCGACGGCCGGCCCGAAAACGGCGTCAAAACGCAGGGTACGGCACGTTCGCGGCGAGCGGCTCACGGCCTGCCGCGTCAGGCGGCCGCCGCATCACACATCCACGTGCTCGGCGGACGTGACGGTCCGGCCCAGGAACAGGCCGGCGACGGCGAGGAACCTCTCCGGCGTGTCCGTGACGAGGAAGGCGTGCGCTCCCTCGCGACCGTTCTCCTCGCCGATGCGCGCCCGGACCTCCGCCGCGATGGCGTCCGCGCTGTCGACGAGCGCGACCTCCGGCAGCTCGCGGGCGATCGCCGCGCGGAGCAGCGGGTAGTGCGTGCAGCCGAGGACGAGCGTGTCGATGCGCGCGTCGTGGAGCGGGGCGAGGTAGCGAGCGACGGCGCCGCGGACGACCGGGTCGTCGGGATCGGTCCAGCCCTCCTCCGCGAGCGGCACGAAGAGCGGGCACGCCCGGGCGACGACCTCCGCGTCCGGCCGCGCGGCGCGGAGCGCCGCCTGGTACGCGCCGCTCGAGATGGTGCCCTGCGTGCCGATGACGCCGATGCGCCCGCCGCGCGAGGCCCGCGCCGCGGCGCGGGCGCCGGGCTCCACCACGCCGAGCACCGGCACGGCGAGCTCGGCCCGGAGCGCAGGGAGCGCGACCGCCGAGGCGGTGTTGCAGGCGACCACGAGCAGATCGATCCCGTGGCGGGCGAGCACGCGCGCGTTCCGGAGCGAGTACTGCGTGACCGTGTCGGCGGACTTCGTGCCGTAGGGCACGCGGGCGGTGTCGCCCAGGTACACGGTGTCCACCGAGGGGAGCGCCTCGAGGATGGCGCGCTGGACGGTGAGGCCGCCGACCCCCGAGTCGAAGATGCCGATGCGTGACACGGCGCGGAGTCTACTCGTTCCCCGGAAATTGCGAAGCGCGGGCCGGGGAGACCCGCGCTCCGTCATGAGCCGCCGACGCTACAGGCCGCTAGCCGCACGCCGGCTGCGGCGCGGCGCCCAGGTCGATCACGATCGGGAACCCGGTGTGCCGCAGCGCGAGGCCGCAACGCTCGTACAGCGCGACGCCGCGCGAGTCGAGCGCCTGCAGGAAGTCGAGGTAGTAGTTCGCGCCGACGGGGAGACCGGAGATCGAGAAGCCGGACGCGACGGGGTCGCAGCCGATCGTCCCGGTCGACACGACGTTCGTCCGGGCCGTGTCGAGCAGCGAGTAGTAGATGCTCGAGGCGTTGCCGCACGTGAACGCGCCGTTGATCGTGTAGTACAGCGTGAGGCTCTGCGGCGAGATGACGTCGAGCGTCGCGCGCAAGTCGGTGTTCCGGTCGCGGACCACGACGAGCCCGCCCTCGCTCGTGAAGACCTGCTCGTCGATCCGGTACGCCGTGAGCCGCCAGCCGTACTCGCCCTCTTCGAGCCCCCCCACACCCGCGCGCGGCAGGCTCGTGCCCGACTCCTGGCACGGGTAGGTCTGGTAGAGGACGCGCGTCGAGCCGCGGTAGAGCTCGAGGTCGACCTCGGTGACGCCCGCGTCGACGCATCCCGCGTTGGCGGCACCGAAGTCGCCCGCGACCTGCGCGTCCACGTTGCGGAAGTTCCAGTACAGGGTCGCGTCTCCGACGCGGTGGTCCACGTGGTCGTCGCCGACGATGCAGCCCGAGGCGAGGACGGCGGTGGCGAGGGTCAGGGCGAGGCGTCTCATGTCATCCTCCGGGAGATGTCGCGCGAGGCAGTCGAGCGAGAGACCGAGCAACCGATGTGCCACGCGATGCGGACGCACGGGGACGCGATTTCATGCAATCGTTCCCTCGCGGACGGGTTGCCGGCGGACGACGCCGTGACAGGTCCTCACACTCCCCCGACCCGACATGTAGGCGCACGATCGGGGCAGAATTCGCCCGCTGGGGCGTTTCCTTCTTGCGGGGCTCGCCCGTGCTAAACAAGCGACCACTCTATCGGTGCTCATGACGAACCTCATCCTGCCCCTGCCCGTCCCACTCGCCGCCGCCGGCGGCGAGGGCCTCGACTACTTCGAGATCGCCAAGAACTCCGGCCCGATCGGGATCGGGGTCCTCCTCCTGCTGCTCGGCGCGTCCGCCGTCTCCTGGGCCATCATCGTGAAGAAGTGGCTCCAGATCCGGCGCGCGCAGGACGAGTCCGTGAAGTTCCTCGAGACCTTCTGGCAGTCGAAGCGCCTCGACGCGATCTACCAGGCGGCCGAGTCCCTCTCCGCCTCCCCGATCAGCCAGGTGTTCCGCGCCGGGTACGTCGAGCTCTCGAAGGTCACGGCGCAGAAGAAGGAGGCCGGCGGCGAGGCGAACATGAGCGACGAACTCGGCGGTATCGAGAACGTCGAGCGCGCGCTGAAGCGCGCCGCCGCGTCGGAGGTGACCCACCTCGAGGCGCAGGTCCCGTTCCTCGGCACCACGGCGAGCGCGGCGCCGTTCGTCGGCCTGTTCGGCACGGTGTGGGGGATCATGCGCGCGTTCCACGACATCTACCAGGCGGGCAACGCCAACCTCGCCACCGTCGCGAAGCCGATCTCCGAGGCACTCATCGCCACGGCGGTGGGCCTCTTCGCGGCCATCCCCGCCGTGGTGGCCTACAACTACTTCGTGTCGAAGATCCGCGTCCTCGACAGCGAGATGACGAACTTCTCGAACGACTTCCTCAACATCGTCCGGCGTCACTTCTTCAGCTAGGAGCCGCCCGTGGCAGCGTCGAGCGGCGGCTCCGGCCGCCAGACCCTCACCGAGATCAACGTCACGCCGCTCGTCGACGTGATGCTCGTGCTCCTCATCATCTTCATGGTCACCGCGCCCCTCATCCAGCAGGGCGTCGAGGTGAGCCTGCCCGAGGCGCGCGCCAAGGCCGTGGACGCGGAGGACCAGAAGCTCGTCCTCTCCATCAAGTCCGACCACTCGCTCTACCTCGGCTCGAGCGAGGACGCGGCGCGAATCCCCTTCGAGTCGCTCGAGGACAAGCTGCGCGCGAACGCCCGCGCGATGAAGGACCGCGAGCTCTACCTCATGGCGGACAAGACGCTGCCCTACGGCTTCGTCGTCGACGTCATGGCGACGGTGCAGCGCGCCGGCATCACGAACGTCGGCATGATCACGAACCCCGCCGCCGACAAGGTGCGCGAGGCGAAGCAGGAGGGCCGGCGGTAGATGGCGGCGATCCCGGTCACGACCGCGCTCCGCCGGAAGGACCGGCTCTGGCCGGCGACGACCTTCTCCGTGGCCGTGCACGCGGCGCTCATCGTCTGGGTGGTCGTGCGCGTGCCGCCGCCCACGATCGACCTCCAGCAGAAGCCGATCGTCGCGAAGCTCGTCCGGATGGGCCCGAAGAAGCCGCAGGAGTACCTCCCGCGCAAGGAGGCCCCGCCGCCTCCCGCGCCCGCAGAGGCCGCCCCTACGCCGGTCGCCGCCCCCGCGCCGCCGGCGCCCGCCGCTCCCTCCGTCGCCATCGCGAAGGCCGAGCCGAAGCCCGCGACGCCGAAGGCGCAGAGCCCGAACCCGGGCAAGGCGACCAGCAACTCGCTCGCGTCGGTGCTCTCGAAGGTGCGCGCGTCCGCGGCGAAGGCGGAGCCGCAGTACGGTGATCCCGACGGGGATCCCCTCGGCGACTCCGAGGAGGGATCGGAGGGCGACCGGTACCTCGCGTCAATCGTCCGCGAGCTGCACGCGAACTACGACGTGCCGTCGACGATCTCCGAGCGCGAGCGGATGCACCTCTACGCGATCGTCGTGATCTTCATCGAGCCCGACGGACGAATCGGTCGATGGCAGGTCCAGACGCCGTCCGGCAACTCCGCCTTCGACGCCGCCCTCGAGCGGACGCTCCGCAAGACGCGCTTCCCTCCGCCCCCCGCCGAATCGCGCGAGTCCTATCGCCGCTCCGGCCAGCCGGTGAAGTTCACCTTGTGATGACTGCCCCCATGACCCTCACTCGCACGCTCACGCTCGCCGCCCTCGCGGCCGCCCTCCCCGCGCTCGCCCAGGAGCGCCCGACCCTCACCATCGGCTCCCCCAACTTCCAGCCGCTCCCCATCGCGGTCGCGCAGTTCCAGGGCGAGGGCGCCGACGCCCGCGCCGGGGAGGTGACCGAGGTCGTCCGCGGGGATCTCACCCTCTCCGGCCTCTTCGACGTGCTCGATCCGCGCGGCTTCCTCGCCGATCCGTCGGAGGGCTGGGCCGCCCCGACCATCCGCTTCGCGCGCTGGACGGACGTCGGCGCGGAGGGGCTCGTGAAGGCGCGCATGCGCCAGGTCGAGGGAGAGCTCGAGGGCGAGCTCCACCTCTACGAGGTCCGCGCCGGGCGCGAGGTGCTCGTGAAGCGGGTCCGCGCGCAGGCGTCCGATCCCCGCGGGCTCGCCCACCGGATCTCCGACGAGATCGTCCGCTACTACACCCGCGAGCCGGGCGTCTTCTCGACGAAGCTCGTCGCGATCCGCAAGATCCGCGGGCTCTACGAGCTCGTGATGCTGGACGCCGACGGCAAGAACCCGCGCGTCCTCCTCTCCGAGCGCGCGATCCTCCTCGCGCCGGCGTGGCGCCCGGACGGCGGCGCGGTGCTCCTCACGAGCTACCGCAACGGCCGCCCGGAGCTGTGGCTCTACACCCTCGCCGACAAGGGCTTCCGCCGCCTCGCCGCCATCCCGAACGCCTACGGCGGGGTCTACTCGCCCGACGGCAGGCAGGTCGCGTTCACGATCACCGACCGCGCGAACAGCGACGTGTGGGTGATGAACGCCGACGGCTCCGGCGCGAAGCGGCTCACGCGGGAGCCGGCCCTCGACCTCTCGCCGGCGTGGTCCCCGGACGGCAAGCGGCTCGCGTTCGTCTCCGACCGGAGCGGCACGCCGCAGCTCTACGTGATGGGCGCGGACGGCTCGAGCCCGAAGCGGCTCACCTTCCAGGGCAACTACAACCAGACGCCGGCGTGGAGCCCGCGCGGCGACGCCATCGCGTTCACCGCGCGCGACGAGCGCAAGGTGTTCGACGTGTTCGTCGTCTCGCCCGACAGCGGCAGGATCCAGCGCGTGACGCAGGACCAGGGGCGCACGAACGAGGAGCCGACCTGGGCGCCCAACGGGCGGCTCATGGCGCTCAAGACCGATCGCGCCGGCGCCGGGTTCCAGCTCGTCGTGTCCGACGCGCGCGGCGAGAAGCAGACCGTGATCTCCGCGGGCGGCGGCGGCGAGCTCTCCGCGCCGGCGTGGGGGCCGCTCGCCGAGTAGCCGCGCCGCGCGACGCCGCGTCGCGGGCGCTCGTTCGAGGGAGGACGCGTGACCGAGCGTTTCGCGGCGATCGACGTCGGGACGAACACCGTGCTCCTCACCGTGGCGGAGCGGCGCGGCGCGACGCTCGAGCCGCTCGTCGAGCGCGCGGAGATCACCCGGCTCGGGCGCGGCGTGGACGCGACCGGGCGGCTCGACGCGGCGGGGATCCGCGAGACGGTCGCGACCCTCGCCGCCTACGCCGCCGAGGCGCGCGCGCTCGGCGCCGAGATCGTCGCCTGCGTCGCGACGAGCGCGGCGCGCGACGCGGCCAACGGCGCGGAGTTCTTCGCGGCGGCGCGCGCGGCCGCGGGGCTCGCGCCCGAGGTGATCTCGGGCGACGAGGAGGCGCGGCTCGTGTACGCGAGCGCGTGGCGCGACTTCGGCGGCGCGGGCCCGCTCGCCGTGCTCGACGTCGGCGGCGGCTCGACCGAATTCACCGTGGGTGACGGCCGCGCCCCGAGCGCTCGCACGAGCCTGCAGGTCGGCGCGGTGCGGCTCACCGAGCGGCACGTCCGGGGCGATCCGCCGTCCGGCGCGGAGCTCGCCGCGCTGCGAGCCGCGGCGCGGGAGGCGCTCGCGCCGCTCGGGCCGATGGCCGCGGGCCTCGGGCCGGCGCGGCTCGTCGGCGTCGCCGGCACGGTCACGACCCTCGCCGCCGTCGAGCAGGCGCTGCCCGCCTACGACGCGGAGCGCGTCCACGGCGCCACCCTCACCCTCGCCGCGGCCGACGCGCTGCTCGACCGCCTCGCCGCGCTCACCGTGCGCGCGCGGGCTGCCCTGCCCGGCATGGAGCCGAAGCGGGCGGACGTCATCCTCGCCGGCGCGGTGATCGTGGTCGAGGCGATGCGCGCCGCGGGCTTCGAGCGGCTGACGGTCTCGGACCGCGGGGTCCGCTGGGGCCTCCTCCACGACCGCGTCCGCCCTGCATGAGCCGCCTGCTCTCCCGCGCCGGTCGCGCCTACGCCGCGTTCGCGTTCGGTCGCGCCGCTGCCATCTACGAGCTCCTCACCGACCAGGAGGCGTGGCGGCGCGACTGCCGCGAGATGGCCGAGCTCGTCGGCGGGCCGCGCGTCCTCGATCTCGGCGTCGGCCCGGGCACGAGCGCGCTCGAGATGGCGCGGGCCGATCCCGCCCGCCTGCACGTGGGGCTCGACACCTCGGCGGCGATGCTGCGGCGCGCCGCGCGCCACGCCCGCACGGCGCGCGTGCCGCTCGCGCTCGTCCGCGGCGACGCCCTCGCGCTGCCCGTCCGCGACGGCGCGTTCGACGGGGCGACCGGGCACAGCTTCCTCTACCTCCTCGACGACGCCGGCGCGGCGCTGCGGGAGGTGCGCCGCGCGGTGCGGCCCGGGGGGCACGTCGCGTTCCTCGAGCCGCGGGACGGGCGCGCCCGCCTCCGCGAGGCGCTGCGCGCCGGCCCGCGCAACGGCGTCGCGATGGCGCTCTGGCGCAGCATGTCCCGGCTCCACCGGCGCTACGACGAGGCGAGCCTCCCGGCGCTCCTCGCGCGCGCCGGGTTCGCGGAGGCGCGCGCGTGGCCGGTGCTCTCCGGGTACGGGGTGATGGCAATCGCCGTCCGGCCGGAGTAGAACGTCCGCCCCGATGCGAGCGCCCTGGGCCATCGTCTGCGACTTCGACGGCACCGCCCTCACCGAGGATCTCGGCGATCTCGTCGCCTACCGGTTCGCGGGCGAGGCCAACTACCGCGCGGCCGCGGACCTCTACCAGCGCGGCGAGTTCCCCTTCAGCGTGCTCCTCGCGAAGGTGTTCGCCCCGATCACCGCCTCGCGCGGCGAGATCGCGGCGTTCGCGCGCGAGCACGCGGTGCTGCGGCCCGGCTTCGAGGCGCTCGTCGAGGCCTGCCGGGCGAGCGGCCGCCCCTTCCTCGTCGTCTCCTCGGGGCTCGACGCGTACATCGAGCCGGTGCTCGAGCGGCTCCCGCCCGCGCTCCGCGCGCACGTGGAGGTCCGCGCGAACCGCGCCGAGCTCTCGCCCTCGGGGCTCTCGGTCCGGTTCCACGGCGCCGACTGCGGCTTCTGCGGCTTCTGCAAGGGCGACGTCGTCCGCGAGCTGCAGGGCGCGGGCAACAAGGTCGTCCTCTGCGGGGACGGCACCGGCGACCGGCACGCCGCCGACGCCGCCGATCACGTCTTCGCCCGCGCCGGCTCGAGCCTCGTGCGCTACTGCGCCGAGCGCGGGATCCGGCACGACGTGTTCGAGACGTTCGACGAGGTGATGGCGCGGTTTCCGGGGTGAGCGGGCGCTCAGGCCGTTAGCCGGGGCGGGGGCGCAGCCCCCGCTAGAACAATCCGATCGTGAAGTGCGGGGCAAAGACCCGCTCGTTCACGGCGCCGTCCGGGTCGAGGTTGAACCCCAGGTCGAGCGCGGCGGGACCGATGGGCGTCACGAACCGCAGGCCGACGCCGGCGTTCGCGCGCAGGTCGACGAGGCGGTAGCGGAGCGGGTCGAGCCACAGGTTGCCGAGGTCGACGAAGAAGCCCGCCTCGAGGCTCCGGCGCAGGGGGAACCGCAGCTCACCCTTCGCGAGCAGGAACGCCTCGCCGCCCTCGGAGACCGGCCGGCCGCCGGCGGCGATGCGGCTGCCGCGGTCCGTGCAGCCCACCTGCGTCGGGCTCGTCGCGCAGTGGCGCGCCTCGGCGGCGAGGTCGCTGCGCACGTCCTCGGGGATCATCTCCTCCTCGCCGTAGCCGCGCATCGACGACGCGCCGCCGAGGAAGAAGCGCCGCGGGATGATCGTCTGCGAGCGGCGGTCGAGCGGGAACACGCG
The DNA here is from genome assembly GCF_022690685.1 of Anaeromyxobacter terrae. GTDB lineage: Bacteria > Myxococcota > Myxococcia > Myxococcales > Anaeromyxobacteraceae > Anaeromyxobacter > Anaeromyxobacter terrae. Next base: position 8,629 of record NZ_JALCYY010000079.1, on the reverse strand, counting down.
GCCGCCGCGGAGGGACAGCGCGACGACGCTGCCGCGTCCGACGGGCAGGTACCCGGACGAGGACGCCGAGAGCTTCAGCATGTTGGTGTGGATCCCGCTCGCGGGCAGGAGGCCGAAGAGCGCGCGATCGTCCGGCCCCGCGCGCTCGGCGCCGAGCGAGCGGGCGTACTCGAGCGCGCCGGAGGCCGCCCAGCCGGAGTGCGGGTGGGCGGAGTTGTCGCGGTGGTCGATCGAGACCGACGGGCGAAGCGCGTGGAGGGTGGTGATCCCCTCGTCGAACCGCAGCCGCTCGAGGTCCGCCTGCGTGAGGTAGCCGACCGCGTTCGTCCGGACGATGCGATCCACCTCGAGCTCGTACTGGAGAGACGCCGAGAGCCGCGAGGTGAGCCCCAGGTCCAGGCCGGCGATCGCCGAGGCGCGGCGAAGCGCGTACGCCTTGCGGTGCAGCATCTCGCCGATGACGTTCGTGCGGCCGCTCGCGGGGAACGGCAGGAAGCCGAAGTTCGGGGTGCGCAGCCCGACCTCCGCCCGTCCCTCCACCCGGTCCGAGGGCGCCTTGCCCGCGAGGTCGGGCCGCTCGACCCAGGGCGTCTCGAGCGGGTAGTTCACCTTGGCGCGCGCGCCCAGCTCGAGCGCCCGCCCGAGGAGGTTCGGCTCGCCGTACTCCACGAACGCGCGCGGCCCGTCGGCGATCGAGAAGCCGACGCCCTGCGCGAGCGTCGCCCAGGGGCGCTCCGCGAGCTCGACGGCCAGATCCTTCGTCTCGTGCGGCGCCTCCGGCTCCTGTACGCGGATGGACACCGACCGGAACACCCCGAGCCGCAGGAGCGCCGCCTGGCTCTTCGCGATCCGCTCGGGGTCGTACACGTCGCCCTCGGCGAACGCGAGCGCGCCGCGGACGACGTCCTCGCGGGTGCGCCGGTTCCCGGAGAGCAGCACGCGCCCGATGCGCACCTGCGGCCCCTCGTCGACGACGAAGCGGATCGCCACGGTGTGGCGCCCGGAGTCGAGCTCCTCGCGCGCGTCGACCCGGGCGTAGAGGTGACCGCGCGCGAGGTAGCGCCTCAGGATCGCCGCGCGCGTCTCCTCGATCCGCTCGAAGGCGAGCGGATCGCCGGGCGCCAGGCGCGACTCGCGCGCGAGCTCGGCGAGCGACACGACGCGGTTCCCCTCGAACGAGATGGCCTCGACGTGCGTGCGCGGGCCCTCCCGCAGCCGGACCGTCACGTCCACCACGCGCGCGCGGGCGTCGAGCGACACGGAGGCGCCGAGGTAGACCGCCTCGAGCCACCCGGCGGCCCGGTAGTCGTCCACGATCCGCTCAGCCGCCCGCGCCCACGCCGTCTCGTCCCATACCTCGCTCGGCGCGAGCGCCGCGGGCGGGGCGCGCGGCGGCCTCACCCCGGGAACGGACACGAGCAGCGCGCGTCCGCGGTCGGCCTCCGCCTCGTCCCGCCGGCCGCCCTCCTCGTCGAGGATCGCCGCGAGCTGCGCCCGCAGCGTCGCGGCGTCGCGCTGCTCCACCCCGTCGAGCCGGACCTCCCGCAGCCGGTAGCGGCGTCCCTCCTCGACGTGGAAGACCACCGCGGCGAGACGTCCGCGGCGGGACTCCTCGGCCTCGACACGCACGCCCGCGAAGCCGCGCGAGCGGTAGAACGCCCGGATGCGGTCGGCCGCGGCGGCGATCGCCGGCGCGTCCACGGGCTGGCCGTCCTCGAACGCGAGCTGCCTGGCGAGCACCGCCGACGCGATCTCCTGGTTGCCGCGGAACGCGAACGCGAGCCTGGGACCGGCGTCGACCGGCAGCTCGACGTCGGCGAGCCGGCCCTCGATCCGCACGACGGGGGCGCCGACCCGCGCGCGCCGGTAACCGCTCGCGTACAGGGCGGTGCGCGCCGCGCGGACGTCCGAGTCGAGGACGTCGCGATCGAGCACGGCCCCGGCGCGCGAGCGGAGCGCGGAGGTGAGGCGGGGCGCCTCGCCGGATCCCGCGAGCCGCACCGAGCGGATCCGCACGGGGTCGCCCGCCGCGACGCGGATCAGCGCGGCGTCGTCGCGCACCGCGCGCGCCTCGACCGTCGCCTCGGGGTACCCGCGGCGCTCGAGCAGGGCCCGGACCCGCGCGGCGGCCGCGTCGAGGTCCGAGGAGTCGAACGGCTCGCCGGTGGTGAGCCGCGCCGCCGCGCGCACGCCGGCGGCGTCGAGCACCGCGGGGCCCTCGACCCGCACCTCGAGCGTCGCGAGCATCCGGACCGGCAGGGCCTCGACGACGAGCGACACCCACTCGCCGCGCTCGTTCGGAGGCGGCGCCGCGGGGGTGGCGCGGACGATCACGTTCCTGAACCGGCCGGTCTGGTAGAGCCGCTGCACGGTCCGGCGCAGCGCGCGGGTGGAGAGCGTCTCGCCCGGCCTCACGTCCACGAACCCGGCGAGCGCGACCCGGTCCGCCGACTCGGGCACCCGCAGCTCGACGCCGACCACGCGGGGCGGGGGCGAGACGACGTCCGCCGCGGCGGGCAGCGCCGCGCAGGCGAGCAGGGACACGAGCAGGGACACGAGCAGGGACGCGAGGGCGCGCAGCCGCACGGAATGGGCGGTGACCGCGCACGAGGCGCACGAGCCCGGAGCGGAGGGGGGCACCCGCGGCGACGCGCGCCGAGGCGCTCCTCTCCTCGATGCCGCGCGCAGCGGCGCCTGGCCGTGCGCCGCAGGCGCATGGAGCGAGGACGCCCGCCGCGGGCCCGGCATCGTGCGCCGCAGCCCGCTCACTTTTCGTCCGTCCATTCCCAGCGGAGCTTCAGATCCACGCCGTGATCGCCCGTGGCCACGTCGGGGTTGTCGTTGTCCCACTGGTACTGCACCGCCGTGTGATTGCCGAGCCGGAGCTCCGCCTGCGCCTTCTGCCCCCGCGCGCCGGCGAGCGGCGCCTGGTAGCGGAGCCGCAGCTTGTCGCGCAGGAACCACGACTCGAACTCCGCGCGCGGCTCCACCTGGCCGGTGCCCTCCGAGTAGGCGCTCGTGATCCGCACCGACAGGTCGCGCATGACGCCGGTGCGGGGCAGGAAGCGCTTCACCTGCTCGTCGAGCCCGGAGGCGGAGAAGAGCGCCTGCGCCGCCGCCGCGGTGGCGACGCCGCCCACGCCCGCGCCCGCCCCCGCGTCGCGGCGCGTGAAGCCGAGGGAGAGGAGCGTGATGATGTCCGGCTGCGTGAGCGCGGGCGCGCTGGTGAGCGTGATCTGCGGATCGCTCATCGGCCCGAAGACGTGCATGAAGACCTGGTAGTCGCGCACCTGGGACTCGCCGTGCACGTCGAGCGCGAGCGCGATGCGGTTCCGGTCGGTGAGCTCCAGGATGGCGTGCGTGAGGAGGAACTCGTTGCCGCGGAAGATCGCGCGGCTCCCCTCGGCCATCGCCAGCGAGCCGACGAGGCCGGGCGCGGCGAGGGAGCCGGTGAGGGTCAGCTCGCCGGAGAGCGCGCCGCGAACGAGATCGTTGTCGACCCGCGCGTCGCCGTCGACCGCGACCTGCACGTCGAACCGGAGCCACTCGCCGGCGCGGTCGTAGGCGCGGGGCGGCGCGGCCGTGCGCCGGCGCACCTCGAGCAGGCTGCGCTCGAGGTCGACGTCGGCGGTGTAGCGCGCGCGCAGCACGTGGACGCGTCCGGTGAGCGTGGTGGCGTCGGGGGAGCCCGTCGCCTCCAGCCGGCCGGAGAGGGTGACCGGGAGGTACGCCGGGACCGCGAGCGGGATCTCGTCGAGCTTCGCCTCGACCCGCAGGCGCGAGGGTCGGAACGACGAGAGCTGCACCTCGCCCTCGAGCCGGGCCCGGCCGCCGTTCACCGCGGCCTCGAGGCCATCGAAGAGGATGCGGTTCTGCGAGAACGCGAGATCGCCGCGCAGCCCGGAGAAGGCGAGCACCACGTCGCGCAGCTCGAACCCGGCGTCCTCGACGCGCCCGGCGCCGACGAGGACCGGCTCCTCCGCCGTGCCGCCGACGTGCGCCTCGAGCGTGAGCCGCCCCGCCGGGCGGCGCAGCGCCGGCGTGAGGCCGCCGAGGAGGCGCAGGTCGAGGTTGCCGCGCGCGGAGACGTCGAGCTGGCCGGAGGCCGCGCGCGTGCCCGAGAGCGCGAGCTCGGTGTTCGTCCCGCGCAGCACGAGCCCCTGCACCTCGACGCGGCCCCGGTCGAGCTCGAGCACCGCCGGGCCGGCCGACTGCACGCGGAAGTCCGCGTAGCCGGCCTGCACCTCGTCGAGCCGGAAGCGCGCCCGGGCGAGCGAGACGTCCGCGAGCTCGCCCTCCGCCGTCCCCTCCCCCGCGACGCGGGCGCGGAAGCCCCCCGGCGCGCCGTCGGGGAGCAGCCGCGTCACGTCGTGCATCGCGAGCCGCGCCTGCGCCCGGAACGGCATGCGGCCCGCGAGCGTCGCCTCTCCCTCGAACGAGACGCCCTCGGCTCCGCCGGTCACGACGAGCCGCTCGCCGTCGAGCGTGCCGCCGACCTGCACCGTCCCGAGCCCGAACCCCTCCGCGTGCACGGCGTCACCGTTCGCGGCGAAGCGGACGTGCGGCCGATCCAGGGACCCCTCGAGCGTCGCCGTGCCGGCGACGGTGCCCGACCACGTGCCTCCGGGCAGGCCGAGCGACGCGATGGGAACCCCGGAGAAGGAGACGTCGACGTCCCAGGGGAACGGCGGCAGGGCGCTCCAGGTGCCGGTCGCGCGCGCCACCCCCGTGCCGCGGCGCAGCTCCGCGCGATCGAGGCGGGTCTCGACGCCCTTGTGGATGCGCCCCTCCGCCCGCCCGGAGTCGTAGCGGCGGCCGTAGATCGTCCCGGCGCCGAAGCGGGCCTCGAACTCGGCGTCCACTGCGTCGGCCGGGCCGGTGGCTGCGCCGGAAACCTCCACGTCGCCGTCGACGACGTCGCGCATCCAGCGCGACCGCGGGAGCCAGTCGCGCACGGCGTCGAGCAGGTCGCGGATCCGTCCCTTCGCCTCGAAGCGGGACGAGACGACGTGCGCCGGCGTGCGGTCGAGGTCCACCACGCCCTCGCCCTTCCAGCGCGACACGTTCCTCACCCCCTCGGCGCCGGAGAAGCGCAGGAGGAAGTCGTCGTAGCGGAAGTCCGAGGAGACGTTCCCGAGATCGACGTCGAGGAAGCGGAAGCGCTCGATGCGGGTGCGGCCGACCACGTGCGGGTTCCCGTACGGCGCCGCCCCGATCGTCGCCTCCACGCGGGCGAGCCCGGCCCAGGGGACGTCGGCGACGCGCCCGAGGGCGTCGAGGTCCGCCTCGCCCTGCGCGCGGACGGAGAAGCCGCGCGCCTCCGAGAAGTGGACCGCCGCGTCGGCGGTGACGGTGCCGCGCCCCACCGAGAGCCGCCCAGCGTCGAAGAACAGCCCCTCGCGATCGACGCGCACCTTCGACTCGAGCCGCCCCGCCGCGAAGGCCACGACGCCGGGATCGCCCTTCGCCGTGCGGTAGGGGCGCGTGAGCGCGCGCAGGTCCCGCAGGTCGGCCGCGAGCTCGCCGCCGAGCGCCGGCGGCCACAGGGAGCCGGACACCGCCGCGCGCCCGTCGAGCTTCAGGCTCACCCAGGGATCGCGGACGCCGAGCCGGTCGAGCACCTCCGCGAGCTCAGCACCGCGCAGCTCGACCTCCGCCGCGATCGGCGCGCCGCGCGCGAGGCGGAGCGTGCCCCGCACGAGCGCGCTGCCCTCGGCGAGCGGCACCTCGATCCGGTCGAACACGACCTCCTCGCCGGCGAGCCGCAGCGCCGCCTGGCCAGCGCCGGCGCGCTGCTCGCCGATCCGGACGCCCGTCCAGGCGACGGTGGCGGACACCTCCGGCGCCCGCGCCGGGCCGCGCACGCTCGCCACGACCTCGGCGCTCCCTTCGGCGTCGACCGCGACGCCCGCCAGCGCGAGCGCGTCGGCGACGCGGCCACGAGCGGACGCGCTGAGCTCGAACGACGGATCGCAGAGATCGCGGACCTCGCCGCGAGCGTCGAGTCGCAGCCCCCCGATCTCGGCCTGCGCCCCGTGCAGCACCGCGCGCGAGAGATCGAGCGCGACCTCCACGTCGGCGGAGACGGCCGTCGCGGCGAAGGCGCGCCCGGGCCCGGTGAGGCTCACCGGCCCCGCGGAGATCTCCACGCGCGCGCGGCGGAGCGGCGCGCCGAACGCGCGGAGCGAGCGCGCGGGCGGGCGTGACCTCACGTCGATCCGGTCCACGACGAGGCGACGGCCCCCGTCGAGCGCGACGTCGAGCGCGCCCGCCTCGACGTCGAGGTGTCGGACCTCGAAGCGCGCGAGGAGCGGAGGCGGGCAGGCGCGGCCGACGCCGTTGCCGCTGTGCGTGGAGCGCGGTGGGACGACGACCCGGGGACGCACGAGGCGCAGCTCGGCGAGGTGGAGCTGCCGCCCCAGCGCCTGGATCGGCGCGAGGCGGGCGGCGAGCGCGTCGGCGGTGAAGAGCGGGGCCGAGGCCGGCCCGAGCCGGATGCCCTCCGCCTCGAGCTCGAGCGCGAGCGGCCGGATCCGGCACGCCGCGACGGCGAGCTCGAGGCCGGTCGAGCGCTCCACGCGCTCGGCCGCGAGCGCGCAGATCCGGTCCGCCGCCCAGCGCGTGCGCAACCCCGCGATCGTGCCGCCCACCAGGGCCACGATGAGCGCGAGGAACGCCAGGGCGACGGTGCGCTTCTTCACCTGCCTCGATTCTCCACCGCGGTGCGCGCAGGACCAAGCGCGTGACCGCTACTCGAGCGACTCGAGGTAGCGATCGATCTCGGCGAGGTCGAGCCGCGCCGGGCGGTCCGCCGGACCGGCGTCCGCCGCCGCGGGGGCCTCGATGCCGAGGTCGCGGGCGACGCGGTCGACGAACCGCTCGTCGAGCTCCCGCGCGCGCGCCACGAAGCCCTCGAAGAGGGCGTTGTCGCACAGGGTGTTGATGAGGCGCGGCGTCCCCCGCGTGTAGGCGTGGATGCGCGCGAGGGCGCCCGCGGAGAACGGGACGCGCGGCGCCCCGGCGAGCCGGAGCCGGTGCCGGACGTACGCCTCGGTGGCCTCTCCGGACAGCGGCTCGAGCCGGTACTTGAGCGCGACGCGCTGCGCGAGCGGCGGGTCGAGCTTCAGGTTCTGCTCGATCTCCGGCAGCCCGAAGAACACGAACGAGAGGAGCTTCCGCTCCGGGACCTCGAGGTTCAGGAGCCCGCGGAACTCCTCCATGATCTCGCGCGTGGCGAGCATCTGGGCCTCGTCGATGAGGACCACGGCCTTCTTGCCCTGCTCGTAGATCCGGACGAGCCGCTGGTAGAGCTGCGAGAGGAGCGCGAGCTTCTCGTCGGCGGGGCTCTCGACCCCGAGCTGGAGCGCGATCCGCTTGAGGAGCCAGCTCGCCGTGATGCCCGAGTGGATGATGACGAGGAGCGCCGCCTCGTACTCCTCCTCCGGCAGCGCGTCGAGCATCCGCCGCGCGAGCGTGGTCTTGCCCGCGCCGATGTCGCCCACGAGCACCGCGAGCCCCTTCATGCCGGAGACGGCGTGCGTGAGCCTGAGGAGCGCCTGCGCGTGCTGCGCGGACGAGTAGTAGAACCGCGAGACGGGCGCGTTCGAGAACGGCTCCTGCGACAGCTCGTAGTACTCGAGATAGTTCACGCGGCGTCCTTGGCGCTACAGGTACCCGATGTTCTTCTTCGCGCCCGGGACGGGCGGGCGTGGCGGCGCGGACGGCGGGCGCGCCCCGCGGGCCGCGTCGGCGGGCGGACGTCCCGGGCCGCCCCCGAGCGCGCGGATCCGATCCGCGACGTCGCGGAACGCCGGATCGAGCTTCGCCACGCGCTGGAGGAACCAGAGCCCCACCTCCGCCTCCCCGACCGCCTCGTGCGCCGCCCCGAGCTCGTACTGGACCGCCTTGGCGGCCTCCTTGGTGAGCGCGTCCGAGGCGAGCGCGCGGCGGAAGGCGCGGATCGCTTCCCGCTGCTCCCCCTTCGCCATCCGGCAGAGGCCGATCATCGAGAGGCAGTCGATGGCGCGTCGCTTCTCGGCGCCCTTGAGCGCCACCTCGAACTCGTGGACGGCATCGTCGAGGAGCGCCATCTCCTTGTAGGCGATGCCGAGATCGTAGTGCGTGGCGCTGTCCTCGGGGCGGACGGTCTGCTCGACGCCCTTCTTGAACTGCGCGAAGACGTCCTCGACCGAGTACTGGAACTCCTCGTCGTCCGGGGCCGGCGAAGCCTCGCCGCCGAGCTCGTCCGCGAGCTCGCGCGCGATGTCGAAGCTCTCGTCGACGCCGGAGACCGCGAGCGGCCGCGTCTCCCGCGCCCCGCCTCCCGGCGTAGGGGTGGCCGCGGGCGCCTCCCTCCCGGCGCGGCGCTCCACCTCGGCGAGCCGCGCCTCGAGCACCGGGTGGCGCGGATGCGCGGCGAGGAGGAGCTCGAGCGCGTCGCGCGCGGCGCCGAGGAGTCCCTGCTGCAGGAAGAACTCGGTCTCCTCGAGCTCTTCCGAGAGGTCCGGGAAGGCTGCGCCGTTCGCGCGCGCCGCGACGGGCGGCGCCTTCGGCGGCGTCGCGGGCGGCGGAGCGGCGCGTGGCGGGGGCCTGGCCGCCGGCGGCGGGGGCTTCGCCGCGACCGGGGACG
>NZ_JALCYY010000078.1 GCF_022690685.1 Anaeromyxobacter terrae | reverse complement strand
CGGCGGCTCGCCGTCGTCGCCGCCGCCGCCCTCGCGGCGAGCGGCGCCGGCCTCTACGCCGCGCGCGCCCGCCCCCTCCGCCTCGAGGGCGCGCTCGCCGCCGACCTCGAGCGGCTCCACCTCCGCTCCTTCTCGCGCGCCGAGCCCTGCGAGTTCCAGTCCGACGACCCGGCGCGCGTGGCGGGCTGGCTCGAGTCGGCGCTCGGGTACCGCGTCGACGTGCCGTCGATGCCGGGCGCGACGCTCCTCGGCGCGCGCCGCTGCAACGTCGCCGGGGAGCCGGCGGCGCACCTGCTCTACCGCGTGGGGGACCACGCGCTCACCGTGATCGTCCCGGCCGCGGGCTCGGGCGCGGCGAAGGCGACGGCCCGCTTCGCCTCGAACGGCCCGCGCTGCACGGAGGGCCCGCTCGGCGAGGGGATCTGCGTCGTCCCCGAGGCGGCGCAGACGGCGGTCGCGGTCTCCGACGTCGCGCCTCCCGCGCTGCTGTCGCTCCTCGATCCGCGCCGCCGCTGAGGCCGGCGCAGCTCGAGCGCCGGCGAGCGGAGCGGGCCCGCCGGCGCCTCGTGATCAGAACCCCGCGATCCCCTCGCGCACCGCGCGCCCCTCGAAGAGGACGCCCTCGACCTGCTCGAGCCAGCCGCGGTTGTGGCCGGTGATGTCGGCGACCGTGGTCGCGTACGGCACGTCCGGCTGCACGGGTCGGTTCTCGAACGCGAGCGCCGCGAAGAACTCCTCGGCCGAGCGCTCCGCGTGCGCGGCGAGCGGCGCGCCGGGCTCGAGCGGCTGCACGCCCATCGCGGCGTTGGGGATGGAGAGCGAGAGGAGCCCGTCGGGATCCGTCCAGCGCGCGCCGAGGTTCTTCGCCTCCTGCTGGCTGCCGCCGGCGCCTTCCGTCGGGCCGCCGACGAGCACGGCGCGGCGCGAGGCGCGCAGCATCCCGGCGAGCCGATCGCAGGCGCTCATGCAGCTCGGGCTCGTGAGCACCACCACCCGGCCCTCGTAGCCGCCCACCGCGTCGCTCGCGCGCACCGGCCCCTCGAGGAACGCGGGCGTGTAGTCGCGCCGCTCGCGCTGCGCGAGCCCGATCGCCTCGACGATCTTGCGCGGCTCGAAGGCGTCGTCCGCGGCGCGGGCGGGCGCGGCGCTCGGGGGGGGCATCCGCTGCTGGTAGACGAGCTGGTTCTGCGTGGTCGCTCGCAGGACGAGCGCGCCCCCGGGGTAGGCCTCCCCCGGCTCGGACAGCATCGCGGCCACCGTACTCGAGTGGGCGATGTAGCCCCCCATGTTCTGGCGCAGGTCCACGACGAGATCGAGCCCCTTGTCCTTGCACTCGCCCACGAAGCCCTCGAGCACCGCGCCGAACGGGCGCGGCTCCTCCCCCGCCGCGTGCAGGGTCTCGGTGAGGAACGACAGGATCTGCACGTAGCAGAAGGCGCGATCGCGGCGGCGCACGACCTCGCCCACCCGCACCGCGACCTGATCGCCCTCGTCGAGCTCGTCGGTGAGCCCGGCGGCGTCGCGCGGCGGCAGGATGGTGTCCGTGCGCAGGTAGCCCAGCGCCGCGTTCGGATCCCGGTCCCAGGTGTCCTTCCCCTGGTCGTAGCGCCAGGCGAGGAGATCGGTCGTGACGATCCCCGTCCGGCGGACGTAGCCCCTCGACATCACGTGCCCGGCCGCGTCGGGGGAGATCCACCAGGGCAGCTCGACGACGCGCCGGGCCCCCTTCACCGACACGGCCACCGACGCGGTGCGCCGCTGCGGGTAGTCGAAGTCGCGACGCGTGACCGCGTCGACGGCGCGCTCGAGCCGGGCGCCGCGCGAGCTCGCCGGCACGTAGCGGGCGAGCTCGTCCACGACCTCCGCCGCCGGCCGGCCGTCGATCTCCAGCACCTCGTTGCCGACCGCGAGGATCTGCTCGATGCCGCGCAGCCCCGAGACCTTCGCGAGGTAGCTCACGAGCTTCTTCTCGCGGTTCGCGATGACGATCTTGCCGCCCTCGGCGAGCCGCAGGCCGAACCCGAGCGCCACCTGGGGCAGCCGCACCGGCGCGCCGAAGAGCAGGTGCCCGTCCTCGAACGCCGCCGTGCAGCGGCGCATCCGGTCGTAGAACCGGAGCGGATCCTCCTCCTTCGCGATCGTCCGCTCCTCCGCGACGCACGCGTCGAGGTGCGCGCGCGAGTCGAACGACGCCGCGCCGCCGCGGGCGAGGAGGCGCCCCTTCACCGGGAAGAACACGTACCGCTTCTCCATCGCATCGCGGAGATCGCAGGCGAGCTTCACGCGCTGCCGCGGCGAGCAGAGCGGCGCGCCGGCGCAGCCGTCCTCCTCCGGGAGCGACGCGATCCCGTCGCACGGGTCGGAGGGGACGATCGGGGCGGTCGTGACCTCACCGCCGGCGGTGGCGGCCCGGGCCGGCGCGGGAAGGCCGACCGCGCTCGGAGGCGGGGCGACGGCCGACGCCGAGGCGGGGGCGGAGGCGATCGCCGGCGCGGCGGCGGCAACGAGCAGCGTGAGCAGGGTGGCAGACGTCATCGGTGGTCGGATGTGCGAGCGAGCCCCATGCGCCTCGGCGGCACTCGGGTGACTCCACCAACACCCCTCTGCTGACGGGCATGCCCGCTCGCGCGTGGAGGGTGGGTGCGACTGTGCGTCGAGCTGCGCGCATGTCGCGCGATGTACGAAGGCGGGGCGCGGAGGGCGCGGGCGCGCGCGGGGCGGCCGAGGCGCCCGCGGCCCGTCTGTTGCCGCTGGCCGGAGCAGCCGCAGCTTTCAGCCTCGCGCGGCGGCAGAACGGCGGTGAAGGACCTCGCGGCGGGCGGCGATGCCCCCGCCGATACGGGTCATGCGCTCGGTCGTCTTCCGGCGTCACCGTCGCCGCGCAGCGCCCTCCGCACGGTGCGGACGGCGATCACCTCACACGGGAGGGTGGATGAAGCTCAGGAATGGGATGTTCCTGGCCGGCGCGCTGGCGGCGCTCGGCCTCGGCACCGCGAGCGCCCAGGGCGGCGCGACCGGCTCGAGCACGACCGGCGACAGCGGCAAGAGCGGCAGCAGCTCCGGCAGCGCGTACGGCACGGGCTCGGGAAGCTCGAGCGACACGAGCGGCATGGGGACCGGCAGCGCCGGCTCGAGCAGCCGCCAGTCCGGCGTCTCGGGCAGCAGCGGGTCGAGCGACACGTCGGCCAAGAGCGCGACGACGACCCACAAGAAGAGGACGAAGAAGAAGCACCACACCGGCAGCTCGGCGACCGGCAGCACGGGCGCCACGACCGAGGGGACCGGCTCCGGCGCGAGCCCGAGCACGGGCTCCGGGCCGTCGACGACCGGGTCGGGCTCGCGAGCGACGCACGCTCCCGCGGGCAGCAGCGACGGCTCCAGCGCCGGCGGCGGCACGGGTTCCAGCGGAGGGGCCTCCGGCGGCAAGTAGTCCGCCGGCCGCTCCGACCATGAGCGGGGCGGTCCGGACATCCCGGCCGCCCCGCTCGCGCTCGAAGGTCTACGTCAGGTGAAGCGGCGCGCGCCGCCCGGGCGGGGCGCCGGTGCGGGACGTCACAGCATCGCCCGCCGCATGTCGGCGAGGAGCGCCGCGAGGTAGCTCGTGAAGCGCGCCGCGGCCGCGCCGTCCACGACGCGGTGATCGTACGACAGCGAGAGCGGCAGCATCAGCCGCGGCGCGAACTGCGCGCCGTCCCACACCGGCCGGGTCACGCTGCGCGAGACGCCCAGGATGGCGACCTCCGGCGCGTTGATGATCGGCGTGAACGCCGTCCCGCCGATGCCCCCGAGGCTGGAGATGGAGAAGGTCCCGCCCTGCATCTCGGCGAGCTGGAGCTTCCCGTCGCGCGCCTTCTGCGCGAGCTCCGCGAGCTCGCGCGCGAGCTCGAGCACGCCCTTCCGGTCCGCGTCCTTCACCACCGGCACGACGAGCCCGCCCGGCGTGTCCGCCGCGAAGCCGATGTGGAAGTACTGCTTCAGCACGAGCGCGTCGCCGTCGAGCGACGCGTTGAAGTCCGGGAACCTGCGCAGCGCCGCGACGCACGCCTTCACGAGGAAGGCGAGCAGCGTCACCTTGACCCCCTCCTTCGCGTGCTCCGCGTTGAGCGCGACGCGGAACTTCTCGAGCTCGGTGATGTCCGCCTCGTCGTGCTGCGTGACGTGCGGGATCATCACCCAGTTCCGGGCGAGGTTCTTCCGCGAGATCTTCTTGATGCGCGAGAGGGGTCGCGTCTCCACCGGGCCGTACTTCGCGAAGTCGACCTTGGGCCAGGGCGCCACGTCGAGGCCGATGCCCGGAGCGCCGGTCGCCGCAGCGCTCATGACCTCCTTCACGTAGCGCTGCACGTCCTCGTGCAGGATCCGTCCGCGCGGCCCCGAGGGCTCCACGCGCGCGAGGTCCACGCCGAGCTCGCGCGCGAGCTTGCGCACGGACGGCGAGCCGTGAGGCACGGCGACGCGGCCCTCCTCTTCGACCGCCGGCGCGGGCCGGCCCGCAGGCGCCGGGGCCGGGGCCGGCGGACCGGCCGCCGGGGCGCGTGGCGCGGGCGCCGCGGCGGGGGCTATGGGAGCAGGCTCCTCCCGCGCGGGCTCGCGCGCCGCGACCGGAGCGGGCGCGCCGGCGGTCTCGAGCACGAGCACGAGGCTCCCCTCGCTCACCCGATCGCCCGCCTTCACCTCGAGCTCGCGGACGGTCCCCGCCGCCGGCGCGGGCACGTCCATCGTGGCCTTCTCCGACTCGAGGGTGACGAGCGGATCGTCTTGCTCGACGGTGTCGCCCGCCTTCACGAGCACCTCGATCACCGGCACGTCCTTGAAATCGCCGATGGCGGGTACCTTCACCTCGAGTCGCACGCCGCCCGACGGCGCGGCCACGGGCGCGGGGCGCTTCGGGGGTCGCTCGGCGGCCGGCGCCGTCGCGGCCGCCGCCCCGTCGCGCTTCCCGGCGGACGCGGGCGAAGGCGCCTGCTTCGCAGCCGCCGGAGCCTGGGGCGCGGCCTTCGCGGCGGCCGGCTTCGCCGCCCCGGCCTCCCCCGCGTCGAGCGTGACCACGACGCTCCCCTCGCTCACGCGATCGCCGACCTTCACGCGCAGGGCCTTGATCGTGCCCGCCGCGGGCGACGGCACGTCCATCGTCGCCTTCTCCGACTCGAGCGTGACGAGCGCGTCGTCCTTGCTCACCGCGTCGCCCGGCTTCACGAGGACGTCGATGACCGGCACGTCCTTGAAGTCGCCGAGGGCGGGGACCTTCACCTCGATGGTGCTCATGGGTCGTTCGCTCTCCGGGGCGCCTACACCGTCCACGGCGCCGGCTTCGCGGGATCGATGCCGTACTTGCGGATGGCCTCCGAGACCTTCGCGGCCGGGAGCTTCCCCTCGTCCGCGAGCGACTTCAGGGCGGCGACCGCGACGTGGTGACGGTCCACCTCGAAGAAGCGGCGGAGCCGCTCGCGGGTGTCGGAGCGACCGAACCCGTCCGTGCCGAGCACGAGGTAGCGCCGCCCCACGTAGGGCCGGATCTGCTCGGCGAAGGTGCGCACGTAGTCCGTCGCCGCGACCACCGGGCCCGCGGTCTCGCCGAGGCAGCGCTCGACGTGCGACTTCTTCGCCGGCGCGTCGGGGTGGAGGAGGTTCTCGCGCGCGACCGCCATGCCGTCCCGGGCGAGCTCGGTGAAGCTCGGGCAGGCCCACAGATCGGCGTCGACGCCCCAGTGGCTCTTCAGGAGGTCGGCGGCCGCGATCACCTCGCGGAAGATCGAGCCCGACCCGAGCAGCTGGACGCGCGGCGCCTTCTTGTCGCCCGCCGCCCCGCGCTTGAAGAGGTACATGCCGCGGATGATGTCCTCGGCAGCGCCCTCGGGCATGGCGGGGTGCACGTAGTTCTCGTTGAGGACCGTCAGGTAGTAGTAGACGTCCTCCTGCTCCTGCACCATGCGTCGCAGCCCGTCCTGCACGATGACGGCGACCTCGTAGGAGAAGGTCGGATCGTAGGAGCGGCAGTTCGGGATCACCGACGAGAACACGTGCGAGTGGCCGTCCTCGTGCTGGAGCCCCTCGCCGTTCAGGGTGGTGCGACCCGAGGTGCCGCCGACGAGGAAGCCGCGGCAGCGCATGTCGCCCGCCGCCCACGCGAAGTCGCCGACGCGCTGGAAGCCGAACATCGAGTAGAAGAGGTAGAACGGGATCATCGACCGGCCGTGCGTCGAGTACGCCGACGCCGCCGCCATCCAGTCCGCCATCCCGCCCGCCTCGGTGATGCCCTCCTGCAGCACCTGGCCCTTCTTGTCCTCGCGGTAGAAGGCGAGCTGCTCGGAGTCCTCCGGCGTGTAGAGCTGGCCGACGTGGCTCCAGATGCCGAGCTGCCGGTACATGCCCTCCATCCCGAAGGTGCGCCCCTCGTCCGGCACGATGGGCACGACGCGCGCGCCGATCTTCTTGTCGCGCGCGAGCATGCTCATCAGCTGCACGAGCGCCATGGTGGTGGAGATCTCGCGGTCCTCGGTGCTCTTGAGGAGCCGGTCGAACGTGGCGAGCGGCGGGACCTCGAGCGACTCCGGCGCGCGGCGCCGCCGGCGCGGGCGATCGCCCCCGAGCTCGGCGCGGCGCGCCTTCATGTACTCGAGCTCCTTCGAGCCCTCCTCGAACCTGAGGAACGGCACCTCCTCGAGCTCGTCGTCGGGGACGGGGAGGTCGAAGCGGTCGCGGAAGCGGCGGATCGCGTCCACCGCGATCTTCTTCTGCTGGTGGGCGATGTTCATCGCCTCGCCCGCCTCGCCCATGCCGTAGCCCTTGATGGTCTTCGCGAGGATGATCGTCGGCTGGCCCTCGTGCTTCACCGCCGCCTCGTAGGCCGCGTAGACCTTGAACGGATCGTGGCCGCCGCGGTTGAGGCGCCAGACGTCGTCGTCGGAGAGCTCGGAGACGAGGTCCTTGAGCTCCGGGGTGTTGAAGAAGTGCTCGCGCACGTAGGCGCCGCTGCGGGACTTGTAGAGCTGGTACTCGCCGTCCACGACCTCCATCATCCGGCGGCGCAGGGCGCCGTTCTTGTCCCTGGCGAGCAGCGGGTCCCAGTGCCGGCCCCAGATCACCTTGATGACGTTCCAGCCGGCGCCCCGGAACGTGCTCTCGAGCTCCTGGATGATCTTGCCGTTGCCGCGCACCGGCCCGTCGAGCCGCTGCAGGTTGCAGTTCACGACGAAGATGAGGTTGTCGAGCTTCTCCCGCCCGGCGAGCCCGATGGCGCCCATCGCCTCCGGCTCGTCCATCTCGCCGTCGCCGGTGAAGGCCCACACCTTGCGCCCCTCGGTGTCCACCACGCCGCGGTCGTGCAGGTACTTCATGAACCGGGCCTGGTAGATGGCCATGAGCGGGCCGAGCCCCATCGACACGGTGGGGAACTGCCAGAACTCGGGCATCAGCCAGGGGTGCGGGTAGGACGAGATGCCCTTCCCCTCGACCTCCTGGCGGAAGTTCGTGAGCTGCTCCTCGCTGAGAAGGCCGAGCAGGAACGCCCGCGCGTAGATGCCGGGCGAGGAGTGGCCCTGCAGGAACACGAGGTCGCCGCCGCGCTCCTCGGACCAGGAGCGCCAGAAGTGGTTGTAGCCGACGTCGTAGAGGGTCGCGGCGGAGGCGAAGCTCGCGATGTGGCCGCCGACGTTGGTGTGCTTGTTCGCGCGCACCACCATCGCCATCGCGTTCCAGCGGATGTAGTGGCGGATCCGCTGCTCCAGGGCGAAGTCGCCCGGGAAGCGCGGCTGCTTCTCGACGGGGATCGTGTTGATGTAGGCGGTGTTGGCGGAGAACGGCACGTACGCACCGGCCCGGCGCGCCCGGTCGATGAGGTGCTCGATGAGGAAGTGCGCGCGCTCCGTCCCTTCGCGCTCGAGGACGCCCTCCAGGGCGTCGAGCCACTCGCGCGTCTCCTGCGGGTCCAAGTCGGGGCTGGCAAGCGGGTCCATTCGGGGCGCCTCACGGTCTTTGCGATGTGGCTCTGAGCTCGGGTGGAACTCCTAATGAGATGCGCCTGCCGATCAATGCCTGCCGGCGACGATCCGCACGTCGGGTGCGCGTCCCGGCTCGCTGCACCGAGCCAACGGTGCGATCCGGGCGGGGGTCCGGCCGTCCGCCCTTCGGGTGGGAGCGGACCGCAGAGCCTCGACCCGCGTCCGCCGGAAGGCGGTACGCTCTCCGGCATGCGCGCGATGGTCGTCGAGCATCCGGGCCGGCCGCTCGCCGCCCGCGACCTCCCCGTCCCCGAGCCCGGGCCGGACGAGATCCTGGTGCGCGTCCTCGCCTGCGGCGTCTGCCGGACCGACCTGCACGTCGCGGACGGCGATCTCGCCCTCCCCGGACGACCGATCGTGCCGGGGCACGAGATCGTCGGCGAGGTCGTCCGGGCGGGTGCGGCGGTGGCGCGCTTCGCGCCGGGCGATCTCGCCGGCGTGGCGTGGCTCGGGTGGGCGTGCGGCGCGTGCCGGTTCTGCGGGGCCGGCCGCGAGAACCTGTGCGAGCGAGCGCGCTTCACCGGCTGGCAGCGGGACGGCGGCTACGCCGAGTACGCCGTCGCCGACGCGCGCTTCGCGTTTCCGCTCGCGCCCGGAACCGATCCGGTCGCGACCGCGCCGCTCCTCTGCGCCGGCCTCATCGGGCACCGCGCCTGGCGCATGGCGGGGGAGGCGCGGCGGCTCGGGATCTACGGCTTCGGCGCGGCCGGCCACATCCTCGCGCAGGTGGCGCGCCACGCCGGGCAGGAGGTCCTCGCGTTCACGCGGCCCGGCGACGACGGCGCGCAGCGGCTCGCGCTCGACCTCGGGGCGGCCTGGGCGGGCGGGTCGGACGCGCCCCCGCCCGCTCCCCTCGACGCCGCCGTGATCTTCGCGCCCGTGGGGGCGCTCGTCCCCGCTGCGCTCGCCGCCGTGGCGCCGGGCGGGACGGTCGTCTGCGCCGGCATCCACATGAGCGACATCCCGTCGTTCCCGTACGCGCTCCTGTGGGGGGAGCGCGTCCTGCGCTCCGTCGCGAACCTCACCCGCGCGGACGGCGAGGCGTTCCTCGCGCTCGCGCCGCAGGTGCCGGTGCGCTGCGAGGTGACGCCGTTCCCGCTCGCCGCGGCCAACGAGGCGCTCGATCGGCTGCGGGCTGGGCGGATCGAGGGCGCGGCGGTGCTCGTGCCCTGATCGATCCGACGGAGGCTGCGCCCCGGCCCCGCCGACGCTGGCCTCCGGCGGGACCGGCGCGGCGGCGACCCATCCGGCCGGCGCGGCACGGCATCTTGCAAATGAAAGATGCTGCCATTAGTCTTCCAGATGAAACAGGCTGTCCCCGCGCCCACCCGGAGGTCCCGATGCGCGCATCCGCCCACAACGCGAGGGCGCCCGACCCCGGCGCCGTCCTGACCAAGGCGACGCTCCGCGCGGCCGAGCTCCTCGAGCTCACCGACGCGCAGCTCGCGCGGATCATCGGCGTCAGCGGCGCCTCCGTCTCGCGGCTCCGCGCGTCCGCCCGGGCGATCGACCCCGGCGCCAAGGAGGGCGAGCTCGCGCTCACTTTCCTGCGCATGTACCGCAGCCTCAATGCTTTACTGGGAGACGCAGCGAGCTGCCGCGCGTGGTTCCACGCCGAGAACGATCATCTCGGCGGCACTCCCGCACTCCTCGTGCGGAGCGTCGAGGGGCTGGTGAATGTCACGCAGTATCTGGACGCGATGCGGGGGAAGGTCTAACGCCCGGGAGCTCGGGGGCCGGCCCTGGCGCGTCGCCGAGAGCCAGCGGATCATCTCGACGCGGCCCCTCGTCGATTCTGACGCCGAGCACGCGCTGCTCGAGCGGATGATCGACGCCCACAAGCCGCCGCTGCCGCCGGACCCCGCGTTCGCGAGGCTGCACTACCTCCTCTACTCTCCCTTCAGGTATCCGCCGCTCCGGTACGGCTCGCGCTTCGGGGGCCGCCACGAGCCGAGCCTCTGGTACGGCTCCGAGGAGCTCCGCACCGCGCTCGCCGAGACGGCGTACTACCGGATCGTCTTCTTCGAGGGCACGAAGGCGAAGCTCGCGCCCCACGCGATGCCCTTCTCGGCGTTCCAGGTCGAGGTCGCGACGCGGGCGGGGGTGGACCTGTCGTCGCCCGCCTTCAAGGCCTCCCTCCGCAAGATCTGCTCGCCCACCGACTACACGGCGAGTCAGCGGCTCGGGACCGAGATGCGGGCGGACGGCATCGAGGCGGTCCGCTACTCCTCGGCGCGCGACCCTCGCCGCGGCCTGAACGTGGCGCTCTTCTCGCCGGCCGCCTTCGCGGCGCCGGCGCCGCTCGCGACCCCGGAGACCTGGTACTGCACGGTCACCGCCGCGCACGACGTCGAGTTCCGGCACGAGCGCGCCCTCACGATCGACACCGAGGCGTTCCCGCGCAGCACGTTTCTCGTGGCCGGCGTGCTGCCGGCGCCCGCGGCCTGAACGGCCAGGGGCCAGGCCGACCGGGGCGCGGCGCGGGCGCGCTCCGCGCGGTAGGCTTCGCGGATGCCAGCCTTCGACCGAGCCGACGCCCTCGCCCTCGAGCAGGCGAAGCACGTCCTCGAGACCCCGGATCTCGCCATCAAGCTCGCGAGCCGCGTCGGCCGGCCGATCGAGCGGCTCGTCGAGAAGCTGCCGGCCCGAACGCGCGACCTCGTAGGCAGCGCGACGCGCAGCGCGCTCGAGAAGGGGCTCGAGCTCGCCGTGCGAACCCTCGACTTCCGCGAGGCGACGGGGGCCGGCGGCTCGCCTCCGCTCGCCGTGCGCGGACCGGCCGGCGCCGTCTCCGACCTCGCGCACCGCGCGGCCGTCATCGCCTCCGGGGCGCTCGGCGGGGCGCTCGGCGCCGCGACCCTCCCCATCGAGCTGCCCTTCTCGACGACGCTCATGCTCCGCTCGATCGCGGATCACGCGCGCGCGCAGGGGGAGGACCTCTCGGAGCTGCGGGTGCGGCTCGAGTGCCTCGGCGTCTTCGCGATGGGCGGCCGGGCCGCCACGGACGACGCCGCCGAGGCAGGCTACTTCGCGGTGCGCGTGGCGCTCTCGCAGGCGGTCGCGCGCGCCGCCGAGCAGCTCGGCGCCCGCGCGATCGGAGACCTCGCCGCCGAGCGCAGCGCGCCGGCCGTCGCGCGCCTCGTCGGGCTCATCGCCCAGAAGTTCGGGACGCAGGTCGCCGAGAAGGCGGTCGCCCAGCTCGTCCCCATCGTGGGCGCGCTCGCCGGCGCCGGCATCAACTCGGTGTTCATCCAGCACTACCAGAAGACCGCGTGGGGACACTTCACCGTGAGGCGGCTCGAGCGGAGCTACGGGGCCGACGACGTGAGGCGAGCGTACGAGGCGATCCCGGGCTGAGGACCTCGTCGCGCGGCCCTCGCCTCAGGACCGCAGGAGGTCCATCACCGCGTCGGCGGTGAGGACCTTTCCGGCGGCGCGGATCTTCCCGTCCACCAGGAGCGCGGGCGTGGTCATCACCCCGAGCCTCATGATCTCGCGGAGGTCCTCCACCTTCTCGACCGCCACCGCGAGCCCGAGCGCCTGGACGGCCTTCTCGGTGTTGGCGGTGAGCACCTTGCACCTGGCGCAGCCGGTACCGAGCACCTGGATCTTCATGTCGTCACCTCATCAGAGGACCGCGTTGAAGAGCCAGCCGACGAGCAGGATCCCGAGCGCGACGATCCCGACGAAG
Organism: Anaeromyxobacter terrae; assembly: GCF_022690685.1. Lineage (GTDB taxonomy): Bacteria > Myxococcota > Myxococcia > Myxococcales > Anaeromyxobacteraceae > Anaeromyxobacter > Anaeromyxobacter terrae. The sequence continues at coordinate 8,320 of NZ_JALCYY010000078.1, read as the reverse complement.
GCGGCGATGAGCGGCGGCCGGAGCACCTTCCGGAGGATCACGATCTCCGGGAGCGAGAGGCCGATCACCGACATCATGAAGGCGAGCACGGTCCCGAGCGCGGCGCCCTTCCCGAGCAGCGCCTCCACCACCGGGATGACGCCCGCCGCGTTCGAGTACATCGGGACGCCGATCGCGACCGCCGCCGGGACGGACCACCAGGCCGACTTCCCCATGAAGCCGGCGAGCAGTCCCTCCGGGACGTACCCGTGGACTCCTGCGCCCACCGCGATCCCGGCGAGCACCCACGGCCACACCTTGCCGACCACGTCCCGGACCGCCTCGGCCCCCTTCTCGATCCGGCCCTGCAACCCGAGCCGCTCGCGCGCGTGGGACGCGCTCCCCTTCATCGACGCGTAGACCCACGGCTCGACGAAGCGCTCGAGCTTCATCCTGCCCAGCACGAAGCCCGAGGCGATGGCGATCGCGAGCCCCGTCACGAGGTACAGCGCGGCGACCTTCCACCCGAAGAGCCCGAAGAGGAGGACCAGCGCGACCTCGTTCACCATGGGCGCGGCGACGAGGAAGGACAGCGTGACACCCAGCGGGATGCCGACCTCGACGAACCCGAGGAAGAGCGGGACGGCGGAGCAGGAGCAGAACGGCGTCACGACGCCCAAGAGCGCGGCGAGCACGTTCCCCACCGACTCGCGCTTGCCGGCGAGCACGGCGCGGGTCCGCTCGGCGGTGAAGAACGAGCGCACCATCCCCACGGCGAAGACGATGAGAACGAGGAGCAGCAGCACCTTCGGGGCGTCGTAGAGGAAGAACGCCACGCTCTGGCCCAGGTGCGAGGCCGGGGCGAGGCCGAGCGCCCGGAACGCCAGGAGCTCGGAGAGCGGGCGGATCGCCGCGTACGCGAGGGACCAGCCGACGAGGGCGAGCGCGAGCGCGAGGAGCGTCCGCCCGGTGCGGGATGGCGCGACCGCGGTCCGCTGAGCAGCGGCGCCCGAGCAGCAGGGCGGCGCTTCGGGCGTCGAGTCGAGCACGGGCGTCTTCATTCGTCCCTCCGTCATGGCGCCGTGTAGAGGAACCAGAGGCCCCCCGCGATGACGGCGACGCCGGCGACGCCACGCAGCAGGGTGGCGGCACGCGCTCCAGCCCTCCACGCAAGCCACCGCTGCACGCTCTGGGCGGAGGTCCCTGCCGCCGCGATGGCCATCGCGTGGCCGAGCCCGTACAGCGCCACGAGGAGCGCTCCGTAGACGGCGCTCCGAGCGCCGGTCCGGAACGCGAGGGCGAGGAGCGGCGCCATGAACGCGAACGTGCACGGCCCGAGCGCGGCCCCGAAGGCGAGGCCGAGGACGAACGCGCCCGCCGCTCCCCTGCGTCCGGAGGCGGACCGCCCGGCGGAGAAGGACGGCAGCGGAAGGATGCCGAGGAGGTTCAGCCCGAACGCGAGGAAGACCGCCACGAGCGCGTAGCTCCCGGCTCGCCCGACATCACCCGCGATCCGCCCCGCGGCGGCGGTCGCCAGCCCGACGAAGGCGATGCTCCCGAGGACGCCCGACGCGAAGCTGGTGGCGAGGGCCAGAGCACGCCGCCTCTCCGGAAGCTCCTCGCCGCCGCTCATGTACGCCACCACGAGCGGGATGCTCGAGAGATGGCACGGGCTCAGGACCACCGACAGCACGCCCCACAGGAAGGCAGCCGGCAGCGCCAGCGCTGCCGATGCGGCGAAGGCCCGACCGAAGGCGCCGAGGAGCTCGCCCACGATCTCCTCCTCAGAGGGAGACCCCGGCGGCGCGCCACTGCGCCAGGATCTCCTCCTTCGACATGAACCCCACGTGCCGAGCGAGCTCGCGCCCGTCCGCGGAGAAGAAGATCTGGGTGGGGATCATGTCGATGCCGAAGGGCTTCGCGGCGTCCGGGTCCTTCCACACGTCGATGAACTGGACCTCGAGGCGCCCGGCGTACTCGGCTCGGAGCTCCTCGAGGAGGGGCGCCATCGCCTTGCAGGGGATGCACCTCCCGGCGCCGAGGTCCACGAGCCGCGGCACGCGAACGATCTCCGCGCTCACCGCGACGCCGGCACGGCGCCCGTCCTCGGCCGCGCCGTCCTTGCGATCGCGGCGCGCGGCCACGACGGCGACCGCAGCTGCGAGCAGGACGATGACGGCGACCACCTGGCCTAAACGCTTCATCCGGATCTCCTTCGTGCGCGGCGGGAGTATCGTGGATCCGCCGCGCCCTGTCATCGTGGCTTGACGATGACTCCTCCGCCGCCCGCCACCCTCCGCTCTCGCCCCGGCGCACTCATTGACTGCACTCAATCCGTGCCGGTTCTCGCGGCGCGGGCTTCGCCCATGCCTCCGGAGGTTGCTCGTGAAGGATGAGACGGTGAAGGAGGGGCGCGACGATCTGGCGCACCGGGCGCGAGAGCTCCTCGCCCCGTTCTCTCACCACAGGACCTTCCAGCCGGGCGACCTCGTCTTCCGCGAAGGCGACGACGCCGGGATGCTCGTCGCCATCGAGTCCGGCCGCGTGAAGATCCATCGGGTCCTGGCGAACGGGAAAGCGGTCACGCTCTACCTCTTCGGCCCGGGTGACGTCTTCGGCTTCATGCCGTTCCTCGACGGGCGGCCCTATCCCGCGAGCGCTCAGGCGCTCGAGACCGTCACGGCCCTGGTGATGCCCCGCTCCGCGCTGGTCGGCGCCTTCGAGCGCGACCCGAAGGTGGCGCTCGCGCTCGTCCAGCTCCTCGCGACGCGGCTGCGCGAGGCCTTCGATCGGATCGAGCGGTCGTCGGTCCCGGAGGCGCTTCCGCGCGTGGCCTCGGCGCTGGCGTCACTCCTGCCCGACGAGGCCTCCGGAGGGCTCGCGGTGATCGATCTCCCGGTCCGTTCGGGCGAGCTCGCCGCCGCGATCGGCGTGGCGCCCGAGAGCTTCTCGCGCGCGGTCACGAAGCTGGTCGCGTCCGGCGTGCTGCACAGGCTCGGGCCGCGGCGCCTGCAGGTCCTCGACCCGGACCGGCTCCGTGCGGCGGCCGCGGGCGCGCGGACGCCCTGAACGCCCCGGCCACGAATCGGACGCGCGTTGCCTCCAGTCAACGGACGCTCGTCCCGAGGCTCCTACGGTCGCCCCGCAGCGCCGCTTCCGGCGCCTGCCTCAGGAGAGGCCATGATCGAATCCAGGGAGTTCCTCGAGGCCGGACTGCTGCTCCACGGCCATAAGTGCCCCGCCATGCCGCTCGGCCTCCGCGCCGGCGCCGCCGCGATGAACGCGCTCGCGGTCGCGCGCGCCAAGGACAAGGACCTCCTGGCCATCGTGGAGCTCGGCGACCACCACTGCGCGCACTGCTTCGCCGACGGCGTCCAGATGATCACCGGCTGCACTTTCGGGAAGGGCAACATCCGCAAGGTCTCCTACGGCAAGTTCGGCCTCACGCTCGTCGATCGCGCGACCGGCCGTGCCGTGCGCGTGGTCCCGCGCGCCGACGCGCAGGCGAAGATGAAGCAGACCCCGTTCTTCCAGGAGTACCGGTCGAAGGGCGTCCCCGCGTCTCGTGTCCCGGCGGCGGTCGTGGAGCCGCTCATCGACCAGGTGATGAGCGCGCCGCAGGACCAGATCCTCACGGTGGGCGCGGAGTTCAGGGAGGACGTGGAGAAGAACCCGGAGACCTTCTCCGTCCGCGCGTGCCAGGGCTGCGGCGAGCTGGTCGTGGAGAAGTACCTGCGCGTCGCGGGCGACCGGCTCGTTTGCATCCCCTGCCAGGAGAAGTCTCTCTGACCGGCGCGAGGCTCCCGTGATCCTGCTCCTCGCCGGCGCGGTGACCTTCGCCTTCACGGCGGTCCTCACGATCGCGGGGGTCGGGGCCGCGTTCATCCTCATCCCAGTCTTCATCGCGCTCGGGATCGAGGTCCACGCAGCGATGGCCACGGCGCTCCTGCTGAACGCCGTCGCGCTCGCCGTCGCCACGGTGCGGAACGCGCGCCGAGGCTTCGTCGACTACCGCACCGGTTTGCCGATCCTCGTCGTCGCGGCGGCGCTCGCGCCGCTCGGCGCCTGGGCCAGCCAGGGACTCGAGCGGCGCACGCTCCTCGGCCTCTTCTGCCTGTTCCTCGTCTTCGCGGCGGCGATGATGCTCCGTCCGTCGCCGCGCGCGCGTGATGGCAACCCGTCCGCGATGCGAGCCGCGGCCTTCGGCTCCGGGGTGGGCGCGGTCGCGGGATTCGTCGGAGGGCTCCTCGGCGTGGGGGGCGGCAACATCATCGCTCCCGCGCTCGTCGCCGCGGGCGTCGAGCCGCGGCGCGCCTCGGCGACGACGTCCTTCGCGGTGATCTTCTCGTCGCTCGCCGGATTCCTCGGCCACGCCACGCTCTCCGGGCTGGATGGACGGGTGGTCGCGATCACTGCGGGAGGCTCGGCCGGCGGCGCGCTGGTCGGCTCGTATCTCATGACGGACAAGCTGAAGGGGCCTCAGGTGAGGACGCTTCTCGGCGTCGTCCTCCTCGCGGTCGCGGCCAAGCTCGGCTGGGGCCTGCTCCCGTGAGATCGCCGATCTGGACGCTGGTCCTCGCCGCGCTGCTCCAGCCCGGCGCCGCGCGCGCGCAGCAGGAGGTGCGGCTGTTCCTGGACGCCCAGGCGTCGCCGTGGGCTGCTGCAGGGGATCCTGCTCCATCGGCTCCGGGCTTCTTCGGGAGGAGCGAGTCTCGGTTCCGCCGCGGAGGGCTCGTGTACGAGAAGCTCTCCGCGGGGGCGCGCTCGCGGGTGCTCGAGTGGCTCTCGCTGGCCGCCTACTACGCGCGAGACGAGAACGTCTACGGGGACAAGGCCCGCCGCCGCGGAGACCTGCTCGTCGGCGATCTCGTGCTCCAGGAAGCGCTCGGCCCCGTTCGCCTCCTCAACCGGGAGGGGAACGAGTGGCACGTGACCGACCGCTACTTCGAGTATCGGAACCTCACCGAGTTCCTCTGGCGGACCCCTGCGCAGAGGGTGGCGCTCTTCGCGTACGACGAGTTTCGGATCGACTCCGACGACGTGCGCGTCACGTTCAACGACCTCGGCGGTGGCGTCGAGGTCTCCTCCGACACGCTCGTGCTTCGGGTCTTCTACGACCAGGAGGCGAGCCGGCGGCTCGCGCCGGAATGGCAGCGCGTGCGCTCTCTCGCCGTGTCTTTCGCGGTCCGGCGCTGACCTGGCCGGCCGGCCTTGCGCCGCGGGAGCGTTCATCGTAGATGAACGATTCATGTCTCCTCAGCTCAAGAAGGGCCCGACCTGCGCTCCGGCCCCGGAGCCGAAGCTGGGACCCGACCTCCGGCCGGTCGAGGGCGACGAGGCCGACGAGGAGCTGTCCCTCCTCGCGAAGGCCGTCGGCCACCCGGCGCGGGTCCAGATCCTCCGCCTGCTGGTCCGCCGCGAGGCGTGCGTCTGCGGCGACATCGTCGACGAGCTCCCCCTCGCGCAGTCCACCGTCTCGCAGCACCTCAAGGTGCTCAAGGAGGCGGGCCTCGTCCGCGGGGAGATCGACGGTCCGCGCGTCTGCTACTGCATCGAGCCCCGCACCCTGCGCCGGCTCAAGTCCCTCGTCGGGAGCCTCTAGCCCATGTCCGAAGCCACCCTCGTCGCCCCGGCCCGCGAAGGCGTGACCCGCGGCCTCTCGTTCCTCGACCGCTACCTGACGCTCTGGATCTTCCTCGCCATGGGCGCGGGCGTGGCGCTCGGCTTCCTCGTGCCGGGCGTCGTCCCGATGCTCGAGCGGATGTCGGTCGGGACGACCTCGATCCCGATCGCGGTGGGCCTCATCCTGATGATGTACCCGCCCCTCGCGAAGGTCCGCTACGAGGAGCTGCCGCGCGTCTTCCGGAACGGGAAGGTGCTCGGGCTCTCCCTCGTCCAGAACTGGATCGTGGGACCGCTGCTCATGTTCGCGCTGGCGGTGATCTTCCTGCGCGACCGCCCCGAGTACATGGTCGGCCTCATCCTCATCGGCCTCGCGCGCTGCATCGCGATGGTGATCGTCTGGAACGACCTCGCGAAGGGTGACACCGAGTACTGCGCCGGCCTCGTGGCGTTCAACTCGCTCTTCCAGGTGCTGTTCTTCTCGGTCTACGCGTGGGTCTTCATCACGGTCCTGCCGCGGTGGCTGGGGCTCGCCGGCGCCGAGGTCCACATCACCATCGGCGAGATCGCCCGGAGCGTCTTCGTCTACCTGGGCATCCCCTTCCTCGCGGGGATGGCGAGCCGCTTCGGGCTCCGCGCCTGGAAGGGCGAGGAGTGGTACCGCCGGGTCTTCATCCCGCGCGTCTCGCCGCTCACGCTCGTCGCGCTCCTCTTCACCATCGTCGTGATGTTCTCGCTCAAGGGCGAGACCATCGTGCAGGTGCCGCTCGACGTGGTGCGGATCGCGATCCCGCTCCTCGTCTACTTCGTCGTCATGTTCTTCGTCTCGTTCTTCATGAGCCGGAGGGTGGGGGCGACCTACGGCCAGACCGCGACGCTGTCCTTCACGGCGGCGTCGAACAACTTCGAGCTCGCCATCGCGGTGGCGGTCGCGACCTTCGGGATGGCGCACGGCGCGGCGTTCGCGGCGGTGATCGGGCCGCTCGTCGAGGTGCCGGTGCTCATCGGCCTCGTCACGGTCGCCCTCAGGCTCCGCGACCGCTTCTTCCCGGGCGAGACCGCGGAGCTCGCGGGCGTGAAGAACTGCGCGGGCAGCTTCCCCGCCCCGCGGGAGAAGGCGAGCCCGTGACCGCTCCGGCCTGGCAGCGGGAGGCGGAGGAGCTCCGGAGGCGCGCGCCCCGACACGTGCTGTTCCTCTGCGTCGCGAACTCCGCCCGCAGCCAGATGGCGGAGGGGATCGCCCGGTCGCTCGCGCCCCCCGGCGTCACGGTCTCGTCCGCCGGCTCGCGGCCTTCGCGCGTGAACCCCCTCGCCATCCGCGCGCTCGCCGAGATCGGCCTCGATCTCCGCGGCCAGCGCTCGAAGGGCGTGGACGAGATCCCCCCCGACGGCGTCGACGCCGTCGTCACCCTCTGCGCCGAGGAGGTCTGCCCGGTGTTCCTGGGAAAGGCGCACCGCGTCCACTGGGGCCTGCCCGATCCCGCCGGCGCCGGGGAGACGGAGGAGGAGCAGCTCCAGGCGTTCCGCGAGGTCCGCGACGAGCTCCGTCGCCGTCTCGCCGTCGTGTTCGGGGGGTAGCCTCGCTCCTCAAGACCCCGGGCGCGCGCACGCGATCCTCAGCACCTCGCCGTCCGCGGTCCCGGCCAGGATCACCTCGCCCGGCCCGGTCCCCACCGCGGACACCGCCAGCTTCTCGAGGCCGCGCGGCCTCCCCGCGCCGAGCCCGGCCTCCGAAGACCGCGCGAAGACGAGCCCGCCGCCCTGCGTCCCGACCACCACGCCGTCACCGGCGACCGCGGCGGCGTTCGGGTTCACCTCGTTCGCGCGCGCGTCGGCGAGCCTGAGCGCCGCGACGCCGCCGTCCCGCGCGAGCCGCACCAGCCCGCCGTCGTCGGTGCCGGCGAGCGCGCCCTCGCCGAGCGGCGCGAGCGCGGTGACCACGTTCGTCGCGGCACCCGGCGCGCCGAACACGAGCGGGTGCCAGGTGGCGGTCCGCGAGAGGAGCGGCGCGTCGAGGCTCGCGAGGGGCAGCGCGTAGGCGCCCGACGCCGTCCCGATCCAGAGATCGGTCGCGGTCGCGGCGAGCGCCGTCGCGCGGATCGGCTCGCCGTCCGGGCCGGTCACCGCCATCGGCTCCGCGCCGCGGTCCGCGGAGATCCGGAACACCCCGCGCGCAGTCCCGGCGTAGAGGCGCGCCCCGGCGCGGGCGAGGGTCGTGACGCCGTCCCCGCGCAGGAGCACGAACGCCTCCCGCGCCGCGTCGAGCGCCACGAGGCCGCCCTGCGTCGCGGCCCACACGAGCCCGTCGTGCTCCGCGAGCGCGTTCACGAACCGCTCGCGCCCCTCGAGCCCCAGGACCGCCTCCGCCGCGCCGTCCGGCCCGAGCCACACGACGCCGTCGTCGAAGGTGCCGACGACGGTCGCTCCGTCGGCCGCGGAGAGCACCGCGGTGACGCGGCGGCCGAGCCGCGCGAGCGGCTCGCTCGCGCAGGGCGGCAGCTCGGCGAGCGCCGCGGGCGGCTCGGGCGCGAGCGACGGGTCGCTCACCGTGGGAAGGGCGAGGTGGCGGAGCCGGGCGCGGTCGCTCCAGGCGAGCGTACCCGCGGCGGCCCCGACCAGCGCCAGGCCCGAGACGGCCACCACGAGGAGGAGCCGGCCGCCGCCGAGCCGAGCGCCTCGGCGCGGCGCGGGCGGCGCGAGGGCCGGGACGCGGGCGGGC
>NZ_JALCYY010000077.1:3606-20071 GCF_022690685.1 Anaeromyxobacter terrae | reverse complement strand
CGCCGTCGCGAGCCGCGCCGCGCGCGCCGCGTCGCCACCGCGGCGGGCGGCGAGGGCGGTGGCGGCGGCCCCCGCGAGCGCGGCGAGGGCGAGCGGACCGGCGGAGAGCGCCTCGAGGAGCGGCCCGCGTGGGACGGCGAGGGCGTCCCAGATCGAGTTCTCCGCCCCCCGCCCGGCGTTGAACCGGAAGAACCAGCTCCAGCGCTCCGGCGCGGCGAGCGCGAACGGGAGGTTCACGGCGAGGACGAGCCCGCCGAGGACCGCCGCGTAGCGGAGGAGCCCGCGCGGGCGAGGACCCGCCGCGAGCGCGGCGAGGGCGGGCGGGACGAGCGTCGCGGGGAAGAGCTTCGCCGAGACGCCGAGCGCTGCCGCCGCCCCGCTCGCCCCGGCCCGGCCGCGCTCCTCCGCGAGGAGCCCCAGGGCGACGAGCGCGATGGGGAGGAGATCCCAGTTGAGCCCGGCGTAATAGACGAGCGCGGGCGTCGCGCCGAGCCACCAGGGGCGCGCGCCGGGGAGCCGCGCGAGCGCCACGAGCGTCAGGGCGAGGCAGGCGGCGAGGAAGAGGTAGGTCGCGGTGAAGTGCCCGAGCGCGCCCCCCGGGACGTACGACGGCAGCCAGAGCGCGAGCCCGAGCAGGACCGGGTACTCGATCCGATCCTCGAGGTAGGGGAGCGGGTGCGCGCCCCCGAGGTAGCGATCGCCGTGCAGCGCGATGACGTCGGAGTAGCAGTGGTGCTGGAACGACCAGAACCGGTAGCCGGCGCCGGCGTGGGCCGCGCCGCGCGCGACGTTGACGTAGCCGGCCGCGAGCCACAGGCCAGCCAGCGCGGCGGTGAGCGCGAGGGAGCGGCGGCGGTCCACGGCGAGGGAATAGCACGCCGGCGCGCCGATCGGTCCGGCGGGCGCGGGTGCGGGCCGGAAGACGGGATCGCCCCGGCGTGGACTCGTGTGTAACATCCGCGCGTGGCCTCGCTCACCGGGCTCGCCCAGACGCTCGCCGACGCCGTCTCGCGCACCGGGCCGGTGGCGCCCCTCATCCTCTTCGCGGCGAGCTTCGTCGAGTACGTGTTCCCGCCGTTCCCCGGCGACCTCGTCGTCGTGCTCGGCGCCTGGTACGCGGTGCACGGCGAGCTCTCCTGGCCGGCGACCTTCGTCTCGGTCACCGCCGGCGCGGTGCTCGGCGCCTGGGTCGATTACCGGATCGGCGCCGCGCTCGGGCGCCGCCTCGATCGGAGCCTCGCGCGCCGGCGGCCGCTCTCCGAGGAGCGGCTGCTGCGCTTCGAGGCGAGCTACCGGCGCTGGGGCGCGCTCCTCCTCGTCGCGAACCGCTTCTTCCCGGGGCTCCGCGCCTTTCTCTTCCTCGCCGCGGGCGCGTCCGGGATCCCGCTCCGTCGGGTGCTCCTCTACGGCGGCCTCTCCGCGGCGCTCTGGAACGCGGTGCTCCTCGCGGCGGGTGCGCTGTTCGCCCGCAACCTGGAGGAGCTCGTGCTCCTCTTCGAGCGCTACACCCACGCCGCCTGGATCGCCGTCGCGATCGGCGCCGCGCTCGCCCTCGCGGGCCTCGCGTGGCGACGCGCACGGAGCCGTGCGGCGCGGAAGGTTGCCCGCGCAGCCGGAGAGAAGCGGTGAGCATCGCCTCGACCGTCGCCCTGCTCGCGGCGCTGGCGCTGCCCGAGGGGACCGCGCGCTACCGCGTGGAGGTGGGTGGCGAGACGATCGGCGCGGCCGAGCTCGTCGTGCGCTGCGAGGGCCCACGCTGCCAGGTGGTCTTCGAGACGCGCCTGCGCCTCCCGGAGGAGGCCGGGGGCGCGGTGACCGCGCGTCGCTTCGAGACCGACGTCGATCGCGACGGCCGTGCCACCGGCGGGATCCGCCGGACGCGCGACCGAGCGGTCACGCGGGACGCCGCGCCCGCGGGCCGCGTCCCGGCGGCGCTCGCCGAGAGCCTGCTCGCCTCGGCCGCGAGGGAGGGCGAGGGGACCGTCTGCCTCGAGGCGTTCGAGGAGGAGACGCTCGTCCTCGGCCGGGCGTGCGGCGCGTGGGAGGGAGGCGTGCTCGGCGCGACCGTGCTCGGCGTGCGCGAGCGGGTCGCGCCCGGTCCGGGCGGCTTCCCGGCGGCGATCGAGCTCCCCGAGCAGGGGACGCGCTTCGTGCGCGACGTGCGGGCCGCCGTCCCGCCGCGGCCGCCGTCCCTCGCGGTCCGCGTGACGGGCCCGGCCGATCCCGCCCGCGCGGCGAGCTTCTGCGGCGTGCCGCTCGATCCGCCGCCGCCCGCGCCGGTCTCGCGGCTCCCCGCGCCCGCCGCGCCGGGGGAGAGCTGCCGGGAGAAGACCGCCGCCTACCTCGCCCGGGCCGCAGCGCGCGGACACGACGGGCGCACCGCGCTCGGGGTCGCCTGGGACGGCGCGCGCTTCGTCTGGCACGCCTGGGCGGAGGTGCGCGACGGCGATCGCTACGTCCCGGTCGACCCTGCGTTCGGCGAGCTGCCCGCGCGCGGGCCGCGCTTCACGGTCGCGCGCTACGGCCCCGGCGACGGCCCGGCGGCCCTCGCGGCCGGGCGGCGCGTCGTCGCATGCTGGGGCCGGGCGGCCGTGCTCGCCCGCTGAGGCGTCGCGCCTCGAGCATCGGCGCGCGTCCGGCCGCATCTTCCCGGCGTGGACCTCATCGCGTGCTACGTGGAAGATCACCTCGCCCTGTCGCTCGGCGGCGTCCGGCTCGCTCGCCGGGCGCTCGGCGAGAACCGCGGCTCGTCCTACGCGGGGCTGCTCGAGCGCCTCCTCCCAGAGCTGCAGGAGGAGCGGGAGCTGCTCCGGGACGTCCTGCGCGCGCTCGGCGGCTCGCCGAGCGGGCTCAAGGAGGCGGCGGTGATGCTGGGCGAGCTCGCCGGAAGGCTGAAGCCGAACGGGCGCCTCCTCTCCTACTCGCCGCTCTCGCGCGTCTGGGAGCTCGAGGCGCTCACGGCCGGGTCGGAGTCGCGGCGCGGGCTCTGGAACGCGCTCGCCCGCGCGCAGCGGCGGGACGCGCGGCTCGAAGGGTTCGACCTCGAGGCGCTCGAGGCGCGCGCCCGGCGCCAGCGCGACGAGCTCGAGCGCTGGCGGCTCCGGGCGGCGGACGAGGCGTTCGGGACGGCGCCGCGCCGGCGGGCGCGGAGCAGGAGCCCGGCGCCGCAGCCGGCGCGGTGAGCTGACGCGAGGGCCCGGGAGCAGCGGCGGGGCGGGGGCGAAGCCTGGCGCAGCCCCCGCTGGATCATTTCACCCGCGCCGCGCGAGGAAGCGCAGGAACGCGGTCGCCTTCGGCACGAGGGTCGAGAGGTCCACCTCCTCGGCCAGGGTGTGGAAGCCCTTCCCGCGCGGGCCGAGGCCGTCGATCGACGGGATCCCCGCCGCGCCGGTGGTGCAGGCGTCGGAGCCGCCGCCGACGAGCTGCGCCTCTCCGAGGCCGAGGCCGCTCGCGCGCTGGCAGTCGCCGTACTCCTTGGCGAGCGCCGAGGACGCCTGCGTGCGCTCGAGCGGATCGCGCCAGCCGCCGCGCGAGAGCTCGATCGTCGTGCCGGGGACGGCGGCCTCCGCGGCGATCGCCTGGACCGCCTCGCCGAGCCGCTGCCCGTCCTCCACCGTCTCGAAGCGCAGGTCCACGTCGCAGCGCGCCTCGGCCGGCACGGTGTTCTTCGTCGTGCCGCCGGAGACGAGCCCGACGCTCGCGGTGAGGCCGCGCTCGTAGTCGGTGAGCGCCTGGACGCGGTCGATGAAGCGCGCGATCGACCAGATCGCGTTCCGGCCCTTGTCGTGCTCGTTCCCGGCGTGGGCGGCGACGCCGCGCGCCTCGGCGTGGAGCGAGCCGACGCCCTTGCGCCGCGTGACGAGCAGATCGCCCGGCCGGCCCGACTCGAAGCCGAGCGCGCAGGCGGCGCCCTGCGCGTGGGCGCGGATGAGCGGTTGCGACTCGGGGGAGCCCACCTCCTCGTCGGCGACGAGGATGCCCTTCACCGGCACGCGCTCGAGGAGGCCGGCGCGCTTCGCGGCGACGAGCCCGAAGAGCATCACCGCGATCCCGCCCTTCATGTCGAAGACGCCCGGCCCCACCGCGCGGCTGCCCTCGCGCCGGAAGCCCTCGAACGTGCCCGGCGGGAAGACCGTGTCCGTATGGCCGATGAGGAACACCGGCGCCCCTTCCGCCGGGCCACTGAAGAGCAGGTGCGGGCCGAAGCGCGCGGACGGGCGGAGCTCGACGGAGAGACCGAGCGTGCGGAGCTGCCCGGCGACGAGGTTCGCGACCGCCTGAACGCCGGCCTTGTTGGCGGTGAAGGAGTTGACCGCGACGAGCCGCTCGAGGAGCGACTCGATCGCGCCGCGCTGGCCCGCGAGCCAGGTGAGGGCGTCGTCGATGCGGCCGGCCATGGGCGTCGAGCCTCCGGGTTCGCGAGCGCGGGGGCGACCTCGCCCTCGGCGGACCGCGCCGGCGGCTGGCCGGGCGCGGGAGACCCCGGTATAAGGGCGGCGCATGGCACCGGGCAAGCGCTACCGGGCCGCGGTGATCGGCGGCTCGGGCTACGGCGGCGCGGAGATGATCCGCCGCCTCCTCATCCACCCCGACGTGGAGCTCGTCCGCGTCGCCTCGATCGACTTCGTGGGCGAGCCGCTCGCCGCGGCGGATCCGGCGCTCGAGGGGGTGACCGACCTCGTCTTCGAGGGCGTCCCGCCCGCCGAGGCGGCGCAGGGGGTGGACGTCGTCCTCCTCGGCCTCCCGCACACGGTCGCCGCGTCCAAGGTCCCCGAGCTCGCCGCGCTCCCCGGCCTCAAGGTCGTGGACATGAGCGGCGACTTCCGGCTGAAGGACGTCGCCGCGTACGAGCGCTGGTACAAGCACACGCACCCCTGCCCCGAGCGGCTCCGCGACTTCGTCTACGGCCTCCCCGAGCTGAACCGCGAGCGGATCCGCGCCGCCCGCTTCGTCGCCTCGCCCGGCTGCTTCGCGACCACGATCGAGCTCGCGCTCCTGCCGCTCGCGAGGGCCGGGCTCCTCGAGGGCGTCGTCCACGTGCAGGGCATCACCGGCTCGTCCGGCTCGGGCGTCGCGCCGTCGGCCGGCACGCACCACCCGGTCCGCGCGAACAACCTCCGCACCTACAAGCCGCTCGAGCACCAGCACGTCCCGGAGATCACCGAGACGCTGGCGCAGGCGGGGGCGAGGGACCTCGCGCTCCGCTTCGTGCCGGTCTCGGCGCCGCTCTCGCGCGGCATCTTCGCGACCGCCTTCCTCGAGCTGCCGGAGGAGTGGACGCAGGAGCGGCTCGATCGGCTCTTCCGCGAGACCTACGCCGGCGAGCCGTTCGTGCGGGTGCCGAGGAGGCGCCTGCCGGAGGTCGCCGCGGTGTCCGGCTCGAACTACGCCGAGGTGGGCGTCTCCGCCGGCGCGGCGCGCGCGGGGCGGCGCACCGTCACCTGCTTCGGCGCGACCGACAACCTCGTGAAGGGCGGGGCGGGGCAGGCGATCCAGAACATGAACCTCATCCTCGGGCTCGACGAGAAGGCCTCGCTCGCCGACCCGGGCCCGTGGCCGCCATGAAGACCATCGTGCTGAAGCTCGGGGGCGAGATCGTCCACGCGCCCGAGCTCTCCGTCATCGCCCGCGACCTGCGCACGCTCGTCGACGGCTTCAACCGCGTGGCGATCGTCCACGGCGGCGGGCCGCAGGCGACCGCGCTCCAGAAGACGCTCGGCCTCGAGACGCGGATGGTGGCCGGCCGCCGCTACACCGACGCGCAGACCCTCGAGGTGATGAAGTACGTCGTCGCCGGGCAGCTCAACGTCGATCTCTGCGCGCGGCTGCTCGCGAGCGGCGTCATGGGCGTGGGGCTCCACGGCGCGAGCGGGCACATGATCCAGGCGCGCCGCCGCCCGCCCCGCGTCATGAAGGGCGCCGGACCCGAGCCGGTCGACCTCGGCCTCGTCGGCGACGTGCTCGGGTTCAACCTGCCGCTCCTCGGCGACCTCTTCGAGCGGCGCTACGTCCCGGTCATCGCCTGCCTCGGCTGCGACGCGCAGGGGCAGATGCTGAACATCAACGGCGACACGGTCGCGAGCCAGCTCGCCGGCGCGCTCGGGGCGGACGCGCTCGTGCTCGTCACCTCCACCCCGGGCGTCCTCCGCGACGTCGCCGATCCTTCGTCGCGCATCCCTCGCATCACCCACGCCGAGTTCGAGCGGATGGTGGCGGACGGGACGATCTCGGGCGGGATGATCCCCAAGCTCGACGAGTCGTTCGCGGTCCTCGCCTCCGGGGCGAAGTCGGTCGTCATCGTGGGGAAGCTCGGCGAGGGCGACCTCGCCCGCGCGGTCTTGGACCCGGGGAGCGCGGGGACGGTGCTGGTCGGCTAGCTGCGGCGCACGACACCCGGCCGTCTCGGGTCTCGTGCGCCTCGCTGGCGGTCGCGCCGAGCGACCCGCAGAGCGGGCGCCCGCCCGCTCGGTGTGGCCCACGCGGGTCCGGCCCGCGATGACCGCGCCCCGGTACGCGGCGGAGGCCGCCACGATCACCTCCGTGCCCGCGAACCTCACCGCCCAGTACAAGGACGCGGAGCTCCGCTTTCGCGAGGCGGCGAGCCACGACGACAAGCGCGAGGCGCTCCGCGAGATGATCGCGCTCCTCCCGAAGCACAAGGGAACGGAGAAGCTCCACGCCGATCTCAAGAAGCGGCTCGCCAAGCTCGAGGAGGAGGGCGAGCGCGCGCGCGCGAGCGGCGTCCACCGCGCCGACCCCGCGCACGTGCGCCGAGAGGGGGCCGGCCAGTGGGTGCTCCTCGGGCCGCCCAACGCCGGCAAGTCCTCGCTCCTCGCCGCGCTCACGCACGCGCACCCCGAGGTCGGCGAGTACCCGTTCACGACGCGCGCGCCGCTGCCGGGGATGATGGCGTTCGAGGACGTGCAGGTGCAGCTCGTCGACACGCCGCCCGTCGCGCCCGGCCACACCGAGGCCTACTTGCCGAACCTCGCGCAGGGCGCGGACGGCGTGGTCGTCGTGCTCGACCCGACCGCCGACGACGTCGAGGCGGCGTTCGCGGCGGTGCTGGAGGTCCTCTCGCGCGGGCACGTCTGGCCGCGCGGCCGCGCGCTCCCGCCTGACGCCTCGCCGCTCCTCGTCGCCCGCCCGGTGCTCGTCGTCGCGACGCGCCGCGATCTCGACGAGGACGGCACGTTCGCGGCGCTCGCGCGCGAGGCGGTCGGCGAGCACCTGCCGTTCTTCGCGGTGTCAGCGACGCGCGGGGACGGCCTCGACGCGCTGCGGCCCGAGCTCTTCCGCGCCCTCGGCCGGATCCGCGTCCACACGAAGGAGCCGGGGAAGAAGCCGGATCTCGGGAAGCCCTTCGTGCTCCCCGCCGGCGCGACCGTGCACGACCTCGCGCTCGTCGTGCACCACGAGGTCGCTGCCCACCTCAAGTTCGCGCGGATCTGGGGCCACGCGCGCTTCGAGGGGCAGCAGGTCGATCGGCACCATGTGCTGGCCGACGGGGACGTGGTCGAGCTGCACGCTTAGCTCGGCGCACGATCCCGGGCCTGCGGCGGGCGTCCTCGCTCCTTGCGCCTGCGGCGCACTGCCAGGCGCCGCTGTGCGCGGCTTCAAGGAGAGGTACGCCTCGGCGCGCGTCGCTGCGGTCGCCCGCCTGGGCTCCGGTCTCGTGCGCCTCTCACCCGCCCGCGGAGCGCTAACGCCGCTGCTCGCCCGCCGTCGCGGAGGCGGGGAGCGGGCGCGCCGCGTGCGCGGGGGCGACCTCCTCGCCGCGCATCGCGCGCATGATCTTTCCCGCGTTCGCGGCGAGGCGGGCGCTGCCGTCGGGGAGCGGCCGGTCCTCGGGATCGGTGACGCTCGCGCCGGCGAGGCCGGCGAACACCGTCACCTTGAGGTCCTTGCCGACCACCGCGTAGCGCGGCTCCCAGCCGACGGTCGAGAGCACGAAGCGATCGTCGGGGGAGTCGAACGCGGAGAGGCCGTCGGAGTGGAGCGACGGCGGGTGCGTGTCGCCGAGCAGAGAGAAGATCGTCGGGACGAAGTCGACGTGGCTCGTCGGCGCGTCGTGCACGCCCGCGGGGATCCCCTCGCCGAGCACCACGAACGGCACGTGGATCTGCTCGTTCGTCACCGCCGAGCCGTGGCCGAGGTGACCCTTCTCCCGGAACTCCTCGCCGTGATCGCCGGTGAAGAGCACGAGGGGCTTCTTCCCGCGGGTCCGCTCGAACCAGGAGAGGAACTCCTCCAGGGTCCCGTCGAGCGCGTAGGCCGCGTTCTTCGCGCGGTTGCGGATCTGGTCCGCGGGGGCGGTGGTGGCCTTGATGCCCCCCGCGCCGTCCCAGGCCGGCCGGAACGGCTCCTGGCCGGGCGGGTAGAAGTAGTTGAAGTGCGTCCCGTACAGGAAGACGAACATGAAGAGCGGCTGCTCGCGCGGGACCGCCTCGGCCATCTTCCGCGCGTCCGCGAGGAGCTGCGGATCGCGATCCCCCCAGCCCTCGCCGTCGCAGCGGTTCTTGAGGTCCTCGGCGGAGACGCCCGCGAACACCGTCTCGCGGAGGTCCATCCAGTCGAGGCAGGAGGCGGAGAGCGCCTTCACGGCGTATCCGTTCTCGCGCAGCGCCGGGAAGAGCACCGGGCGGCGGCCCGCGCCGAGGGTCGCCTCGAGCTTCTGCGCCTGGAGCCCGTAGAGGAGGCTGAAGATCGTGTAGTGCGTCGCGACCGCGCCCGCGTAGTGGCGCGTGAAGCGCGCGCCGGCCTCGGAGCGGCGCCAGAGGTTCGGCATGACGTCGGGCGCGAGGTGCGTCGCGGGGAGGCTCTCCGCGACGATGAACAGCACGTCCGGCCTGCGCGTGAAGCGGATCTCCTGCGGCGCGATCCCGGCGGGCAGCCGGAGCGACTCCTGGCCGGCGAACTGGTCCACCGCCCGCTTCCCGAAGAGGCGCGAGTAGATGCCGCCCATCCGTACCGGCACCTGGAGCGGCAGGACTCCGGAGGCGGCGAACATCGCCGGGCCGCCGAGGTAGACGAGCCCCGCCCCGTAGACGCGCTCCGCCGCGGCCGCGAGGACGAGCGTGAGCGCGAGGGTCCACGCCCGCCGCCCGGTCGCGAAGCGCCGGATGAACCAGGCGCCCACCGCGACGTCGAGCGCCACGAAGAGCGCGGCGAGCGCGAGGAACATCGCGACGTCGCCCGGAGACACGCCGGTCTCCTTCAGCGCGTACGGCTGGAACAGCACGCGCACGAAGAAGCCGTTCATGTGGAAGCCGACCGCCCCGAAGATCCGGCTGTCGAGCGCGACGACGCTCGTCGCGAGCCCGAGCACGGCGGGCGCGGCGAAGCGGTAGGCGCGCGGGCGCAGCGAGAAGGGGAGGGCGACCGCGAACGCGCCGAGCGCGAGGAGCGCCGCCTGGGGCAGGAAGGTGGGCCACAGCGGCGCCCGGTACGCCGCGGGCGCGTTGCGGACCGCCGCCGCGATCGAGGTCGCGTACAGGGCGAGGAAGAGCGGGACGTGCAGGAGCGACCAGACGAGCGCCGGGAACCGGTACCCGGCCCCGCCCCGCGTCGCCCCGGCGCCGACATCGAGCGCACGGGACATTCGGTCGCGGAACGTAGCACCACCCGTCCCCGGTCGCCACCCGACGGGGAGCGGGCGAGCGGGCGGTCACTCGCGAGGGCGCGGCGGCTCCCGCGATCGGGGTCGCGGTCGCGGTACGGGTCGGGGTCGGGGTCGAGGTCGAGGTCGGGCGTCGCAATCGCGGTCGCGGTCGACGAGCGCTCTTGCGTGCGCGCGGGAGGGGCGACAAGAAGAACGGACCGCCGTCCGTGCGCTGGCCGCCCGCCGCGCGCCGCCGGCGGAGACGAGCGAGGGAGCGAGATGTCCGAGGGACCGCGCCGCGACTTCGAGGCCGCCTACCAGGCAGGGACGCCGCCCTGGGACATCGGCCGGCCGCAGCCCGAGATCGTGAAGCTCGCCGAGGAGGGCGAGGTGAAGGGCACCGTGCTCGACGTTGGCTGCGGCACCGGCGAGAACGCCCTCCACCTCGCGAGCCTCGGCCGGCGCGTCGTCGGCGTGGACGGCTCGCCCGCCGCCATCGAGGGCGCGCGCCAGAAGGCCGCCGAGCGCGGGCTGCCGGTGGCGTTCCACGTCGCCGACGCGCTCCAGCTCGGGCGCCTGCACCTGCGCGTCGAGACGGTCGTCGACTGCGGGCTCTTCCACGTCTTCTCGGACGAGGAGCGCCGCCCGTACGCGGAGTCGCTCACCGAGGTGCTCTCGCCCGGCGGCATGCTCCACATCCTCTGCTTCTCCGACGCGGAGCCGCCCGGCCAGGGCCCGCGCCGGGTCGCGGAGTACGACCTCCGCTCGACGTTCCGATCGATCTTCGCGATGGTGCGCATCCGCCCGGCCCTGTTCGAGAGCCTCATCCACCCCGGCGGCGCGAAGGCCTGGCTCGCGACGTTCGTGCGGGTCTGATCGTCCCGGAAGAAGCGAAGGGCCGCGCCTCCTCGAGGGAGGGCGCGGCCCCGGTGCGGCAGGTGTCAGGACGTGCGGGCTAGAAGATCGTCCACTGCACCATGATCTGCGGGGAGGAGGTCACCGTCGCCTCCGTCTCGCCGAAGCCGTAGCCGCGGTGGATGAACCACTCGACGCCGGCGTGGAGCTTGCCCTTCGGGCCGCCCGCGACGCCGAGCACGTCGACGAGCAGCTCGGGCTGCGCCCAGATCTCGACGGCGTTGTCGCGCGCGCCGTCCTTCGTGCCGTTCACGTCGACGAAGCCCGTGAAGAGGAACGGCACCGGGCCGACGGCGAACGGCACCGTCCAGTACGGCGAGATCTGCCACTGGTGATCGGCGAACTTGTCGTAGCGGTAGTAGAGGTTCAGGCCCAGCACCCAGCCCGGGGGCGCGACGAAGTCGAACCCGACGCCGCCGAGGTAGGCGTAGAAGTTGGAGCCCTGGTTCACCTCGCCCGCGAGTCCCCAGTTCCGGATGATGCCGCCCAGCGGCGCCTTCTGGCCGAGCAGGTCGTTCAGGAACAGGCGCGGGTGCCACTCGACGTAGGCGCCCGTCGCGTCCTCGCCGCCCACGCGGCCGCGGGTCAGGTCCGTGAAGAAGAAGCTGTCGCCGTGCTCCCACGTGGAGAAGTGGTTGAGCGTCAGCGTCGTGAGGCGCCCATGGTCGTAGTTGCCGAGCGCGTCGTCGAAGTTGTAGCCCTGGAGCAGCTGGACGTTCGTGGTGGAGAACCCGCCAGCGCGCGCGGCGGGCGCGAGCGCGACGAGCGCGATCGCGAGGAGGCCTCGGAGGAGAGAGGAGAGGTTCATGGGGCGACGCTTCTAGCGCAGCCCTCTGACGCTCGAAAGGGTCTTCCCTCACCCGGGGTTGCTTCGCGCTCCGTGGAGACCGGGGGGGCGGGGCCGCGGCGGCTACTCGAACGGCACGAGGTGGAGCCGCTCGCCCGGCTCCGCACCCAGAATCTCGCGCGACTTCGCGGGGATGCGCACCATCTCGCCGTCGATCCGCGCCGGGGTACGCACGGCGCGGAAGCGGATCTTCCCCTCCGTCCGGTAGAGCCCGACGAGCCGCTCCTCGCCGTCGCGCTCGAGAGGCTCCTCCGAGAGCTTCGCCCGGCGGTAGGCGCGCACGAGCGTCACGTCCTCGAGGCGCGCCTCGTAGTGCGGCCCGCCGTCGAACGGGTCGATGCGGCTCACGTAGTGGAAGCCGAGCCGGTCGAGCATCCGCCGCACGGGCTCGGTGGCGGGGCCCACCTTGCCGAGGTTCTTCTGCACCTGCTCCGGGAACAGGGTGGCGTACACGTCCACCGGCGGGAAGAGCTGCTGGATGAACTCCTTGTTCTCGCGGCTCTTCTTGTCGGCGGTCTGGTAGTCGAGGTCGGTGAAGCGCTTGCCGAACGCCTCCCAGAACGCGCTGCGGCCGTCCTTCGTGAGCGGCGGCATGAGCTCCGCGAGCACCTTCTCTCGGAAGCGGTCGCGGAACATCGCCATGTAGAGGAAGCGCACGTAGGCGAGCTGCTTGCCGGCGCGCGCCTCGCCGCCGCGCTCCTCCGGATCCACCACCAGCCCGCCGATCTCGGTCGGCCCGTCGAAGTGGTAGCCGATCGAGAGGACCTGGTGCTTGAAGTGCCGGTCGATCGTCGACGAGTAGTGCTCGCGCTCGGACACGTCGAAGAACGTGCAGGGCGACTCGCGCGTGCCGTGCTGGGCGATCACCATGGAGGTGCCGACGATCCGGCCCGAGCGCGGCTCCTCCGCCACGAAGACGTAGGAGCGCTGCAGCGGGTCGCGGATCTTCCCCGAGAAGCTCCGGACCGAGTGGTCGATGATGCGGGCGAGGGCGCGCTCGTCGTACGGCAGGTTGACGGTGTTGAGGACCTTCGCGAGCCGGGCGAGGCTCGCGAGATCGGACTTCTGCGCGTCGCGGAGGAGGAGCATGCGTCGGGTCGGGAGGACTAGCACGGGCCCCCAGGGCTGTCACCCGCGGGGAACCCGCCCGCCCCGCGCGGATCCCACGAGGGAGGCGGCGCGCGTTCGGGCTTCGCCCGTCGGCGGTCGCCGGATCCTGCCCGGCCGTTGGGAGTCCCGTCGCCCGCTCGGGAACGTTGAACGCGGCGCGCCGGCGTGACATGGGGAACGCCATGCGCGCGGTCGTGCAGCGGGTCTCCCGGGCCGAGGTCCGGGTCGAGGGGCGGGTCACCGGGGCGATCTTCCGCGGCCTGCTCGTGCTCCTCGGCGTCGCGCGCGAGGACGGGCCCGCCGACGCGGACCTCCTCGCCGAGAAGATCGCCGGCCTGCGGATCTTCGAGGACGAGGGCGGCAAGATGAACCTCGCCGTCCAGGAGGTCGGGGGCGGGGTGCTCGTCGTCTCGCAGTTCACGCTGCTCGGCGACGCGCGCAAGGGCAACCGGCCGAGCTTCGTCGACGCCGCGAACCCCGAGACCGCGAGCGCGCTCTACGAGCGCGTCTGCGCGCGCCTCCGCGACAAGGGGCTCACCGTCGCGACCGGCGTCTTCCGCGCGCAGATGGAGGTCGAGCTCGTGAACGACGGCCCGGTCACGATCCTGCTCGACTCGCGCCGCCTGTTCTAGCCCGGAGGTCTCCCCGATGTCCGACTGCCTCTTCTGCAAGATCGTCGAGAAGAAGATCCCCGCGCGGATCGTCCACGAGGACGCCGACACCGTCGCGTTCGAGGACGTGAACCCGCAGGCGCCCACGCACGTGCTCGTCGTCCCGCGCAAGCACGTCGCGACGATGATGGATCTCGGCCCGGACGACGACGCGCTCGTCGGCAAGCTCTTCCGGGCGGGCGCAGCGATCGCGAAGGCGCGCGGCATCGACGGCCCAGGCTACCGGGTGGTCATGAACCACAACCGCGACGCCGGCCAGAGCGTGTTCCACATCCACCTGCACGTCATGGGCGGCAGGCGCATGGGATGGCCGCCGGGCTAGTACGGCGCACACCTGCGGCGGGCGTCCTCGCTCCTTGCGCCTGCGGCGTACGGAGGCAGTACGCCTCGGCGCGCGTCGCTGCGGTAGCCCGCCTCGGCTCCGGCCTCGTGCGCCTGCGCTGCCGCGAGCGACGAGGGCCTGCGCGCGTCCGGTCGTTCAGTAGCCCGAGTACCCCGGCGCCGCGGGCGCGACGGCGCCTGCGCCGGTGCCCTGGGCCGGCGCGCCCTCCTGCGCGAGGCGGTTGGCCGCCCGCGCGGCGAGGGCGGCGCGCCAGAGCGCAAGCCGCGCGGAGTAGAGGTCGCCGCGCGAGAGCGCCTCGCGCGCCTCCGCGACGTGGACGGAGCTCTCGCCCATCCCCGCCGCCTCGTCCCGCGCGCCGAAGGTCTGTGCGTCCCGCCGCGTGCGCTCGAGCGCGTCCGCCTGCGTCGCGAGCGCGGCGTCGATGCCCGCCGCGTCGCCCTGCGAGAGCGAGCGCATCGCCTGATCGAGCTCGCCGAGCGTGGCGCCGGTCGCCTGGGCGCGCGCCGCGGTCGCCTCGGTCGCGGCCGCCTCGCGCCGCGCCTCCTCCGCCTCGCGCGCCGCGAGCCGCGCCTCGAGCGCGTCGGCCCGCGCGCGCTGCGAGTCGACCTCGCCGCGCAGGTCCTCGAGCTCCTTATGGAGCTGCTCGAGCTCGGCGGTGCGCTGCGCGTCGTCGAGCGCCTGCGCGTCGAGCCGGAGCTGCTCCTCGCGCTGCGCCGCCTCGCGATCCGCGGCCGCGCGGTCCCCTTCCGCCGCGCCCACCGCGGGCCGCGCGATGCCCGCCGCCGCGTTGCGTGCGCGCGCACCCGGCGACGCCTCGCTCGGCGGCGAGGTCTCTGCGCCCTGCGCAGGAGCCGCTGCCGGCTGTCCGGACGGACCTCCCGGAGCCTTCGTGGCGGCCGCCGCGTCCGGGGCCCGGGCGCCGGGGCTCGCCTCCTGCGCCGTCGAGGCGTCCGCCGCGGCGGGCTGCTGGGGGTCGAGCGCCCGGGAAGCCGCCCCGGAAGCGGACGCAGCGGGAGGCGCCTGCGCGGCGAGGAGCACGATCACGGCGGCGGTGAGCGTCATGACACCCGGAGCATTTGGCGCCCGGGGGCTCCTCGCAACCGCCCGCGACGGCGGGCTGGGCGGCGCCCGCGCGCTCTGGCAGGCTCGGCGCCGAACGCCCCAGGAGGCCCCGTGCCCGTACGCCCTCGTCGCAGCGTCCTCTACGTCCCCGGCGCGAACGCCCGCGCGATCGAGAAGGCGCGCGCGCTCGACGCCGACGCCCTCATCCTCGACCTCGAGGACGCGGTCGCGCCTGCCGCGAAGGTCGAGGCCCGCGCGCGCGTCCTGGAGGCGCTCGCGGCCGGCGGCTTCGGGCACCGCGAGCGCGCCGTGCGCGTGAACGGGCTCGCGACGCCGTGGGGCGCGGACGATGTCGCGGCCCTGGCGCGCGCCGGCGCGGACGCGGTGGTGCTGCCCAAGGTCGAGTCCGCCGCGGAGGTGCACGCGGCGGAGGCGGCGCTCGCGGCGGCCGGCGCGCCGGACGGGCTCGCGCTCTGGTGCATGATCGAGACGCCGCGCGGGGTCCTCGCCTCCGCCGAGATCGCCCGCGCCTCGCCGCGGCTCGCCTGCCTCGTCGCGGGCACGAGCGACCTCGTGAAGGACCTCGGCGCGCGCCACACGCCGGGACGGCTCGAGGTGCTGACGAGCCTCGGGCTCATCGTGCTCGCCGCGCGCGCCGCCGGCCTCGCCGCGCTCGACGGCGTCCACCTCGACCTCGGCGACGACGCGGGGCTCGAGGCGAGCTGCCGGCAGGGGCGCGACCTCGGCTTCGACGGGAAGACCCTCATCCACCCGAGGACGATCGCCGCCGCGAACCGCGCGTTCGCGCCGGACGCCGCCGAGCTCGAGGAGGCGCGCCGCGTGATCGCCGCGCACGCCGCCGCGGAGGCGGCGGGGCAGGGGGTGGTGGTGGTGGACGGGCGTCTCGTCGAGGCGCTGCACGTCGCCGCGGCGCGCCGGCGCGTGGCGCTCGCCGAGGCCATCGCGGCGCGAGGATGAGGTACGCCGGGGGCCCGGCGGACAGCGCCCGCTCGTTTGACAGGAGCGCCCGCGGGCGGTTACGCTCCGGTTGAAAATGAGAATCACTCGCAACATGGAAGAGGCCGTGCCCGCTCCCCCGGAGGGCTGCGACGACGTCCGCTGCGGCTGTGGCAGCCTGCTCGCCCGCGTCGTCGAGGGGGCGGTCGAGCTCAAGTGCCGCCGCTGCAAGCGCGTCTGGCGGCTGCCTGTCCAGGGCGACCTCCGCCCGCTCGGCCCGTCGCCGCACACCGACCCGCGGTGAAGTCCGGCGCCGCGCGCCCGCGCCGCGCCTCGCGCGCGTCGGGCGCGCCCGCCCTCGGCCGGCCGCCGCCCCGCGCGGTGGACAGGGGTGTGCCCATTCCGTAGACTCCTCCGCTCCCGATGCGCGGAATCCGTGGGGCGACGCAGGTCGCGGCGAACAGCGTGCCGGCCATGGAAGAGGCCGTCGTCGAGCTGTGCCGTGAGATCGAGCGACGGAACGAGATCGGCCCGGCGGACATCGTCTGGGCCATCTTCACCGTGACGCACGATCTCGACGCCGACTTCCCCGCCCGCTCGGCGCGGGTCGCCGGGTGGACGAGCGTCCCCATGATCTGCTCCCAGGAGATCCCGGTGCCGGGCTCCATGCCCCGGGTGGTGCGCGTGCTCCTGCACGTGGACTCCGCCGGGCCGCGCAGCCACGTGTATCTTCGCGGCGCGCAGGCGCTGCGGCCGGATCTGCACCGGGAGCCGTGACGGGCGGGCGAGATGACCGATCATGATTCGTGAACAGTCAACGAGCGAAGCGAGCCCGCCGGGGCGCCACCGCGTTAGCGGCGAAGCCGCCCGCGGCGGCGCACGGGACCCGGCGAGCCGGGGTGGGGCCCCGACGAGCCCCGCGCGGCGGGGCGGGGGCGCAGCCCCCGGTGTGAGAGGCA